>NZ_RFSK01000033.1 GCF_009923995.1 Janthinobacterium sp. | reverse complement strand
TAGAAGCGGTGCACCAGGTCGCGCGTGATGATGCTCTCGGGCAGGGGCTTGCCGGCCGCGTCGCTCAATTTGTAGGGCGCGTTGGCCAGGCCCGTGATCTGGTCTTCCTTGATCAGGTAATCGATGCCGCCGATGTTCTGCTGGTTCGGCACCAGGCCGCCCCAGATCTTCGGCAGGGTGGCCAGCGGCTTGCCGTCGCGGTCCAGCTGCTGCGCCTGTTCCGGCGTGACGGCGGACAGGGGCGCGCTGGTGCCGGGGAAGTTGGCGAACAGGTTGTTGAAGCTGCGGTTTTCCAGGTAGATCACCACCACGTTCTTGACGTGCGCCTTGAGTTTCGCGTCGAGCGAGCCCTTGGCGATGGTCTTCCTGGCTGGCGCGGCATCGGCCAGCGCGGGCAGGCTGGCGGCCAGGCCGACTGCGGAAGCAGCCTGGAAAATGCGCCGGCGCGAGGGATTGGCGGGTTGGTCGGCCGGATCGGCTGGCAGGGCGGGGGCGAGGTCCTTCACACATTCTCCTTGGGTGTCTCTGTGGCACGGGCCGGTATCGCTGCCCGTGAAGCGGAAAATTGTATCACCGGCCCCTGGATAAAGTGAAATATTCGCCCCGCGCCTCCCCAGCCGATTCAGGACATCAGAACTGGTAGCGCACGCTCAAGGCCACCTTGCGCGCCGGGCCATACATGCCCGAGTACCACCAGTCCGACACCGACGCCGTGTACTTCTTGTCGAACAGGTTGGCCACGTTGACGCTGGCCGACAGCTTGTCGCTGACGTCGTAGCGCGCCATCAGGCTGGCCACGGAGTACGCCTTCTGTTCCCAGTGCAGGGTGCGCTCGATCTGCCACGCATCGATGTCCGAATACACGCGGCTTTGCCAGTTCACGCCGCCGCCCACGGTCAGGCGCTGCAGCTCGCCGGGCAGGCGGTAAGTGGTCCACAGTTTCACCAGGTGGCGCGGGAAGGTGGTCTGGATCGCCTTGCCCGTATTGTTTTCCGTCTGGCTGTACGACCACGACGCCGACACATTCCAGCCTGGCGCGAGGGCGCCCGTCGCTTCCAGGTCCACGCCCTGGGTCTTGGCGCCCTTGATGGTGCGGTTGGCGGGATTGTTGGTGCCTGGCACGGTATAGCCCGGGTCCGATTCGGCCAGGTTGCTCTGGCGGATCTGGTACAGCGCGGCCGAGGTGTTCAGGCGGCCATCGAACCAGCCGCTCTTGATGCCCGCTTCGTAGGTCTTGCCCGAGCGCGGCGCCAGCAGCTTGCCATGGCGGTCTTGCGCGGCCTGCGGCTGGTAGATGGATGAATAGCTGGCGTAGAGGCTGTGCGTGGCGTCGATGTCGAACACCAGGCCGCCGTACGGCGTGAAGACGCGGCTTTCCGACGCCGGGGACTCGCCATAAAATGATACGGCAGGCGCATCCGAGATGTAATTCTCGCTGTAGCGCAGCACCTTGGCGCCGGCGATCAGTTTCAGGCGCTCGGACAGGTTCAGGCGCGTGGCGGCATAGGCGCTGGCCTGGCGGCGCGTGCTGTCGTAGGTGACGAAGGTATCGCCAAACACGGGTGCTGCGATGCGGTTCCAGCTGTACAGGTTGACGGGGGTCTGCTGGATGTCCTTGTCGAAGCGGCCGTCGGTCGTGCTCTGGAAGTCGTTGTAGTCCATGCCCAGCACCAGCTCGTGCTGGCGGCCGAAGGCGCTGAACGGACCGCGCACATTGACGTCCACGCTGTTGACCTTGAGCCGGTAATCGCGGTAGTCGCCGTTCAGCATCAGGCCATCGCCCGTGGCCTGGTCGGGAAAGGCGCTGCTCACGCTCATGTAGACGGCGCGCTCTTCCTGCGACGACTGCACGCGGTTGGCCGAGATTTTCAGCTTCCAGTCGTTCGCCAGCGCGTGTTCCAGGGTGGCGAAGACGTCGGTCGAATTGCTGCCGAAGCGGTTCGATTTGGCGGCCGGGCTGAAGGAACGGGGCAGGTCCGTCATCTCGCCATTGCTGTAGAACAGGGGGAAGCCCAGGTAGGACAGCGACCCCTTCGAGCGGTTGCGCTGGTGTGTCACGCCGGCCGTCAGTTTCGTTGCGGCCGACAGGTCCGCTTCGATCACGCCATACACCACCTTCTTGTCGCGGCTATAGTCGTCGATGATGCTGTCGGCTTCCTCGTACAGCGTGACCAGGCGGCCGCGCAAGCTGCCAGCCTCGTTCAGCGGGCCGGAAATGTCCGCCACGCCGCGCCGCTCGTCGCGGGAAGCCAGTTCGCCCTCGACCGAGGCCTGGAACTGCGCCGTCGGCTTCTTGCGCACCATGTTGATGGCGCCCGAGGCGTCGCCGGCGCCCGTCATCAGGCCGGAGGCGCCGCGCAGCACTTCGATGCGGTCGTACAGCGCCATGTCGGCCAGGCTTTGCGACGGAATCGCATTGAGGCCCAGGTTTTCCGAGTGCGTGTTGACGCCATCGAGCTGGTAGTTGGTGATCGCATAGCCGCGCGAGGTAAAGCCGGAGCGTTCGCTGCCCAGCGAGAACAGGGTGATGCCCGGTGTCTGCGCCATCACTTGCGCGATGGTGTTCAAGCCCTGGTCCTGCATGCGCTGCTGCGTGATGACGCTGACCGATTGCGGCGTTTCCCTGATGGACAGGCCCAGCGGCGTGGCCGTGGCGATCGGCAGGGGCGAGACGTACGCGCCCGAGCCTTCGGTGGCATCCTGCTGCGCCTTGACCGACACTTCCGGCATCATCGACAGTGCCTCGCCGCCCGCCGTCGCATCGGCCGGGCGCAGCACGTAGCTGCCATTGGCGCTGCGCTCGGCCTTCAGGCCCGTGCCGCGCAATACGCCGTTCAGGGCGGCCAGCACGTCGTGGCGGCCCGCCAGGCCGGAGGACGTCTTGCCGCGCGTCTGCTCCGGCGTGAAGCTGAGGATGACCCGCGACTGGCTGGCGACCTGGCGCAGCGCAGTGGCCAGGACGCCCGCGGGCACCTGGAAGTCGAGGCTGGCCGCTGCCGCGCTTTCCTGCGCCAGCGCGGGCGCGGGCATGGTCAGCAGCAGGGCGGAACCGACGAAGACGAGCTGGATGGCACGCGCCATGCGCGTGCGCGGCGGGCGTGGCCGGGATCTGGAAGACATAACTGGAGACATGGTTACCTTGTGTTGGAGTCGTCAAAAAGTACGTTGCCTACACAGGTCACGCGAGAAACGGAAACGGGTAAGTTTTTTTGCGGCGCACGCCCAATATTTTTTCAGCGCTGCTGGCGCGCTTCCACCTGCACCCAGTAGCGCGTGCGCAGGCGCACGTCGACGGGCAGGGAATCGGGCAGCGACAGCAGGACCGCATCGAGGTCGGCCAGCGGGAAGACGCCGGAGATGCGCAGCCCGGCGACGGCGTCGTCGCAGCCGAGCAGGCCGTGGCGATGCCGGCTCAATTCATGCAGGAAGTCGCGCAGCGGCATGGCGTCGGCCAGCAGCAGGCCCTGGCGCCAGGCCCAGATGTCGGAGGTGACGGCGTGCGCGGGCAGGATGGCCTGCGCCGTCATGCCGCCGCCCTGGCCCGCGTGGACGAGCAGCGTGCCGTCGCCCTGGCGCGGCGTGAGCCTGACGGCGCCTTCCTCCACGGCGACCGTCGTGCTGCTGTCCGCCTGGCGCACCGAGTAGCGCGTGCCCAGTGCCTGCGCGTGGCCATGCGCCGTCTCGACGAGGAAGGGACGGTAGCCTGCGCCCGTTTCGCGGGCGGTGGCGACGAAGATTTCCCCCTGCACCAGTTGCAGCAGGCGCTGCGTGCCCGTGTAGCGGACGTTGACGGCGCTGGCGCTGTTGAGGTGCAGGCGGCTGCCATCGGGCAGGGGCAGTTCGCGCCGCTCGCCCACGCCGGTGGACAGGTCGGCCAGCGCGGCGCGGACGAAGCCGGGCGCGTGGTCCGGGCGCGCGCCGAACCAGCCCGTGACGCCGATGCTGGCGAGGCACGCCAGCAGCTGCAGGCTTTTGCGGCGCGAGGCAGGGCGGGCCATGGGGCCTTGCAGCAGGGCCTTGCGGCTGGCCTGGGCATCGAGTTCCCGCAAGCCGCCGCTGACATGCTCGATATGGCTCCAGGCCCGTTCGTGATCCGGGTGCGCCTGGCGCCAGTGCCGCCAGGCCGCTTTTTCCGCCGGCGTGGCCTCTCCGCTCATCAGCGTGGTCAGCCATTCGGCCGCCTGCATGGCGATGGCCAGGTCGATGGGCTGGCCGTGGGCATAGACTGTCGCGCCGCGCATCTCAGGCCGTGGCAAAATCGGGCACGGCAAAAAAGCACAGCAGATTGGCCTTGCTCAGGTATTTTTTGACGGAGTGCGTGGTGGTGTCCAGTTCGGCGGCGATCTCGGCATAGCTCATGCCATCGAGGTGGGCCAGCAGGAAGGCCGCCTTGGCCTTGCCTGGCAGCCGGTTCAATGCGCGGTCGACCAGCTGCAGCGCCTCGAGCACGATGCTCAGGGTTTCCGGCGAGGGCACGCACGCCTGCGGCGCGTGCAGCAGGGCGTCCAGATAGGCGCGTTCGAGTTCCTCGCGGCGGCAGTGGTTGGCCAGCAGGCGGCTGGCGATGGTGGCCAGGAAGGGGCGCGGCTGGATGATGGCCGCGCTGCTGCGCGCGACGAGGACCTTGATGAAGGTATCCTGCGCCAGGTCGCCGGCCAGCCCCGCGTCGTGCAGGCGCCGCTTCAGCCAGCGCAGCAGCCAGCCATGGTGCTCGGCATACAGCGCTTGAAAGTCGGATGGCGGAGAGGGAGCGGACAGCATGCGCACTGCTTAATCTAAATGAGAATTGTTCTCATAATAGCGCAGCGGCGCGCGGCAGGCAATCGGGGAAGACGCGGCGTTGCTGAAATGCGACTGCGCATCCGTGCCGCGCGGCAGTGGCTTTGCGCTGCCGCACGGCAGATGTAAAAGTTTCCTGAGCGCAAGCTTGCATGTGAGAAAATGCGGGCTGTCGATGCAGCGCGGAGCGAAACATGATGTGGATGGTTGGTGGTGCCCTGGTTCTCCTGGTCGCCAGATTCTTATGGTTGGCTTATTTTCATCGTGTCAACGCGATGTCGCGCCAGGCGGAAATGATGAACTGGCTCGACATCGGCCGCGTGTCGAATGCGAATGGCGGCAAGGATATTTTGCTGGCGAGAAATGAGCGTGGCGCCAGGATCGACTGGCGCACGGGCGAAGTGTGGCTGATGAATCCGAAAGTGGTCGAGCCGTTTGCCGATTTCCTCGCCGTCGAGCGCTGGCTCACCTTGCGCGACGTGGTACCGGCGGCCAAGCCGGCCGAAGCGGCGCCTGCACCAGCCGAACCGCCGTCCGAGCCGCTGCCGGAACCGGGACCCGTGCGCGACAGCCTGCCCGCCTTCCAGCAAAAGGTCGATGACTGCCTGGCGAAGGCGGAGGGCGGTCAGGAGTTGCTGGAAACGAAACAGGCGTTCGAGGCGGGCAGCGATGCCTATCTGGCAGCGTCGACGGAATTGAGCCAGGCCGCGCTGGAACTGGACGTGTCGCCAGCCATGGTCGCCACCTTTCACATCAGCGCGCTGGCCGCCCTGGCCGAGACGACGGGCGCCGACAAGCTCGAGCGAGTGGCGGCCAGCCTGCACGCGGCGGCCAGGCAGATCAGGGCGACGGCCGCAGCGTAGGGCGCGGTCCCGGCCTGGAATGCAAAAAACCGCTGCCTCCCTTGCAGGAGACAGCGGTTTTTCAGTATTGGTTGCGGGGACAGGATTTGAACCTGTGACCTTCGGGTTATGAGCCCGACGAGCTGCCAGACTGCTCCACCCCGCAGGCGAATTATATACCAGTTTGCTGCGCTGCGGGAATGATCTTTGCCCAGCCTGTCGCATCGCTCATTTTTGCAGGAAAACGGCGGCCGTTCCCTGGCGCGTAAACGGCGTGCCCAGCCGGACTTCCTTGCCGCGCAGTTCGTAGGGCAGGAAGGTGATCACCGAATAGCCATCGCGGTGGTCGAGCGCCACGGCGATGGCATCGGACTGGCTGCCGGATGCGGGCAGGGGGACGGTGGCGTCATACACGAGGGCGGTTGCCTTGAATTGGCCCTCGGCGGCGCCTTGTTCCAGGCTCTCCTGTATCCGCTTGATGATGTCGGCAGGCAGTAGTCCGGGCGCGGATGGGCTGACGGGCATGAGGACAAAGTCGTCGTTCTGCTTCAGGGCCGCGCCGATGGGGAGGAACTGGCCGCGCCTTTCAAGTTGCAGTTTGGCGAGAGGGACGATGAACTCCTGCAGATACTCGGCATCGCGCCGGGCTTGGGACTGGGCCAGAGCCGTGGCGGAAAGGAGCAGGGCGAGCAGCAGGCAGCCGGCGCGAAGTGCGTTCAAGGTGTCGCTCTCGTGAATTAAAAGGAGCAATTTAACATGGCCGCCTGGCTTGGGCCAGAATGAAAAAAGCCGCCGACTCTCTTTCAAGAATCAGCGGCTTTCCGGTATTGGTTGCGGGGACAGGATTTGAACCTGTGACCTTCGGGTTATGAGCCCGACGAGCTGCCAGACTGCTCCACCCCGCAGGCGAATTATAGCGGGGTTTGCTGCAATGCGCAATGGCTGGGTTTCCAGTCCCGTTTTCAGTCCCGTTTCCGGTCCCGGTGCGCCTCCCGTGTCAGGCGGCGGTCAGGCGCCACAAGGATGTCACTTCCTGCGAGCGGGCCGCGTGCAGGCTGTCCGTGGCGTCCTGTGCGCGCGGATGCGTGGGTTTCACGTCCAGGCGGTCGACGACCTTCAAGCCCGCTTGCGCGATCCACTCCAGCAATTGCGCGCGCGGGCGCAGGCCCAGGTGTTCGGCCAGGTCCGATAAAATCAGCCAGCCTTCGCCGCCTGGTTCCAGGTGGCCGGCCAGGCCGGCGAGGAAGCCGCGCAGCATGCGGCTGTCCGGATCGTAGACGGCATATTCGATGGGCGAACTGGGGCGGGCCGGCAGCCATGGCGGATTGCACACGACCAGCGGGGCGCGCCCGGCGGGGAACAGATCGGCCTGCACCACCTCGACCTTGTCGGCCAGGTCCAGGCGGGCCAGGTTTTCGCGCGCGCAGGACAGGGCGCGCGGGTCCTGGTCGGTGGCGACGATGCGTTCGATGCCGCGCTGTGCCAGCACGGCGGCCAGCACGCCCGTGCCCGTGCCGATGTCGAAGGCCAGCCTGGCGCGCGCAGGCAGGGGAGCGTCGGCCACGAGGCCCACGTATTCGCCGCGCACGGGGGCGAACACGCCGTAGTGCGGGTGGATGCGCTGGCCCAGGGCCGGCAGCTCCACGCCCGTGCGGCGCCATTCGTGCGCGCCGATCAGGCCCAGCAGCTCGCGCAAGGAGGCGATGAACGGTTCTTCGCCACGGCCATACGCTTCATTGCAGGCCAGTTTCACGTCCGGCGCGCGGCGCAGCGGGACCGTGTAGTCGGCATCGAACGGCAGCAGCAGCATGGCCAGGGTGCGGGCGCGCTGCGACTGGGCCTGGCGGTGCAAATGGAACGCTTCCGTGGCGGTGGGTTCGGGTTTCGCCAGCTTGGCGGCCTTGGCCTTTTTACTCGGCTTGTCGTTCTTGTGGTCGGCGCGCCGCGCCAGCGCCTGCAGCAGCTGGCGCGCGTTCTGGAAGTCGCCGCGCCACAGCATGGCCGTGCCTTCGCAGGCCAGGCGGTAGGCCTGGTCGGCCGTCGTGCGGTCGTCGGCGATGACGACGCGCCTGGGCGGCGGCATGCCGCTTTCCGAGCGCCAGCGGGCCGAGTGCTCGGCGCCGTTTTCGCTCCAGTGGATCTGCGGATGGACGGTAGGTGAAGAAGTGTCGGACATGGATTTCAATCGATAGAAGGTGGGCGCGCGGCATGGTCGCCTGCGCAGGCCGTCTTCTATTATACGTCGCTGCCCGTGCCGCCAGTGCTGCTTGAGCTGTCCGTGCCGTAGGCGGCGGCCACTGCGCGGGCGCGCGCCTGCGCCTCGGGCGCCGCATCCGCTGTCTTTTTGCCGGCGTCCGAGGCGGTGTCCGGCTGCACCAGCTTGAGCAGGCGCAAGCTCAGGCTGCCCGCCTGGTCGCCTGCATTGCCGCTGGCGCTAGCGGACTGGCTGTCGAATATGCTGCTTTGCAATTGCTGGCCCAGCAGCTTGAACAGGTCATTCAGGTTGCCGCCGAAGTGGGCGTCAGGCAGTTGTTTGGCGGGCACGGTGTCGCCATCTCCGGACGCCGCTTGCGGCGTTTCGCCTTGCGCTTGCGCAAATGCCCCCGCGCTGATGCTCGATTGATATTGCACTTCCACTTCGAAGTCGAAGGTCTGGCCATCGGCCGTGGTGATCTTGCCCTTGCCGATGAAATGGGCGTTTTCATCGAGGCTGAAGGCGGCCGCGCGGCTGCTGCCGCCCGCGCCCGTGACGCTGGCGCTGCCACTGCTGAAGCTGGAACCGGCCTGCAGGTCGACGGAATCGAAGGCAACCTTGGCGCCGTCGCCGAACAGCTGGCGCGTCATGGTGGAGAGAAAATCCTGCGCCACGTCGACGGTGGCGTTGCCCAGCGCATCCGTACGCCGGGACAGCCCCTGGGCCGACAGGTCCAGGCCGTTTTTGGACAAGGCCACCACGTCTTGCGCCGTGCGCTGCATCAGGGGCGACGCTGCCAGGCCAGGCGTGCCCGTCCCCGTTTTGGGCGGCGTTTGCCCTGCCAGGGTGTTGGCGGCAGGCTGGCGCGAGCCGGAGGTGAGGGCGGGAAGCTGGGACATGGTCGATTCAAAATGAGCGAAGTACCATCATTAACGGCAGCTGACGCCCATTCTTTAACCATCAGTGGTGGTGCGACCAGCTACCGTCCGCCGATTCCAGGTAGGACTTGACGGCATCGGCCTGGCCCGTGGCGTGGCGCTTGAGTTCGCCGCATGCGCAAATGCCCTGGTAGGGCTGGATATGCGAGCAGGCGGAGACTTTCTGCAGGTAGACCTGCATGGATTTGTGACATTTTACGCACTTGAAGGTGAGGCTGCGGGCGGCTTTCATGGGTTTCCTTGAACTGTTGCGGGGCGTGGAGGGTATTTACGCGAAGGCCGGGATTTTAACGCACTCCGTCCACCGTTACACGTTGTTGCATCTGCGCCACGCGCAAGTCAACTGAATCCGTGCCGTGACGTTGAACGTATATGGGAGGCCGTCTGGCATCCATTGAAGAGGTAGCACCATGGACAAGTGTGACAAGCAGCAGCCTGTACAACCTGGCAAGGAATTGGTCAGGAAATGGTTGAAAGCGGAGCTGGAACAGCGCCGGCCCCCGCCCGACCCCGAGCAGATCCGGCGCGAACTGGGCTGGGACATGCTCAGGCTTTGCCGGGAACCCCTGCCGCGCTGATGCTGGCGCGCCCGCTGGCTTCCCCTAACGCACCGTCACCACGCTCTTGCCGCCGGAACCGGGCTGCACGAGGATACGGGTGGCGATGCGCTCCGTCATTTCCTGCACGTGCGAGATCACGCCCACCTTGCGGCCCATGGCCTGCAAGCCGTCGAGGGCATCCATGGCCACGCGCAGGGTTTCCGTATCCAGGCTGCCGAAGCCCTCGTCGATGAACAGCGACTCGACGCGCACCCGGTTCGACGACAGCGAGGCCAGGCCCAGCGCCAGGGCCAGCGAGACGAGGAACGATTCGCCGCCCGACAGCGAGTGCACGGAGCGCAGCTCGCCGCCCATGTCCTGGTCGCGCACCATCAGGCCCAGCGACGGATTGTTCGGATTGCCGATGCGTTCGAGCTGGTAGCGGCGCGCCAGGTGGCTCAGATGGGCATTCGCATAGCCGAGCAGCACTTCCAGGGTGAATTGCTGCGCGTAGTTGCGGAATTTCTTGCCGTCGGCCGAACCGATCAGTTCATTCAGGCTGGCCCAGCGCCGCTCGACGACGGCCTGCGCCTCGATCTGCGCCAGCATGGCCTGCGCGCCGTGGCGCCTGGCGTCATCCTGCGCGATGGCCAGGCGCAGGCGCGTCGCTTCCTCGTTCGCCGCCTGGCGTTCCTGTGCCAGCGCGTCGAGCGCCGCGTGCAGCGCGTCCACGTCCGTTTCCAGGCCGGCCGGCGGCTGCGCCAGGTGCGCCGCGTGCTGCTGCCGGCGTTCGGCCAGCACGGAGACGGCCGCCGTATGGCCGTCCGCGATCAGCTGCAGGGCAGCGCGCTCGGCGCGCATGGCGTCCATGGAGACGGCCAGGCGCGCGCGCAGCGCGTCGAGCGTGGCGGGCGCGTGGCCGGCGTGAACCTGCTGGAACTGCTGCAGCCAGTCCTGCAGGGCCGCTGCGGCGCGCTCTTCCTGCGCGCGCAGGGCGGTCAGGCGCTGCGACAGCTGGGCGCATGCCTCATCGAGGCGCGTGCGCTGCTGGCTGGCCGTTTGCGCCGCCGTTTGCTGCTGCGCCAGTTGCACCCTGGCTGCGGCGACAGCGCTTGCCAGCGCGCGCTCGATGTCGGCCACGGCCTGGCCTTGCCATAGCGCGTTGCGTTCGGCCTGCAGCGTTGTCAAGTGCTTGTCGAGGGCGGCGTATGCCGCATGGGCTTCCTGCGCCAGTTGCCGTGCCTTGCCGGCGGCCAGCGTGGCGCCATCCAGCTGCGCCGCCAGCGTTGCCAGCGCGTGGTGGCGCTTGTCCTGATCCGCCTGCTGCTTCAGCCAGTGCCGGCTTTCCGTTTCGCGCGCGGCGCGGAAAGCTGCCGGGCCGGCGCGCCAGCCGTCCTTCCAGTCTTCGGCGCCATCCGCGTCGGCAAACGCGCCATCGAGCTGCGCCAGCAGGGCATCGAGCGCGCCGCGCGCCGTCTCGCCCTTCTCGGCGTGGGCTGCCTGCTGCGCCTGCAGCTGCGCCAGCCGCGTCTGCGCCTCGGCGACGCTGGCCGTCCAGCGGGCATGGTCGTTCGATGCCAGTTCGTGCGCCGCCTGCGCCTGGTCGCGCCGCGCGCCGGCCTGGCGCAGGGCCGTTTCCTGCTGTGCCAGCGCCTGCAGGCCGGCCGCATTCGCCGCCAGCTGCTGCGTGAACCAGTCCGCGCGCTGCGCCGGGGGCGGCAGCTGCAGGGAGTCCGCATGCGGCTGCCATTGGGCGTCCAGGAGCGCAATGGCGGCCGGCAGGGCCGCCAGTTCGGCCGCCGTCTGCGCCTGTTCGCGCGCGTATGCGGCCAGCGCCGCCCTGTGCGCTGCCAGCCGTTCCACATTGCCGCGCAAGCCGGCGCGGCAGGCCAGCACCTGGTCCTGCAGGCTGGCCAGCATCGCCTGCAAGGCGTCGTCGGCGTGGCTGTACGGGTGTTCCAGCGCACCGCAGACAGGGCAGGGCTGGTCTTCCTGCAACGTGGCGCGCAGCTGTTCCACGCTGGCCGCGCATGCCGCCTCCGCCCCCTTCAGCGATTTCTCCGCCTGCGCCAGGCTGGCGTCAAGCAGGGCCGTCTGCGCCGCTGCCGCCGCCAGCGCGGCGTTTTCCGCCTGCGTGGCTTGCGCCAGCTGCGCCGCCGTAGCTTGCCAGTGCGCCAGCGCTTGCTGCTGGCGCGACAGTTCGCTCCAGGTTTTTTCCGCACCCGCCAGCAGGCGCGCGTGCGCCTCCAGCTGGCCGCGCTGGTCTTGCAGGTCCTGGCCATCGATGGCGTGCAGGGCGGCCAGCGCATCGCGCCGTTCCGCGTCGCGCGTCGCCAGCGTGGCGGCGGCGCCGGCCAGCGCCTCGTGCGCCGCCTGCGCGGCGTCGCCGCCCTGGCGCAGCTGCTGCGCCGACTGGGCCAGGCTGGCGTCGGCCGCATCGGCCTGCGCGGCAGCCTGGCCGGCCTGGGTGAACAGCTGGTCCCACAACTGCCATTTTTCGGCCAGCAGCTGCGTATGCCGGTGGGCGTCCAGCCACTGGCGGCCCGTTGCCTGTTCCGCCTGCAGGGCCTGCTGGCGCTGCTGCACGTCCTGCAAGGCGGCGCGCGCCGTTTCGTCGGCCCGGTCGGCCGCCAGCGCGCCGTCCTGCGCCTGGCGGTGCGCGGGCAGGTGCGCCGCGATGCCCGCGTCGAGCGCCTTGGCCTGGTCCAGGAGCGGCGCAGCGTCGCGCAGTGCCGCTTCCTGTGCCTGCAGGGCGGCCGTGGCCTGCTGCACGCCGCCGGCCAGCTGCGCTTCGGCGGCGACGGCTTGCGCCGCCTGGAGCCGCGCCGCGCCCAGCGCCGTGCCGGTGCCGGCGATGTCGTCCGCCAGGCGCGTCACCTCGTCGGCCAGGGGACGGGCCGGCTGCAGCAATTCCCACTGCGCCAGCGCCGCGCGGCGCTCCTCGGCGGCCGCGCGCTGCGCAAGCGCGCCATCGAGCGCCTCTTGCGCCGCCGCCACCTGCGCATGCAGCTTGTGCGTCTCCTGGTGCCAGCGCTGCTGCTGTTCCAGCACGGCCTTGCGCAGGTCGAGGGTCTGCAGGACAGCCTCGGCGGCCACGCCCAGCGCCTGCGTTTCGGCCCGTTCTTCCGGCGACAGGGGGCGCTGGTCGGCCAGCTTTTCGCCCAGGCGTTCGAGCAGCTGTTTTTCCTTCTTGGCCCGCTCGAAGGCGCGCATGGAAATGTCGGTGTACATGCTGCTGCCCGTGAGGGTCTCGAGCAGCTCGCCCCGTTCATTGTCTTCCGTTTTCAGGAAGGTGGAGAACTCGTTCTGCGCCAGCAGCACGGCGCGCGTAAACTGGTCGAAGGACAGGCCGATGCGCTTTTCGATTTCTTCCTTGACTTCAGTCTTGGTGCCGCCGATGGGCTGCAGCGCGGGCAGCTGGTGCAAGCTCATGGCCGTGGCCTGCAGCGCGCCTTCGGCCCTGGTGCGCGAGCGGCGCACGCTCCAGCGCGCGCGGTAGTGGCCGCCGTCGTTGCCGACGAAATCGACTTGCGCGTAGCCGTCCGGCGTGCCGCGGCGCAGCAGGGTGCGCGTATCCTGGGCGTTGACGGTTTCCTTGCCCACGTCGGGCAGGGCGTTGCGCCCCAGTACCTTGAGCAGGCGCGGCGTGGCGTCGTACAGGGCCAGGCACAGCGCGTCGAGCAGGGTGCTCTTGCCCGCGCCCGTGGGACCGCTGATGGCGAACAGGCCGGCGGACGCCAGCGGCTCCTGCTGGAAGTCGACTTCAAATTCGCCGGCCAGCGAGGCCAGGTTCTTACCGCTGATTTTCAGGATTTTCATGGATCTTCAGGTGCGAAAAGGTCAGGCGCCGGGCAGCAGCAGTTCGGCCAGGGCCGAGAGGAGTTCGGGCGGCGCATCCTTGGCGTATTTTTGCTGGTACAGCAGGCGGAAGATGTCGTCCGGCTGCAGCTGGCCCAGCTGGTCGAGGGTCATGCTGTCCGGCGCGCTGGCGCGTGCGGCGCTCGACGTCTCGATCTTCGCCAGGCGCACGGGTTTGCCGTCGAGGGCCGTCTCGATGCGCGTGCGCAGGCCCGGTTCGGGCGCGTCGAGGCGCACGCGCACCTCCAGGAAGGGCTGCGCTTCGGCCGGAGCGTCCGGCACGTCGAGAGCGGCCAGCCGTTCCAGCACTTCGGCCAGCGGCGCCGGCGCGGCGGGCACGCGCAGGAGGGGCACGGCGCGCGGCACTTCGATGACGCGCACCTCGCGCAGCTGCTCGCCATCGATGTCCAGGCACAGCACCTGGTGGCGGTAGTTTACTTCCGCGAAGGACAGGGGAATGGGGCTGCCGCAATAGCGGATATGTTCCTGCCCGCCCACGGCCTGCGCCTTGTGCAAATGGCCCAGCGCCGCATACGCGATGGCGGCATCAAAAATCCCCGATGGCAGCATTTCCGTGCCGCCGATGACGATGCGCCGCTCGGAATCGTTCGACATTTCGCCGCCCACCATGTGGCAATGCCCCATGGCGACGATGGCCTGGCCGGGCTGGCGGCGCGCCAGCGCCAGGTCCGCCAGCTGGCGGTACAGCAGGGCGATGCCGCCCAGATAGGCGTCCTGCGCGTCGCCGGCCGGCAGCTTGGGCACGTCGCCGGGGCGCAGGAAGGGCACGGCCAGGCACCAGGCCTGGACCTGGCCGTCGCTGCCCGTCAGCGGCAGCAGCAGGCGCTCCAGGTCGATCTGGCCATCCTCGTCGCGCAGCACATGGCCGATGACGTGCGTGCCGTGCGCGGCCAGCAGGGGGCCGGGCGCTTCGAGCCGGCCGGCCGAATCGTGGTTGCCCGCGACGACGACCAGCTGCAGCGCGGGCAGGCGCGCGCGCGCCTGCTGCAGGAACACGTACAGCTGCTTTTGCGAGGCGGCCGACGGGTTGGCGTTGTCGAACACGTCGCCCGCGACGAGCAGCACGTCGACCCGCTCGGCCACGAGGGTGTCGAGCAGCCAGTCGAGGAAGCGCTGGTGTTCGTAGCCCCGCTCGTAATTGTGCAGGGTCTGGCCCAGATGCCAGTCGGAAGTGTGCAGCAGGCGCATGGTGGGGCAAGTGTAGGGAAGACAGGCGCCAATATAGCAGGAATGACCGGGGTCAGACCCAGACTTCAATCGATAGTCGCGCCGGCGCGATAGGTATTGCGCCCATCCTGCTTGGCCTGGTACAGCAGCACGTCGGCCCGCTGCAGCAGCATGGCGGGGGAGATGTCTTCGTCGCGGTAGAAGGCCAGGCCGATGCTGGCGGAAATGCGCACGGTGATGCCTTCCAGCTCGAACGGCTGCTGCATGGCGGCGACGATCTTTTCCGCCAGCACGGCCGCGTCGTCCGGCTTGCTGATCTGCTCCATGATGATGGTGAATTCGTCGCCGCCCAGGCGGGCGATGATGTCGGTGGCGCGCATGGTCTGCGTCAGGCGCTGGGCGAAGGCGCGCAGCAGGGCATCGCCCGTGCCGTGGCCGTGGGTGTCGTTGACGGGCTTGAAGCGGTCGATATCCATGTACATGACTGCCATCAGGTGCTGCTGCTGGCGGCTCGCGTGCATGGCGTCGCTGAGTTTTTGCTGGAAGCCGGCGCGGTTCGACAGGCCCGTCAGGGCGTCGACCTGGGCCAGCTTCAGCAGGCGCTGTTTTTCCCGCTTCTGCACGGTGATATCCTGGCGCATGACGTGAAAGCCCACCACCTGCAGATTGTCCTCGCCGATCTGCGGGATGTAGATCACTTCCATGCAGCGCTCGATGCCTTCCTTTTCATCCTCTTCCTCGAAGCTCAGGGTCTCGCCGGCCAGCACGCGCCCGATGTAGGGCGCGACGCTGCGGTAGCGGGCCTCGCCCACGGTGTCGCGCACGCTCTTGCCCAGCACATGCCGTCCCGTCAGGCCGAATTCGCGTTCGTAGGCGATGTTCAGGAAGCGGTAGACCTGGTCGGCGTCGATGTAGGCGATCATGGCCGGCAGGGTGTCGGCGATGGTGCGCAGGCGCGCCTCGCTTTCCAGCAGCGCCACTTCCGATTCGCGCAGGGTGGTGATGTCGTCCAGGCTGCCCACGTAGCCTTCGATCTGGTCGTCGATGAGGATGGGGGCGATCTTCACGGAGACCCAGACCAGCTTGCCGTCGCGGTGCAGGCAGCGCAGGGTGGACTGGAAGGGCGCATGGCTGCGCGTGAGCTGCTCCAGCGCCACGTGCATCAGCGGATAATCGTCCGGGTGCAGCGCGCTGGTCCAGCCGGCGCCCAGGGCGGCGGCGCGCGGCAGGCCCGTGATGGCTTCGAAGGTGCGGTTGGCGTAGGTGCAGCGGCGCTGGCGGTCCAGGCGCACCAGTCCCAGCGGCGAAGCGTCGGTGACGGCCGCCAGCTCCGCCTGTTTCTGGCGCAGTTCCAGCTCCTGCTGGCGGCGCTGCGAAATGTCTTCGGCGATGCACAGGATATGCTCGATCTGCTGGCGCTCGTCGAACACGGGCACGGAGACGGCGTGCAGGTAGCGCAGGCTGCCGTCGGGCAGGCGCAGCGGCTTTTCCGTATGGTCGATGACGCCCCGCTCGGCCAGGATGGCGCGGTCGTCCTCGGCGTCGTGCAGGCCGAAGTCGGGCGGAAAGGCCTCGCAGTCGGTCTTGCCGATGATGTCGCCGGCCTGGTAGCCCGTGATGTCCTCGGCCGCCTTGTTCCACACTTCCATCTGGCCGAAGTTCTCCGGCCGCGCGCTCTTCACGTACACCAGCACGGGCAAATGGTCGATCAGCGACTGCAGGAAGCTGCGGTTGTCCTGCAGCGCCAGTTCGTCGTGCTTGCGCGCGCTGATGTCGCGCGAGGTGACGGCCACGCCGTCGGCGATGGGCACCACCTGGTGGCGCAGCCAGCGCGTGCCGCCCGACGCCAGCGTCAGCTCGAATTCGTCTTCCAGCGGCTGGCCCGTTTCCATCACCAGCACGAAGCGCTTGAAGAAGCGCTCGCCGCGCAGCAGGGGCACCAGCGGCAGCACGCGCTGGCCCAGCAGTTCAGAGCGGGGCTTGCCCAGCATGTCGGCGGCCCGTTCGTTGATGTCGGCAAAGACGAAGTCTTCCACCGGCTTGCCCGGCGCCGGGCGCCAGGCTTTCAGCAGCAGCACGGCGTCGAGGCTGCCCTGGTGGGCGGCGCGCAGCAGGGCCTGCGCTTCCTTGGCCTGGCGGATGCTGCGGCGCAGGCGGGCGCTCTGGCGCGTCAGCAGGGCCGTGAAGCCGGCGATCAGCAGGCTGGCGGCGATCAGCGCGCCCAGGTAGATCTTGCGGCGGTGCTCGAAGCGGGCCAGGGCGGCGGCCCGGCTGACGCCCACCACGGCCAGCAGCGGATAGCGGGACAGCTCGCGGTAGCTGTAGATGCGCGCGGTCGCGTCGACGGGCGGTTCGATCACCAGTTCCTCGGGCGCGTGATCGGGCGGGCCGGGCATGCGGAAGTCGATGCGGTCGCTGATGATCAGCTGCTCGCCGATGCGCCCCACCGTCAGGCCGCTGTCGCGCGCCACCAGCATCAGCGCGCCATGTTCATCGAGGTTCAGGCGGTCGTAGTCGTCGACGAAATACGTGGGATTGACGAGGATGATGATGGCGCCGGCGAAGCGGCCATGCTCATCGTTCAGGCGGCGCGCCAGGCGGATGGTCCAGTGCTTGCTGTCGGCGTCGAGCATGGGCGTGTCGACCAGGGCCGTGTCGGCCGGATTGGCCGCCAGCGCGCGGAAGAAGGACTGGTGCGCCAGCTGGTCCGGGAAATAGGCGTTGGCGCTGTCGATGACGTTGCCGTGCGCGTCGGTCAGCGCGATGGGCAATTCCAGCTTCGACGGCAGCACGCTGTCGAGCAGGCCCTGGCGGCGCGTGAATTCGTTCAGGCGCAGGCTGCCGCCCGACTCCTCATACTTGAGCTTGAACAGTTGCGTGGCGTGGTCCGTCTGGCGCAGGATGTAGCCGGTATGGTCGGCCAGGGTGCGCGCCAGGGTCTGGCTGCCGGCCACGGCGTCGCGCACGGCGCCGGCCTGTTCCTGGCCCACCTGGTAGATGACGGCGCCCCACGTCACCAGCAACAGCAGGAGCGCGAACAGGGGCACCAGGCTGAAGCGGTAAAGGCGGCTGGCAAGGCGTTGCAGGGGTCTCGTCATCGATATCACGGGCGCTTGCAGGCTAGGGTCATGGAAAAGGGGAAGGGCGGCGTGGCGCGCATCATAGCCGAAATATGCTGACCTGCGCGCCGCCATTTTTCGCTGCCCCAGCGCCCGTTCGTCGTCTGTCGCTGGCGTTATTTTGCGTTAAATCAAGTAGTCGTGGTGCCACGCACGTGAAAAAAAGCGCGCGGCCGGCGACACGGGCGGGCGCCGTGGCAGAAAAAGTACAATTCCGCCGCCATCCTCATTAAAATGGGCGCTTCTCCCTCCCATATCGAAAGTTGTCATGCAGAGTAAAAAGCCCGACGCGGCAAGACTGGACAAGATCGTGGCCGAAGCGCGCCGCGCCGCCGACCAGCGCGAGAGCGGCTACCGCGAGCGCTCGCTGAAGATGTACCCGTGGGTCTGCGGCCGCTGCATGCGCGAATTCACGCGCGCCAACGTGCAGCAGCTGACGGTGCACCACCGCGACCATAACCACGACAACAACCCGCCCGACGGCAGCAACTGGGAACTGCTGTGCCTGTATTGCCACGACAACGAGCACTCGCGCTATCTGGAGGCGGACCGCGGCGCCGGCCTGCTGTCGGCCGAGGTGGCACCGGCCACGCACAACCCCTTCGCCGCGCTGGCGGGGCTGATCAAGAAGAAGGACTGAGCGGGCCGACCGGCTCCCACGCCATGCGCATCCTGCTCACCGAAGACGACCCGCAGCTGGGCCGCGCCACGCAGATCGGCCTGGAACAGGGCGGCTATGCCGTCGACTGGGTCATGTCGGCCGAACACGCGCACACGGCCGTGCGCCTGCACGACTATGCCTGCATCCTGCTCGACCTGGGCTTGCCGGGCCAGGACGGCATGCAGGCGCTGGGCAGCCTGCGCGACAGCGGCTACGGCGGCGCCGTGCTGGTCGTCACGGCGCGCGACAAGGTGGGCGAGCGCATCGCCGGGCTGGACGCGGGCGCCGACGACTTCATCGTGAAGCCCTTCGACCTCGACGAACTGGCTGCGCGCATCCGCAGCGCCTGCCGCCGCGCCGCCGGCCGCCTGCGGGAAAACCTCGTGCACGGCGACCTGGTGCTCGACATCGCCGACCGCCAGGTGACGCAAGGGGGAAGGCCCGTGACCCTGACCGTCAAGGAGTTCCGCATCCTGCAGCTGCTGCTGGAACACGGCGGCCGGGTGCTGAGCCGGGAGCAGCTGGAAAAAAACCTGTACAGCTGGGGCGGCGAAGTGGAAAGCAATGCCGTGCAGGTGCACATCCACCACCTGCGCAAGAAGCTGGGGCGGGAATTGATACGCACCGTGCATGCGATCGGCTATTGCATCGACAAGCCCAAGGCGGCTTGATGCAAAAACGGGCCGCCCTGAGGCAGCCCGCGGCGGTGATGCTCAGGTAGCCATCACGGCATCAGAAGTCGACGGTGGCCGACAGCCACAAACGGCGCCCGTCCAGGCTGTTGACGTAGCGGTTGGCGTAGGTCAATGCCGGGCCCGATCCTGCGCGGTACGGCTGGTAGTCGATGAAGTCCTTGTTGAGCAGGTTGTACACGGCCGCGTTCAGGGTGACGCGCTTGTTCAGCTGATAACTGCTGCCCACGTGCAACATGGCATAGCCCTTGTAGTCGCCCAGCGCGGCCTTGGCGGCGCGGGTGGCGGCCGAGGTGCCCGGATCGCGGAAGCGGTCGCTGCGGTATTCACCGCGCAGCCAGCCATTCCATTGCGGCGAGATATCCCATGCCAGGCGCGCGTTGACGGCGTGCTTGGGCGTGTCGCTCAGGGGCTGGCCCGCATTGCTGCCGCTCTTCTGTTCGCTTTCCGTGTAGGTGTAGTTGGCGCTGGCCGACAGCGTCTTGCCCAGCGGGAAGCGGGTGTTCAGCTCGACGCCCCGGGTGACGGCCTCATCGACGTTGATGGACTGGCCGAACGCATCGACATTGGGCCAGTTGCCGAAGCTGACGCAGCCGGGGCGGTTCGGCGACGGACGGTAGTCGCAGTTGAGCAGGCCCGTGCCGGAGGTGATCTTGTCCTTGAAGGCGTTGTTGAACAGGGTGCCGCTGGCCGTCCAGCCGGCCAGATTGTCGAAATACGCGCCGATTTCCGTCGTCGTGCTCGTTTCCGGCTTCAGGTTCGGGCTGCCCACGAGCGGTATCGTGCCCTGGCCGCCGAAGCCGTTGATGCCTGGCGACAATTGTTCCACGCGGGGCGTCTTGTAGCCCTTGCTGACGCCGCCCTTGACGGTCCAGCCCGGATTGGCATTCCACACGGCATAGGCACGGGGGCTGGTCTGGCCGCCGAAGATGCTGTGGTCGTCATAGCGGGCGCCCACCGTCAGGGCCACGCTGTCGAGCACTTGCCATTCGTCTTCCAGGAACAGGGCTTTTTGCGTGAATTCGAATTTCTTTGGCGCCACGCCATCCGTCATTTCCGCTTTCCACCATTGCGCGCCGACGGTGGCCATGTGCTTACCCAAAGGTAATACCAACTTGGTGTCGAAGACCTGGCTTTCCACTTCCAGGGTGCGCGCGCTGCCGGCCACGGCGCCCGGCGTGCCCGGCGGGATCGTACGGCCCAGGGTTTCCGTCTTGTTGACCATGTAGCTGCTGTCCAGGGTGCCGAAGCCGAAGCGGCCCGTGTGCGACAGGGTCCACTGGTCGCGCTTGTATTTCTGCTCGGGGCCGTAGCCGCCCTGCACCGACTGCGTACCCAGCTGGCCGCGCGAATTGTCGTAGGTCTGGCGGCCCGCGTCCGCGTCGAGGATAACGGTGTGGAAGCGGTTCGGCGTGAAGGCCATGCGCGCGCCAAAGTTCTCGATGTCCGCGCGCACGGGATTGGCGCCCATGCTGGCGGGCACCTGCGCGCCGGCCGCGTTGGGCACGCGGATGTCGGCCGCATCGCGGCGCTGCTTGCTGCCGCGCAGGGACAGGCCCAGCAGGTCGGTGGCGATGGGGCCGCTCAGGTAGAAGCGGCCCGCCTTGACGTCGCCGAAGTCCGCCTCTTCCTGCAAGGTGTAGTCGGCCGAGACGGAACCCATCCACTGCTTGCCCACCTTGCGCGTGATGATGTTGATCACGCCGCCCATGACGTCCGAGCCGTACAGGGTGGACATGGGACCGCGGATGATCTCGATGCGCTCGATGGCGGCCAGCGGCGGCATGAAGCTCGTCTGCGTGCCGCCGAAGCCGTTCGGCGTGACGTTGCCGGCCGCGTTCTGGCGGCGCCCGTCGATCAGCACCAGCGTGTAGTCGCTGGGCATGCCGCGGATGCTGATGTTCATGCCGCCCGTCTTGTCGGCCGCCGCGCCCACGTCGATGCCTTCCACGCTTTCCAGTGCCTGCGTCAGGTTGCCGAAGCGTTCCTTCGACAGTTCCTGGCGCGTCAGCACGGTGATCGAGGCGGGCGCCTGCCGGATATCCTGCTCGAAGCCGGAAGCGGAGACGACGACTTCCGGCATGCTGTCCGGCGCGGCCACTTGCGCGTGGGCGGGCAGGCAGGCCAGGGCGGCGATTGCCAGTGCCAGGGTGGTGGGACGCGGCAGGCGCGGGCGGCGGGTACTGTTGGACATGCAAACTCCTGGTGGTTGATTGCTTACTGGCTTGTTATAGGTTGATTGGTGCTGCTGGCGCTGCTGTTGCGGTAATGGGAATCATTGGCAAAATAAGAATCATTTACAATTGCGGACCTGGCTTCCCATAAAATATTTCGCCCCGGATCTTGCGCAGAAGTTCTTAAGAGATTCTTAACAAGCCCGCGGCATCATGCAAACTCTTCCTCAGGCGCGCCCCATGCTCATAGTCTCCGCCACCGTCGGCCCGAAAACGCAGCTGCATCCGGCGCCGGCAGGCGCATGAGCGGCTCCGTTCTGCAAACCTGGTCGCTGCGGCGCACCCTGCTGGCCGTGCTGCTGGGCCTGACCCTGGCCCTGTGGGTGGGCAGCGCCGCCATCGTCTACGTGGAAGCGCGGCGCGAAAGCCAGGAACTGTTCGACCAGTCGCTCATCGAGACGGGCCACCTGCTGCTGTCGCTGGTGGAAAAGGACGTGCGCGAGCATGGCTTGACGGGCCCCATCGACCTGCCCCTGCGCGGCCATCCGAATCCCCACCATTATTTGCTGTTCAAGGTGCGCGACGCGCAGCAGCGCGTGCTGTACCGCAACGATGCGGCCTCCGACATCACCCTGTCGCGCAGCGCGCCCGATGGCCTGTCGTGGACGACGATCGCCGGCCAGCGCTGGCGCCTGTATTCGCTGTGGGACCAGCCGCGCAGCCTGCAGCTGCTGGTGGCCGAGCCGACCAGCCACCGCGACGACATCAGCCGCGGCTTCTTTTACCGCATCGCCCTGTTTGGCCTGCTGCTCGTGGCGCTGGCCACCGTCGCCATCTGGTGGAGCATCCACCGCGTCTTCCGCGTGCTGCAGGTGTCGGCCGATGAAGTGTCGGCGCGCACGCCGAACGAGCTGGCCGACGTCAACCTGCATGGCGCGCCCGGCGAACTGCATCCGCTGCTGCTGGAAATTAACCGCCTGTTCGGCAGGGTGCGGCAGAGCCGCGACAACGAACAGCGCTTCACCGCCGATGCGGCGCACGAATTGCGCACGCCGCTGGCCGCCATCAAGACCAATCTGCAGGTGCTGCAGCGGGCCCGCAGCGCGGACGAACGCGAGGAATTCATCGCCGGCCTGGGTGCCAGCGTGGAGCGCGCCACGCGCCTCGTCAACCAGCTGCTGGCCCTGGCCCAGCTCGACCCGCAGGCGCCGGCGGGGACGGCGCTGGCGCCGGGCGACCTGGCGCCGCTGCTGGCGCGGCAGGAAGAAGCGTGGCAGGCGCTGGCCGCGCCATACGGGCTGGCGCTGGCGGTGCATGCGGCGCCGGCGCCGTGCGCGCTGGACGCGGACAGCCTGCAGATCCTGCTGCGCAACCTGGTCGAGAATGCGCTGCGCTACACGCCGGCGCCCGGCTGCGTCGCCGTCAGCTGCGGCGTGGAGCAGGGGCGCAGCTACCTGCGCGTGGCCGATACGGGACCGGGCATCGCCGCAGAGATGCACGAGCGCGTGTTCGAACGCTTCGTGCGCCTGGGCGGCGGACAGCTGCCCGGCAGCGGGCTGGGACTGTCCATCGTGCGCCGCATCGCCGAGCGGCATGGGGCGCAGATCGTGCTGGGGGCCGGCCTGCAGGGCCGGGGGCTGGCGGTGACCGTCATCTTCCCATGACGGCGCCGCCAGCGGTGCGGCAAACGCCTACAGCGACTTCAGGAAAGCCAGCAGCGCCTCGCGCTCCGTCTTCGACAGGTTCTCGAAACGTTGGCGCGCCTTCGTCCCTTCGCCGCCGTGCCACAGGATCGCTTCCGTCAGGCTGCGCGCGCGGCCGTCATGCAGGTAGCCGGCCTTGCCGCCGTTGCCCATGACCTTTTCCGTGTAGCCGATGCCCCACAGGGGCGCCGTGCGCCACATATTGCCCTGCGCCTGGCCTTCGCTGAACTTGTCGGCCAGCTCGGGACCCATGTCGTGCAGCAGCAGGTCGGTGTAGGGGCGGATGGTCTGGTTGCGCAATTCCGCAAACAGGTGGCCTGCGCCCGTCTTCATTTCCACCGTGTGGCAGGCGGCGCAGCGCATGCCCTGGAACAGCTTCGAACCGGCGGCAACCTGCTGCGGATCGACCTTGAGTTCCTCGATCGGCGCCACGCCTCGCGGGAAGCCGCTGGCGATGCTGCGCTGGGCCGGCACGGCGACCAGGGCCAGGTACTGCGTGATCGACTGCAGGTCCGCTTCCGAGATGCCGGGCTGCGCGCCGCCCGCCGCGCACGCCGCGGGACCGGCCATGCAGGCGCGGTTGCGGTACACGGGCGAGGTGACGGCCATGTCCAGCAGCAGGGCGTCGGCCGCCTGGTGGCGCAGGGTGGCCTTCGAGGCCTTCCAGCCGAAGCGGCCCAGGCGCACGGCGCCCGTTTCCGGGTCATACACGTAGTTGGGCTGTCCCTTGACGCCATCGGCGTCCGGCGCGCTGCGGGCGCGCGCCAGGATGTCCGCTTCCGGCACTGCTTCGAGCAAGCCCGTGCCGATCATCGGCGGCGCCGCGCGCAGCGAGACGATGGCCGGCACGGGGCCTTCGAAGGCCAGCGTGGGTTTGCGCAGTTCGACCTGCGTGCCATCGGCCAGGGCCGCCGTGCGCGCCGTGAAACCGCCCACGCTGACGCTGTTGCCCCAGTTTTGCGGCGCGCCGGAAGGCGAGACGGCATTCATCTGGATCGCCGTGCCGTACTGCGGGTGCGGCACCTGCTGGCCCGCCGCATTGATGCTGGAGACGCGCACGGCCATGGTGTCGAGGCGCTGGTTCAGGGCCACGGGCGCGGGGCTGCGGCCATTGTTGACGTGGCAGGCGATACAGGCCGACTGGGCGTAGCGCTGCCCCTGCAGCCTGACGGCCGGCGCGTAGCGGTCGTTGCCGCCCTCGTTATGCTCGCCGGTGGTGAAGTTCGTGTGCACCAGGCGCCGCCCCTCGACGAAGCGCTGCATGTTCTGCATGCCGATATGGTTGTGCGGCTGCTGGAACATGAACAGGGCATTGTCCGAGTAGTTGTACGACACGGAACCGAGGCCGCCGGACAGGGTTTCCTCCGGCAGCGGCACGGAATTGAGGCGCGGCTGCACGCCGTACCATGGCCGCAGGCCGGCGCCCACGACATACGTCCATTCGTAGGAGTAGTAGCGGATGCCGCCGTCGTCGCCTTTCGAGGCCATCGAGGCGGTGGTGGAAAACATCGATGGCGACACTTCGATGATGTCGCCCGCCGTCAGCGCGCGCGCCTTGACGTCGGTGCCATTCGGCATGCCGGCCGCATCGAGGCCGCCATGGCCCGGGTATTCCTTGATCAGGAGGGTGCAGGCGCCGTTGATGCCGTTGGCGTTCGTCAGCCTGTCATTGGCGGGGTAGGCCATGGGCTTGCAGACGGGGACGTTGCGGTCCACCAGTTCGCCGGGCGACATCCAGCCGTAGCCCGTCACGCCGGGGCGGTCGAAGCCGCGGAAGAAGGCCACGCCGCCGGAGAGGAAGTCGACGGTGGTGTACTGGTTGACGATCAGGGTCGGTTTGGTGACGCCGCGCACCTTGCTGTTGTCGATGATTTCCACGCCCCAGGTGCGGTTCTTGAAGTACTGCGGCACGAAGGTCAGGTAGTTGCCGGGCCCCTTGTCCTGCGGCAGGCCCGTGACGGGATCGACCGTTTCGTTGGGGCCGTAGCCGATCTCGTTCCACTCCTCGCCCCGTTCGCGGCCGTGGCGCGCCAGGCCCCGCGCGCCGAAGCGCGTCACCAGGGTGCCGTCCGCGAGGGTGAACTGCAGGCTTTCCAGCGGCTGCGCGGCGGCCGGCAGCGGCGCCATGGCCGCGCCGTCGGCGGGGAATTTCAGCGCCGAGGTGGCGGTGGACGGCAGGCTGTTGTCGCTGCCCGGCGTCTTGAATTCCACTTCCAGCAGCGAATAGCCGTACTGCGTGGCGCGCGCCACGCCCTGCAGGCGAATGTAGCGGGCATTGACGCCCAGGTTGAAGAATTCCTCGGTACCGCCGTGGCCATTGCTCACGTAGCGGATCTGCGACCAGTTCTGCCCGTCGTCGGACACCTGCAGCGCGTATTGCTTGCCATAGGCGTTTTCCCACAGCAGCTTCATGTAGCCGACGGGCGTCTTCGCGCCGAAGTCGAACTGGATCCAGGCACCGTCCTCGAACTTGCTGGCCCAGCGCGTGCCCGTCTTGCCGTCGATTGCCATGGCGGCCGACATGCCGGGGTTTTCCACGGGCGAGGAGGTGGCGCTCACGGGGCGGATGACGGCACCGGGCAGCGCCGGGTCGCTGGTGACGGGGGGCGGTTCGGTGACGGGCGGCGTCACCGGCGGCAGGGCGGGCGTGCCCGAGAAAGCCTGGATTTCAAAGATGGAATAGCCGTACTGGCCCGAGCGTTTCACGCCCTGCATGCGCAGGTAGCGGCCCTGCGCGGCAAAACCCGTGATGTCCTCGATGCCGCCGCTGCTGTCGTCGACGGGCTGGACGGTGGTCCAGTGCGCATTGTCGTCCGACACCTGCAGCAGGTAGGCGCTGGCGTGCGCGTTTTCCCAGGCGATGCGCACGCGCGTGATGGTTTGCGAGGTGCCGAAATCGAGCGTCAGGTATTCGTTGTCCGTAAAGGCGCTGCCCCAGCGTGTGCCGTCGTTGCCGTCGATGGCGGCGCCGGCCGACAGGTCGCCCCGTTCGGCCGAGCTGGCCGTGGCGGCGACGGGCGTGAGCGCGGCCTCGGATACGCTTTCCGCCAGCAGCCGCTGCGCCGCGGCCGGCGCGGCGGCGCGGTCGCCGCCTCCGCCGCACGCGGACAGCGCGAGGGCCAGGGACAGGGCCAGCGGCAGGCCGGGCCTGGAAAAACGGCCGGGACCGGCCCCGTGCCGCCCGAGCCAAAGCAAAGATGTGTGCATGTTCTCTTCCTGGTTTTTATTGATGCAGTGGGATTGGCCAGCCTGCTCCGCGCCGCCCTCCGGCAAGTCGGACACCGGCGCCGCGCACGCCGCGCCCTGCGGCCGGCCGGCGGCAGGGATGGAAGGCGTGCAGGGCGGGCAAGGCTGAGGTGTATTTAATTGCCGTACGGCAATGTTTTCCTTAAGTTATAGAATCGCCAGGGGCGTGTCAAGCGCCGCCGTGCAGTTGTCACGAAGCGGTCATGTCGCGGTCATTTTTTGCACTGTTGCGGTGCGCAAGGTGAATGAAAATGCGCGACAGCATGAATACAATTCAGGAAAAAATGCGGAAGCGGCGATGAGAATGCGGTATCTTCCTGATATGCCCGTGCATGATGCGCGCCACCTTTTTTGCTGAGGAAGATCCCACCTTGCCGATACCGTCCGCCGCACCGCTATCCCCGCCCACGCCGGCGCTGTCCCTGGCCGCCGCGCGCGCGCTGCACCTGGCCGCGCAGGGCCTGCTGCAGGCGCGCCGCAGGAAGGCCGTCAAGGCCGACGTGCTGGCCGCCATCCGCCAGATGGGCGTGCTGCAGATCGATACCATCCACGTGGTGGCGCGCAGTCCCTACCTGGTGCTGTGGAGCCGCCTGGGCGACTATCCGCAGCCGTGGCTGGAACAGCTGCTGGCCGAGGGCGCGCTGTTCGAGTACTGGGCCCACGAAGCGAGCTTCGTGCCCATCGAGGATTACGGGCTGTACCGCCACCGCATGCTCGACCCGGCCGCCATGGGCTGGAAATACTCCGTCAAATGGATGGCCGAGCAGGGCGATGCCGTGGCCGCGGTGCTGGCCCACATCCGCGCCAACGGCGCCGCCCGTTCCGCCGACTTCGAGCGCACGGATGGCCAGGCGGGCGGCTGGTGGAGCTGGAAGCCGGAAAAGCGCTCGCTGGAAGTGCTGTTTACCTCGGGCGTGCTGATGATCGCCAGGCGCCACAATTTCCAGCGCTATTACGACCTGGCCGAGCGCGTGCTGCCCGGCTGGCACGATGGCTTGCTGCCGTCCGAGGACGAGGTGCGGCGCCGGCTGCTGCTGGCCAGCGTGAAGGCGCTGGGCCTGGCGCGGGCCGGCTGGATCAGCGACTACTTCCGCACGAAGCAGCCGCGCGCCAGCCTGGCGCGCGATCTGCAGGCGCTGGTGGACGAGGGCGCGCTGCTGCGCTACGCGGTGGACGGCTGGATGGATGCCGTGTACGTGCATGCCGATCACGCGGACCTGGCGCGGGCGGCGGCGGCCGGCAAGCTGGCGCCCACCCTGACGACGATCCTGTCGCCGTTCGACCCCGTCGTGTGGGACCGGCGCCGGGCACTGGAACTGTTCGGCTTTGATTACCGGCTCGAATGCTATACGCCGGCCGAGAAGCGCCAGTACGGCTATTTCACCTTGCCGATCCTGCGCCGCGGCGCGCTCGTGGGCCGCCTGGACGCCAAGGCGCACCGCGCGCAGGGGCGCTTCGAGATCAAGTCGCTGGCGCTGGAAGAGGGCGTGCGCCCCAGTCCCCGCCTGGTGCAGGACGTGGCCGGCGCCGTGCGGCGTCTGGCGCTCTGGCATGCCTGTCCGCAGGTTGATATTGCGCAGGCGCAGCCGGCGCCGTTCGGCCAGCAGCTGGCCGCGGCCCTGCAGGATGGCGGCCAGGCCGCAAGGCGGGCCGCATGATGCTGCCGCCCGCTCCCCCTGATCTGCTCGACGCGGATGGCCAGCCCCGCTTCGGCCGCTACGCGGGCATGCTGGGCGCCTTCGACTGGGCCGCGCTGGCGCCGCCGCACGCGCGCGGCGCCCTCTGGCGCCTGTTCCACCACAAGCGCTGGCATTACGTGGCCCTGTCCACGCCCGCCGTGTTCTGCGGCGTGGCCATCGTCGAGCTGGGCTGGACCAGCACGGCGTTCGCCTATGCCTTCGACCGCCACAAGGGCAGGATCGTGGCCAGCTTTTCCCAGGATGGCGTGCCGGGCCTTTCCGCCTCCGTGGCGCCGCATGCGGCTGCCGGCAGCCGTTTCCGCTTCCTGTCGCAGCACATCGCCATCGAGGCGCAAGCGCAGCACCGCTACCGCCTGCAGCTCGATTGCGGCCATTTCGGCATCGAAGCGGAATTCGGCCCGCCCGTCGCGCCCACCCTGCTGGCCATCGGGCCCGTGGGCGAGGGCGGCAGCGCGCACGCCACGCAAAAGTCGGGCGGCCTGCCCCTGTGGGGCAACGTGCGCTGCGGCGCCATGGGCTACAGCTTGGACGATGGCGTGGCCAGCTTCGATTACTCGAACGGCTTGCTGGCGCGCGAGACGGAATGGCGCTGGGCGTCGGCGCACAGCCTGGACCTGGGCTTCAACCTGCAGGCCGGCTATTTCGGCGCGCATGAAAACGCGCTGTGGCTCGATGGCCAGCTGTATGCGCTGGGCCGCGCGCATTTCGACTTCAATCCCGACAACCCGCTGGCGCCGTGGCATGTGTGGACGGACGACGATCTGCTGGACCTGCACTTCAAGCCCGAGGGCGCGCGGCGCGAGGACAAGAACCTGTGGATCGCCGCCAGCCGCTACATCCAGCCCATCGGCACCTTCAGCGGCTGGGTGCGCGCCAGCGCGGAATCGCCCAAGCGCATCGTGGCGCAGCTGGCGGGCGTGACGGAAAGCCACCGCTCGCGCTGGTAGCCATGCTTTTTTGCGAAATGCACGACAAGGTCAAATTTATTCGGCAACGCATCCTATACACTGGCGCATAGTCGCTCCGGCAATCCCGCTCCGGCAATCCATGAGGCCAGAACATGAGTATCCGTAATCTCGACAAGCTGTTCAAGCCGGCCTCGGTGGCCCTGATCGGCGCCACGGCGCGCGAACACAAGCTGGGCGCCATCGCCCTGTACAACCTGCTCGGGGGCGGCTATCAGGGAGACATCTGGCCCGTCAATCCCAAGTATGACGAGCTGATGGGCCTGAAATGCTACCGCAAGCTGGCGCAGCTGCCCAAGGCGCCGGACCTGGCCATCATCTGCACGCCGCCCGCCACCATCACGGCGCTGATCCGCGAACTGGGCGCGCTGGGCACGCGCGCGGCCATCGTCATGACGTCGGGCCTGGACCCCGCGCGCGAACAGTCGCTGCGCCTGGCCATGCTGAAGGCGGCCAAGCCGCACCTGCTGCGCATCCTCGGCCCCAACAGCATGGGCCTGCTGGTGCCGAAACTGGGCTTGAACGCCAGCTTCGCCCACGTGGGCGCGACGAGCGGCAAGATCGCCTTCGTCTCGCAGTCGGGCGCGCTGGTGTCGGGCGTGCTGGACTGGGCCAATGCGCACGGCGTGGGCTTTTCCAAGTTCATTTCGCTCGGCGGCAGCTATGACATCGATTTCGGCGACCTGCTCGACTACCTGGCCGGCGACGTCGACACGGCCGCCATCCTGCTGTACATGGAAGACATCCATGCGGCGCGCAAATTCATGTCGGCGGCGCGGGCGGCCGCGCGCAGCAAGCCCGTCATCGTGCTGAAGGCGGGCCGCGAGGCGGAAGGCGCGGCCATGGCGGCCTGGCACACGGGCGCGCTGGCCGGTTCGGACGCCGTGTACGACGCGGCCATCCGCCGCGCCGGCATGCTGCGCGTGTATTCGGCCGAGGAACTCTTCGACGCCGTGGAAACCCTCACGCATATCCGCTCGCAGCGGGGCGAGCGCCTGGCGATCCTGTGCAACGGCGGCGGCCTGGGCGTGATGGCCACCGACGCCCTCGTGGGCAGCGGCGGCAAGCTGGCCGAGCTGTCGCCCGACACCGTCATCGCGCTGGAAAAGGCGCTGCCGCGGGGCTGGTCGCACGACAATCCCGTCGGCCTGCCCGGCGATTCGGCCGTGCAGCGCTATGTGGACGCCATCGCGCCGCTGCTCGACGAGCCGCAGGCGGACGCCTTGCTGCTGCTGCACGCGCCCACGGCCATGGTCTCGTCGATCGACATCGCCGAAGCCGTCACGCCGCTGATCAAGGCGACGTCGCGCACGGTGCTGTCGTGCCTGCTGGGCGGCACCACCGTGGCGCCCGCGCGCCAGGTGCTCAACCGCGCCGGCATTCCCACCTACGACACGCCGGAAAAGGCCGTGCACGGCTTCATGCAGATCGTGCAGTACCGGCGCAACCAGGAAACCCTGATGCAGGTGCCGGCGCAGCTGCCCATGTCGGCCACGCCGCGCCGCGCCCGGGTGCGCGAGATCGTCGCCGCCGCGCTGGCGGCTGGCCAGACGGTGCTGGGCGAATGCCGCTCGAAGGAAATCCTCGCCGCCTACGGCATTCCCGTCGCCACCACGCGCATGGCGGCCGACGTGGAAGAGGCGCTGGCCGTGGCGGCCGATATCGGCTACCCGGTGGCGCTGAAGATCCATTCGCCCGACATCGCCCACAAATCCGACGTGGGCGGCGTGGCGCTGGACCTGGACACGCCCGACATCCTGCGCACGGCCGCCGCCGCCATGGAGAAACGCGTGCGCCGCATGCGGCCCGACGCGCTCATCGACGGCTTCACGGTGCAGCAGATGGCGCGCCGGCCGCAGTCGCATGAGCTGATCGTCGGCGTGACGACGGACGCCGCCTTCGGCCCCGTCATCCTGGTGGGGCAGGGCGGCATCGCCGTGGAGGTGACGGCCGACCACGCCATCGGCCTGCCGCCGCTGAACATGGTGCTGGCGCGCGACATGCTGGCGCGCACGCGCGTGTCGAAACTGCTGGCCGGCTACCGCAACCAGCCGCCGGCCGACATCGACGCCATCTGCTACACCTTGATCCAGGTGGCCGAACTGGTGGCCGACATCGGCGAGCTGGCCGAACTCGACATCAATCCCCTGGTGGCCGACGCGGATGGCGTGATCGCCCTCGACGCGCGCATCCGCCTGCAGCCGGGCCAGAAGCGCGACCGCCTGGCCATCCGCCCGTATCCGCAGGAGCTGGAAGAGCAGGTGACGTGGATGGACCAGCCCATTTTGCTGCGCCCCATCCGTCCCGAGGACGCGCCGCAGCACATGGAGCTGTTCCACGCCCTGGACCCGGACGACGTGCGCCTGCGCTTTTTCACGTCCATGCGCGAGCTGCCCGTGTCGCAGCTGGCGCGCCTGACGCAGATCGATTACGACCGCGCCATGGCCTTCATCGCCACGCACACGGGGCCGGACGGCAAGCCGGAAACCCTGGGCGTGGTGCGCGCCGTGGCCGACCCGGACAATATCCACGCCGATTTCGCCATCGCCGTGCGCTCGGCCCTGAAGGGCAAGGGCCTGGGCCACATCCTGTTCGAGAAGCTGGTCGACTACTTCCGCGGCCGCGGCACGGAAGCGCTGGTGGGCGAGGCCATGGCGCGCAACAAGGGCATGCAGCGGCTGGTGAAGAGCTTTGGCGGCGAGGTCACGCCGTCGGAAGAGCCGGGCGTCGTCAACCTGCACATCGGCTTGCGGCCGCCGCGCTGAAAATGATGCGCGTGGCAGGCTGCAGGTTTGTGCAGGATCAAACCTGGCCCTGTCGGCAGTCTTTACACTTTCACTTCCAGGATGATACGTCCGACGTGCTTTGGGAGTGAGTGCATGCTTACGGCAACATATATATTGGTGTCCTTGTCAGTGGAACAGGCCAGCATCCGCATGAGCCTGCTGGCTTTTCAGAAATACATGCACGTGCAGCTGCGGCACCAGAACTGCCTGAGCCTGGCGCAGCTGCAGTACGCGGGCGACTGGCTGAACCGTCTCTACCAGGGCGGCTACTGGCGCAAGGTGGAGATGTACCTGATCCCCGCCATCCGCCAGGCCGCGCCGCATGCGGACGGCCTGCTCAACGAGCTTAACGGCCTGAACCATGCGGCGCTGGAAAGTATCAATGCCGTGCAGCAGCGCGCCGCTGCCGCCATCGACAGTACGGAACTGCAGGCCGGGCAGCTGTGCGCCGCCATCGACGCCTTTTGCGCGGCCTTGCTGGCGCGCCTGGAAAGGGACGAGCGCGAGCTGTTCGCCCTGGCGCGCAAGGTGATCGTGGGCGAAGCATGGTTTGCCATCGCCTATCAATTCCTGGCCCACGATGCGCGCGCGCAGGAAGCGCGCCGCGACAAGGCGCAGGTGCTGCCCTTCGTCCTGCCGGCGGCGGGCGCGGCGGCGGCTGGCGGGCAGGGCGCCGCTGCCGGCGCCAGCGCCGACGCCCCTGCGGCGCGGCTGGCGGCGCCGCAGCCGCTGCGCGCGCAGGCTTGACGGGGTAGCAAGCGCCCACCTCGCCGTGCCGTCCGGGGCGGAGCTGGTTTTCGGGCGGCGCGGCGGCCCGCCGTCATGGGGAAAATGTTCGATTTACTCATTTGATAACTTGTTCAGTCCTGTCCGATGCAATACCCCGGGCTTTGTTATGATGGTGGTTTTGATCCACGCGAAACCCGTCATGTTCGAATTTCTTTTCAAACGTTCTGCCAGCAAGACTGCCGCACCCGATCCTGTCGTGGCAGAACAGGCCGCCGCCTCGGCGCAGAGCGCATCGCGCCGCGCCGAACAGGTGGCGCGTGCCCATGCCGTGGCGGGCGACGAAGCCGCCGCCCTTGAATTCATCGTGTCCAGCGAATTTGCCGATGCCCGCCTGATCGCGGCCGAGCATGTCCACTCGCTGCCCCTGCTGGAAAAAGCCCACCAGGCCATGCGCAACACGGACCGCCGCGTCGCCAAGCTGATGCAGGGCCGTATCGACCTGATCCGCCACCAGGCGGCCGAAACGCAGCGCGCCCAGGCCAGCATCGCCGCCGCCCAGCGCCTGTTGAGCGACGAGAAGCTGAGCCCCAACCAGGTGGCTGAGCTGGACCGTCAATGGCAGGTCATCAAGGCCACGCCCGAGCTGGCCACGGACTTTGCCGCCGCGCGCGCCGCGCTGGCGGCCCGCCTGGAAGCGCAGGTGCTGCTGCAGCGCGCCGTCATCGACGCCGTCGCCGCCGCGCGCGCGCTGGCGAGCAATGGCCAGGGCGCCGGCGAGCTGGCGCAGGCGCTGGCGGACCTCGACGCCGAGCACGCCCTGCATGCACAGTCGCCCGAGCGCGCCTCGCTGCCGAAACACCTGGACCTTGACTTTACGCAAGCGCGCGAGCAGGCGCAGTCCGCCTTGCAGGCGCTGCAGCAGCACCAGGCCGTGTTCGACGCGCGCCAGCTTGCCCTGGCCGAATGGCAGGCGCAGGATGCCGCCACGCTGGACGCCGCCGCCCTGAAACGCGCCTGGCAAGCCTTGCCGCGCCTGCCCGAGTCGCCCCTGTCCGACAGCCTGCAGCAGCAATTCGCGGCCCTGCTGGCCAGCGCGCCGGCGCCCGTGCAGGCGGCAGCGCCAGCCGCTGCCGCGCCTGGCGAAGGGGACGCCGCGCCGCGCAAGCCGCGCCAGGAACACGCGCCCGTGTCGAAGGAAGCGACGGAGCAGTTCTTCAAGACGCTGGACGCCATGGAAGCGGCCCTGCAGGATGGCTTGCTGCACGTGGCTTCCGAGCATGACAAGACCTTGCGCGATACCAAGCACGGCCGCCTGACGCCGGCGCAGGCCGACCGCCTGGCGCACGTGCGGGCCGAATTCAAGCGCCTGGCCGACTGGGCGCGCTGGGGCGGCAATGTCTCGCGCGAGGAACTGGTCAAGGCGGGCGAGGAATTGCCGGCGCAGGAGTTGCCGATGGCCGAGCTGGCCAAGAAGGTGGGCAGCCTGCGCGAGCGCTGGAAGTCGCTCGACACCCTGTCCGGTCCCGCCCCCAAGTCCCTGTGGGAACGTTTCGACGCCGCCTGCAGCCTGGCTTACGCGCCGGCGGCCCAGCATTTCAAGCAGCTGGCCGAAGAGCGCCATGGCAATGCGGCCAAGGCCCAGGAACTGATCGCGGAAACGGCGGCCCTGGCGGCCCAGGAAAGCACGGACTGGAAACAGGTCGCCTCCGCCTCGCAGCGTTTGCGCCAGGCGTGGACGCGCCTGGGCACCATCGACCGCAAGGAAAAGAAACGCCTGGATGGGGAATTTGGCGCTGCGCTGGACGCCCTGTCGAAGCCGCTGGAAACCCAGCGCCAGATCGAGACGGCGCGCCGCGAGCAGCTGATCGTCGAAGTGGGCCTGCTGAAACCATCCGAGCGCAACACGGTCGACATGCTGAAGGCCTTGCAGGAAAAATGGCAGGAGCTGGCCAAGGCCCTGCCGCTGGAACGCCGCGCCGAACAGGCGCTGTGGCAGCGCTTCCGCGCCGCCTGCGACGACATCTTTGCCAAGCGCAAGGAAACGGCCCATGCGGCCGACCATGAGCGCCGCGAACACCTGCATGCGCGCGAGGCGCTGTGCGCCAGCCTGGAAACGGCCGTCATCTCCGACGGCGACGACAAGGCCCGCACGTCCGCCATCAATCAATTGCTGCGCGACACGCGCAGCGCGTGGAATGCCACGGGTCCCGTGCCGCGCGCCAGCGAAGCGAAGATCGAACAGCGCTACCAGGCAGCCGTGGCCGGCGTGCAGGCGCAGGCCGACGCCATCGCCGAGCGCGCCGGCGCGGCGCAGGCGAATGCCCTGCGCGACAAGCTGCGCCTGGTGCAGGCGCTGGAAGCGGCCCTGGCCGATGGCGATGCCGGTGCCGACGCGCAGGCGTGGGGCGGGCGCTGGAGCGCCTTGCCGGCGCTCGACGCGCAATACGAACGCAGCCTGCAGCAGCGCTTTGCCGCCGCCCAGACCGCGCTGGGCGAGGGCGCCGCCGCCTATGTGGAGCAGCTGCAGGCCAACGAGGCCCGCTTGCTCGACGAAGTGCTGCGCCTGGAAATCGTCGCCGGCGTCGACAGCGGCGCGGAATTTGCCCGCGACCGCCTGAAGATGCAGGTGGAAGTGCTGCAATCGTCGCTCAAGTCGGGCCAGAAGCCGCTCACGCAAGTGTCGCAGCTGATGCAGCTGTGCGCGATTCCCGCCGTCACGGACGCGCGCACGGCCAGCCGCATCGAAACCTTGCTGCGCCGCATCGGAGGCCATGCCAAATGAGTATTTCCGTCCGCGTCCAGCAAGCCGATTTTGACCTCAGTCAAGAAATCGCACAATTGCGTGCAGGCAACCCCAAGGTAGGTGCCGTCGTCGGCTTCGTCGGTACGGTGCGCGACATGAACGAGGGGCTGGACGTGGCGGCCATGGAGCTTGAGCATTATCCGGGCATGACGGAGAAATCCATCGTCGCCATCGTCGAGCAGGCCCGGGAGCGCTGGCCCCTGGCCGGCGCGCTGGTGATCCACCGCATCGGCCCTCTGCTGCCGCAGGAGCAGATCGTGCTGGTGGCCGTGTCGTCCGCGCACCGGGGCGAGGCCTTCGCCGCGTGCGAGTTCATCATCGACTACCTGAAGACGGAAGCGCCGTTCTGGAAGAAGGAAGACACGCCGGACGGGGCGCGCTGGCTCGATGCGCGCGACAGCGACGGGGCGGCCCTGGACAAATGGACGGCAAAAGCAAGCCCCATTTGAATCGTACGCGCCGCGCACGGTAGCATTTGCCCAAGTGCATCGGTTTTCTGCTTTGTGTATGCTTGAAAAGTACTGCCTCACCCCAATTTGGTTAACAACTAATTAACCGGGAGCGCTTTTCATGCGACAAGATAAACTCACTACCAAGTTACAAGAAGCCCTGGCCGACGCGCAAAGCCTGGCCGTGGGCAACGACAATCCCTATATCGAACCAGTCCACCTGCTGACGGCCCTGTTGAACCAGGACGACGGCGGTGCCCGCTCGCTGCTGCAGCGGGCCGGCGTCAACGTGAACGGCCTGTCCAAGGCCCTGGGCGCCTCGATCGAACGCCTGCCGAAAGTGTCCGGCACGGGCGGCGACGTGCAGGTCAGCCGCGAATTCGTGGCCCTGCTGAACCTGGCGGACAAGGAATCGCAAAAGGCGGGCGATCAGTTCGTGTCCAGCGAAATGGTCTTGCTGGCCATGACGGAAGACAAGTCCGACTGCGGCAAGCTGGCGCGCGAAAACGGTCTGACCCGCAAGGCCCTGGAAGCGGCCATCGAGGCCGTACGCGGCGGTAACAAGGTCGATTCGCAGGAGGCCGAAGGCCAGCGCGAAGCGCTGAAAAAATATACGCTGGACCTGACGGAACGGGCGCGCAAGGGCAAGCTCGACCCTGTGATCGGGCGCGACGATGAAATCCGCCGCACCATCCAGATCCTGCAGCGCCGCAGCAAGAACAACCCCGTGCTGATCGGCGAACCGGGCGTGGGCAAGACGGCCATCGTCGAAGGCCTGGCGCAGCGCATCGTCAACGGCGAAGTGCCCGAATCCCTGAAGGGCAAGCGCGTCCTGTCGCTGGACATGGCCGCCTTGCTGGCGGGCGCGAAATTCCGCGGCGAGTTCGAGGAGCGCCTGAAATCCGTGCTGAAGGAACTGGCCATGGATGAAGGGCAGACCATCGTCTTCATCGACGAGATGCACACCATGGTGGGCGCGGGCAAGGCCGAAGGCGCGATGGACGCGGGCAATATGCTCAAACCGGCGCTGGCGCGCGGCGAACTGCACTGCGTGGGCGCCACCACCCTGGACGAGTACCGCAAGTACATCGAGAAGGATGCGGCGCTGGAGCGGCGCTTCCAGAAGGTGCTCGTCGACGAGCCGACCGTGGAGGCGACGATCGGCATCCTGCGCGGCTTGCAGGATAAATACGCGCTGCACCACAAGGTGGAAATCACGGACGCGGCCATCATTGCGGCGGCCGAGCTGTCGCACCGCTACATCACGGACCGTTTCCTGCCCGACAAGGCGATCGACCTGATCGATGAAGCGGCGGCGAAGATCAAGATCGAGATCGACTCGAAGCCGGAAGTGATGGACAAGCTGGAGCGCCGTCTGATCCAGCTGAAGATCGAGAAGGAAGCCGTCAAGAAGGAAAAGGACGAGGCATCCTTGCGCCGCCTGGCCCTGATCGACGAGGAAATCGTCAAGCTGCAGCGCGAATACAATGACTTCGAGGAAATCCTGAAGGCGGAAAAAGCCGTCGTGCAAGGCAGCACGCACATTAAGGAAGAGATCGAGCAAGTCAAGCTGCAGATGGAACAGGCGACGCGCGAGAGCAACTGGCAAAAAGTGTCGGAATTGCAATATGGCAAGCTGCCGCAGCTGGAAGCCCAGCTCAAGCAGGCCGACAGCGGCATGCCGAAGGTCGATCCCGACCATCCGAAGCTGCTGCGCACGGAAGTGGGCGCCGAGGAAATCGCGGAAGTGGTGTCGCGCGCGACGGGCATTCCCGTGTCGCGCATGATGCAGGGCGAACGCGACAAGCTGCTGCACATCGAAGAGAAGCTGCATGAGCGCGTCGTCGGCCAGGATGAGGCGATCACGGCCGTGGCCGATGCCATCCGCCGCTCGCGCGCCGGCCTCTCCGACCCGAACCGGCCGTATGGTTCCTTCATGTTCCTGGGACCGACGGGCGTGGGCAAGACCGAGCTGAGCAAGGCGCTGGCGACCTTCCTGTTCGATACGGAAGAATCGATGATCCGCATCGACATGAGCGAGTTCATGGAGAAGCATTCCGTGGCCCGCCTGATCGGCGCGCCGCCCGGCTATGTGGGCTACGACGAGGGCGGCTACCTGACGGAAGCCGTGCGCCGCAAGCCGTACAGCGTGATCCTGCTCGACGAAGTCGAGAAGGCCCACCCGGACGTCTTCAACGTGCTGCTGCAGGTGCTCGACGATGGACGCATGACGGACGGCCAGGGCCGTACCGTGGACTTCAAGAATACCGTCATCATCATGACGTCGAACCTGGGTTCGCACAAGATCCAGGCGATGGAGAGCGATGATCCCGGTGTCGTGAAGCTGGCCGTGATGGCCGAGGTACGCTCGCACTTCCGTCCCGAGTTCGTCAACCGCATCGACGAAATCGTCGTGTTCCACGGCCTCGACGAGAAGAACATCGGCGCGATCGCGAAGATCCAGCTGAAGATCCTCGAAGAACGCCTGGCGAGCATGGACATGGCGCTGAGCCTGACCGACGCGGCCTTGCAGCAAATCGCGGAAGCGGGCTACGACCCGGTGTATGGTGCCCGTCCGCTGAAACGGGCGATCCAGCAGCAGATCGAAAATCCGCTGTCGAAGCTGATCCTGGAAGGCCGCTTTGGCCCGAAAGACGAGATCCGCATCGACGCCCAGAACGGCAACCTCGTGTTTACGGGTGCGCAGGTGGGGCTGGACAAGGTGTAATTTACCCCAAAGGCGAACAAAAGCCGGGGTCAGACCCGCCGGGTCTGACCCCAGTTCTACGCTGTGGGGTGTTGGCGCAGGTTAACATCGGCATAATCTAAAGCAGGGCGGTATCGGGCTAGACCTGATGCCGCCCTTCTTGCTATCATCGTCACTATTTTCTGACTAATTCCGGAGGCGGCACGATGGCACACACATGGCAAGCAGGGCGGCGCATTGGACTGGGATTGACCTTGGCGGCGGCCGTGCTGGCATTGCCTGCCCATGCCCAGGAAGAGAAGGTCCTGAACATCTACAACTGGTCCGATTATATCGGCGACGACACGATCAAGAATTTCGAGAAGGAAACGGGCATCAAGGTCCGTTATGACGTTTTTGATAACAACGAAATCCTCAATGCAAAACTGGTGGCGGGCAAGTCCGGCTATGACATCGTCGTGCCGACGGCCCAGTGGGCGCGCCTGCAGATCGATGCGGGCCTGTTGCGCAAGCTCGACAAGAGCAAGCTGACGAACCTGGGCAACCTAGACCCGAACCTGCAGGCCAAGCTGTCGAAGATCGATCCGAACAACGATTACCTGGTCGACTGGCTGTGGGGTTACACGACGGTGGGCATCAACGTCAACAAGGTCAAGGCGGCGCTGGGCGCGATGCCCCTGCCAGAGAACGCCTGGGACCTGGTGTTCGACCCGAAATACGCTGCCAAGCTGAAGTCGTGCGGCGTGTCCTTCCTCGACTCGCCGTCGGAAGTGCTGCCGGCCGCCCTGCAATACCTGGGCAAGCCCGCGTACTCGAAAGCGGCCGCCGACTACCAGGAAGCGGGCAAGGTGCTGCAAGCCATCCGTCCCTACGTGACCCTGTTCAGCTCGTCCGGCTACATCAATGACATGGCCAACGGCTCCGTCTGCGTGGCGCTGGGCTGGTCGGGCGACATCAATATCGCGCGCCAGCGCGCCATCGATGCGAAGAACGGCAATGTGATCCAGGTGCTGGTGCCGAAGACGGCCGCCCTGATGTTCGACACCATGGCCATTCCGGCCGACGCGCCCCATCCGAACAATGCGCACCTGTTCATCAACTACATTTTGCGCCCGCAAGTGCATGCCAGCCTGAGCAACAAAGTGTTCTATGCGAACCCGAATCCGGCCAGCATCAAGTATGTGCGCAAGGATATCGGCGAGAACAAGGCCATCTTCCTGCCGGACGCCGACAAGCAGCGCATGGCCGCGCCGGAAGCGACGACGGCCGATATCCGCCGATTGATGACGCGCATCTATACGAAGTTCAAGACGGGACTGTGAGGTACTGGCTCCCTGCAACACTGTAGCGAGCCGAAGGGCGTTGTGATCGAGAAGCGGAACTGTGCTCTGCACGGGCCCGACCAGGCAGTGGGCATCGCCGATTGCCAATCGCGACGCGCAGCAGGTTTGTCAGGAGATACAAGAGGAGATACAAGGGGAGATACAAGGATGGCGCGAGAGACGGACTGGTAGGCCGTCGCTGGCGCCATGCGATAGTGCCGAGGTAACACTACTCGTGGTAGCGGTCCATCAGCTTGTGGTGACTGCCGCGCATTTCTTCGATCAATTCAAAGGCGACAAAGCCGATGATGGCGGCGAAGATGGCGATGAAGAGAAAAACGAGGAAGGTTAACATGGTCTTTCAGCCGCCGTTGGACGGCTGTCCGCTGGGTTGCTCAATGTGCCGGAGCAGCGCTCCAACACGTAGTTGATGCAATTAAACTCTAGCAGATCGGCAGCGCTTTACAAGGCTGCCGAGTTGTGAATTTCACCAGAATTTGTTCCAGCGCATTTTTTGCGCATCTTGCAGGCCCATCACGCTGATGGCAGCGCCAGGCCATGCGCCAGCACGGCTTACACGTGAGCGCTGACGGGGGCGCCTGCCCATGCCGGCGCCGGCCGTACACGTTTCCCTACTTCACCACCAGGTCATGCGCCATCACGGCTTTCAGGTAAACGCTGATGGGATCGCCTGGCTCGCGTTGCGAGAACCACCACGCGCTGGCCTTGCGCATTTCCCATTCCTGCTCTTCGCCCGTCAGCAGCAGGGCCGCCGCCTGGCCCAGGGTGGGCTGGTGGCCGACGATGAGCACGGTTTCCTTGCCGCTGGGCCAGTTGGCCGCCTTGAGGATGTCTTCCGCTTCGGCGCCGGGCGCCAGTTCCGGCATGAGCTTGAACTTGCGTCCCAGCGCCTCGGCCGTCTGCAGGGTGCGCAGGGCAGGGCTGACGAGGATGCGGCAGTTCTCGGAGAGCTGCGAAGCGAGCCACTCGCCCATGCGGCGCGCCTGTTTCTGTCCCTTCACGGTCAGGGCGCGTTCCAGGTCGGGTACGCCTGGCTCGGCTTCCGCGTGTCGCCACAAGATGAGATCCATGTTGTGCTCCTCAGTGTTGAGAGTCGAAATACGCTTATTCGCCGACCTCCGCGCCCGGCGTGCCCAGCGTGTGCATCAGGTATTGCTGGGCGCTGAACGGGCTTTGCTTGCCGCGCGGCTTGCGGCGCGCGTAATGGCCCGTCGGCTCCAGTTCCCATGCATTCGTATTATCCTTCAAATACGGATTCAGGCCCTCGGCGATCACGCGCCGCTTCAGCGCCCGGTCCAGCACGGGGAAGGCCACTTCCACGCGGCGGAACAGGTTGCGGCTCATCCAGTCGGCGCTGGCCAGGTAGACATCGTGCGCCAGATCATTACGGAAGTAGTAGATGCGGCTATGCTCAAGGAAACGCCCGATCACGGAACGCACCTTGATGTTTTCCGACAGCCCCGGCACGCCCGGCTTCAGGGTGCAGGCGCCGCGCACGATCAGGTCGATCTTCACGCCATCGGTCGAGGCCGCATACAGGGCGCGGATCACGGATTCATCCACGAGCGCATTGATCTTGACGATGATGCGCCCGCGCCGGCCCGCGCGGGCGATCTTCGCCTCGTTGCGGATGGCCTTGATGATCTCGCTTTGCAGGCCGAACGGCGCCAGCCACAGGTGGTTCAGGTTGTGCGGCTTGGTCAGGCTGGTCAGGTGGATGAACACTTCGTTCACTTCCACGGCCAGGTCCTGGTTGGCCGTCAGCAAGCCGAAGTCCGTGTACAGCTTGGTCGTCGTGGGGTGATAGTTGCCGGTACCCAAGTGGGCGTAGAAGCGCAGCGCGCCTTCCTCGCGGCGGATGACGAGCGCCACCTTGGCGTGCGTCTTCAAGCCCACCACGCCGTAGACGACCTGTGCGCCTGCCTGCTCCAGCTTGTCGGCCCAGTTGATATTGGCTTCCTCGTCGAAGCGCGCCATCAGTTCCACGATGACGGTCACTTCCTTGCCCATCTTCGCCGCCGTGATCAGCGACTCCATCAGGTCCGAGTTCATGCCCGTGCGGTAGATGGTCTGCTTGATGGCGACGACGGACGGGTCGTAGGCGGCGCTGCGCACGAAGTCGATTACCGTCTGGAACGACTGGTAGGGGTGGTGCAGCAGGATGTCGTGCTTGTTCAGCGCGGCAAAGATGTCATTGCCGATGGCCTTGTGCGCCAGGCCGGGGAAGAAGGGCGGGAAGCGCAGTTCGGGCTGCTTGACGTGATCGATCATTTCCGACAGGCGCACGAGGTTGACGGGGCCGTTGACGCGGTACAGCCGGCTTTGGTCGAGGCTGAACTGGTCGAGCAGGAATTGCGACAGTTCCGGCGGGCAATTGCGCGCCACTTCCAGGCGCACGGAGGTGCCGAACTGGCGCCCCACCAGTTCGCCCTTCAGGGCTTGGCGCAGGTTCTTGACTTCATCCTCGTCCACCCACAGGTCGCTGTCGCGCGTGACGCGGAACTGCGAGTAGGCGATCACCTCGCGCCCGGCGAACAGGTCCGAGATGTGCGCATGGATGACGGATGACAATAAACAGAAGGACACGCCGTCGCCGGAGATCTCGTCCGGCAGCTTGATCACGCGGGGCAGGACGCGGGGCGCCTTGACGATGGCGATCGCCGTGCCGCGGCCGAACGCATCCTTGCCGCTCAGCGAGACGATGAAATTGAGACTCTTGTTGACTACTTGCGGGAAGGGGTGGGCCGGGTCCAGGCCGATCGGTGTCAGCAGGGGACGCACTTCACGGTCGAAGTATTCCTTCACCCACGCGCGCTGCGCCTCGTTGCGGTCGCTGTCGCGCAGCAAATGCACGCCCGCTTCGCGCAGGGCCGGCAAGACTTCGTTATTTAATATCTCGTACTGGCGTTCCACCAGCGCATGGCATTCCTTGCCGATGCGTTCCAGGTTGGCGGCCAGGGCAGGGTGGCCCGCCAGCGAGCCGCCGATGCTGCCGGCCGCCAGCAGGCTGGCCACGCGCACCTCGAAGAACTCATCCATGTTACTGCTGACGATGCACAGGTAGCGCAGGCGCTCGAGCAGCGGAATGTTCGGGTCTTCCGCCTGGGCCATCACGCGCCGGTTGAAAGTCAGTTGCGACAGCTCGCGGTCAAGCAGGATGCCCGATTTGGTCACTTCCGTGTGCAGTTCAGGTTTCATATTCTTTTGTCTTTGCAGATGATTAATTCTAGCGGTATTTTTACTTGTATGACGCGCAATGAGTGTAATCATGAAATATGACATGGCCGTGACATATTCTGTCATAAAGCGCCGGCGCGGATGTCATTTGCGGCGCCGAAAATGGCCATTTCCCGGGCGTAGGCAAATATTTCATGAAATTTGGCGCATGTCATAAAGCTGTCATATTCGCTTGCTAGACTGCGCAGCATTCAACCGGGACTTTGTGCCCTAACAACCCTGAGGACTTGATATGCAAATGAAGCAAATGTTCAAATTTATCGTCGTGGGTGCTTCGGCAGCGATGGCATTTTCTTCCGCTTCCGTCATGGCGGCAGATATGACAGGTGCTGGTGCAACCTTCCCGTACCCGATCTACGCCAAATGGGCTGAAACCTACAAAGCCAACACCGGCAACGGCCTGAACTACCAGTCCGTCGGTTCCGGCGCCGGCATCAAGCAAATCAAGGCCAAGACTGTTGAATTCGGCGCGTCCGACATGCCGCTGAAGGCGGAAGAGCTGGAAGAGTCCGGCCTGATGCAGTTCCCGGCCATCATGGGCGGCGTGGTTACCATCGTCAACCTCGACGGCGTGGCGCCAGGCCAGCTGAAAATGACGGGTAAAGTCGTTGCCGACATCTACCTGGGCAAGATCACCAAGTGGAGCGCGCCTGAAATCGCCTCGCTGAACACGGGCGTCAAGCTGCCGGACACGGAAATCACCGTGGTGCACCGCGCCGACGGTTCGGGCACGTCCTTCCTGTTCACCGACTTCCTGTCGAAAACCAACCCGGAATTCAAATCGAAGATCGGCGCTGGCTCGGCTGTGAAATGGGCAGTGGGCGTGGGCGGCAAGGGTAACGAAGGCGTTGCTGCCAACGTACAGCGCATCAAGGGTTCGATCGGCTACGTCGAGTGGGCGTACGCCAAGAAAAACAAGATGTCGCACACCCAGCTGCAAAACAAGGACGGCAACTTCCTGCAACCGGACGACGAGAACTTCAAAGCCGCTGCCGCTTCGGCACCATGGACGCAAACCCCAGGCTTCGGCGTGGTTCTGACCGACCAGGCTGGCAAAAACAGCTGGCCGATCACGGGCGTGTCGTTCATCCTGATGCACAAAGTGCAGGCTGACGCAGGCAAGGCCAAGGAAGTCCTGAAATTCTTCGACTGGGCCTACAAGAACGGTGGCGCCGCCGCTGCTGAACTGGACTACGTGCCAATGCCGGCATCGGTCGTGAAACTGGTGCAGGAATCGTGGAAAGCCAACCTGAAAGACGCATCGGGCAAAGCCATCTACTAATTCGATAGCTTGACCAGATAAGTACTGATCCTTGTCCCCGCCAGCAGCACGGCGGGGCAGGGAGTTAGCCAGGACCGCCCGCAAGCCCTTGCAGACGGTCCTGGCTAAAGAAGTAATAATAAAACAAGAGTTCACAACAGCAGTACCTGCAAGCAGTAATACCGGCAGTACCACCCACATCTGGCACACTATGAGCGCACAATCTACCTCTTCCACGATCCCCATGCCAGGCGGCAACATGACCGATTCCATCAGTCACGCACAGATGCTTTCCACCATGCGCAAGCAGCGCATCCAGGACTTCCTGTTCCACAAGGTGACGATGCTGTTCGCCATGTCGGTGCTGGTCGTGCTGGTCGGCATCATCATTTCGCTGATCATGGAATCGATACCGGCCTTCCGCAACTTCGGCCTGCATTTCATCGTGTCGGCCGAATGGGACCCCGTCAATGACCAGTACGGCGCCCTGATCCCCATCATCGGCACCCTGGTGACGTCGGTGATCGCCCTGCTGATCGCCTTTCCCGTCAGCTTCGGCATCGCCCTGTTCCTCACGGAAATCTGCCCGGCCTGGCTGCGTCGCCCGCTGGGCACGGCCGTCGAGCTGCTGGCCGGCGTGCCATCGATCATCTACGGCATCTGGGGCCTGTTCGTCTTCGCGCCCCTGTTTGCCGACCACGTCCAGCCCCTGCTGAAAGCCACCCTGGGCAACCTGCCCCTCATCGGCCAGCTGTTCAGCGGCCCCATGATGGGCATCGGCCTGCTGACGGCCGGCCTGGTGCTGGCCATCATGATCATCCCCTTCATCGCTTCCGTGATGCGCGACGTGTTCGAAATCGTGCCTGCCGTGCTGAAGGAATCCGCATACGGCCTGGGCTGCACGCGCTGGGAAGTGGTGCGCAAGATCGTCTTGCCATACACCAAGACCGGCGTCGTCGGCGGCGTCATGCTGGGCCTGGGCCGCGCGCTGGGCGAGACCATGGCCGTGACCTTCGTCATCGGCAACGCGAACAAGCTGTCGTGGTCGCTGTTCGCCGCCGGCAACAGCATCACCTCCCTGCTGGCGAATGAATTCGGCGAAGCGCAATCGGCGCTGCACGTGTCCTCGCTGTTCTCGCTGGCACTGATCCTGTTTGTCATCACCTTTATCGTCTTATCCGCCGCCAAGCTGATGCTGGCTGGCATGTCCCGCAAGGAAGGCACGAAATGAGCCAAGTAAGCACTCTCGACGTTCCGGCCAAGCCGGCCATGAACCCGGTCTACCGCAAGCGCCTGCTGATGCACCGCGTCGGCATCGCCCTGTCGGTGGCCGCCATGGCCCTGGGCCTGGCCGTGCTCGTGTGGATCCTGTTCACCCTCGTGATCAAGGGCTTTGGCGCGCTGTCGATCGACCTGTTCACGCAAACGACGCCGGCCCCCGGCAGCGAAGGCGGCGGCCTGATCAATGCCATCGTCGGCAGCGCCCTGATGGTGGGCCTGGCCACGCTGGTGAGCACCCCGATCGGCATCCTCGCCGGCATCTACCTGGCCGAATACGGCGAAGAAAACAAGCTGGCGCAAGTGACGCGCTTCGTCACCGACATCATGCTGTCGGCCCCGTCGATCGTCATCGGCCTGTTCGTGTACGCGCTGTACGTGGCGCATGTGAAGCACTTTTCCGGCTATGCGGGCGCCATCGCCCTGTCGCTGATCGCCGTGCCCGTGGTGGTGCGCACGACGGACAACATGCTGCGCCTGGTGCCGAACAGCCTGCTGGAAGCCGCGTTTGCCCTGGGCGCGCCGCGCTGGAAGGTGGCCACCCTGGTGCGCTTGCGCGCCGTCAAGGCTGGCGTCATCACCGGCGTACTGCTGGCATTGGCCCGCATCGCCGGCGAAACGGCTCCGCTGCTGTTCACGGCCCTGAATAACCAGTTCCAAAGCTTCAACATGAATGCGCCGATGGCCAACTTGCCGTCCGTCATCGCCTCCTTCGCGATGAGCCCGTACGACAACTGGCGCTCGCTGGCCTGGGGCGGTGCACTGCTGATCACCTTCAGCGTGCTGGCCTTGAATATCCTGTCGCGCACCGTGTTCAGCCAAAAAGTCCCTCATTAAAACAGATACCGAGCGAAGCGAACCCATATGAATACGCAAATGAATCCAGCCCAAGACCTGGCACCAAAGAAAAAAACCATCGAGATTTCGGGCCTGAACTTTTTTTACGGCAAAACGCAAAGCTTGCATAACGTCAACCTGGACATCCACGAGAAGAAGGTCACGGCCTTCATCGGCCCGTCCGGTTGCGGTAAATCAACCCTGCTGCGCACCCTGAACCGCATGTACGACCTGTACCCGGGCCAGCGCGCGGAAGGCTCCATCCTGTACCGCGGCCGCAACGTGCTCGACGCCGACCAGGACGTCAACATGCTGCGCGCCAAGGTCGGCATGGTGTTCCAGAAGCCGACGCCGTTCCCCATGTCCGTCTACGACAATATCGCCTTCGGCGTGCGCCTGTATGAAGACCTGTCGAAGGGCGAGATGGACGAGCGCGTCGAATGGGCCCTGAAAAAGGCCGCGCTGTGGGGCGAAGTCAAGGACAAGCTGACGAAGAGCGGCCTGTCGCTGTCGGGCGGCCAGCAGCAGCGCCTGTGCATCGCGCGCGGCGTGGCCGTGAAGCCGGACGTCCTGCTGCTGGACGAGCCGACCTCGGCGCTGGACCCCATCTCCACGTCGAAGGTGGAAGAGCTGATCAGCGAACTGAAACAGGATTACACGATCGCCATCGTCACGCACAATATGCAGCAGGCGGCACGCTGCTCCGATTACACGGCCTATATGTACCTGGGCGAGCTGGTGGAATTCGGCGAAACGGACCAGATCTTCATGAATCCTGCCCGCAAGGAAACCCAGGATTACATCACGGGCCGCTTCGGCTGATCCGCCCCGCGCATACACAAGACAACTGAATACGGAGAGACAGCATGATAGGCGAACATTCATCCAAGCAATACGACAACGAACTCGAAGCGATCCGCTCGAAAGTGCTCCTGATGGGCGGCATCGTTGAAACCCAGTTCCTCGACGCGATGACGTGCTTTCGCATCGGCAACCCGGAACGCGCCGACCGCGTGATGCGCGAAGACGACGTCGTCAACCAGCTGGAAGTGTCGCTGGACGACGCCTGCAGCCACCTGATCGTGCGCCGCCAGCCGGCCGCCAACGATCTGCGCACCATCATGGCCACCATCAAGGTGATTACCGACCTCGAGCGCGTAGGCGACGAGGCGACGAAGATCGCCCGCGTGGCGAAGAATCTGCACAAGCGGGGCAACGGCGTCGTCAACCATTATGAAATGGTGCGCGGCATCGCCAACACGGCCACCGACATGCTGCATGACGCGCTGGACGCGTTCGCGCGCAACGATGGCAAGCAGGCATTACAATTAATTGCACAAGATGCCATCATCGACCATGAGTTTCGGTCTATCATGCGCAACCTGATTACCTTTATGATGGAAGACCCGCGCACGATTTCGGCGGCGCTCGATACCCTGTGGGTGGCCAAGGCCATCGAACGGATCGGCGACCATGCGAAAAACATCGCCGAATACGTGATTTACGTGGTTGAAGGCAAGGACATCCGCCACACCAAGGTGGCTGCTCCCGCCATTTCCGAGGAGCTCCCTGAGTAAGCTTTATGGCATCTGATAAAACCACGGTATTGATTGTTGAAGATGAGCCGGCCATCGTTGAACTGGTGACCTATTCGCTGCGCGAATCCGGCTGGAATTGCTGTTCTGTACAAAACGTCGCCGATGCGTGGGACTTCATCCAGCACCGCACGCCGCATCTGATCCTGCTGGACTGGATGCTGCCGGACCAGACGGGCCTGCGCCTGCTGTCGCGCATCCGCGCCGACCGCAATTTCGCCGCCATCCCCGTCATCATGCTCACCGCCAAGAGCATGGAAGAAGACAAGCTGGCCGGCCTGAACAGCGGCGCCGACGACTACGTCACCAAGCCGTTCTCGCCGCGCGAGCTGCTGGCCCGCGCCAAGGCCTTGCTGCGACGCAAGAGCCCGGAACACGCGCAGGCGCCCATGCGCGCCGGCAACGTGGCCCTGGATCCCGTCAGCTGCACCGTGATGATGGATGAACAGAAGATCGATATCGGCCATGCCGAATACAAGCTGCTGAAATTCCTGCTGGCCCACCCGGAGCGCGTGTTTTCGCGCAGCCAGCTGCTCGACAAGGTGTGGGGCGACCATGTGGTGATCGAGGAACGCACGGTCGACGTCCACGTATTGCGCTTGCGCAAAGCCTTGAAAGAGGCGGAAAGCCTGATCAAGACCGTGCGCAGCGTCGGCTACATGTTGTCTGAAAAGTAAAGCCTCACTCTATGAATCCGAAATTGCTGTTCTGGGTACCGGCCGCCTTGCGCATGGTGCTGGCGCTGCTGGGCGTGGCCATCGTGTGGTACCTGTTTGGCGCCACGTATGCGCTGGGCATCGCCTTCGTGCTGATGGCCATGATGGTGTTCGTGCAGCTGTCCTACCTGTTCCAGCTGAGCAACTGGCTGGACAATCCGCAAAGCGCCAAGCTGCCCGACGGCTGGGGCGCCTGGACCAGCATCTTCGCGCGCCTGTACCGCATGCGCCGCGACGACGAGAAAAACCAGGCCGAGCTGACGGAATGGCTGGCGCGTTTCCGCCAGGCCATGCACCTGCTGCCCGACGGCGTCGTCATCATGGACGACGTGCTGTTCCTCGAATGGTGCAATCCCGCCGCCGAGAAGCACCTGGGCCTCACGCACGAGCGCGACAAGGGCATGCGCGTCACCAACCTGATCCGCAGCCCCGAGTTCATGGATTACATCATCCTGGGCCGCTACGACCAGCCGCTGACGATCACCTTCCGCAACCGCAAGCTGATCGTGCAGATCATCCCCTTCGAGAACCGCCGCCAGATCCTCGTCACCCACGACGTGACGGAGACGGAACGCATCGAGATGATGCGCCGCGACTTCATCGCCAACGCCTCGCACGAACTGCGCACGCCGCTCACCGTCATCGTGGGCTTCCTGGAAATCGCTTCCGCCGAGCTGGACCTGGACGCCGCCACGCGCGCCGCGCACCTCAAGCTGATGACGGAGCAGGGCCACCGCATGCAGCACCTGATCGAGGACATGCTGACCCTGTCGCGCCTGGAATCGGTCGACTACCCCCTGCGCCCCGAACCGGTGGACATCAAAAAGCTGATGCAGCAGGTCTTGCGCGACGCCAAGGCTTTGTCGGCAGGCAAGCACGAGATCAAGATGGAGTGCAACGGTCCCGACGTGCTGGGCAGTTACGACGAGCTCTACAGCGCCTTCGGCAACCTGGCCTCGAACGCCGTGCGCTATACGCCGGCCGGCGGCACCATCACCCTGCGCTGGCAGGATGGCCCGGCCGGACCGCAATTCATCGCGCAGGACACGGGCATCGGCATCAGCCAGGAACATATCTCCCGTCTGACGGAACGTTTCTACCGCGTCGACAAGAGCCGGTCGCGCGAAACCCAGGGCACGGGCCTGGGCCTGGCCATCGTCAAGCACGTGCTGCTGCGCCATGGCGGGACGTTGGCCATCCAGTCCGTCGCCGACAAGGGCAGCAGCTTCATCGTCAGCATGCCCAAGTCCGTCGTCACGCCGCTGCAGGGCGACTTGCTGGTCAAGTAGGCGGAACGGGGGCGCAGTCCCCTGTTTCCCCGGCGACTGGTGCAATGTTGGCAAAAGTCGTTACAATCAGGCCATGACTTTAATCAACGCTTCTTTTCGCCACGCCGGCGCGCAGCAACTGGCGCAGTCGCTGGTGGCCGCGCGCCAGGCCACCCTGTCCCTGTTCGATTGTTATGTGTCCGCCGGGCTGGACGTGGTGGAGCGCATGCCCCGCCACGCGCAGCTCAATCCGCCCCTGTGGCAGCTGGCGCACATCGCCTGGTTTGCCGAGTGGTACATCCTGCGCGAAGCCCCGTCGAGCCACCCGGCCGACGCCGTGTATAACTCCCTGCTGACGCGCGGCGACGACCTGTTCGACGCCAACATGGTGGAACAGCGCGCGCGCTGGACGCTGGACTTGCCCAGTCCCGGCGCCGTGAAGACGTATTGCCATGAAGTATTGGACCGGGTACTGGACAAGCTGTCGCGCGAAGCCAGTGTCGACAGCGCCCTGTATCCCTACCGGCTGGCGCTGGCCCATGAAGACTTGTGCGGCGAAGAAATGCTGGCCGGCTTGCAATGGCTGGGACTGGAAGCGCCGGAAACCCTGGCGGCCAGCCCCGCCTTGCCGGCAGGGGCGGGCGACATTGCCTTTCCGGGTGGCACCATCGAACTGGGTTCGCGCCGCGCCGCCGGTTTTGCCTTCGACAATGAATGTCCGCCGTACGCCTGCTACGTGGCGCCCTTTGCCATCGATGCCTGCGCCGTATCGAACGCCCAGTTTGCCGACTTTGTCGCCGACGGCGGCTACCAGAACCGCCAGTTCTGGAGCGCTGCCGGCAGCGCCTGGCTGATGCAGCAGGAGCGCTCGTCGCCCCTGTACTGGCTGCGCGAGGCTACGCAATGGCGCACCATGCGCTTCGGCCAGCGCACCACCTTGCCGCCGAACGAAGCCGTGCGCCACATCAACCTGTATGAAGCGCAAGCCTATTGCGCCTGGGCCGGGCGCCGCCTGGCGACGGAGGCGGAATGGGAGTATGCTGCGCTGTCCGGCCATCCGCGCTTCCAGTGGGGCCAGGTGTGGGAGTGGACGGCGACGCCGTTCGAGCCGTATCCGGGCTTTGCCGTGGACGCCTGGCGCGAATATTCGGCGCCCTATTTCATGCGGCACCAGGCCCTGCGCGGCGCCGCGTTCGCCACGCCGCCGCGCCTGCGCTCGCCCCGCCTGCGCGCCTTCCACGCGCCCGAGCGCAACGACATCTTTGCCGGCTTGCGCACCTGCGCCTGGTGAGGCTGTCAAGTCAGTCATAATTTCAGGATTCCTTTTGAGCATAGATAACGCCCCGCAATTCCTTCCCAAACGCATCACGCCCACGCCGGAGCAGGTCGCCATCCAGACGGCGCAAAAGAAAGTTGTCCTCATCGACGCCAATGCGGGCGCCGCCAAGACGACGACCCTGGCCCTGCGCCTGGCCGAAGCCCTGCACCGGGGCCGCGCGCCCGAACGCATGCTGGCCCTCGTGTTCACGGAAGCGGCCCGCGTGGCCCTGCGCCAGCGCCTGCTGGAAGTGGGCGTGCCGCTGGGCGTCGTCAAGCGCCTGACCATCGACACCTTCGACGCCTTTGCCGCCAAGGTCTTGCAACAGATGGAGCGGGCGCAGGTGGCGGCCATGCGCAGCGACGAAGAGCTGCGCCCCGTGGCGTGGGAAGCGCTGGAAGTCGTCGCCGAGAAATACGCCGACCGTTACCCTCTGGAAATCAATACGACGAACGGCGCCATCGCCGAATTCCTGAAGCTGCAGCTGCGCACCAAGGCGCGCATGGACTTCCAGCATCCCGACTTCGAGAGCAATTCCCTGGAAGACAATCTGGAGCTGCTGGGCATGTCGCGCACGAATTACCTGTGGCTGCGCGAATACGAAGGCTTGCGCGGCGCCGATACGGGCGACATCCAGTTCCGCGCCCCGTTCGACGCCACCTACGACCTCGTGCGCATGCTCGACGGCGACGAACCGCTGCGCCAGCAGCTGCCTGCCTTCCAGATCATCGTGGCCGATGAATTGCACGACTTGAACGAAGCGTCGTTCCGCCTGCTGACCATGCTGATCCGCCGCGGCAACGCCTTTTTCTGCGGCGCCGGCGACAAGGATCAGGTTATCTACACGTGGTCGGGCGCCGACCACCGCTTCCTGCGCCAGCGCTTCGAGCAGGAATTCCCCGCCTTGCAGCGTTTGCCGCTGACGGCCTCCTACCGTTACGGCCCGCAGCTGGCGCAGGCCGTCGGCGTGCTGAAAAACAAGGCCAGCGTGTCGGCCCTGGCGCGCGCCACGCACATCGAGCTGCTGCAGTACGACCATGCGCAGCCGCAAGCGTGCAGCGCGCAACTGATCGCGGCGCTGGAACACGCGCATGCGGGCACGACGGCCATCTTGCTGCGCGACCGCGACCAGGCCATCCGCGTGGAAACGGCGCTATTCCAGAGCGGCATCGCGTATGGCCTGGTGGACATGAACAGCTATCTGCTGAGCCAGGAAGTGCTGATGCTGCGCGGCATGGTCGCCATCGCCCGCAAGGATTTGCACGCGATCAAGAGCGGTCCCCGCCGGGGCGAGATCCTCGAAGCCCTGGTGGCCTTCGCGGAAATCCCGTTTACGCGCACGGAATTGCAGCAAGCCAAGGCCGACGTGGCCAATTACCCTGACTTGCTGGAAGGTTTCCTGAGCAACCAGCTGGCCAAGTCGCACAACCAGGCCAAGGCGGCCCTGACCCTGGCGGCCGTCGACTACCTGCGCGCCTTGCCGGCCGATGCGCCGGCGGGCGCCGCCCTGGAGCACATCTTTGGCCTGATGCAGCTGGAACAGACGGCGCGCCGCATCTACGTCGACCCGGCACAGGCGCGCGTCGTGGCCCGCTCCCTGCACGGCTTCATCGGCGTGTGCAGCGAAGCGGGCGTGGCGCTGGACGGCTTTGCCGGCTGGCTGGGCGAGATGGAAGAGGCCGTAACGGTCTCGACCGGCAAGGCCAGACTGGTGATCGCCTGCATCGACCAGATCAAGGGCCTGGAGTACAACCACGTGATTTTGCCCTACCTGGCCGTCGACGAATTCCCGCGCAGCAAGACCGACCCGCTGGAAGAGGAAAACCGCTTCTACGTGGCCGCCACGCGGGCGCGCGACCGGCTGACCTTGCTGACGCCGGAAGACCCCGCCTACCGGAGCCGCTACATCGCCGCCCTCCAGCTCAAACAGAAGATTGTTGCGCCCAAGTCATAGATCATTTGTCGTGCCACTGCTTTTTGCGAAAGACGAAAGCGGGCATACTGGATTGGTGTGATTGACAGCAATCTAACCAGACAGGGAGCAAGATATGAACGTGTTTTTGACGGGTGCGGCAGGTTTCATCGGCAGTTCCATCGCGGCGGGCCTCGTGCGCGCCGGCCACCAGGTGACGGGCCTCGTGCGCAAGCCGGAGCAGGTGGCGGAACTGGCCAAGATCGGTGTGCAGGGCGTGCAGGGCGAGCTGAATGACCGCGCATTGCTCATCGAGCAGGCGAAGGCGGCCGATGCCGTCATCAACGCGGCCAGCAGCGACCACCGGGGCGCCGTGGAAGCCATCATCGAGGCGCTGGCGGGAACGAACAAGCCGTTCCTGCACACGAGCGGCTCGTCCATCGTGGGCGACGCCTCGGGCGGCGAGGGCACGCAGCAGATCTATTACGAAGACAAGCTGCCGGCCCCGACGGCCGACAAGGCGGCCCGGGTCGCCATCGACGACCTCGTGCTGGCCAGCGCAGGCAAGGGCGTGCGCGCCACCGTGCTGTGCAACACCCTGATCTACGGCCACGGTGCCTTGCCGCGCGACAGCGTGCAGCTGCCGCGCCTGCTCAAGCAGGCGCGCAAGAGCGGCATCGTGCGCCACGTGGGGCCGGGCCGCAATATCTGGTCCAACGTGCATATCGACGATGTCGTCAGCCTGTATCTGCTGGCGCTGGAAAAGTCGCCCGCCGGCACCTTCTACTTCGTCGAGTCGGGCGAAGCGGCCTTCCGCGACATGACGGCCGCCATCGCCCAGGCACTGGACCTGGGCCCCGCGCAAGACTGGCCCTTGCAGGAAGCCATCGCCGAATGGGGCTATGAAATGGCTTCGTATGGCCTCGGTTCGAACAGCCGCGTGCGGGGCGAACGGGCGCGCAAGCTGCTGGGCTGGCAGCCGCAGGGGCCGTCCGTGCTGGCGTGGATCGGCAAGGACATGCTGCATCCGCCCCATTGAAAGGCTTGCGGGTTTGATACAGCTCAGCAACGCCTGTTCTGTGTGCGCTAGCGAACGGTATGTTTTCCCAATCGGGAGTATGATGACTTTGCTTGGTTGAGACGCACTGCCGTGAAGTGGGCGGCATGTTCGATCTTCCAGCAGGTCAGCCGGTCGCCTCAAGGATCGGCACCATATTTCCTCTGCATGCGCATCCCGATGTTGCGCATGGGATCCGCAAGTCGTGTACTGCATCAACCCCTTCAAGACCGGCGTCAGCCGGTCTTTTTTTTCGCCCGTTGGTCCCGCCTCGCCATCCACCGTGGCGTATCCGCCATTCGCCGAAGAAGGCTGTCGCTACGCGCCCATCGCGCGTATCTTTACGATCAACCAACAACAAGGGGGTCCCGTGAAACCTGAACAAGCATATTGCCGGCGTACCCAGCTGCTATGGGGCGTGCTGCTCATTGTCATCGGCGCCATCATCCTGCTGGACCGGCTCGATGTGATCATCCTCCACGATTACTATGCGCTATGGCATTATTGGCCGGTGATCATGGCGCTCTTCGGCCTGAACAAGCTGCTCGCGCCCGTCTCCGCCAAGCAGGTGCTCAGCGGCCTGTGGCTGATCTTTTTCGCCGCATGGTGGTATGTTTCCTATGAAGAACTGTGGAACCTGAGTTTTTACAATAGCTGGCCGGCCCTGCTGATCGCCTGGGGCGTGGGCCTCGTGATCGAACCGCTGTTGAACAAACATTTTATTGCCTACCGGGAGTCCGAGCATGAAAAATAAACCGCCGCTGCACTCGCCATCGCAGATCGTGCTGGGTGTCATCGTCATCGGCCTGGGGCTGCTGTTCCTGCTCGATAACCTGGGCTTCATCAGCGTGCGCTATACCTTCCGTTTCTGGCCCACGCTCTTGATCGTGTTTGGCTTGCTGAAACTGTCGCAAAGCCGCAGCGCCAACGGTTACTTGCTGGGCGGCATGCTGGTCTTGCTGGGCCTGGTCTGGACCCTCAAGCACATGGGCATTTTCTACATGAACTGGGACATGCTGTGGCCCCTGCTGATCATCGGCCTGGGCGTGGCCGTCGTCTCGAAGTCCCTGCCTGGCGCGCAGCAGCGCCAGCGCCGCCGGCGCTTTGCCGCGCGGCAGGAGGGCGGCGCGCAGACGGATTCCTTCGGCCAGGCCAGGAATGGCGCCGTGTCGCTCGACAAGCCAGCGGCCACGGCAGCGTCCGGCACGGGCGGGGCGGCGGACGACGACAGCATCATCGAAGTGACGGCCATCCTGGGTGGCTACGTGCGGCGCGTGTCCTCGCAGCGCTTCAAGGGCGGCGACATCAATGTCATCATGGCCGGCTGCGAAATCGACCTGCGCCAGGCATCCATCGAAGGCGAAGCCGTGCTCAACGTGTTTGCCCTGTGCGGCGGCATCACCATCAAGATTCCGCCCGACTGGAGCGTGGTGCTGCAGGGCACGCCCATCCTCGGCGGCTTCGAGGAAAAGACCATCGTGCCGGCGAACCAGGACAAGCGCCTGTACGTGACGGGCTACGCCATCATGGGCGGCCTGGAAATCCGCAACTAGGCGCGCATGTCCGGGCCCTTGTCGAAGCGGCGCGGCGCCGTGGTGGCGCTGCTGGTCTGCCTGGCGCTGGGGCTGGCCCTGGCGTTCGTACTGGCCAGGGTGGCCGGCGCGCCTTGGCTCAACGCGGCCTTGCTGGTGGTGCCCGCCACGCTCGTGTATGCCATCGGCACGGGGTTTTCCGCTTTTTACCTGTGCCGCGCCTACCCGCTGAACGCCCGCCATCCGGCCGCCATCGCGGGTGTGATGGGCGTGGCGGCCCTGTTCGCGGGCTTGCTGTGGGCTACGCTGCTGCAATTTTCCAACAGCGTCAGCCTGCTGCTGGACGTGCACTGGCTGGGCGTACCGCTGACGCAGCCGCTGCTGGCCCTGTTCTTCGGCCTGGGCGCGCTGCTGTACTGCCTGGCCGCCGCCGTGCACTACCTGCTGCTGGAATTCGTGCGCGCCAAGACGGCGGAACAGCGGGGCCTGGAAGCGCAGCTGATGGCACAGGAAGCGCAGCTGCGCATGCTGCGCACGCAGATCGATCCGCACTTCCTGTTCAACAGTCTCAATTCCATCAGCGCCTTGACTTCCATCAATGCGGCCGGGGCGCGCCAGATGACGGTGCAGCTGGCCAGTTTCTTTCGCCAGAGCCTCAGCATGGAAGCGCACAAGCACATCACCCTGCACGAGGAACTGGTGCTGATCCGCCATTTCCTCGCCATCGAACAGGTGCGTTTCGGCGAGCGGCTGCAGGTCGCCGTGGCCATCGACGATGCAGCGCTGGCCTGCCTGCTGCCGCCCATGCTGATACAGCCGCTGGTGGAAAATGCCGTCAAGCATGGCATCTGCGGCTTGACGGATGGCGGCGTGCTCGACATCGAGGCGCGGCGCGCGGGCAGCCTGCTGCAGATCGCCGTGCGCAACCCGGTTGATGCGGATCAAGGGCCATCGCGCGGCAATGGCGTAGGACTGGACAATGTGCGCCAGCGCCTGGCCAGCGCCTATGGCCACGAGGCCAGCGTGCACTGGGCGCGGCGGGGCGGGACGTTTGAAGTGACCTTATCGATGCCGGCGCAGACCGGCGACACGGAGGAAGCATGATGCAGGAAAGAATGCGGGTAGCCATCGTCGACGATGAACTGCTGGCGCGCGGCGTGCTGCGCGAATACCTGGCGCGCCATGACGATATCGACATCGTGGCCGAGTGCGCCAACGGCTTCGAAGCCGTCAAGGCCATCGCGGAACTGGAACCGGAACTGGTGTTCCTCGACATCCAGATGCCGCGCCTGGACGGTTTTGAAGTGGCCGAGCTGATCGGCGCGAAGACGCGGCTGATCTTTGTCACGGCCTACGACCAGTATGCCTTGAAAGCCTTTGAATGCCATGCGCTCGACTACCTCCTGAAGCCATTCAGCGAACAGCGCTTCGAGCAGGCGCTGGCCCATGCGCGCGCCCAGCGCAGCACGCCGGACGCTTCGGCTGCCGTGCAGGTGGTGGCGCGCGAAGCCGCCACGCGCGCCGCGCCCCTGGACCGCGTGCTGATACGCGACGGCGCCAAAGTCCACGTCATCGCCAGCGCGCGCATCGATTACATCGAGGCGCAGGACGACTACATCAGCATCCGCTCCGAAGGCAAGTCCTACCTGAAAAGCCAGCGCCTGAGCGAACTGGAAGCGCAGCTGGACCCCGCCAAGTTCCTGCGCGTGCACCGTTCCTACCTGCTCAATATCGACGGCATCCGCCGCATCGAGGCGGCGACGAAAGACAGCCACGTGGCCATCCTGCGCGACGATACGCGCATTCCCGTGAGCAAGGCCGGCTACCAGAAACTGAAGCTGATGGTTGGCTAGCTGGCCAGCTGCACATCCCACCAGGTGGGCAGCAGCTGGCGGATTTCCGGGCGGGAAAAACGGTCGTCGATCAGGTAGACGACGCCCTTGTCCGACTGCGTGCGGATGACCCTGCCGGCCGCCTGCACCACCTTCTGCATGCCCGGATACAGATAGGTGTAATCGTAGCCGGCGCCGAAGATGTCGCCCATGCGCTGGCGGATCTGCTCGTTGACGGGATTGATCTGCGGCAAACCCAGGGTGGCGATGAAGGCGCCGATCAGGCGCGCGCCCGGCAAGTCGATGCCTTCGCCGAAGGCGCCGCCGAGCACGGCAAAGCCGATGCCGCGCGTCTCCAGGCCGAAGCGGCCCAGGAACTGTGCCCGGGCCGCATCGTCCATGCGGCGCGGCTGCTGCCAGATGGGCACGTCCGGGTAATGTTGGGCGAACAGGGTGGCCGTCTTTTCCAGGTAATCGAAGCTGCTGAAGAAGGCCAGGTAGTTGCCCGGTGTTTCCGCGTATTGCTTCGCCATCAGCTGGGCGATGGGCAGCAGCGAGGCGGCCCGGTGCTGGTAGCGCGTGGAAATGCTGTCGGCCACGCGCACGGACAGTTGCTGCGCCTGGAAGGGCGACTCCACGTCCACCCAGGCCGTGTCGTCCGGCATGCCCAGGGTGTCGCTGTAGTAATTCCACGGACTCAAGGTGGCGGAAAACAGGGCCGTGCTGTGGCTGGCCGCGAAGCGTTCCTTGAGAAACGGCGCCGGGACGATGTTGCGGATGCAGACGGTGGAACCGGCATGGGTTCCCGTATTCGTTCTGCTGACGTCGAACAGCGAATGCGTGCCGAAGCTTTCCGCCAGGCGGTTGATCAGCAGCACGTCGAAATAAAAGCGCTGCAAGTCCTCGTCCAGCGCGGCGGCGTGCTCGGCCATGTAGTCGCCGATGGCCGTCGCCACGCCTTGCAGGGCGCCAAAGAATTTGTCGGGCAGGGCCGCATGCACGTGGTAGTCGCCGTCCTGTTCTTTCAATAGCGCCGTCCACTGGCGCGCCAGGCGGTCCAGCGGCTTTTTCAGGGTGTCGGGCGCGAACTTGCGCAGCAGCTTCAGGTCGGTCTGCGCCAGTTCGGCCGTGTACATGCTGCGCGCGCGCGACACCATATTGTGCGCCTCGTCGACCAGCACGTTGACCTTCCAGTCGTGGGCCAGGGTCATGCCGTACAGCATGGCGCTGAGGTCGAAATAATAATTGTAGTCGCCGATCACGACGTCGCTCCAGCGCGCCAGTTCCATGCCCAGGTAGTAGGGGCAAATACCCTGCTGCAAGGCGACGGCGCGCACGGCTTCCTTGTCGAGGATCAAGCCGCTGGCCAGCGCCACCTCGCGCGCCAGCGGCAAGCGGTCGTAAAAGCCCTGGGCCAGCGGGCACGATGCGCCGTGACAGGCTTTGTCGGGATGCTCGCAGGCGCTGTTTTTCGCGCTCAGTTCCAGCACGCGCAGGGGCAGCAGCGGGGCGCTGTCCTTCAGGATGGCGCAGGCGTCGAGCGCCATCTGCCGACCCGGCACCTTGGCGGCGAGGAAAAACAGCTTATCGAGGCCATGCGCGGCCGTCGCCTTGAGCATGGGAAACAGGCTGCCCACCGTCTTGCCGATGCCCGTGGGCGCCTGCGCCAGCAAACCGCAGCCGCGGCTGCTGGCCTTGTACATGGCTTCGGCCAGCTGGCGCTGTCCCGGGCGGAAGTCCGCGTGGGGAAAGGCCATGGACGTGAGCTGCGCGTCGCGGCTGGCGCGGTGCGCCAGCTCCTGCTCGGCCCAGTCGAGGAACAGCGCGCAATGCTGCTCGAAGAACAGGCGCAGCGCCTCGGCCGTGCATTCCTCGTGCATGACCGTTTCCTTCTGGCTCGCGATGTCGAAATACACGAGCGCCACGCGCAACATGGGCAAGTTCAGCTGCTGGCACAGCAAATGGCCGTAGATGCGCGCCTGCGCCCAGTGCAACTGGCGGTGGTTGGCGGGCATGGCGTCCAGCTCGCCCCGGTAGGTCTTGATTTCTTCCAGCTGCCGGCGCGCCGGGTCGTAGCCATCGGCGCGGCCCCGCACGTGCAACGGCCCGAAGTCGCCGCACAGGCTGATTTCGCGCTGGTAATCGTCGTCGCGCCGGCCCGTGACGGTGGCGTGGCCCGCCATGCCTTCCTGCGCCGTGGGCGAGGGCGTGAAGCGCAGGTCCAGGTCGCCCACCTTGGCCGTGAACTCGCACAGGGCGCGCACGGCGATGGTGTAGGTATGGCCGCTCATGCGGCCTCCTGCCATTGCAGGTAGCACACGCTGACGGGCATGGCGTGCTCGGCGCAATAGGCGATCCAGCGCAGCTGGTTGTCCTGCAATCGGTCGCCGGGGCCCTTGACTTCGATCATGCGGTAGCGCCGTTCCGCCGGCCAGAACTGGATTAAATCAGGCAAGCCGCTGCGGTTGCTTTTGATGTCGAGCAAGATGCGCTCGAAGGCCTTCTTCAGATGAAAGGCCGGCATGCAGGCCAGCGCCAGGTCCAGCAAGCCGCCATCGAGCGCCTCCCAGCTGACGAAGGGCGAGACGATGCCGTGCTTGGCGGCCAGGGTGGCGCGGATCGTCGCCTGATACGAGCCGTCGTCCAGCCGGGCCAGGCAGGCGGCGAAGTCGGCGCTGCGGCGCAGGTAGAAATCGGCGCTGTGCAAGTCGGCCGGACCGCGGTGGAAGGGGTGGAAGAAGGCGCCCGGCATGGCCTTGAAGATGGCGGGCCAGCACAGCAGGCCGAACAGCGAGTTGATCAGGGTGTTTTCCACGTAGTACACGGGCGCGTCGTCCTGCATCAGGTGCTGCTGCACCACGCCTTCCACGTAGCACGCGGCGCCCGGATGGGGCAGCAGCAGGTCGATGCGCTCCACGGCCGCGGCCGCGCTGGCCGCCTGCTTGGCGTACCCCAGCTTGCGCCGCAATCGGGGCGCCATGCGCAGCAGCAATTGCTGTTCCGCCTCGCTTTCCGGCGCGGCCAGGGCGATCTCCAGGCGCTCGTAGGCCGCCTGCGGCTGCTCGTCTTTTTCCAGCACGCGGATGGCGCGCCCGCGCGCGCCCGGATAGCGGCAATCCGCATAGGCGCGGTAGGCGGCGGGCCAGTCCTGGCATTTTTCCAGGTGCTGGCCGATCTGGAAGCGCAGCTTGTCGCGCCGGCTGAGCAGCCAGGTATTGTCCTGGGACAAGGGCAGCGCCGCCAGTTCCTGCAGCACGTCGTCCGCGGGCGCGCTGTCGTTGTAGCGTTCGCGGCACTGGTGCAGCACTTCATAGTGCTCGATATCCTGGCGCGTGCGGAAACCCCGTGAAGCGGGCGAGAATTCCACTTTTTCATACTGGTACACGCCCAGGTCGGACAGCACGAATTCCGACCAGTCCTGGTGATAGTTGCCAAAGTAAATCAGGCGCAATCGGTCGCACAGCGGTTGCAGGCCGATGCGGTACAGCACGTCGTTGGATGCCGGATGCCAGGCGGAAAAGGTTTTCTCATCCCCATGCTGCTCGCGCAAGGCGTCCAGCTGCTCCGCCTTGCGCGCCGCCTTCAGGGGTGCGGCGAGGCCGAATGCCTGGGCGATTTCCGCTTTCAGCAGCAGCTCGAACAGTTCGGCCAGCGAGATGGCGGGATCGGCCTCCACCCAGCCCGTCGCCAGCAGGGGCAGGGCGGCCGCGCGCGTGTCGCCGATTTCCGGGTAGTTGAGCTTGCTGGCGCGGAACAGGCAGCCCTTGCGCATGACGAGGCGCACGAACAGGGCGCGCGACGGCTGCGGCAGGGCGCCGAAGTCGGCGATGAAGCGCGTTTCCTCAAGACTCAGCAGGTCGGCGTAACGCCCACTGATCCAGTTCAGCACGTCCTGGAAATTGTCCAGATAGTACAGGGGATTTTCCAGGACTTTCAGCATGGGGATGGCAATAGGGCAAGTGGCAAGGTGACGGGTTTTACTGTGTTTATATACAGTTTAAACCTTCAGCCGCCGCTTGCCCAGCGATTTCATGTTCAGCCAGCCGCGCCGTAGGCAAAATCGCTGTCGAACTTTTCGTAGGGAATGTGTTCCTCGCGCAGGCTGGCCACTTCGAGATCCGTCAGCAGGCCGCGATGGGCTTGCTTGCGTCCTTTCGGCAACACCACCTCGTAATCGATGATGTCCCTGGCCAGCAAGGCTTGCAGCACCTCGGCTTGCCGCGCCGTCAGGTAGCGCGCGTGGGTGCCCAGCATGCTGGCCAGCTGTTCCTTGAAGGCGTCGTCGCCGACGGCATTGTACGTATCCTGGTCCGCCATGCTGCTCAACAGCATGTGGAACAGGAAATCCTGCAGGTTCTTCGCCAGGTACTGGGCGGCATTCTGGTCGTGCCACAGCAGCACGACGGGCATCTCGCCATCCTGCCCGCCTGAGGCGAAAAAGCAGTAGTGGTCGCCCGCGCCCGTCTGCGCGAACGGGATGAAGCGGAAGGCGGGATCGATGTGCCGGTAGTCGTCGGGATCGGCCAGTTCTTCCGTGGCTGCCGCAACGGCCTTGACGCTCAGCAACTCAAAATCGTCGGCGTGCAGCAGCAGGGTGGGAGTGTCCTTCAAGGCGGGATACACGCGCTCGTACCAGTCGGGGCCGTATTCCCCGACCGCGAGCATGCCGTCGCGGTCCAGCTGGCGATACAGGGAAGGGAAGGTGTAGCCGTGCCGCTGTTCGATCTCTGACAGTGTCATGTTTGCCCTGGAAACGTGAATCATGGCGCCATGATAGCCGAGGCGGGGGCGCGCACGGCGGCAAGGAGGGGATAATTAATAAACATATTCGTTTACTTATTTGGCGTGGCCACGTATTCTTGCCGGATTACCTACGCCGAGGCTGCATGAAAAATATTCTCCTGATTTCCGCCGCCTGCCTGCTGGCGCTGCTGTCGACCATCGGCGCCTCCCTGCCGTATCCGATCCTGCCCCCGCTGTTCGCGGCCGAGGCGCCGAATGCCTTCAACAATTTCCTCGGCTTGCCGTCGAAATTGCTGTTCGGCCTGGCGCTGACCATCAATCCGCTGGGCTTGCTGATCGGCTCGGCCGTGCTGGGTCCCTTGTCGGACCGCTATGGCCGCCGCCCCTTGCTGATGCGCACGGCCGTGGGCGCCGCCATCGGCCATGCCATCACGGCCTGGGCGCTGGTGATCCAGTCCTATCCCCTGTTCATCGTCGCCCGCTTCATCACGGGTTTGCTGGAGGGCAACGGCGCCGTGGCGCGCGCCATGCTGGCCGACCAATTGCAGGGACCACTGCGCCTGCGCGCCATGTCCTGGCTGAACGGCGCGTTTTACCTGGGCTGGCTGGTGGGGCCCATCCTGGCGGGCGCCACCTTGCACTGGGGCGTGACGGTGCCGTTCTGGATCGCCGCCGCTGCCCTCATGCTCGTCGCCGTGCTGGTGGCCGTGGGCTTGCCGCGCGAAACGCCATCCCTGCTGACGACGTCGTGGTGGCAGGTGGCGCGCGACCGCCATTCGCTCAATCTGCTGCGCCACGCGGAGCTGCGCACCCTGTTCATCGTGCAACTGGCGCTCACCTGCGGCGTGGCCAGCTTCTACGAGTTCTATCCGCTGTGGCTGGTCGAAACGGCCAGTTACCATGCGCAGGAAATTGCCTGGGTGAATGTGGGCCTGTGCGGCACGATGACGATCACGTCCCTGCTGGCGGGCGGCCCCAGCCGTCACGCGCCCTTGCTGCGGGCCAGCTGGTATGCCTGCGGCGTGGCGCTGGCCGTGGGCATCCTGGCGCTGGGCAATATCTGGGTGGGCATCGCCGCCATCGTGCTGTTCGGCATTCCGAACGCCCTGTACAACACGGTGATCCAGGGCTGGTGCGCGGAGCGCTTCAGCGCGCACGGGCAGGGCGCCGTGATGGGCTTGCTGGCCACCACCTTTTGCATCGCCAACATCGTCGTCGCCTTGAGCGGCTCCGTGCTGACCCTGATCGACACGCGGCTGATCCTCGTCGCCGGCGCGGGCAGCGCCGCCTGGGCCGCGTGGCGCATGGCGGCCTGGCGCCGCCAGCTGGGCGGTGCCGTCGACGCCGAGGCGGTGGCATGAGCGCGGGCACGTCCGAACACACCCTGTTCCTGCTGAAGATGCGGGGGCCGCAGACGGCGCAGCAGCTGGCCGCCTTGCTCGACATCACCTCCATGGGCGCGCGGCGCCAGCTGGAAGCGGCGCAGGAGAAGGGCCTGGTGGCGCACGAGGACGTGGCCGACAAGGTGGGGCGCCCGTCGCGCCGCTGGCAGCTGACGCCGGCAGGGCATGCGCGCTTTCCCGATCGCCATGCCGACCTGACCGTGGAATTGATCGCGCAAGTGCAAGCCCTGTTCGGTGATGAGGGCCTCGACAAACTGATCGGCGCGCGCGAGCGCAGCAGCGAGCTGGCGTATGGCAAGCTGGTCGATCCGCGGCTTGATCTGGCGCAAAGAGTGGACAGCCTGGCGCGCGCGCGCGATGGCGAGGGCTACATGGCCCATGCCGAGCCGCAGGACGATGGCAGCGTGCTGCTGGTGGAAAACCATTGCCCCATCTGCGCGGCAGCCACGGCATGCCAGAATTTCTGCCGTTCGGAACTGGCCATCTTCCAGCGGGTACTGGGCGACGATTGCACGGTGGCGCGCAGCGAGTATCTGCTGGAGGGGGGGAGGCGCTGCGTGTACCGGATCGTGCCGGTGGGGTGAGGGCCAAACGTGTTGACCCCAAATAAAGGCCGGGGTCGCACCATGAGGGCACGACCCCGGCACTTGCTCTTGGGGCGTGTTACTTTTTAGCCGCCTTGGGCTTGGCGGCGGGCGCCGCCTTGTCAGCCGCGGCACTGGCGCCGTTCGTCGCCTTTTCCGTGGCCTGCGCCACTTGCGCGCTGGCCTTGGCGATCTGCTCTTCCACGGTTTTCACGGCCTGTTTCGTGGCCTTGGTGACTTGCTCGTAGCCAAGAAAGGCGTTGTCGATGGCGGCCTTGACGATGGCCACGGCGTTTTCCGAGCCGGGCGGCACGTTTTTCGTGACGTCGTAGATCAGGGCGCTCAGATTGCTTTTCGCTTCGGCCACGTGGGCTTCGGCGGCCGTGGTGAATTCCGTGTGGATTTCCTTGATGATGTCGTCGAGCTGCTGTTTATACGCTTTGGCGCCGGCCACGCCCGGTTGCAGCTGGGCGGCAGCGGCGGCCATGGCGGCCTTCGGGTCCTTGGCCTGGCTGATTTCCTTGCCGGCGGCAAGGCCATCCTCGATGCCGGACTTGGCGGTGGCCATGTTCAGTGCCAGCACCTGTTCCACGCCCTGCACGGCCTTGGTGGTGAGCGTGTTGAAGGTCATCAGCTGGAATTCAAACAGGGCCTTGGTGGCCGATGCGAATTGTTCCGGATTCGTAAACATGTGGTCTCCTCGGTTTGAATAGATACGTTCTTATCGTTCCATACTCTTTCGACGCCGCATTGCCATCGCTTGTGTTCAAGCCGGTTTTCCCGTGTTGTCATGGCCCCATTATTTAACAAGCGCCGGTTTTTCGCAACGGCTATCTTTGTACGGTCCCGAGGCAAGTTCCCAGCCAAATCCCAGGGTGGACTGGGCGCACGACAGGGTGCCGTCGACCTTGCTGCGCCATTTGTACCAGGGGGCAGGGCCGGCCATTGCGCCGGCGCACATGGCCAGCAGGATCGTGGCGAGGATGTATTTCATGGCACTGCTCCATCAGAAAACGTTGGCAGCATTGTAGCGCGCCTGCCAGTCAGATGGCACCCGCCTGGGGCGCCGCGGCGGGCAGCAGCAGGGTGAAGGTGGTGCCGGCGGGGCTGCTGCTGGCATCGATATGGCCGCCCAGCACGCCCGTGACGATGTTGTGCGCCACGTGCAGGCCCAGGCCGGAGCCGCCGGAACCGAGTTTCGTCGTGAAGAAGGGGTCGTAGATGTGCGTGAGGTCGTCGGCGGGGATGCCCACGCCCGTGTCGGCGATGGCGAGGAGGACGTCTTGTCCATCCTCGCTGCCGCGCGCCGTGATGCTGATGCTGCCGCCACTGCGGCCCTCGAAGGCGTGGCGCAGGCAGTTTTCCAGCAGGTTGCTCAGTACCTGGCCCAGGGGGCCGGGATAGCTGTCCATGGCCAGGCCTTCCGGCACGTCCTGCGCCAGGCTCAGGCCGGCCGCCTTCAGCTGCGTGGACAGGGGCAGCATCAGTTCGGCGATGAACTGGCGCAGCAGGAAGTGGCGCCGCTGCGAGCTGGCGCGGTCGACGGCGATCTGCTTGAAGCTGGACACCAGGTCGGCCGCGCGCTGCAGGTTGCGCAGCATGATGGCGTCCGCCTCGCCGGCCTGCGCCAGGTAGCCTTCCAGCTCGGAGCGGCGCAGGCCGTCGTGGAAGCTGGCCTGGATCTCGCGCGTGCGCTCGGCCATGGTGGTGGCGACGACGAGGCCGTTGCCGATGGGCGTATTGAGTTCGTGTGCGATGCCGGCCACGAGGGCGCCCAGGGCGGCCAGCTTGTCGCGGCGGACCAGCTCCCCTTGCGTGATGGACAGGTTTTCCAGCGCGGCGGCCAGTTCGCGGTTGGCCTGTTCCGACTGTTCCTTGGCCTGCGTCAAGGCGGCCGTGCGTTCGGCCACCAATTCTTCCAGGTGGGCGCGGTGGCGCTGCAGTTCCCGTTCGTGGCGCATGCGGCCGATGGCGATGCCGGCCAGGTCGGTGGCCGTGTCGATCAGGCCCAGGTCGTGCGCATCGGGGCTGCGCACGTCGCGGTAATACATGGCAAACGATCCCAGCACGGCGCCATCCTGGCCGAAGATGGGGCGCGACCAGCAGGCGCGCAAGCCGAACGGCGCGGCCAGCTCGCGGTAGGGCGCCCACAGCGGGTCGCGCATGATGTCGCTGACCACGACGGGTTCGCGGCGGAACATGGCCGTGCCGCAGGACCCCACGCCGGGGCCGATGGCCACGCCTTCGAGCAGGGCCATGTATTCGGGCGGCAGGCTGGGGCCGGCCGCGCTGTGCATGTGGATGCCGTCATCGTCGAGCAGCATGATGGAGCAGTACACGCCGCGCGACTGGCCTTCGATCAGCAGCAGCAGCTGGTTCAGGGTGGGAACGAGGGGCGCGCCCTTGGCCACCATTTCCAGCAGGGCGCTCTGGCCCGAGCGCATGGCTTCGGCCAGGTTGCGTTCCGTCAAATCGATGACGCGCGCATGCACGAGCTGGCGGCCCGGCACGGCCAGGCGCATCAGCCGGATTTCGCAGGCGATCGCATGGCCGTCGCGGTGGCAGCAGCTGGCGCGGAAGACGACGATCTTGCCTTGCAGGGTGGCGCGTATCTTTTCTTCCAGCAACTGCGGCGAGGCGCGGCCATCGTTCTGCGTCCGGGGAAACAGCGGTTCCATGCCGCCCTGCAGCAGTTCGGCCTGCGGCATGCCGAACAGCTCCTCGGCCAGGTGGTTGGCGTCGATGAGCAGCTTGTTGTCGCCCGGGG
>NZ_RFSK01000032.1 GCF_009923995.1 Janthinobacterium sp. | reverse complement strand
CTGGCGATCACGGCCACGCAGATGATGGAATCGATGATCGTCAACGCCGTGCCCACGCGCGCCGAAGTGTCCGACGTGGCCAATGCCGTGCTGGACGGCACGGACGCCGTCATGACGTCGGCGGAAACGGCTTCGGGCCGCTATCCGATCGAAACGGTGGAAGCCATGGCCGCCATCTGCCTGGACGCGGAAAAGTGGGATACCTGCAAGCTCGACGCCGATTTCCTCAACGCCACGTTCTCGCGCATCGACCAGTCGATCGCCTACGGCGCCCTGTTTACGGCCCACCACCTGCGCGTGAAAGCCATCGCCGCCCTGACGGAATCGGGCTCGACGGCTCTGTGGATGAGCCGTTGCAACATCGATATCCCCATCGTTGCCCTGACCCCCAGCGTGGCCACGCGCCGCAAGCTGGCCCTGTACCGCAACGTCAGCACCCTGGAACTGACGTCGGGCACGGACCGCGACAAGGTCTTGCAGCAGGCGGAAGATTTGCTGCTGGAACATAAAGTCGTTGCCAAGGGCGACACGGTCGTGCTGACCTGGGGCGAACCGATGGGCAAGGTGGGCGGCACGAATGCCTTGAAAATCATGAAGATCGGCCAGCATTGATGGTGTGACTGCGGTAACTGTGTCCCGCCGGGGCCGCGGAACGGCGTGGCATGCTTAAGAATGCCTGAAAACCCGTCCCCCCGGCGCCAGCTGGCGGGGCGGATGCGCACATTGCCGTTGCGATGCGCCCATTTCCGTGTCAGCATGTCTTTCCTGCCTCGAAGGCGATTGCGGAGTGCATGATGAGCGAATACCTGCCTGCCCTGATCTGGTCCCTGTCGTGCTTTGTCTGCCTGTTCATTGCCAAGCGCCGCCAGTTGCGGACGACGGCCCTCAGGGCGATCCTGGTGGTCTTTCTGGGGCCGTTTGCCATCCCCTTCGTGCTGGCGGCCAAGCCCGGAACAATCCCGCAACACTAATCCGCCGGCCGTCCAGGCAGTGCGGGATGGTGGCGTCGTCCGCCGCCGATGCGCTCCTGACGCCCCCCAACCGTGCGGCGCGTGGCCGTGCCTCTTTGCTATATTTTTATCTTTTAGCCCGGAGACATGCCCCATGCAGCGCAGCGCACCCCTTTTATTGATGGCCATCCTGTCCCTGTCCGCCGCCTGCGCCGCGGCCGCCGAGCCGGCGCAGCGCTTGCAGCGCGCCTCGGGGCTGTGGAAGGTGACGCCCGCCACGTCGCCGTTTTCCTGGGAAATCTGTGTGGACCGGGAACGCGACCGCCTCATCGAGGACGACCTGTGGACGGACTTCGAGCAGGAATGCACGATCGCGTCGCAACAGCGCGACGGCGACAGCTACCGCTTCGCGTCCAGCTGCCCCGGCGCCACGCTGGAGGGCGCCTTCAAGGGCGACCTGGACAAGGCCTATACCTTGCGCGCCGATACCACCATGGAATTGAACGGCAAGACGCAGGTGCAGCGCACGGAACTGGCGGGCGAATTCCTCGGCGCCTGCCCGGCCGGACTGGCGCCGGGTGCGAAGAAAATGCGCGGCGGCATGGTGATGAAAAGTCTGTACGACAATCGCTAGGCCAGGCGGCCCGGGCGCGAAGGCGCGCCGCGTGCCAGTCTTGCCGCACCGACAGATGCCAGGGCAGGGCGGCGTGGCGTAGCGGAGCGCGCCCGTGGCGGTGCCTCTGCTACACTGCCGCCGTCCCCACTTCGCCACGCTTCCCATGTCCGCCATCCCCGTCCTCACGCCCCTGAAAAACGCCTTCCAGCAATCGCGCGCGCAGAACAATATCGAGCTGATCCTGCCCGAACTGCTGGCCGCGCAGCTGCACGTCGTCATCGGCGGGCAAAGCGACCAGATCGACCTGTTCCTCGTGCCGTCGCCGAACCCCGAGCGCCAGTGCGTGACGGTGGCGGAAGATCCGGCCTTCCTGGCCGGCATCGCCTTCCCCAGCATTCCCGTGACGGGGGCGCAGCTGCTGGCCTCCATTCCTGCCGAGATCGAAATCGTCCTGCTGCATGGCGATGGCGCCAACTATCTGACGCGCGAGCAGCTGGCGTGGTTCCGCCGCATGCTGGCACCCGTCGCTTGAGGCGGTTGCCGGCGCTGCCCCTGCGGGCGCGGGCGGAATGGATCTGCTTTGCGCCCGCCGAGGATGCGGCGGCCCGGGCGGCGCTGGCCGCCAATGCGCGCCCCGTGCTGTGGCGCAGCGTGCTGCTGGGCGGCTGCGGCCTGATTCTCGCCTTCATGGCGCAGGCCGTCTGGCGCGACGTGCCGTATGCGGGCGATGCCGTGCTGCTGGGGCCCCTGGCGCTGGCGGCCTGGGTCGTCGGCCTCGTCGTGTTCCCAGGGCGCAATCTGCTCTTCCATATGGAACTCAACGACGCGGGCCTGCTGCTGCGGCGCCAGGCGCGGCGCCTGCCGGGCTGGGACAAGACCGTGCAGCTGGACCTGGCGCAACTGCAGCGGGTCGAGCTGGTCAGCCACGCGGGGCCGTCCTCCGTCTACCGGGGTTCGCCGCCGCTGGCGCGCATCGACCTGCTGCTGCACACGACGCGGACGGATGTCCCCCTGATCCGCGCCGTGGGCCTGGACTTGCCCGTGCCGCAGCGCTGGTCTTTGCTGCCCATCAAGGAGGAACTGTGTCGCCGCTGTACACTGGCCGGTATCCCCGTCAAGGTGACGGTCGGGCCGCACTGCCAGCCGAGCGCCGCCATCCGCGCGCAGTGGCCGCAGGCTTGATTGGCTCTGCTATGATGCAGGCACGCCGGCCCCGTGAGCGCCGGTGACAAGGACTCCGCCATGAACAGTTTCTTGCGCCGCTGCTTTCCGCACTTTAGCGCCTTGCTTGCCTGCGCCGCCTTTTCCCTGCCCGCCGCCGCCGCGCCCACGCTGGAGGCGACCATCATGGCGCTCGATGCCGAGGCCTTCGACGCTTTCAATCACTGTGCCGAAGCGGGCCGTTTGCAGCAGCATGCGGCGTTCTTCGCCCCCGACGTGGAGTTTTACCACGACCAGGGCGGCGTGACGTGGAGCCGCGACGCCATGCTGGCCAACACGCAAAAACATGTGTGCGGCAAATTCCGCCGCGAAATCATCGCGGGCTCCCAGCGCGTCTACCCCATCAAGGATTTCGGCGCCATCGAACAGGGCTCGCACCGCTTTTGCCAGTTCGACACGGGCAGCTGCGACGGCCTGGCCGATTTCACGATCATCTGGAAGCAGGGTCCGGCAGGCTGGCAAATGACGCGCGTGCTCAGTTACGGCCACCGCGCCACGCAGTAGATGCGCACGCTGTCGCTGCGCCCCGTCGATGCGCACAACGTCGACGCGGTGTGCGCGCTGGCGCCGCACGAAGCGCAGCAGCGTTTCATCGCCAGCAATGCCGAGTCGCTGGAACTGGCGGCCGGGCATGCGCACATGCATGCGCGCGCCATCTATGCCGGCGAGGTGCTGGTCGGCTTTGCCCTGTATGCGGAAGCGGGGCCGGCAGGCCGCCAGGATACCCACGTGCTGTACCGCCTGATGATCGCTGCCGGCGAGCAGGGAAGGGGCCACGGCCGCCGCGCGCTGGCGCTGCTGCAAGGCGAGATGCGCGCGCGGGGCGCGGCCCGGGTGGCGTTGTATTACGCGCCGGACAACCTTGTGGCCCGGAAATTGTATGCCTCCGCCGGCTTTGTGGAGGCGGGCATCGACGCGGATGGCGAGATGATGGCGGTGCGCGCACCGGCATGACGCTGGTGTGCCAGGCGCGGCACGGGCAAGTGTCGCGGCATGGCCGCATAAAATGTACTTCCTGGCAATTATATTGCTGAAGTCCTATGAATATTTTCGTAAAGCAACTATACTCGTGGCTCTTAAAAAAATCATCGTCACGCTGGCGGCCAGCTATCCGCGCCAGAGTTCGTACGCATTCCGCTTTTTCTTCCTGTAAAAAGCACCTTTCCCCCGCGCGGCAGGCGCGGGCGTGATGACCGAGCCTTGCCCTGGTCGATCGTTACCGTTGTCATTTCCGCTGTGTTGCCGCTTTGGTAAAAAACCTGGCGCCGGCGCGCGGTACGCCATCTTTTTTGTGACGTCACGTTTCATTATTTTTATGCCACGACAGTATGTTCAGTTCCATGTTTGATGTATCCAGCACGACGCTGCCCTATATCTATGGCAGCCACAACTATTGGCTGGTGCTGTTTTCCATCGGCATTGCCATCTTTGCCTCGTTCATGGCCCTGCAGATCGCCGGCATGGCGCGCAGCAGCGAGCGCGGCTTCCAGCGCCAGACGGCCATCATCACGGGCGCCATCGCGCTGGGCGGCGGCATCTGGTCGATGCACTTCATCGGCATGCTGGCCTTCGACATCTGCACGCGCGTGTCCTTCGACCCCAGCCTGACCCTGCTGTCCATGCTGCCCGGCGTGGCCGCATCGTGGGTGGCGCTGCATTTGCTGGCCCGTCCGCGCATCAGCTGGCGCCAGCTGGTGGTGGGCGGCGTGCTGGTGGGCGTGGGCATCGGTTCCATGCATTACAGCGGCATGGCCGCCATGCAGACGTCGCTGACCCTGCATTACCAGCCGTGGCTGTTTGCCCTGTCACTGGTGGTGGCCGTCGTCATGGCCATGCTGGCGCTGTGGATACGCTTCGGCCTGCATGCCTTGCGCGTGCGTTTGAGTCCGCTTACCGCGCTGCTCGTCAGCAGCGTGGTGATGGGCCTGGCCATTTCCGGCATGCATTACACGGGCATGCTGGCGGCGCGCTTTTCCGGCACGCCGACCGTGGGCGACAACACGATCACCGTGCAGGCGTCGTTCGTCGCGCTGGCCGTGGCCCTGATCACCGTCACCCTGACGGTGTTTGTCGCCGCGGCGAATGGCTTGCTGCGCTACCGCCAGCTGCTGCGCCACGCCAATGCCAGCGAATCGCGCCTGCGCGCCATCGTCGACACGGCCGCCGACGGCCTGATCACCATCGATGGCCAGGGCAAGGTGCGCTCCTTCAATCCGGCCGCCGAAGCGCTGTTCGGCTGGCACGAGGCCGATATCGTGGGACGCGACGCCAGCGTGCTGCTGCAGCCGGCCGACGCTGCCCAGTACCTCGGCTACCTGCGCGACTACCTGGAGACGGGCACCGCGCGCATCCTCGACAGCGGACGCGAACTCGATGGCCGCCACAAGGACGGCGCCGTGCTGCCCATGCGCGTGGCCATCGGCAAGATCGACACGCCGGGCCAGCCCCTGTTCGTGGCGTTCGTCACGGACATGCGCTCCTCGCGCAGCATGGAACAGGCGCTGAAGGACAGCGAGCGCCAGTACCGCACCCTGATCCGCAACATCCCTGGCGTCTCCTTCCATTCCAGCTTCGCGCCCGAGTGGACGATGATCTTCATCAGCGACGCCGTCTTCAACCTGACAGGCTGGATGCCGCAGGACTTCGTCGAAGGCCGCGTGCACATCTTCGACCTGGTGCACCCGGACGACCGCCAGCGCGTCAACGACACCTGCGTGCAGGCGGCGGACGAAAAGCGCGACTTCGAGAACGTCTACCGCATGATCCACCGCGACGGGCGCGAGCGCTGGGTGCGCGAGAGCAGCGGCCCCGTGCTGGACAACGACGGTGTGGTGCGCTGGATCGACGGCGTCATCCTCGACATCACGGAAAGCGAATTGCGCAACGCGGAGTACGAAGGCAAGGTGACGGCCATCTCGCGCGCGACGGCCGTTGCCGAATTCGACCTGCAGGGGCGCATCCTGGCGGCCAACCAGAACTTCCTCGACCTGATCGGCTACCAGCTGGAGGACGTGCTGGGCCTGCACCACAGCATCTTCTGCGAGCCGGCCTACGTCACCTCGCCGGACTACATCGCGTTCTGGCAGCACCTGGCGGCGGGCGAATTCAATACGGGCGAGTACAAGCGCATCGGCAAGGATGGCAGGGAAGTGTGGATACAGGCTTCGTACAACCCGATCTTCGACACGGACGGCAAGCCGTTCAAGGTGGTCAAGCTGGCCACCGACGTGAGCGAGCGGCGCGCCATGCAGGAAAACCTGCGCGCGGCGAAAGACCGCGCCGAGCTGGCTGCCGAGTCGAAGACCAGCTTCCTGGCCAATATGAGCCATGAAATCCGCACGCCGATGAACGCCATCATCGGCTTTACGGAAGTGCTGCTGGGGACCGCCCTGGACAGCCTGCAGCGCCGCCACCTGGGCACCGTGCGCCAGTCGGCGCGCTCGCTGCTGGAACTGCTCAACGACATCCTCGACACGGCCAAGCTGGAGAAGGGCGCCACCGAGCTGGAACTGGTGGACTTCTCGCTGCCGGACCTGGTCGACCACGTGGCCGCGTCGCTGCGCGTCACGGCGCATGCGCGCGAGCTGGTGCTGCACGTCGACATCGACCCCGGCATGGGCCAGTTCTTCCTCGGCGACGCGCGCCGGGTGCAGCAGGTGCTGACGAACCTGATCGGCAATGCCGTCAAGTTCACGGAAGTGGGCCACGTGCGCGTGGCCGTCGGCATGCAGGGAGACAGGGTGCATATCGCCGTGCACGACACGGGCATCGGCATCCCCGCCGACCGCCTGGACAAGATCTTCGCGCCGTTCACCCAGGCCGATTCGTCGATGAGCCGCCGCTTCGGCGGCACGGGCCTGGGCACGACGATTTCGCTGCAGCTGGTCGAACTGATGGGGGGCACCATCACGGTGGAAAGCACCCTGGGCGTGGGCAGCGTGTTCCACGTGCTGCTGCCGCTGGCGCCGGGCAAGGCCGTGGCGCGCCGCAGCGAGCAGGCCGTCGTGGCCTTGCCGCCGCTGCGCATCCTGGCGGCCGACGACGTGCCGCAGAACGTGGAACTGCTGTTGATCAGCCTGGGCGCCGCCGGCCACCAGGTGATCACGGCCGGCGACGGCGAGAGCGCCGTGCGCGAATTTGGCAAGGGCAGCTTCGACATCGTCCTGATGGACGTGCAGATGCCGCGCATGGATGGCCTGGAAGCAGCGCGCCTGATCCGCGTGCACGAGCGCGAACAGGGTCTGAAGGCGACGCCCATCATCGCCCTGACGGCCAGCGTGCTGGAACAGGACCGGCGCGCCGCGCAGACGGCCGGCATGAACGGCTTTGCCTCGAAGCCGCTGGAAATGCACAAGCTGACGGCGGAAATCGCCCGCCTGCTCGACATCGCCGTGGCCATGCCGCCGCCGGCGTCGGGCGCGGCGGCGCGGGCGGGATCCGGCCAGGTCGACTGGCAGCGCGGCATCGCCCTGTGGGGCGGCCGCGAGACGCTGCAGCGCGCCATCGCGCGCTTCGTGCAGGCCAACGGCGATTGCGCGGCCATGCTGGCGGCGGAACTGGAGCGGGGCGACGGCAGCGTGGCCGGCCATTTGCTGCACCGTATCAAGGGCGCGGCGGGCAATCTGTGCCTGGTGCAGGTGGAAAGCCTGCTGGGCCGCATCGAACAGGCCATCGCGCGCCAGCTGCCGGCAACCGAACTGCTGGTGCAGCTGGCCGCCGCCTTCATGGCGCTGGCCGGCGAGCTCGAGGCGGACGCCGGGGCGCCGTTGCTGCCGGCGGACGAAGCGCTTGCGGGCGCGTCCCTCGATGCCGCCGCCGCCGGCGCCTTGCTGCGCCAGGCCATCGCCAGCCTGGAAGGGGGCGAGCTGGACGACGCCCTGATGGCGCAGATCGCCGCCATGCTGGCGCCGCATGGCCAGCAGCAGCGCCTGCAGGCACTGGCTGGCGCCATCGACGACTTTGAATTCGCACGCGCCGTGGCCGTGCTGCGGCAGCTGCTGGACTGGCTGGAGGCGCCGGCGCCTGCCGCACTATCCTGACCTGGAACGAGAGATGACCTTACACGAAGACAAACCGATCCTGCTGCTGGTCGACGATGAAGCGACCAACCTGCAGGTGCTGCGCCAGATCCTGCAGGACGACTACCGCCTGCTGTATGCCAAGGATGGCGAAAAGGCGCTGGAACTGGCGCAGAACAATGCCGTCGAACTGATCCTGCTCGACATCATGATGCCCGCCATGACGGGCTACGAAGTGTGCCGCCAGCTCAAGGCCATGCCGGCCACGGCCCCCATCCCCGTCATTTTCGTCACCGCCCTGTGCGACGTGAAGGACGAGGCGGACGGTTTTGAGGCGGGCGCCGTCGACTACATCACGAAACCTGTCAGCCCGCCCATCGTGCGGGCCCGCGTGCGCACGCACCTGTCGCTGGTGGATGCCGAGGAATTGCGCCGTTCGCGCCTGCAGGTGATCCAGACCCTGGGCCAGGCGGCCGAATACAAGGACAACGAGACGGGCATGCACGTCATCCGCATGAGCTATTACGCGCGCCAGCTGGCGCTGGCGGCCGGCTACAGCGCGGCGAAGGCGGAAGACCTGCTCAACGCGGCGCCCATGCACGACGTGGGCAAGATCGGCATTCCCGACGCCATCCTGCAAAAACCGGGCAAGCTTGATGCGGACGAATGGAAGGTCATGCGCAGCCACGCGGAAATCGGCGCCGCCATCATCGGCGAACACGCCGGCGGCCTGCTGAAGATGGCGCGCACCATCGCCCTGACGCACCATGAAAAATGGGATGGCAGCGGCTATCCGCAGGGCTTGCAGGGCGAGGAGATTCCCCACGAGGGCCGCATCGTCGCCATCGCCGACGTCTTCGACGCGCTCACCAGCGAACGCCCGTACAAGCGTGCGTGGACGGTCGACGAAGCCATCGCCGCCATGCAGCGCGACAGCGGCACCCACTTCGACCCGGCCTTGCTGGCCTTGTTCATCGAGCAGCTGCCGGCCATGCTGGAGATCAAGGACCAGTGGCGCGAGCCGGCGTGAACTGGCTGCGCGTTGCCCTGTCCCGTATAGTGGCGCCTTGACCTTCACCCGGGGATTGCCCATGGATTACCAGGACCGCCTTGCCAACTACCTTGAGCGATGGTCATTGCAGGCCGATGGCGCCCCCCTGCACACGCACGCGGCAAGTCTGCTGCCCGTGCTGCGGAGCGGCCAGCCGGCCATGCTGAAGCTGTCGACGGGCGACGACGAATGGCGCGCCGGCGTCGTGCTGCGCTGGTGGGATGGTGACGCCGCCGTGCGCGTGCTGGCCGCTTCCACGGATGGCGATGCGCTGCTGCTCGAACGGGCCAGGGGTAGCCGTTCACTGGCCGCGCTGGCGCGCACGGGCGAGGAGGGCGACGCGGCCGCCACCGCTATCCTGTGCGCCGTGGCGTCGCGCCTGCATGCGCCGCGGCCCATGGCGCCGCCACTGCCATCCTTGTCCGGCTGCTTCGCCGCTCTGGGCGCCGCCGCCGCGCACGGCGGCGTGTTTTCCGCATGCCACGCCGTGGCGCGGGATTTGCTAGCGGCGCCGCAGGACAGCGTCGTGCTGCATGGCGACCTGCATCACGGTAACGTGCTCGATGGCGGTGCGCGCGGCTGGCTGGCCATAGACCCGAAAGGCTATATGGGCGAGCGGGGCTTTGACTTCGCCAATCTCCTGTGCAACCCGGATGGTGCGCTGGCCATGGCGCCAGGCCGGCTGCAACGGCAGGTCGCGCTGATCGCCGACGCGGCGGGGCTGGAGCGTGCGCGCCTGCTGGCATGGTGCGCCGCCTGGGCGGGCCTGTCGGCGGCCTGGCACCTCGAGGACGGCACGCCGCCGGAAACGGCGCTGGCAGTGGCCGCCACGGCGCTGGAAGCGCTGCAAGCCTGATGCGGCTCAGGGCAGGTTGTCGGGCAGCCGCAGGATGCGCCGTATCTCCAGAATCGCCTGCGGGCTTTCCTGCACGCTGTGCCACGACGGGATGACTTTTTCCGACAGGGCGCCGTCGAGGTGGGCGCTGGCGTAGGGCACCACGCCGTCGCTGGAGTCCGCCAGCGGCAGGTCCGGCGTGTCGTTGCCCATGATGGAATGGTAGCGCACCTTCGGACTGATGGGCAGGTCGGCCACCAGGCGCACGAACGGGTCCTTGTCGCTGAGGTTATCGATGCTGTTGGGGATGCGCAGCGGTTCGCTGCTGCCCGTGTCGAGCTGCGCCAGGCTGCCGGCCGCGTCGGACAACTGGTCGAGCATGGTGATGGGCAGCGTGACGAGGTTGGCGATCCAGCGCGCCACCTTGTGGTTGGCGAAGGAGGTGCCGCGATGGGGCGCGGCGATGAAGATGGCGCGGTTCACCTGCGGCATGGCCGTGAAGTTCAGGTAGGGCGCCAGGCCGGCGCGCACTTTTTCCGCCTTCTTGCCCTTCAGGTTGTACTCTTCCGTGATGGCGTCGAGCAGGGTGTTGCTGGCATCGGACACCATCAGGCGCGCCAGCACGCCGCCCATGCTATGGCCGATCAGCACCATGTCGTTGGCGGCGGGCGCCTTGGCCGACGGGTCGAAATGCGCCAGCGTGGCGTCGAGCGCCTTGCGGATGGCGGCGTTGTTCGCCGCCAGCGGCGCGTTGCTGGGGTAGTAGACTTGCCAGATCTGGTAGCGGCGGCGCAGCTGTTCGTCGCCCATCAGCTCATTGGCGACGTTGATCCACGCTTCCGGGCTGCTGGCCAGGCCGTGCAGCATGACGATGGTGCGCTTGGCCGGGTCGTAGGGCTGCATCAGGTGCACCTGCGGGCGCGAGATGCCGTCGGCGCGGCCGAACAGGGTGCGCAGCGCCTGCACGCCGAAGCCGGAGCGGGCCAGCCACAGGCCGTATCCGGCCGTGAAATTGGCCGCCACGGGCAGTTCCTGGCCCGCCATGCGCGTCGATTCGCTGCGATACGGGTCGACCAGCATGACCATCAGCTGCTGCGTGGCCAGCACTTCCTGCAGGCTGTTGCCGTCGAAGCGGATCAGCGCCGTGACGACGGGGAAGCGGGTTTCCTGGAACGCCGCGTCGCTGGCGCGGGGAGGCTTGGGCATGACGGCGACCAGGTCGGCGCCGAAGCCGTCGCGCCGGTACACATTGCGCAGGCCGGAGAAGGTCAGCGAAGTGGCCGGCAGCAGTTCCTCGGGCAGGGTGCCGTCCTCGGGCAGCCGCAGCGCGGACAGTTCGCTGTCGATCTGCCAGCCGGCGACGCGGATGACATGGCCGTCCGGGCGGTATTCGCCGCGGTGGCGGAACAGGTTGCCGACGGCTTTCTGCACGGCGTAGTTGTAGTAGTCGCGGATCTGCGTCTGGCGCTCCTCGAAGGCGCGCTGGCCCGGCGTGCGCGTCGTGTAGAACAGGTAGGCATACGCGTAGCGGGCCGATTCGAGCCAGGCGGCCAGCAGCTCGGCGCTGGCGTGGCCGCCCTGTTTTTCTTCCGCCAGGGCGCTTTCCAGCCACAGCTCGGACAGGGTGGCCAGGCGCTGCTCATCGCTGAGCAGCTCGGAGCGGGCCAGGTCGGCGCGGCAGCTGCCCGTGTTGGCTTCGCAGGCGCCGATGTCGCTGCCGATGATGCGCAGCACTTCGCTGGCGGCGGCACTCAATTTCCCCGTGGTGAGGATGTCGCCGCGCCGCTGCTGCAAATAGTCGGCCGGGGAGATGGCGCTGACGGTGACGGCGGCGCAGCCGCCCAGCAGCGCCGCGGCGCACAGCAGGGCGCCCAGGCGCAGGCGCCGCATCAGCGTGGCCGGCATGTCAGAACGAGTAGACCAGGGTCAGCGAGGTTTGCGTATCCGTGTTCTTCTTGTCGTCCGGTACGCGCGTGTCGTTGCGGGCGCTGAAGGCGGCCTTCATCTGCATGGTGCCGTTGATCTTGGTGCTGAGGGCCGTCTCGGCGATCGAGTGGGTGTTCGAGGTGCCCCGCTCGACGCTGACGGTCTGTGTGAACATCGCCGACTGGCTGATCTTCCACTTCATGGCGGCCGCGCCGCGCACCGTCAGGCCGTGTTCCGATTCGCCTGTGTCGTTGGTGCCGCTGAAATAGCCAGGACCGACTTCCACGTCGACGCTCTTGTCGCTGGACTGGTACCAGCGCGAGCCGTGACCGACGGCCAGGGTCGAGTACTTGGTGTAGGCGCCGAACTTGTCGTTCACGTGCGAGGCCAGCACGAACAGCTTTTCATTGTCGGACATCAGCTTGTAGGCGGCCTTGGCGGAGGCGGAAAAGCGTTCCGCCGAGCGTTCGCGGATCTTTTGCCCGTCATCGTTCGTCGTTTCATCTTCCTTGAAGTAGCCGCTGAAAATGTACTGGTTGCTCCAGTCGTCGAGCTCCTGGCGCGCGTCGATCTTGCCCGTGACGGAGGTGCCGACCGTGTTGCCCGAGGTGGTGATGGCGCCCAGTTCGGCGGAAGTGCTCCAGCTGCCGATGGGGATTTCATCGAACAGCAGGCTTTGCTTGGTGTCTTTGGCGGCGGCGCCGCCGCAGCTGGTGGCCAGGGCCAGCGCCAGTGCGAGAGAGTGGGTCGATTTCATGGCTGTGTGCTTGTCTGTGGCGCGCGCGTGGCGGCGTGCCGGCTGTTCGTTAGTGGCGGTGGTATCGGTGCAGGCCGCGGCGATCCGGAAGGCGCTGTAAAACGTGCGCGCGGGAAACGTGCGCGCGGGCGCGTCCATGCATTGTCGAGGCTGTATTGTACCCGACCCTGCCATCGTTCGCCGCACGCGCCGGCGCGTCGGAATGCCGCTGTATTGATGGAAAGATTGCAATCCTGTCATGCATGGGTGACGGCGCTGCCAAGCGCCCGCACGCCGGCCCCGCTGCCGGCACGGGCGCGCAACAGGGCTGGCAAGTGGCGCGCGCCTGGCGTATGCTGCGCATATTTATTGCCCGATCATTACAAGGAATCCCCGTGCGCTGCCTGGTCATCGAAGACGAAGCCGAAACTTCCCGCTATATCTGTGCCGGCCTGCGCGAGGCGGGCCACGACGTGACCGCCTGCGACAATGGCGTCGACGGCATGCGCCTGGCCTGCGGCGAGGACTGGGATGCGCTGGTGCTCGACCGCCTGCTGCCGGGCGAAATCGACGGCCTGGCCATCGTCGCCCGCCTGCGCGGCATGGGCCGCAACACGCCCGTGCTGGTGCTGTCGGCCCTGTCCAGCGTCGATGAGCGCGTGCGCGGCCTGCGCAGCGGCGGTGACGACTATCTGTCGAAGCCGTTCGCCATCGCCGAACTGCTGGCGCGCATCGAGGCGCTGCTGCGCCGCGCCGCGCCCGTGCCCGAATCGACGCAGCTGCAGGTGGCCGACCTGGTGCTCGACATGCGCACCATGCGCGTGACGCGCGCCAACCGCCAGATCGCCCTGCAGCCGCGCGAATTTCGCCTGCTGGAGTACCTGATGCGCCACCAGGGCCAGTCCGTCACGCGCGCCATGCTGCTCGAAGCCGTGTGGGACTACCATTTCGACCCGCAGACCAACGTCATCGACGTGCAGGTGAGCCGTTTGCGCACCAAGGTGGACAAGGAGTTTTCGCCGCCGCTGATCCACACGGTGCGCGGCGTCGGCTACACCCTGGGCGTGCTTGACGGTGCGTAATCTGCACCGCTCGATCGCGGCGCGCCTGGCGCTGGGCTATGGCGTGCTGGTGGCGCTGTCGATCGCCGTCGTGTGCGGCGTCTTCTATTTCGGCACCATCGGCGTGCTCGATCGCAGCGTGGACCGCAAGCTGGTGCTGCTGTCCGAGCGCCTGGCGGCCCTGTACCAGCCGGGCGACGGCACGCGCACGGCGGCGGAAATCGCCCATCTGCTGACGGACCGCACGGACAGCGACACGGAGATCTTCCTGCTCGTGGACGCCGACGGCCGGCGCGTGGCCGGCAACCTGTCCACCTGGCCCGACGCGGCCAGTCCCGTGGGCGAGCTGCTGCACCGCGACGTCACGCGCGAAGGCCGCAGGGTGCCCGCGCGCCTGCTGATCCGCGACCTCGACGGCGGCGCGCGCCTGTTCGTCGGGCGCGACATGGAGGAGGGCGAGTCGATCCGCTCCCTGGTGCTGCGTTCGCTGGCCTTTGGCGGCAGCGCCGCCGTGCTGCTGGCCGTGGCGGGCGCCTGGCTGTTCCGCCGCCAGATCGAGGCGCGCATCGGCCAGATCCGGCGGACGGCGGCGGAAATCGAGGCGGGCGACCTGAGCCGGCGCATTCCCGTTTCCAGCGAGGATGAATTCGGCCTGCTCAGCCGCGACATCAACCGCATGCTCGACCGCATCGAGCACCTGATGGAAGGCGTGCGCCATGTGTCGAACGCCATCGCGCACGACCTGCGCACGCCGCTGGGGCGCATCCGCAACAAGCTCGACGGCGCCTTGCGCCAGCAGCAGACGGTGGCGGCCTATGAAGGCGCGGCGCAGGCGGCCATCGACGATATCGACGACCTGACGCGCGTGTTCGACAAGCTGCTGCAGATCGCGGCGGCCGAATCGGGCATGCGTCCCGAGAATTTCAGCGACATCGACCTGCAGCGCATCGGCGCCGACATCGTGGAAATGTACGAAGCGACGGCCGACGAGCAGGGCGTGCTGCTGGTGCAGATGTATGGCGACGGCGTGCCGGCGCGGGGCGACCGCAACCTGCTGGGCAGCGCCCTGGCCAGCCTGGTGGACAATGCCATCAAGTATGCGGGGCGGGGCGCCACGGTGGAAGTGTCGGCCGGCAGCGACGCCGACGGCAGCTGGCTGGCCGTGCGCGACAACGGTCCCGGCGTGCCGCCGGAAGAGCTGCCCAAGCTGACACAGCGCTTTTATCGTCTCGACAAGAGCCGCCACCTGCCCGGCAACGGCCTGGGCCTGTCCATCGTGGCGGCCATCGCCGCCCTGCACGGCGGCAGCCTGGAAATCGAGGACGCGGCGCCGGGCTTGCGCCTGCGGCTGCGGTTGCTGGGCTAGAGGCCGTTTCCCGCCGGAGCGTGCCGTCGCCACGGGCCGGGAAGGTGCCGGATCGTCCGGCCGGCGTGGCAAATCCGCACATTACCAACTTGTAACCCCCTTCATTTTCACCTCCCCCTATCATCCGCACTATCCGGTGTCGCGCGGGTGCCTGCGTGCAGCCGCCTGTCCCGGCCTGCGTGCGGCTGCGGCCGCGCCCCGTTCGTACAGACCCATCGTAGAGCCGTTCGCATGCATACATTTACCGTCACCGGAGAACTGGCCCCAGTGCCAGCGGCGCGCCAGCATGGCCACCGTATCAAGGCCGCCATCGGCGCGCTCGTGTTTCCCGTGCAGCGCGCGCGCTGGCAAGCCTTCCTGGCCGACACGCCGGGCCTGGCGGCGCTGGCGCAAGCCCACCCCAGCCTGCGCTACAAGATCTACCGGCCGTATGCGAACCGCCAGCTCGGCTGTGCGGCGCGCGTGGACCTGCTGTGCGGGCATTACCGTTTCCTGTGGCAGGCGGGCGCGCGTCCGCTGGTGGAGTACGTGGCGCGCCGCGCGCTGGTGCTGGCCGCTATCGAAGGCAAGGATGGCGCCACCTACCGCCTGCAGCTGACGGCCATCCACGATAGCCACCGCGAGGGCGACCTGTGCCTGCGCCTGACGCGCGACGGCGCGCCGCTGTACCTGGCCAGCTTCCTGTTCCGTCCCCAGCCTGGCGGCGCCGCCATCGCGCTGGGGGCCCTGCAGGGCTTGCGCTCGTCGGCCGGCGCGCAGGCGGTGAAGGAGGCCACCCGCGCGCTGCACGGCTGCCGGCCGAAGAACCTGATGGTGGCGGCCTTGCGCGACCTGGGCGATTTCTTCGGCTGCGACCATTTGAGCCTGGTCAGCAACGCCAACCGCATCGCGCTGAACTGGCGCCGGCGCCGCCACATCAGCTGCGACTACGACCAGGCCTGGCAGGAGCTGCACGCGCTGCCGTCCAGCGACGGCAATTACCGCCTGCCGTGCGGCCCGTGCCAGATGCCGGACCTGGAGCAGGTGGCGTCGAAGAAGCGCGCCGATGCGCGCCGCCGCGGCGCCATGCTGGTGCAGCTGGCGGCCGACATGCGCTGGCAGCTGTCCGCCCTGCTGAACGAGCCGGCGCCTGCCCCCAGCGGCCAGCCGGCGCCGCTGTGCGCCAGTGTTTCTTGACCTGCGCGGCTTTTTTGCCAGGCGGCCCCACGCAATCGGCGTGATGGGCGTATACTGACCGGCGTTCTCAACCTGAAGCCAGTCACCCCATGCCAGCACAATTCCCCACTTCGCGCATGCGCCGCCTGCGCGCGACCCCGCAACTGCGCGAGCTGTTCCGCGAGACCGAGATCAATCCGCGCGACCTGGTCCTGCCGATCTTCGTCGACGAAGGCGCCAGCGACTTCATCGACATCACGTCCATGCCCGGCGTGCGCCGCATTCCCGAGGCGAAGCTGGCGCAGGAAGTCGAGCGCTATGCGCGCGCCGGGCTGCGCTCCGTCATGACCTTCGGCATCTCGCACCACAAGGATGGCCATGGCAGCGACACCCTGAACCCGGAAGGCCTGGTGGCGCGCATGTCGCGCATCATCAAGGACGCCGTGCCGGAAATGGTGGTCATGTCCGACACCTGCTTCTGCGAATACACGGACCACGGCCACTGCGGCATCCTGCATGGCGACACGGTGGACAATGACAGCACGGTGCTCAACCTGGGCAAGCAGGCCGTCATCGCGGCCCAGGCGGGCGCCGACATCATCGCCCCGTCGGCGGCCATGGATGGCCAGGTGGCGGCCATCCGCAGCGCGCTGGACGCGGCCGGCTTCCAGGACACGCCCGTGATGGCGTATTCCACCAAGTTCGCCTCCGGCCTGTACGGCCCGTTCCGCGACGCGGCCGGCAGCACCCTGAAGGGCGACCGCAAGACCTACCAGATGGACCCGATGAACCGCCGCGAAGCGGTGCGCGAATCGCTGATCGACGAAGCCGAAGGCGCCGACGCGCTGATGGTCAAGCCGGCCGGGGCCTACCTGGACATCATCCGCGACCTGCGCGAAGTGACGCGCCTGCCGATCGGCGCCTACCAGGTCAGCGGCGAATACGCGATGATCAAGTTCGCCGCCCAGGCGGGCGCCATCGACGAGCGCCGCGTGGTGCAGGAAACCCTGGGCGCCATCAAGCGCGCGGGCGCTGACATGATCTTTACGTATTTTGCGATGGACGTGCTGAATAATCCGTATTAAGCATTGTCCGTCAAGTTAGTGCCTATTTTTACCCCATAAGTAAGAGCTGGGGTCAGACCCGCCGGGTCTGACCCCGGAATTTGCTATTGGGTTTATTCAGCTTACCCATGCCCCTGAAAATCTCCCGCATCCTGCACGCCGGCTATGTCTTCGAATGCGAAGGCACGGCCATCGCCTTCGACCCCATCGTCGAAAATCCGTTCAGCCGCAACTGCCACGCGTTTCCCGCCGTGCGCTTCGACCTCGATGCCGTGCGCCGGCTGCGCTGGGATGCCGTCTTCATCTCGCACTTCCACGACGACCACTGCTCGCTCGACAGCCTCGACGTGCTCGACCGCGCCACGCCCATCTACCTGTACTGCGTCTTCGACGAACTGTTCGCCATGCTGCGCGCGCTCGGTTTTACCCGCGTCGAGCGGCTGCACGTCGACGTGCCCGTGCGGGTGGGCCCCATCGAGGTGATCCCGCGCCGCGCGCTGGACGACGACGTCGATTCGCTGTTCCAGGTGCGGGCAGGGGGCTTGAACGTGCTCAACGTCGTCGATTCCTGGATCGGCCCCGAGACCCTGGCGCAGCTGGCCGCCTTCGCGCCGTGGGACATGGTGCTGTGGCCGTTCCAGACCATGCGCGAGATCGCCGTCATCGCGCCGTCGCAGGCGGCGCGCGGCCCGGTGGAATTGCCGGATGACTGGGTGCCGCAGCTGCGCGCGCTCGCTCCCCGCTACCTCGTGCCCAGCTCCTGCCAGTTCGTGCAGGAAGACTGGTCCTGGTACAACCACGCGATGTTCCCCATCACCTACCGCCGCTTTGCCGAAGAGATCGGCGCGGCGCTGCCGGAGGCGCGCATCTTCCGCCTCGATCCGTCGATGGCCGTGCTGCTCGACGCCCACGGAGTGAGCAGCGCCGAATCCTTGCCCTGGGTGCTCCCCGTGGGGCCGCAGGACGTGGATTTCGATTACCGGCCAGAGGCGCCGCCGCCCGCCACGGCCGACATCGCCCGGCGTTTCGCGGCCCTGGACGCTGCCGCCACGGCGCTGGTGCTCGATTTCTGCCGCCACGGCCTGCCCGAGCGTTACCGCGACATGGAACTGCCCGGGGACAGCTACTTCCAGCAACCGCGCCTGTGGCGCTTGTCGCTGTACGGCCACGACGGCGCCGCCACCGTCCTGCATTACCGCACGCACGGCGACCTGATCGACCTCGTGCCCGACACGGGCGAGGCGCCAGGCTGGACCACCGACGTGCCGCTCGTGAAATGCCATGCGGCGCTGGCGCTGGGCGAGTCGCTGACGTCGATGTACATGCGCATCAACGACGGTCCGCTCGACGGGGCCACGCGGGACGAACGCATGGACGCCGACATCGTCGACGACCCGCTGATCCGCTGCCTGTTCAACGACGCCATCGGCGCCTACCAGGCGGCGCAGCTGAAACGCTTGCTGGCCCGCTGAAGAAAATCGCGCGACAGGGTAAGATGAACGATTAATACCAGTATCTCAGATCAAGGAATGATCAATATGACACAAGACAACGATACCGCGATCCTGGCCGGCGGCTGCTTCTGGGGCGTGCAGGACCTGCTGCGCCGCTATCCTGGCGTGCTGGCCACGCGCGTGGGCTACAGCGGCGGCGACGTGGCCAACGCCACCTACCGCAACCACGGCACGCATGCGGAAGCGATCGAGATCATCTTCGACCCGAAGGTCATCAGCTACCGCAAGATCCTGGAGTTCTTCTTCCAGATCCACGACCCCAGCACGGAAAACCGCCAGGGCAACGACCGCGGCACGAGCTACCGCTCGGCCATCTTCTACACGAGCGAGGCGCAGAAACGGGTGGCCGAAGACACCATCCGCGACGTCGACGCGTCCGGCCTGTGGCCCGGCAAGGTGGTGACGGAAGTGGCGCCGGCCGGTCCGTTCTGGGAAGCGGAGCCGGAGCACCAGGATTACCTGCAGCGCTTGCCGCATGGCTACACCTGCCACTACATCCGCCCGGACTGGGTCTTGCCGCAAGGTCAGCACTAAGGGTCACGGGAGACGGCCATGCGCTACTGGCGGGTAGAACGGCGGCAGGCCGACGGGCAGCTGGACCTGGGGCGCGCCCTGGACCTGGTGTCGGCCATCGGCCATGCGGACGTGAACGCCATGGCGGGCGCCATCCTGAAAACGGCCAGCACGGCCGCATCCATCGCCCAGTGCACGATCTTTGCGTATGAATTCGGCAACCGTCCCCGCACGGTGGCCGTGGCCGACCGGCGCGGCGGGCGGTTTCTGCAGGATATCGCAGACAGCTATGCCCGCCATTACTATGCGCTCGACGGCAACCAGAGCGTCATCGCGCCTGCGCGCCAGCCGAAAGCCGATCCCGTCATCGTGCTGCACCAGCAGGCGGGCGACGAGATCCGCCATCCCGGCTACCGCGCCGTCTGCTACCAGAGACCGAACGTGTCGGACCGCCTGTCCCTGCTGGTGCAGCCGGCCAGCGACATCTGGCTATCCGTCAATTTTTACCGCGACAGCGGCCAGGGTCAGTTCCAGCCCGGCGAGATCGCCGCCATCGAAACCCTGTCGCCGCTGTTTGCGTACGCGGCGCAACACCACTACCGCCTGAACGGCCAGCCCGCGCAGGGCGTCTCGCCCATGATGCTGGCCCGCTTGCGCCAGCATGGCCCGCAACTGAGCAAGCGCGAACTCGACGTGCTGCGCGGCGTGCTCGAAGGCCTCACGGCCGCGGAGATCGCCGAGAGCATGGGCGTGCAGCCGTCCAGCGTCGTCACCTACCAGAAACGCGCGTACAAGCGCCTGGGCATCTCCAGCCAGCGCCAATTGTTTGCGCTATGTCTAGGGCCGCAAGCGGCTTGAGTGCTAGCCAATCCCGAATACGGACCCCTGCATAAAATTGCTGGAATTCAAGGCAATAATGTGAGCATATTGCTACGAAAATAGGGACTATGCTGCCTGCAGAGTGTTGATGCGCCGGGCGGCCATCAGCAAGGCTGGTAGCCAGTGCCTGTCGCGCTCCGCGATCTCCGGAATTCATGGCTCATGCATCGTTCCCCGAAGGAGTCCATTGTGTCCTCATCTGAACTGAATGCGGTAGAACACGTCTTTCTGACCGCCGGCAATCTCGGCTTGCCTGGCGCACCGATCCTGAACCTGGCCCTGTTTTACAATCCCGACGACGGCACCGTCAGCGGCGAAGCGCTGATCACGCAATCGATCACGCCGCCGCATGGCCGCGTGGTGATCCGCCCCGTCAGCGGCCCCGTGCACGGCCTGGGCCTGGGCAACGCCACGCGCGTGTTCAGCCTGAGCGGCGAGTACGTCGTTTCCGCCACGCCACCGGCCATCGGCAGCTACCTGGCCAAGTTCGAAGCCACCTTTGTCACCGACAACAACTGGAGCGGCCACGGCTCCTTCAGCTATGACCAGCAAAAGGTCAACAACGTGCCCATCAAGAAACGCGGCTAGACCCGTCCGCTGACGGCGGGCAAGCCTGGCGGCGGCGTCCTTTCCGGGGGCGCCGCCGTTTTTGCGTGCGTTTTCTACTCCTTCCGGCCGGCGTCTGTCCCCAAAATGGGGACAGCCATGGTCGTAGACGTCTGCATACTGTGTCGCACGCCGGAGCATCCGGCCGCTCTCACCCCAGAACAACAACAAGGGGAGGGCGACACCTTATGGAGACCAGCATGACCATCGCCCAGGCGGCCACCCCCGCCACACCCGCCCCCCATGCGCCCGTCGCCGACGCGGCCACTGTCCAGCTGGAACAGCAGCTCATGCGCAAGGTATCGCGCCACCTGCTGGGATTCTTGTTCCTGCTGTTCGTGTTTTCCTTTCTGGACCGCATCAACATCGGCTTTGCCGGCTTGACCATGATGCAGGACCTGGGCCTGTCCGGCACCCAGTTCGGTTTTGCCACGACCCTGTTCTACATCGCCTACATCGCCTGCAGCATTCCCAGCAACATCGTGCTGGCGCGCATCGGCGCGCGCCGCTGGATCGGCGCCATGATGATCGCCTGGGGCCTGGCCTCGACGGCGACCCTGTTCGCCAGCGGCCCGGCCAGCCTGTATGCGCTGCGCTTTCTCGTCGGCGTGACGGAGGCGGGCTTCTTGCCCGGCATGCTGCTGTACCTGACCTACTGGTTCCCCAGCGCCTACCGGGCGCGGGCCAATGCCCTGTTCATGATCGCCATGCCCGTCACGGCCGCCATCGGCTCGGCCCTGTCGGGGCTGATCCTGGGCCTCGATGGGCACTGGGGCTTGAAGGGCTGGCAATGGTTGTTTTTGCTCGAAGGCATGCCGTCCGTGCTGCTGGGCCTGGCCGTGTTCGGCTACCTCGATGACGCGCCCGCCAAGGCGAACTGGCTGAGCAAGCTGGAACGGCAGGTGCTGGCGCGCATGCTGGCGGCCGAGCAGAAACCCGTGGCGCCGCACGCCGCGGCAGCAGCGAAAACCTCGGTGCTGGCGGAAATGTGCTCGCCCACCGTATTGAAATTCGGCATCGCCTATTTCTGCCTGGTGAACACCCTGGCGATGGTGGCCGTGTGGACGCCCTTGATCGTGAAAAGTTTCAGCGGCGACGCCAGCAACACACAGATTGGCTTGCTGGCCGCCATCCCGCAAGTGTGCACCGTCATCGGCATGATCGCCTGGGGCCGCCGCTCGGACCGCCTGCAGGAGCGCCGCTGGCACATCGTGTGGCCCATGCTGCTGTCGGCGGCCGGCTGGCTGTGCACCGCCTGCTCAAGCAGCCCCATCGTTCAGCTGCTGGGCGTGTGCATGGCTTCGACGGGCGCCTACACGGCCATGTCCGTCTTCTGGACGACGCCGGACCGGGCCCTGAGCCTGGGGGCGCGCGCCATCGGCATCGCCGTCATCAATGCCACGGGCAATATCGGTTCGGCCCTGAATCCCGTCGTCGTGGGCTGGCTGAAGGACATCACGCACAGCTTTGCCACGGGCCTGCTGTATGCCAGCGTGCTGCTGGTGGCGGGCGCGGCCATCGTGCTGACCCTGCCCATTGCCCGCGGCAGCAAATAATATTGTTGAAGAGGAAACATCATGAGCGCTACCTTCCACCCTTATCCCCACGTGGCGAAAGTCTATCCGCCCGGTAAGCCGGCCGGCGCCGCCACGCAGCACGTGCCCGTCCTCATCGTCGGCGGCGGCCCCGTAGGGCTGGCCACGGCTCTGGGCCTGGCCCGCCACGGCGTGCGCAGCGTGCTGATCGAAGCGGACGATGGCGTGTGCACGGGCAGCCGCGCCATCTGCATCTCGCGGCGCAGCCTGGAAATCATCGAACGCCTGGGCGCGCTGGACGGTTTTCTCGTCAAGGGCTTGCCGTGGGCGGGCGGGCGCAGCTTTTACCGCGAGGAAGAAGTGCTGCACTTTACGATGCCGCAAGACGCGCAGCAGAAATTGCCGCCCATGGTCAACCTGGCGCAATACCATATCGAGCAATTCCTGCTCGACGCGGCCGAACGCCAGCCGGAATTGATCGATATCCGCTGGCAGACGCGGGTCACGGGCGTGGACAAGCGCGCCGATGGCGCCACCGTCACCGTGGCCACGCCCGATGACACCTATACAATCGAGACGGACTGGCTGGTGGCGGCCGACGGCGGGCGCAGCGCCGTGCGCGAGGCGCTGGGCCTGAAGTTGCAGGGCACCAGCTATGAAGGGCGCTATGTCATCGTCGACATCCATTTGAAGAGCGGGCGCCCCACGGAGCGCCTCGCCTATTTCGACCCGCCATCGAATCCCGGCTCGACCGTGCTGGTGCACAAGCAGCCCGACGATATCTGGCGCATCGACTATCAATTGCGCGACGACGAGGATGCGCAGGCGGCCGTGCTGCTGGAAAACGTGGCGCCCCGCGTGGACAGCCTGCTGGCCATGATGGGCGAGACGGCGCCGTGGCATCCCGTGTGGATCACCATCTACAAGGCGAATGCCCTGACCCTGGAAAAATACCGGCACGGCCCCGTGCTGTTCGCGGGCGATGCGGCCCACCTCGTGCCCATCTTCGGCGTGCGGGGAGCGAACTCGGGCATTGACGACGCGGACAACCTGGCCTGGAAGCTGGCCTACGTCGTCCAGGGCCGGGCGCCGCAGGCCTTGCTGGACAGCTATTCGGACGAGCGCGTCTACGCGGCCCGTGAAAACCTGCGCCACGGCACGAAAAGCACGGAATTCATGGCGCCGCCCACGTTTGCCTTCGATCTCATGCGCACGGCCGTGCTGGGCCTGGCGGGCAAGCATGCGCACGTGCGCTCCCTGATCAACCCGCGCCAGACGAGCGCCATCGCGTACGCGCAGTCGCCCCTGAACGGGCCAGATATCGGCGGGTTTGCGGCCGGCCCCGCGCCGGGCACGGTCCTGCCCGAGTGTCCGCTGGCGCTGCGGCACAACGGCGGGCAAAAAGCGGCGTATATTACCGATCTGGTGGCGCGCGCGGATGGCGATTTCACGGGCCTGTACTTCAGCGAGGATGGCGCCGTGCCGGCGGAACTGCTGGCGCTGGGCGATGTCTTGCCATTGACGACCGTGGCGATTTGCCGCAATGGGGCGCAAGAGTGCGCCTGGGACCACACGGCGCAGGTATTCTCGCTGTTCGACGCCCGGCCCGGCACGTTTTACCTCGTGCGCCCGGACGGCCACGTGCTGGGGCGCTGGCGGCAAGTGCAGGCAGGGCAGGTGGCGCGGGCGCTGGCGGCGGCCGGCATCGCCCAATCAAAGTAACAAGGAGACAACATGACCGACATCGAACTGGATAATTTGTACACCGAGCTGTGCCACACCATGGGCGGCCTGGGCGAACAGCGCTCGCCCCTGTTCCTGGCCCGCTTCGCCCTGCTGGCCATGGGCGCCATCGGCAAGGCCGACGTGGTGCAGGGCTTGCTGCGCGACGCGGCCGACGGCCTGGCGGAGAGCGCATGATAGGCGCCGGCTACCAGAGCGGCTTCGGCAACGAGTTTGCCACGGAAGCCGTGCCCGGCGCCTTGCCGCAGGGGCAGAATTCGCCGCAACAGGCACCCCTGGGCCTGTACGCGGAACAACTTTCGGGCACGGCCTTCACGGCGCCGCGCGCGCAGAACCGGCGCTCGTGGCTGTACCGCATCCGTCCCGCCAGCCAGCATCCGCCATTCGCTTTGCTGGAAAATACGCGCATCGTCGGCGATTTCCACGCCATGCCGCCGACGCCGCCGAACCAGCTGCGCTGGGACCCGCTGCCGCTGCCCGACAGCGCCACGCCCGTGGACTTCATCGACGGCTGGCAGACCATGGCGGGCAATGGCAGCGCCGAAACGATGAGCGGCTGCGCCATCCACGTGTACGCGGCCAACCGTTCCATGCAGCGCTTCTTCTATTCGGCCGACGGCGAACTGCTGGTCGTGCCGCAGCAGGGTCGGCTGGCCATCGCCACGGAACTGGGCCTGATCGAGCTGGAACCGCAGGAAATCGCCGTCATCCCCCGCGGCGTGCGCTTCCGCGTGACCCTGCCGGACGGCGCGGCGCGCGGCTACGTGTGCGAAAACTTCGGCACGGCCTTCCGCCTGCCGGACATGGGACCCATCGGCTCGAACGGCCTGGCGAACAGCCGCGACTTCCTCACGCCGCACGCGGCCTACGAGGACATCGACGGCGAGTGCGAGCTGGTGGCCAAGTTCGGCGGCCACCTGTGGCGCACGACGCTGGACCATTCGCCGCTGGACGTGGTGGCCTGGCACGGCAATTACGCGCCATACAAATATGATCTGCGCCGCTTCAATACCATCGGCTCGATCAGCTACGACCACCCGGACCCGTCGATCTTCCTCGTGCTGCAGGCGCCCAGCGAAAATCCCCAGCTGGGCGCCATCGACTTCGCCATCTTCCCGCCCCGCTGGCTGGCCGCCGAGCACACCTTCCGCCCACCGTGGTTCCACCGCAACGTGGCCAGCGAATTCATGGGGCTGATCCACGGCGTGTACGACGCCAAGGCGGCCGGTTTCGTGCCTGGCGGCGCCAGCCTGCACAACTGCATGTCCGGCCACGGCCCCGATGCGCAGACCTTCGACAAGGCCTCGCACAGCGACACGTCCGCGCCCGTGAAGGTGGGCGATACCATGGCTTTCATGTTCGAGACGCGCACCGTGATCAAGCCCACGCCGTTCGCCTTGAACAGCGAACTGCTGCAACGTGACTATTACACGTGCTGGCAAGGCTTGCGCAAGCATTTCGACCCGGATCAGGGCTAGAGTGTCAGGCGGCCCGCGCCCGCGCCACTGTGTGCGGGTTGGCGGGCCGCGCCAGTCCCAGGTGACCGCGCAGGGTGCTGGCCGCGTATTCCGTGCGGAACAGGCCGCGCCGCTGCAGTTCCGGCACCACCAGCCGCGTAAAGTCCTCGAAGCCCTGCGGCAGCAGGGGCGGCACGACGTTGAAGCCATCCGCGCCCCGTTCCACGAACCATTGCTCTATCACGTCGGCCACCGTCCTGACGGAGCCGATGGCCTGCAGGTGGCCGCGCGCGACCCTGAAGCGCAGCACCAGCTGGCGCAGGGTCAGGTTTTCCCGGCGCGCCAGTTCCAGCTGCTGCGCGAAACGCCCCTTGCCGTTGTCGCCCGCTTCGTAGGGCAGGTCGGGCAGGGGGCCATCGAGGGGATAGCCGGACAAGTCGAAGCCGCCGAATTCCAGATTGCCGAAGTCGACCAGGTCCTGCAGTTCGCCGAACCGGTCCTGCGCCTGCTGGTCGCTGTCCGCCACCACCACGGACAGGCCCGGCGTGACTTTCAGCTGGTCTTGCGCGCGGCCGTACTTCGCCATGCGGCCCTTCACGTCCGCGTAATACGCCTGCGCCACGGGCAGCGAGGTCGCCGAGCAGTACACCATCTCGGCCTGGCGCGCGGCAAATTCGCGGCCCGTCCCGGAATTGCCCGCCTGGACCAGCACGGGGTGGCCTTGCACGGGGCGGGGCAAGTCCAGCAAGCCTTGCGAGGCAAAATACTCGCCCCGGAAGTCCAGCGGGTGGCCCGCTTCGGGCCGGTAGAACTGACCGGCGGCGCGGTCGGGATGGTCGAAGGCGTCGTCATCCCAGCTATCCCACAGCATCTTGGACAGGGCGACGAATTCATCGGCGCGCGCATAGCGTTCCGCGTGGCTGCGCGGCGCAGGAATCCCGAAGTTACGCGCCGTGTGTTCGCCGAACGAGGAAACGACGTTCCAGCCCGCGCGTCCGCCGCTCATGTGGTCGAGCGAACTGAATTTGCGCGCCACGTGGTAGGGGTGCTCGTAATTGGTGTTGACCGTGGCGATCAGGCCGATGTGGCTGGTGACGGCGGCGATCGCCGACAGCAGGGTGTAGGGTTCGAAGGGCAGGCCGACGGCGGCGTGTCCCGTCTCGGGCGTGACGTCGCCGGCGCGGCCGATGAAGTCGGCGACGAAAAAACTGTCGAATTTGGCCGCCTCGGCCAGCCGGGCGGCGCGCAGCCACCAGGCCAGGTCGGGCCGCCCGCTGGCGCTGGCGGATGGATGGCGCCAGGCGGCCGGATGGTGGCCGTGGCGTTGCAAAAAGACGTTCAGGACAAGCTGGCGTGCTGGCATGGAAGTAGCTCCGTGGTGGGTTGGCGACAGGGCGTTTCCCTATTTACCATGCAAGCTTCGGGCCAGCATGGAACGAGCGTCGGCATATGCAAAATCCGGATAAGCTAGCGCGGCACCATTCGTTCACGCCTGCGGATGCAGCGCGGTATAGTCGGCCCATGGAACTCTTAGCCCACAATTTCAGCAGCGATTTCGCGCGCAGCGCCCACCTTGCCCGGGGCGCCGGTGCCGCCGACGGCAGCGACGGCGGCGAGGCGCTGGTCGCCTTCCGCGACCCGCAGCAAATGAGCCTGCTGGTGCGGGCCACGGCCTTCGTCTTCGCCGATCCCCGCTCGCGCCAGCTGCACGAGCTGATCGAGCGCATCGCCCCCAGCGAGGCGACGGTGCTGATCACGGGCGAAACGGGGACGGGCAAGGAGCTGATCGCCCGCCACGTGCACGGCTTGAGCGGGCGCGCCGAACAGACCTTCGTGGCGATCAATTGCGGCGCGTTTTCCGAAACCCTCGTCGAAAGCGAATTGTTTGGCTATGAAAAAGGCGCCTTTACGGGCGCCCAGCAGGGCAAGCCTGGCTGGTTCGAGACGGCCAGCGGCGGTACCCTGTTCCTCGACGAGATCGGCGACCTGCCGCTGGCGATGCAGGTCAAGCTGCTGCGCGTGCTGCAGGAGCGCGAAGTGGTGCGCCTGGGCGCGCGGCGCGCCATTCCCATCGACGTGCGCCTGATCGCCGCCACCAATGTGGACCTGGCCGAAGCCGTGCGGGCCGGGCGCTTCCGCGAAGACCTGTATTACCGCCTGCAGGTGATCGGCCTGCCGCTGCGTCCCCTGCGCGAGCGCCCGGGCGACATCATGCCGCTGACGCGCCACTTCATGGCCATCTACGCGCAGCGCCTGCACCTGGGCGAGGTGGAACTGGGCGCGGACGCGCAGCAAGCCTTGCTGGCCTACCCGTGGCCGGGCAATATCCGCGAACTGGAAAATGTCATCCACCGTGCGCTGCTCGTGTGCCGCAGCGGTGAAGTGCGTGCCGACGACCTGAGTCTGTCGGGCTGGCACAGGCCGCTGGCTGCCGTCGCCGCGGCGGCCCCGGTGCCCGTGCCGGACGCCTGGGCCGGCGGCGCCGACATCGCCTATGCGGCCCACGGCGCAGCCGGGCAGGATGACTTGCTGGCGGCCGGGCGCTTCGCCCGCGCCTGGCAAGCCTTGCTGGACTCGGGCGAGGCCGTGGCCTTCGAAGCCTTGCAGCAGGAACTGGTCTGCGCCGCGTGGGAGCGCAATGAGCGCAACCAGGTGCGCACGGCGAAACACCTCAATATCAGCCGCAACATCCTGCGCACCTTCCTGAAAAAAGCGGGCGCCATCGACTAGGCTCCGCAACACGCCAGCCCTTTCGTGCCGGACCCGCAGCGATGCGGCTCCGGTTTTTTTCATGGCTGCTGCGCGCGCAGCACGCTGCTGTCCTGGACGCAGGGAATTGCTGCCAAATCAACAGCGGAGGGCAGCGGCGGGCGTCCGCGGCATGGCATGTTTTCTGCGAGGAGGGAAGGGCAGGCCTGCGCGCTGCGCGTACGGCCTTTTCTTCGACCCACGACAGGAGTCCATGCATGACCATCGAATTCATCTGGCAATTGCCCACCGGCGGTGACGGCCGTTACGCGGCGCCCGGCATCACGCGCCGCGGCGAACGGGCCGCCGGCGCGCCCAGTCCCCTGCAGGCGGGCGTGAGCGACCCGCGCGGCGCGCGTCCGCCGTTCAACTATTTCGATTACCTGCACCAGATCGCCCGCGCGGCGGACCTGTCCGGCTTCGACGGCATCCAGGTGCGCCACGATACGCAGGGCGATGAAAGCTGGATCGTCGCAGGGTATCTGGCCCGCAGCACGCGGCATTTGAAGCTGATCGCCGAATTCGACGCGGCCTGGGGTTCGGCCGTGTATGCGGCGAAGAACGCCGTCAGCTTCCAGCGCTTCACGGGCGGGCGCTTCGCCTGGCAGATCGGCCATGGCGGCGATGCGGCGGCGCGCCGGCGCCAGGGAGATGCGGCGCCGGACGCCGACATCCTGCCGCGCATCGATGAATTCATCACGGTGGCGCGCGGCGTGCAAAGCACGTCGCCGTTCAGCTTCAAGGGCCGCTTTTTCGAAGTGCAGGACGGCGGCTTCAAGGGGCCGCTGGCGCATCACCTCGTCAACAGCATCTATCTGACGGGAGAGTCGCCCGAGGCGCTGGCCCTGTCGGCGCGCCAGGCGGACGTGCATGTGTTCGATGCGGCGCCCGTGGCGGACCTGCGGCCCGCCATCGACAGTCTGCAGACGCAGGCGCGCCAGCGGGGCCGCGCCGTCGCGGCGGGCCTGCGCATCGACGTGCTGGCCCGCGAAACCTTCGATGAAGCCTTGCGCGATGCGCGCCGCTACCGCAGCGGGGCGGGACTGCCCGCCGATGCGGTGTTCGATGCCGGTGCGGCGGGCTTCTGGCCCGGCTTTGCGCAAGCGCAGACGGGCGCCCACGGTGCCCTGGTTGGCAGCTACGAGCAGGTCAGCGCTGCGCTGCAGGCGTATGCGCAGGCGGGCGTGTCCAGCTTCGTGCTGGCGGCCATCCCCCATTTCGAGGAAGCCTACCGCATCGGCGAGCATGTGCTGCCGCGCGTGCGGGCTTCGCTGACCACCGCGCAGCAGCGGGCGGCCTGAGTTCCCGTATCCACTTACTGAAGGAGTACCCTGATGGCAATCGACTTTTTCTGGCGCATCCCCACGCATGGCGAACCGAGTTCGCACCGCGCCCGCACGCCGTTTCGCGGCGACTGGTTTCCCGGCAATGACAGCCTGCGCCAGGCCGGCCTTGGTGGCGGCGGCGCCGACGGTTTCAGCTATATCGACTACCTGGCGGAAATCGCCCGCGCGGCGGAAATATCGGGCTTCCAGGGCGGCCTGATTCCGTCCTTCCCCATGACGGACGAACCGTGGGCCATTTCCGCGCTGCTGGCGCGCGAAACGCGCACCTTCCGCTTCATGATCCCGTTCCAGCCCGGCTTTTTGAATCCCGTGGTGGCTGCGCGCATGACGGCCAGCCTGCAGCGGGCCACGGGCGGGCGGGCCCTGTACAACGTGATCACGGGCGGCGGCGGTCCGGCGCAGCTGTGGTGGGGCGATTCGGCCGGCCACGACGACCGCTACACGCGCACGACGGAATTTCTCGACGTGGTGCGCGGCGTGTGGCGCGGCGGGCCATTTTCCTACCAGGGTAAGTTCTACCAGGTGGAAGACGCGGGCCTGGCCGCGCCGTTGTCGGAACAGGACTTCCCCGAGATTTATTTTTCCGGCTCGTCCGACGCGGCCCTCGGCTCGGCCTCGAAGCATGCCGATTACTACCTGACGTGGCTGGAGCCGTTCGAGCAGCTGCGCGAGAAATTCGCCCGCGTGCTTGAAAAGACGGCACTGCTGGGGCGCAAGATCAAGTGCGCCGTGCGCGTCGACATCGTCGCCCGCGCCACGGAAGAAGAGGCGTGGGACGAGGTGCGCAAGGGCTTCGAGGCCGTCGATGCGGCCACCCTGCGCCAGTTCCTCGGCGCGGATGGCGGCGATTCCGTGGGCGCGGCGCGCCAGCGGGGCAACCGCCCGACGACCCTGAGCAGCTACAAGGACCTGATCACGGCGCCGAATATCTGGTCCGGCTTCAACCTGCTGCGCGGCGGGCAGACGCAGGGCATCGTCGGCAGCTACCAGCAGGTGGCCGAACGCCTCGATGAGCTGGTGCAGCTGGGCGCGGACGCCTTCATCCTGGCCAGCACGCCGCATCTGGAAGAAGCGTACCGGGTGGGCGAGGAAGTGCTGCCCCTCGTGCGCGGACATACGGCGGCGCTCCTGCGCGCCGCCTGACCCCCGTACCTGTTGCCGCGACAGCAGCGCCATGGCCTGCTGTCGCGCAGGCAGCACGGGGCGGCGCCCCTGCTGCCAAATCAACAGCGCTATCATCTCGATAGTCTTCCTTTGAAATCAAGTACTTGAGTCCGATTTTGCTGCGCTGCGGCAGCGGGCATGCGCCTTGCAATACAGGTCATCACCATCTCGCGTTTTGACTTTACTCAAGGATAACCACCCATGCGCCGTTCGACTGCCCCCGCCGCCTTTTCCTCTTTCTCCTTTCGCCTGACGCCGCTGCGCCGCGCGCTGCGCTCGGCCTTCGCCATCGGCGGCCTGATGCTCGCCCCAGGCCTGGGCCATGCCGAAACGCCTGCCGCCGTGGTGGCCGATGCCACGGCCGACGCGAATGGCGCGGGCGAAGGCGCCTCGCTGCAATCGGTGACGGTGACGGCGCAAAAGCGCGAGGAATCGGCGCAGAAGGTGCCCAGCGCGATCACGGTCCTGGGCGGCAAGGAGCTGCTCGACACGGGCATCGGCCGCTCGGCCAGCGAAATCCTCAACTACGTGCCGAATGCCTCGGCCGGCACGCAGCAGCATGGCCGCCCGCGCTGGTGGATACGCGGCGTGGGCGCGGGCCAGCAGCAGGTCGACTTCCCGAACCCCGTCGGCTTCTACCTCGACGACGTCTACATCAGCAATTCCAGCGCCACGGGCTTTCCCCTGTTCGACCTGGACCGGGTGGAAGTGCTGCGCGGCCCGCAGGGCACCCTGTGGGGCAAGAATACGACGGGCGGCGCCATCAATGTGATTTCGCGCAAACCCTCGTTCAAGTCCAGCGGCTACGCCAAGATTGACTACGGCAGCTATGACACGACCCTGGCCGAGGGCGCGATTGGCGGCGCGCTGGTCGACGAGGTGCTGGCGGGGCGGCTGTCCTTCCACACGGAGCAGCAGGGCGAAGGGCGCTTCCACAACCTGTTTACGGGCGAGCGCGATGGAAAGCTCAAGGACAGCGCCATCCGCGGCCAGCTCAAGGCCCTGATCGGGCGCGACCTGACGGCCAATCTGAACCTGCATTACCGCGACTACACGACCAAGGGCGCCACCACCACCGTGGCCAGCTACGGCGCCAATGGCGTGTACCGCAACGGCTATATTCCGAGCACCAATCCCGACGACGTGAGCACGAATGCGCCGGCCGACAGCGACGTGCAGCAGGGCGGCGCCCAGCTGAACCTTGAATATGCGCTGGGCGAGCTGACCCTCACTTCCATCACGGGCTATGAAAACTTCCGCAACGAGGCGACGGGCGACAGCGACAACACGCCGCTGGAAGTGGGCCGCAGCCGCTCGAAGGCCAGCAGCCGGCAAGTGTCGCAGGAGCTGCGATTGACGTCGCCGCAGAACGGCGCCGTGAGCTGGGTGGCGGGCCTGTTCTACTTCAATGAAAAGATCGACTCCGACTCGGCCGGCGCGCGCCTGCCCAACGGCACTGTGCCGGCGCTGGCGGGCAGCACGCAGCCCGTCGGCTACAACCGCACCGTCTACCAGCACAAGGCGCGCAGCGCCGCCATCTTCGGCAGCACCACCGTCAATTTCAGCGAGCAGCTGCTGTCCACATTTGGCCTGCGCTGGACGACGGAAACCAAGGACCTCGATTTGCGGCGCGTGCAGGCGGCATCGAACTCGGTGACGTTTGGCGATGCCGCGAACTGGTGGAACACGGTCCAGGGCGGCAATTACACGGCCGCCTCGGTCGCCAACAACAACTTCACGTCGAATCCGTCGACCACGTGGAATGCGCTGACCTATGACGTGACGCCCGAATACCGCTTCAGCCGCACCCTGCGCGGCTACCTGAAATACGCGCACGGCATCAAGTCGGGCGGCTACAACACGAGCGCCACGGACGTGCGCGCGCTCAACACGGTGAAGCCGGAAACCCTGAACTCGTTCGAGGCGGGCATCAAGTCCGAATGGCTGGACGGACGCCTCAACTTCAACGCCAACGTCTTCCATTACGACTACAAGAACGTGCAGGTGAATATCACGGGCGTGTACAACGGCGACCCCACGCAAAGCGTGAACTACCTGCAGAACGTGCGCAAGGCCCACGTCAACGGCGCGGAATTCGAGGTCGAGGCGCAGCCGACGGACAACCTGCACGTCAACGCCAACCTTGGTCTGCTGCGCACGGAGTTCGACGACTTCGCCATCCAGAACAATGGCGGCGACCGCTCCGGCAATGAATTCGTGCGCTCCCCCCACGTGACGGCCCTGCTGGCGGCCGATTACCGCTACCCGCTGGGCAATGGCGCGCAGCTGGTCTTCAGCGGCGACGTGCGCTACACGTCCAGGCAGTACTATTATGTGGACCCGCAAAGCGACGCGCGCGGCTTGCTGAACCAGGGCGGCTTCGCGCTGGCCAATGCGCGCCTGTCGTATGTGCTCCCGGGCGGCAAGCAGCGCATCACGGCGTATGCCAACAACCTGGCCGACAAGGTCTACCGCAACCACACGCTCACCAGCTTCGTGCCGGGCGCCGTCAACGGCGACACGGTGATCATCGGCCAGGGCCGCACGGTGGGCGCCTCGTACACGGTGCAGTTCTGATCGCGCAGGGCAGGGGCAGGGGCGATATGCTATAGTCGCCGGGCATGGCTGCCGCACCCGGTGCGGTGGCCATGCAACGTTCTCAGGGCGGGGTGCGATTCCCCACCGGCGGTAATGGCATGCGTGCCTAGCCCGCGAGCGCTTGCCGGCGCGGTCTTCGGACCTGGCCGGCAAGGTCAGCAGACCCGGTGCGATCCCGGGGCCGACGGTATAGTCCGGATAAAGAGAGAGCGGGATGCATCATTGTGTTGGTGCCGGCAGACGCCCGGCGCATGGGCGGCATTGCCGTCGGTGCGCGGACGCGCGTGCCTGCATGCGCAGTTGGGCGTGGCTTTCACGCGCCTGTCATATCCCCTTCGATCCCATGCCCTGTTTTTTTGTCATTTTTAAAAACAGGAGTCTTTTGTATGTCACAAGCACACGCAGCACCGGGCAAGCGCATCGCCTTCATCCAGGCGGGCTGGCACCGCGACATCGTCGCGCAATGCCGCTTGTCCTTCATCGCCGACATGGCGGCCCTGGGCTTCGCCGAGAGCGATATTGACGTCATCGACGTCGCCGGCGCCTTTGAAATCCCCCTGCACGCACAAGTGCTGGCCAGAAGCGGCCGGTACGCGGCGATTGCCGCCTCGGCGCTGGTGGTCGACGGCGGCATCTACCGCCATGACTTCGTGGCCGATGCCGTCATCTCCGGCATGATGCAGGTGCAGCTGGCGACGGGCGTGCCCGTGCTGTCGGCCGTGCTGACCCCGCACCACTTCCACGCGGGCCACGAGCACCAGGAATTCTACTTCCAGCATTTCAAGGTCAAGGGCGCGGAATTGGCCGCCGCTTGCGCGGCCACCGTCCGTTCGCTGCAGCGGCTGGCGCAACCGGCCGCCGCGCCGCACGAGGTGCTGGCTGCCTAGGGCGCCGTCTGCCTTGATGCCGTAGTCCCCGGGGCCAGCGCCTGTGCATGCGCTGGCCCCGTTTCTTCATGCGGCTTGCCGCAGCAGCGCGTCCAGCCGCCGCTGCGCTTCTTCCAGGGGCCGGCGGTCGATCCAGGCATCGATATCGACGTCGCGGTCGAGGAAGCCGTGCTGCAGCTGGAAATCCTTCTGCTGGCGGAACAGCGCCACTTTTTCCTCGGACAGGTCGGGTGCCAGGGCCAGGTGGAAGCCGTCGCGGTAGGCTTCGGCCACGGCATCGGCGCCGGCCCGCGTTTCGCCCTGCAGGATGGCCAGTACCTCGGCCTGGTGGCTGCGCGCCCAGTGCGCGGCGCGCAGGGTCTGCGTCAAAAAGCGCACGACGAGCTCGAAATGCTGCTCCAGCATCGTTGCATGCACGGTGATTGGCCGCGGTGTGCCGTTATTCACGCGGAAGCGCCGGTCGGGCAGGGCGTCGATATCGATGCCCACCGCCAGCCCCGCCGCGCGGGCCGCTTCGGCCGCCGCCGCGCCTTTCACGTAGACGGCATCGACGTCGCCGCGCAGCAGCGGCGCGATGCCCTGCCACAGGCCTGCACCCAGATTGGCTTGCGCTGGCGCGTCGGCCCCCACTTCCACCAGTTTCACATCGTCGAGCGTCAAGCCGGCGGACGCCAGCACGCCCTTGTAGCCGGCCAGGCTCATGCCGCGCGCGATGCTGTGTCCGCGCCGTTTGTCGCGCAAGTCTTCGGCGCGGAACACGGGCAGCGCCAGGCGCTTGCCCTGCAACTGCGCGGGCGCCGTGATGCCGGAACCGGGGCGCACGAGGATGGCTTGCCATTCGTCGATCCAGGTCAGGCCGATCAGGCGCGTGGGCGCTCCTTGCGCGCGGGCGGGCAGGGCCAGCAGGTTGCCCCCTTCGCGCACGAGCGTGGACAGGCCATGGTCGTAATGGTGGCGCGCCAGTTCGCCGCCTGCTTCCTGCAGGGTCTTTAACGCGATGCCGTCGCGGGCGAATTCTTCGTCCAGCCAGCCCAGTTTGTAGGCCAGGCCCGTGGCCGTGGGCACGGGGCAGCGGGTAAACCAGACGGTATCGACGGCGGGGACGGTTGCGGTAGTCATGGGATGCTTTCGTGGTGGGTGGAGCCTTGAACCGTGCAGGAAACGTGCCCGCGCCGCTTGCTGGCTGGCCCACAGCACCCGCGTCCAGCGCTGCTGCCGCGCCAGCAGCCGCTGTTGCGCAGGCAGCAGCGCTCCACCATTTCCCCCGGCTCCAGCGCTGGCACGCGTCTTGCGAAAGTAGAGGGCAGATGCAGCCAATCCCAACCCCTCACACTGAATGGAGCATGACATGACGGACGTGGCACAAGCAGAAGCACAACAAGTACAGGCGCAGGATTTGACGGCGGCCGAACTGGCCTTCGTGGAGCAGGTACGGCGCGATGCGCAGACGGCCTTCGACGGCCTGCGCGAGACGGGCAGCCTGACGGCCAACGGCACGGTGGGCTTTGTCGAGCGCACGCCCGCCGGCGACAAGGTGGTGGTGGTCAACGACCCTGGCCCGTTCCGCCGCGGCCAGCCCCTGAAGGCGGCCGTGCTGGCGCTGGATGGCACGGTGCTCGCGGGCGACGCGAATAACGGCGGCGCGCGTTATTTAAAACTGTTCCGCGAACGGCCCGAGGTGACGTCGATCTCGCACGTGCATTCGCCGTCGCTGGGCGCGTGGGCGCAGACGCACCGCACCCTGCCGATCCGCTACGTGCCCGTGCAGCGCTACCAGCTGGTGCGCGAAATTCCCATCTATATCGACCGCCGCCAGCCGGAAGTCGATTTCATCCTCGGCGAAATCGCCCGCAACACGCACGCCACGGCCATCCTGGAAGCGAATGGCGGCGCCACCGTGTGGGGCAAGCAGGGCTTGCTGAAGCTGGCCGAATTCATCCTGCTGCTGGAAGAGGGCGCGAAGATCCAGATCGCGGCCGAAGCCATCGGCGGTTCGCGCGATTTCGGCCCCGGCGTGCTGCTGCAGCAATGGAAGATGAGCAAGCTGATCGACACGGCGCGCGCCTTGTCGCTGCTGCCCGCCACCGACCTGGTCAATACCTGACCCAACCTGCTGCGCGTCGCGCCTTGCGGCCTGTGATGCTCGCTGTGTCCAGGCACGGCAGCTTCCCGGCCACATGCGCTGCCGCTCGCGACGGTTTTGTCAGGCGTCGCTGTTTGAACGATCTTTAATCAAGAACAGGTCCGCAATGTCATTGAAATTATTACGTTTGAGCTGGCGCAAGCTGTCTGCCGCCATCGTGGCGGCCAGCCTGCTGGCGCCAGCCATCGGGGCGGCCGCCGAGCCGCTGCCGGACGCCGTGCGCATCGCCGTCGTGGCGCGCGCGGCGCCGTCCGGCAAGACCGTGTTTGCCGGCTCCGCCGCCCAGGTGGCCGCGCAGGGCTGGCTGGCGGCCGAACTGGGCAAGCTGGGCGTGAAGCTGGAATGGGTGCCCGTCACCACCAATTCCGTGGCGACGCAAGTCAACGAAGCGTTTGCCAACCATTCGATCGACCTGGCCCAGTATGGCGACTTGCCCTCGATTATCGCCAATGCCTCGGGCTTGCAGACGCGGCTGATCCTGCCCGGCGGCAGCTTCAGCAATACCTACCTGGTGGTGCCGCGCGGCTCCACGGCCCGCTCGATCAAGGACTTGAAGGGCAAGAAGATCGCCCTGCACCGTGGCCGGCCGTGGGAATACCCGTTCGCGCGCCTGCTGGAAGCGAATGGCATGACTTTGCGCGACGTCAAGATCCTCAACCTCAATCCGCAGGCGGGCGCTGCCGCCGTGGCGACGGGCGGCGTGGACGCCTTCTTCACCCTCAGCGACGCCTTCCTGCTGGAAGATAAACAGGTGGGCAAGATCATCTGGTCCAGCAAGGCGCCGCCGCAGGACTGGAAGATGCGGGCCGAACTGTGGGCCGACAGCGGCTTCCTGCAGCGCTATCCGCAGCTGGCCCAGCTGGTGGTGACGGCGTATGTGCGCGAGCACCACCGGGCCGCCGGCGCCGGCGGCGAAGACGAGTACGTGCGCACGGAGGCGGCGGCCGGCCAGGTGGAAAGCGTCGTGCGGCGCGAGCTGGCGGGCGACCACACGCCGTGGCAGGCGCGCTGGTCGCCGTTGTTTACGGCCAGCCTGCGCCAGCATTACGTGGGCGAGGCGGCGTATGCGAAGAGCGCGGGCCTGATCGGGCGGCCCCTGCAGGTCGACAGCCTGTTCGCGCCCCAGTTCGTCAACCAGGCGCTGGCGCAGCTGAAATTGCAAACCTACTGGACGCCATGACTTCCCTCGTCACCGCCATCGCCTTGCCGCGCGCCGCCGCACCGGCGCGTGCAGCCTCTGTCCCCTGGCTGCAGCGCTTCGTGCGCTCGCCCTGGTCCGTGTGGACGTCGCCGCTGGCTTTGCTGCTGCTGTGGACGGCGGCCACCGCCTTGGAATGGATGCCCGCGCACATCTTGATGTCGCCGTGGCAAGTGCTGCTGACGGCCGCCGACCTGGCCGAAAGCGGCGAACTGGGCCAGCACCTGGGCATCAGCCTGTTCCGCCTGCTGGCCGGTTTCGGCCTGGGCGCCAGCGCTGGCCTGGCGTTTGGCGTCGTGCTGGGCCTGTCCCCCGGCTTGCGTAGCTACGTCGACCCCACTTTCAATGTCTTGCGCCAGCTGCCCACCGTCGCCCTGATCCCCCTGTTTATCCTGCTGTTCGGCATCGGCGAGAGTTTCAAGGTGTTTATCGTCGCCAAGGCCAGCTTCTTCATCGTCGCGCTGGCCGTGCATGACGCCATCCGCAACCTGTCGCAGCGCTACTTTGAGGTGGCGCAAGTGTATTGCTTTTCGCGCTGGCAGCGCATCCGCCTGATCGTCCTGCCCGCCATCGTGCCGGCCGCGCTGACGGGCATGCGCATCGCCCTGTCGCGCTCGTGGATGGTGCTGGTGGGCGCGGAATTGCTGGCCGCCGACAGCGGCCTGGGGCAGATGATGGAAATGGGCCGGCAAATGTTCCGCCTCGACGTGGTCATGGTAGGCGTGGTGCTGACGGGCGCCATCGGCTTCGGCCTGGACCGGGCTTGCCACGCGCTGGAAGCATGGCTGATGCGCTGGAAGCGTAGTGGAGAGACCATATGAAACAACGTTTGATCCAGATCATCAAGGGTGCGCTGCTGCCGCTGGCCCTGCTGGGCGCCTGGCAATGGGCGTCCGGCCAGGGCGCGGCCGCCGCGTATATCTTCGTGTCGCTGGGCGACCTGGCGCACAGCCTGTGCGACCTGCTCGTCACGGGCGAGCTGTGGGTGCATCTGCGCGCCAGCCTGGGCCGTACCCTGGCCGGCTTGCTGCTGGGTGGCAGCGCGGGCATCGTCACGGGCGCGCTGATGGCGCAGTCGCCGCTGGCGGACCGCCTGATCGGCCCTCTGTTCCACAGCATCCGGCAAGTGCCTTTGCTGGGCCTGATTCCCTTGCTGGGCTTGTGGGTGGGCAATGGCGACGGCGCCAAGCTGCTGGTGATCGCCATCGCCGCCTTTTATCCTACCGTGCTCAACACGTATGCGGGCATGCGCCAGGTGGAAGGGCGCCTGCGCGAAGTGGGGCAGGTGCTGACCCTGACGCGCTGGCAGACCCTGCGGCGCATCCTGCTGCCGGGCGCCATGCCGGCCATCGTCACGGGCGTCACGCATGCGCTGGCGTTCGCCTGGCTGGCGTGCCTGGGCGGCGAACTGCTGTTTTCAGCCGGTCCCGGCATGGGGTCATTATTGCTCAACGGCGAAGTGTCGGGCCGCATGGACGTCGTCCTGCTGGCCGTGCTCGTGATCGCCTTGCTGGCGCAGGCCATGAACGTGGGGTTTGCCCGTCTCGCGCGCCTGCTGGTGAAGGGGCGCAGCAGTGAGTGAATCCTTGCCATTGACGGCAGAGGCGGCCGCGAGCGCCCGCGACGGCGAGCTGCGCGCCTTCTTGCTGCGCTTTATCGGCTTGACCCTGCTGTCGGGCGTGACGATCGGCATGAACAAGGTGCTGGCCACCCTGCTGGGACTGCATTTGCACGTGAGCAACTTCCAGCTGGCCGCGATCAGCAGCGCGGAAACCCTGGCCATGGCGCTGGGCACCATTCCAGCCGGCTATATCTTGTCGCGCGGTAACCCGAAGCATCTGTACGCCGGTGTCAGCCTGAGCCTGGCGCTGGCCTTTTGCGTGCTGCCGTGGCTGCCCGGCTGGCAATGGGTGGCCTTGCTGATGTTCTTGGTGGGACTGTGCATCTCGCTGCGCATCGTGGCCATGAGCACCGTGTTTCTCGTGCGCCTGCCGGAACTGGGGCAGGGCAAGGCGGGCTGGTACAAGGGAACGTTGATCCTCGGCATGCAATTCCTCGGCCCCCTGTGCGGCAATTACCTGATCGCGCAGCTGGGACTGAAGGCGGGCTTCTTGATTTCCGCCCTGATGTTCGCCATCCTGGCCGTGCTGGGCTGGCACGTATTGCCCAACAATACTTTGCCCAGCAGTACGGCGCCGCGCAAGCCGGCGGGGCAGGCCGCGTTGCCCGGCGCGGCCAGCCTGCGACAGCTGCTGCGCCTGCCCATCGTGCGCAGCACCTATCTGTTCGAGATCCTCGCCAGCTTCACGGCGTCCAGCGTGGGCGTGTTTTCCATCCTGCTGGCCATCCGCGTGCTGCACTGGCCCGCGCACCACGCCGTCTGGCTGATGGCCGTGCAAGGCTTGAGCTGCGTGCTGGTGCTGCTGTTCCTCGGGCGCTGCGTGCTGGCCAGCCGCCACCGCGAACAGCTATACGGCGGCGCCCACCTGGCCATCATGGCCGCCTTGCTGATCCTGGGCCTGTGGCCGGACAGCATCGCCTACCTGGCCGCGTCGGTGCTGCTGGGACTGGGGCTGGGCGTGAATAACCTCGTCAATACGGACAATATCGCCCGCGCGCCCGTCGACAAGGCCCGCGTTTCCGCCCATTTGACCCTGTTCGGCATGGTGGGCGGCACGGCCGGCGCGCTGGCGGCGGGCCGCCTGGCCGACCTCACGGGCTTGCGCAATGTGTTCCTCATCTGGCTGTTCCCGTGGCTGGCCGCCTGGCTGGCCTTCCACGGCAGCCGCTGGCTGCGCCGGGCGCCGCCCGCCGCCGTTTCTTCCCTCGCCCCTACTGCAGAGAGTGCGCCATGAATGATCTCGTTTCCCCCTCGGCCCTGTTGCCGCAACGCCCGCAGCTGAGCGGCGGCTTGCAGGTGCAGCACGTGAGCAAGTCCTTCGCGCTGAAAGGCGCGCCGCTGCCCGTGCTCGACGATATTTCGCTGACGATCGCGCCCGGCGAATTCGTTGCCATCGTGGGCGCGTCCGGCTGCGGCAAATCCACCCTGCTGCGCCTCTTGGCGGGCCTGGACACGGATTACACGGGCTTGCTGCTGCACGATGGCGTGCCCATCCGCGGCACGGATCTGCGCCGCGGCCTCGTGTTCCAGGACCACCGCCTGTTCCCCTGGCTGACGGTGCAGCAGAACGTGGCCGTGGCCTTCAGCAATACCAAGGTAGCGCTGGCCGAGCGCGACGCCCGCGTGGCGGCGGAAATCACGCGCGTGGGCCTCGATGGCTATGCGGATGCGTATCCGCATCAATTGTCGGGCGGCATGTCGCAGCGGGCGGCGATTGCCCGCGCCCTCGTGGGGCGGCCCGACGTGCTGCTGCTGGACGAGCCGCTGGGCGCCCTCGACGCGCTGACCCGCTTGCGCCTGCAGCAGGAACTGCGCCGCCTGTGGCAGGACGAGGGCATCACCATGGTGATGGTCACGCATGACATCGACGAAGCCGTCTACCTGGCCGACCGCATCGTCGTGCTCGACGCGCGTCCCGGCAAGGTGCGGCGCGTGCAGGAGGTGCCGCTGGCCCACCCGCGCCAGCGCGGTGCGGCCGGCTTTGTCGCCATCCGCGACGGCTTGCACGGGGATTTCAGCGACCTCGACGAATCGCATGCGCCAGCGGCGCACGATGTGGACCCCAGCAGCTTGTGGGATGGCAATGAATGGGCGCGCAGGATGGCGCTGTAATTTTCGTGTTTTTGATATCCATCAACCTGGAGATACAAGATGAGCAATGAGAACCAAGCACTCGACACCCTGTGGTACACGCGCTGCCCCGTCCCGACGGGCCTGGGCATCGCCCTGCAGCAAGGCTGGCTGGAAGACGCCTTGCGCGCCGACGGCACCAGCCTGCGCTCCTTGCGCGAGTCCGACCAGGAAGCCGTGCGCGAATCGCATTTCGACCATACCCTGCAGAACTCCGTGCGCCACGGCGGCAATATTCCCGCCCTGTGGGCCAGGGCGGCAGGGCGCGAGACGCGCGTCATCGGCCTGTCGTGGTCGGACGAGACGCAGCTGATACTGACCCTGCCCGGCAGCGGCATCGCCACGGTGCGCGACTTGAAGGGCCGGCGTTTCGGCTTGCCCTTGTGGGCCAGGGCGCAGATCGACTTTGCGCGCGCGCAAGCCTTGCGGGGGCTGGAAAATGCGCTGAGCCTGGATGGTTTGACGGTTGCCGACGTGGAACTGGTCGATTATGTGATCAATGCGGGGCAGAGCGAGGCGCCGCCGGAGCAGGGGACGGCGACGAACCTGTTCAGCGGCGCGCGGCGGGGCGGTCAAAGCCCGGAACTGCTGGGCCTCTTGCGGGGCGAGGTGGACGCCATCTTCCTGAAAGGCGCCTCGGCCGCCCAGCTGGCGCAGCAGTTCGGCCTGCACACGGTGATCGATACGGGCAGCCATCCGGAACCCTTGATCCGCGCCAACAACGGCACGCCGCGCACTCTCACCGTCGATGCGCACTTGCTGGACCACCATTTTGCTTCCGCCGTCACCCTGGTCGACCAGGTGCTGCGGGCCGAAGCGTGGGCACGGGGCCACGCGGACGAGACGCGGCGTTTCCTCGCGCGCGAATCGAATGCCAGCGAGCACTGGGTGCAGGTGGCTTACGGCAAGGATGCGCATCTGCGCCTGGACACGGACCTGGCGGAAACGTCGGTCGCGGGCTTGCAGGATTTCAGCGACTTTCTGTTCCGCTGGAACTTCCTGCCCAGCAAGGTCGACGTGCGCGCCTGGATCGACCCCCGTCCCTTCGACGCGGCGCTGGCGCAGACGCGCCGGGCGGCGTGAGCGGGAAGCACGTCAACGGTGGTCATGCTCGATGAAGAGGAGAATGCGATGCGGCGACGCACGGTGATGGGCGGGCTGGCCTTGCTGCCCCTGGCGGGACAGGCGGTGTCGGCGGCGAAAGGAGCGGGGGCGCCGCCGGCGGCCCTGCGCATCGCTTCGACGGGATTTGCGGAAAATGGCAGGGCGGAGCTGGGCGGCATCGCTTACCGGGTGCAGCAGGAAGGCTGGCTGGCGCGCGAACTGCAGCAGCGGGGCGTGCGGCTGGAATGGCTGCCCGTCACGGGCGACACGGGCGCGACCATGAACGAAGCGTTTGCCAGCGGGCGCATCGACATGGCCGCGTATGGCGACTTGCCGTCCGTCATACTCAACGCGGGCGGCGTGCGCACGCAGGTGATCGTGCCGGCGGGGCGGGGCACGGACCAGTTCCTGCTCGTGCCCACCAGCTCGCGCTCCACCTCATTGGCCGAGCTGAAGGGCAAGCGCATCAGCGTGCACCGGGGCCGGCCGTGGGAACTGGGCTTGCGCCAGCTGATCGCCGACCAGCGCATGTCGCCCACGGATTTCCGCCTGATTAATATGGATTTGAAACCGGGCACGGCCGCGCTGGCCACGGGCGCCGTCGATGCCTTGTTCATGATCAATGGCTATCCGCTGGAAGACAAGGGCATCGGCCGCATCATCTGGTCCAGCAAGGGCTTGCCGGAACGCAAGATGCGGGCGGAACTGTGGGCGCGGCGCGACTTTACGCAAGCCCATCCCGCCATCGCGGAACTGGTGGCCACGGCCTGGCTGCGGGCCCAGCACTGGGCGGCGCTCGACGGCAACCGCGAAGCCGTCATCAGGGATGGCACGCGCAACGGCACGCCCGACAGCGTGGTGCGGCGCAGCTACGACGATCCGGGTTTGCAGTGGAAGGAACGCTGGTCGCCCCTGTATGACGATGCCGTGTACCGCCATTACCGCAGGGTGCTGGCATTTGCGCAGGAACAAAAGCTGATCCGCCAGCCCCTGACGGCGGAAGAGCTGCTGGAACCGCGTTTCGTGGCGGCCGGCCTGAAAAAGCTGGGCCTGCTTAATTACTGGGAGCCGGCCAAGGTGTAGCCCGGCGGACAGGCGCGTGGAGGGCGGCGCCTGTCCCACGGCTCGCCGGCGGCAGCGGGACGCGGCACGTTCAGTGCGGCAGGCACACGCGTCCCGCAAAGTTCACCACCCCATCGCCCGCGTGTGCGCGCAGTTGCAGCAGCAACAGTGCCATTCCCAGCATCAGCGCGGCGGCGCAGAGTTTCTTGTGCATCTTCTTTCCCGTTTTCACTGTGAGGTTGACGGCAGTATTATTGCCTAAATTCATTTGTGCGTATGAGCATGTTGCCAAGCGTGCTCTACAATTATGCCTCGTGCGCCTGTGCGCCATCTGAATTTTATGCATAATATGTGAAGGGAATGACAAGCCTGTGACTTCCAAGCCGATCAAGATCGCCGCCACCGTCGTCGTGGCGCTCGCCGCCGGGGCCGGCATTTACACGTTTACCCGTCCCGCCACCACGGCCACGCCGGGCGCGCCAGCCCCGGGCAGCCCGGCCGCCGCGCCGCAGGCGGCCGCCGGCACGGCCGCCGTGGCCAGCCAGTTCCGCGACTTGCTGGCCAATTTCCGCAAGATCATCGTGCTGCTGGCGGACGAGCAAAACTTGCCCGAAGGGGCGCGCGACGAGGCCCGCAAGGTGGGGCAGGCCCTGTTCCATGAAAACCAGGAACGCATCGCCAGGCTGGACGCGGCGCTGGACCAGCTGACGGCGCCCACCAATCCGGGCCGCTTCGAGGCGCTCGACAGCCTGCTGACGTATATCGAATCCGATCCCGGTCTGTATGACGCGGACCGGCTGGCCTTCCGCGAGTTGCTGCAAAGCATGCTGGCCGACGTGGCCAGGGATACGTCCTTGCCGGCGATCAAGCTGCACAAGCGCATTTCCGAAGACCTGGACGCGCTGGGCGAGATCGAGCGCAATTACGAGAAGGAAATCCGGCAAATCTTCGGCAACCTGGGCCAGCGCGCCATCGAGCTCAAGCGTGAACGGTGGGACGATTACGTGGCGCAGCTGAAAAAGCTCTACAGCCGCGAACAGATCCTGAAGGAAAACGGCATCGTCGTGCCCTATGCGACTCCGCCGGCCGGCTCCGTGCCCGACGCCAAGCCCGCGCCCAAGAAGGACGAGGCGGAAATCTTCGGCCTGGGCTTGCCGAAAAAAACCATCGTGCTGACCTTCGACGACGGTCCGCACCGCCGCTACACGGAAGAAATCAGCGCCATTTTGAAACAGTATGGCGTACCGGCCGTGTTCTTCAACGTGGGCCGCAACCTGGGCAGCTTGGACGCGGCAGGCCACGCCAAGCTGGGCGCAGGCGCGGAAGTGAGCCGCAAGCTGATGAAAGAAGGCTATGCCGTGGGCAACCACAGCTTCAGCCATGCGCAATTGTCGAAGCAGACGGGCGACAAGCTGAAGGGCGAAATCCTCGGCACGGACACCTTGCTGAAAGCCATCAGCCCCGAGCGGGCCGCGCTGTTCCGCTTTCCGTATGGCGCGCGCAACAGCGAAGGCATGGCCGCGCTGGCCGACGCGCACCTGAAATCCGTGATGTGGAACATCGATTCGCTGGACTGGGCCGACCCCGTGCCCAGTTCCATCACCAGCCGCGTGCTGGCTTCCGTCGACAAGGCGGGGCGCGGCATCATCCTGTTCCACGACATCCATGAACGCACGGTGAAAGCCTTGCCGGCCGTGCTGGACAAGCTGGTTGCCGAAGGCTATCAATTTGCGGGCTGGGATGGCACCAGCTTCCAGGTGGCGAAAAGCACGGCGCCCGCGCCGGAAAAAGTGCCCGTCACCACGGGCTACGCCAATTCCTGGGCCGTCGTGATCGGCATCGACGACTATGCCAAGTGGCCGAAGCTGCAATATGCGGTGCGCGACGCGCAAAGCATCCGTGAAACCCTGATCGAGAAATTCGCCTTCGCGCCCGAGCGCGTCGTGACCCTGAAAAATGGCGAAGCGACGCGCAACAACATCCTGGCCGCCTTCCACGACAAGCTGGCCCATGGCGGCGTGCAAAAGAATGACCGCATCTTCGTCTTCTTTGCCGGCCATGGCGCCACGCGCAAGCTCAGCTCGGGGCGTGACCTGGGCTATATCGTACCCGCCGACTCCGACCCGGCGCAGTTCGCCACGGATGCGATCCCGATGACGGAAATCCAGAATATCGCGGAAAGCCTGACGGCCAAGCATGCCTTCTTCGTCATGGACGCCTGCTACAGCGGCCTGGGCCTGACACGGGGCGCCGGTTCCAGTTCCTTCCTGCGCGACAACGCCAAGCGCATCGGCCGGCAAATGCTGACGGCCGGCGGCGGCGACCAGCTCGTCGCCGACGGCGGACCGAACGGCCACTCCGTGTTCACGTGGACCCTGCTGCAAGGCCTGGCGGGCAAGGGCGACCTGAACGGCGACGGCCTGATCACGGCCACGGAACTGGCCGCCTACGTGGCGCCGGCCGTCTCCAGCGTCTCGAACCAGACGCCCGCGTTCGGCAGCCTGCCCGGTTCGGAAGGGGGGGATTTCGTCTTCGAGTTGCCGGGAGAGACGGAATTCCTCAGCCCGAACACGGCGCAACTGTCCACGGAAGCCATCGCCCTGAACAGCAAGCTCGATGCCAAGCCGCAAGCGGCCAGCGTCACGGTGAAGGATTTGCAGGGCGGCGAGCAGAAGATCGTCACGCCGGGCGCCGTGCCCACTTCCGCGCGCCAGCTGGCGCAGCGGGCCAACGACCGCGGCTTGCAGCTGTACAAGGAGAAACAGTATGCGCAGGCGGAAGCGCAATTCACGGAAGCGCTGAAACTGCGCCCCGACTTCGCGCTGGCCGCGAACAACCTGGGCTTTGTCTTCTACAAGCAGGAAAAATACCGCGAAGCGGCCCGCTGGTTTGAAAACACGGTCAGGATGGACCCGTCGCGCGCCATCGCCTACCTGAACCTGGGCGACGCGTATGCCAAGGCCGGCGATGGCGCCAAGGCCAAGGCCGCGTACAAGACTTACCTGGAACTGGCGCCGACGGCCTCGATGGCGCCCGCCGTGCGGCAAAAGATGGAGAAGCTTTAATTTTGCCCACGGTCCACGTGTTTGCCTGCAGCGGCCGCTTCGCCTCCTGGGAAGCGCTGCAGGCTTATGTGTCTCCCGCGTACACGGAAGACGGCGACGCCGTGCCGTCGCCATTCATGCTGGAGACGGGTCTCACGGACTACGAACCGGCCTGCATCGAGAGCGCGTTGCAGGCCTCGCCCGCGCCGCTGGCGCAGCTGCTCGACGGCGTGTCGTATGCCGGCAGCTGGCTGGCGCAGGCCTGCGCGGACGCGCACGGCATGCTGGTCGACACGGGCGTGTGCGTGTTTGCGCCCAACCGGCTGGCGCATCCGCAGCGCAGTTCGCTGCATTACGTGGGCAGCTACGCCTATTGCGCCGATGTTCCCGGCGACTGATCGCCATCGCCGCGCCCCTCGTGCAATAGCTTGTTGACGCTGGCCAGCAGGCTGGTGCCCGAGGTGGTGATGAAACGGGCGCCCGCCGCTTCCGCTTCCGTGCCGTAGCTGGCCACCGTATCCTTGCTGCAATATACGACGATGGGCAGCTCGGGCCGGGCTTGCCGCACTTCGCGCACGGTGCGCACGCCCGCATCCTTGATGCGCCGGCCGTTTTCGGCCCGCGCCATGTCCGTGATCAGCAGCGCATAGCGCTTCTGCTGCAGCATGGCCAGTGCCTGCCGCATGGACACGGCCTGGTCCACCTTGATGTTTTCCCGTTCCAGCTGTTCCACCAGCAAGGTATTGTTGCGCGGATGGTCGTCCAGCCACAGCACGAGGCTGGCGGGCTTTTGCGCCGTCGGCATGCCGGCCAGGGCCGTGACGGCGGCGCCGCCATCGGGCGGGTGGGCCAGCAGCAGCTGCGTGACGGCTTCCTGCATGTCGTCGAGCGACTTTTGCTGCAGGCGGCTCAGTTCCGTGACTTCGATTTCCTTGCCGCTTTCCAGGCGCACGGATTCATTCTTGACGAGGCTGTCTGCCCGCTTGATCATGATGGACAGGTAAATGCGCGTGAGCAGGTAGCCGATCAGGAAGCCGTGCACGGAAAAGAACAGCATGATGCCGCCCACCACCGCCATGGCCGTGGCCGTATCGATGGCCAGGCTGGGCGCGATGAAGGCCGCCATGCTGCGCGCGCTGCCAGGCAGGCTTTTCAGCTCGATCAAGCCTACGCCGACGATGATCTTCGTGAGCCAGTCCGAGACTTCCACCAGGTTGGAATTGATTTCCATGGGCGTGGGCGTGCCCAGGAACAGGGTATTGGCGGGGTTTCCCGCCGCCGCATCGGCGCCGGCGGCCGGTGGCTCGTCCGTGGGGCGGCCCTTGCCGGCGGCCCGTTCGTCGGGCGGGGCCACGTTGACGGTGCCCGAGGGCACGGTGCGGGGGATGCCGAACAAAAATCCCAGCAGCATGCCGCTGACGCAAAAACCCAGGCTCCACAGCAGCGCCGGCACGGCGTGGTAGTAGGGCGGCAGCACGGCCCCGGCCAGCACGGCCAGCATGCCGGCCAGCAGGATGAACAGCAGGATATAGGGCAGCACGTCGCGCTTGCGGGCGGCGGCAAGGCTTTTGGCCGGCTTGCTGGTGCTCTCGGTCTGGTCCACGGGGCACTCCCTGGAAAGCCGTGCCCATGGACACGGCAGTGAATCCGAAATGACGCTGGCGACGTATAAGCATGTGCATGTTGCAACGAGGCTGGCGGCCCGTACTGACATCATAAAAACTGGAGACGCGATGCCATTGATAAAACGCAAACAGCTGGCAGCTTGTACGCTGGCGCTGCTGTCCATGGGGGCCAGGGCCGTGGCGGCAGACCCGGCCGAGGCGGCCAGCGGCGCCGACGAAGCGCGCACGGTGCGCGTGACGGGGCACTACGACAATGCCGTCGGCACGTCGGACGCGGCCAGCCAGGGCGTCATCACGAACGAGCTGATCATCAACCGGCCCGCCCTGCGCACGGGCGAGCTGCTGGAATTCGTGCCGGGACTGATCGTCACCCAGCACAGCGGCGACGGCAAGGCCAACCAGTACTTCCTGCGCGGCTTCAACCTCGACCATGGCACGGATTTCGCCACCTATGTGGACGGCATGCCCGTCAACATGCGCACGCACGCGCACGGGCAAGGCTATTCGGACCTCAATTTCCTCATTCCCGAGCTGGTGCAGCGCATCGACTACAAGAAGGGGCCGTATTTCGCGGGCGAAGGCGATTTCGCCTCGGCAGGCAGCGCCCGCATCCGCCTGGCCGACAAGCTGGCGCCGGGCCAGGCCAGCGTTTCCGTCGGCCAGCACGGCTATGTGCGCGGCGTCGTGGCCGACGCCGTCGGCGCCGGGCCGGGCACCTTGCTGTACGGCCTGGAAGTGAACCGCAACAACGGTCCCTGGGACGTGCCCGAGCACGTGCGCAAATACAGCGGCGTGCTGCGCTACAGCCAGGGCACGCCGGACGACGGTTTCAGCGTGACGGGCATGGCTTATCACAATAGCTGGAATGCCACGGACCAGGTGCCGCTGCGGGCCGTGGAATCGGGCCAGATCGGCCGCTTCGGCAGCCTGGCGCCCAGCGACGGCGGCGACACGTCGCGCTACAGCCTGTCCTACGCCATGCGCAAGCGCACGGAAAACCGGCTGTTCGAGCTGGATGCCTACCTGATCCGCTCGCAGCTGGAACTGAACAGCGACTTCACGTATTTCCTCGCCAACCCGGCCGCAGGCGACCAGTTCCAGCAGAGCGAACGGCGCACGGTGGCGGGCGTGAATGCCAGCGAAAGCTGGAGCACGGAGCTGGCGGGGTTCTCCATGCGCAACAAGCTGGGCGTGCAGGCCCGTTTCGACCGCCTGGCGCCCGTGGGCCTGTACAACACGGTGGAGCGGGTGCGGCAGAGCACGGTGCGCGAAGACCGCGTGCGCGAGAGCAGTCTCGGCCTGTACGGTGAAAACACCGTGCAATGGCTGCCGTGGCTGCGTTCCGTGGCGGGCTTGCGCTACGACGCCTACCGTTTCAAAGTCGACAGTAGTATCGACGGCGACAGCGGCACGGCGAACGACCATGTCGTCTCGCCGAAGCTGTCATTGATCCTTGGTCCGTGGAGCAGGACGGAATTTTTTGTCAACTATGGCAAGGGTTTTCACAGCAACGATGCGCGGGGCACGACGCAGACGCGCCTGCCTGACGGGGAAGCCGCCACGCCCGTCACGCCCCTGGTGCCGACGAAGGGTATGGAGCTGGGGGCGCGCACGGAATGGCTGCCAGGCCTGCAAAGCTCGCTGGCTCTGTGGCGCCTCGATATCGCCTCGGAACTGCTGTTCGTGGGCGACGCGGGCGAAACGGAACCGAGCCGCGCCAGCCGGCGCCACGGCATCGAGTGGAACAACCATTATATTGCCGCACCGTGGCTGCTGTTCGACCTGGACCTGGCCGCTTCGCGCTCGCGCTACACGCAGGATGACCCGGCCGGCAACCATATCCCCGGCGCCATCGGCAAGGTGGCGTCATTTGGCGTGACCGTGACGGACCAGGGGCCCTGGTCGGGCGCCTTTCAATTGCGCTACTTCGGCCCCCGTCCCTTGATCGAGGACAATAGCGTGCGCTCCGCCTCGACGACGCTGGCCTACGCGCGCCTGGCCTACCAGCTCAACCCCAAGACGCGCATCACGCTCGATGTCTTCAACCTGTTCAACAAGCGCGCCAGCGACATCGATTACTACTATGCGTCGCGCCTGCCCGGCGAGGCGGCGGACGGAGTGGAAGACCGGCATTTTCACCCCGTCGAACCCCGTTCCGCGCGCCTGACCTTGTCATATGCGTTTTAAAAGGCGTAGACTGCGGCCATGGCGCCCGCTGTGGGCGTCAACAATAATAAGATTGAATGACAGATAACTTAGTACATACCAGCAAATTCCTTTCCCTCATACTGCGCCACGCCCCCGAAAAAATCGGCCTCGTACTCGATGCCCAGGGCTGGGCCGACATCGGCCAGCTGCTGGCCCAGGCGGCCCGGCATGGCCGCCGCCTTTCCCGTGAACAATTGGATGACGTGGTGGCGCGCGACAGCAAGACGCGCTACGCCATCAGTGCCGACGGCTTGCGCATCCGCGCCAACCAGGGCCACTCGCTGGCCGCCGTCGACATCGGCTTGCCGCCCGCCGCGCCGCCCGCCATGCTGTACCACGGCACGGCCAGCCGTTTCGTCGAGTCGATCCGTGCTGCCGGCCTGCTGCCGGGATCGCGCAATCACGTGCACTTGTCCAGCAACCGCGAAACGGCCGTGGCCGTGGGAGCGCGCCATGGCAAGCCCGTCGTGCTGACGGTGGATGCGGCCGCCATGCAGGCGCACGGCCACGCGTTTTACGTGTCGGCCAACGGCGTGTGGCTGACTCATGCCGTGCCGCAGGCCTTCATCGGTTTTTCCTGACGGGGGGCAGGACTGCCCCTTCCACGCGGGTTCAGATAGCGAGCTTGCGTTCGGCCATCCACTGGACGATGGCGGGATCGCGGTGGGAGAAGAAACTGCTGGTGCCCGTTTCCAGGGTGGCGATGGCGGCCATGTCCGCCTCGTCCAGGTCGAAATCAAAGATGGCCAGGTTTTCCGCCATGCGCTCGCGGCGCACGGTCTTGGCCAGTACGGCGATGCCCCGGTGCGTGAGCCAGCGCAGGACGACCTGGCCGACGGACTTGCCGTGTTTGCCGGCGATGCCCAGCAGCACTTCATTCTGGAACAGCTTGTTGCGGCCTTCGGCGAACGGCGCCCATGCCTGCGGCTGCACGCCGTGTTCCAGCATGAAGGCCACGCCGTCGGACTGCTGGTGGAAGGGGTTGACTTCGATCTGGTTGACGGCCGGCGCGATGTCGTTGAAGGCGATGATGTCCATCAGCCGGTCCGTGTGGAAATTGCTCACGCCGATGGCGCGCAGCTTGCCGCTGCGGTACGCGTCCTGCATGGCGCGCCAGGAACCGTGGACGTCGCCAAACGGCTGGTGGATCAGGTACAGGTCCAGATAATCGAGCTGCAGGCGCCGCAGCGAGTCGTCGATCGCTTGCGTGGTGCGCTCGTAGCCCGTGTGCTGCACCCACAGCTTGCTGGTGACGAACAGCTCCTCGCGCGCCACGCCGCTGTGGGCTATGCCCTGGCCGACGGCCGCTTCGTTCATGTAGGAGGCCGCCGTGTCGATCAGGCGGTAGCCGGCGCCGATGGCGTCGATGACGCTGCGCTCGCATTCGGCCGGGTCGGGGATCTGGAAGACGCCGTAGCCGGCGATGGGCATGGCGATGCCGTTGTTCAGTGTGACATGGTCCATGGCTAAGCTCCTTCGGTAATTAACAGGAGCTACTCTACGACTTAATTCATTGCTTGATAAGCCGCTGGAATCGGCATGCTCTTATTAGCGGGGCTAATGAATCGCCCCGCTCAGGCGGAAATCAGCTTGATATCGGCCACCCGCTCCACCAGCCACACGGCCGCCACCAGGGCGATGGCCAGCGAGCCGACGGTCAGCACTTGCCGGTAGAACCAGGTCTTGCGCAGCAGCCAGGCGAGGGGCAGGAAGGCGGCGACGATGGCCAGCTGGCCGATTTCCACGCCCACGTTGAAGCCGAACAGGCTGGCCAGCAGGGAGCCTTGCGGCAAGCCCAGGTCGCGCAGCACGCTGGCGAAGCCGAAGCCGTGGATCAGGCCAAAGGCGAAGGCGGCCACGGGGCGCTTGCCGCGGAACAGGGGCAGCAGATTGTTCAGCGCGGCCAGCACCACCGAGGCGGCGATGGCCGACTCCACCCAGCGCGACGGCAGCGAGACGAGCGACAGGCTGGCCAGGGTCAGGGTGATGGAATGGGCCAGCGTAAAGGCCGTGACGACTTTCAGCACGTCGACGAACGCCCCCCGCAAGCCTTGCCGCTGCTCGCGCAAGCCGGGCAGCAGCACGGCCGGCAGCAGCAGCGACAGCAGGAACAGGATATGGTCATAGCCGATCCAGATATGCCAGATGCCGTGCTTGACGTAGGCGCCGAACTGCGCCAGGCGGTCGGGCGCGGCCAGGGAAATCGTCTGGCGCGGGCTGTCCGGGTCGAAGATGGCCGTCTGCGTGGCGCCGCCGCTGTCGATCTTCAGCAATCCCTTGTGCTGGGGATCGAGGTCGGCGAACAGGGTGTAGCCGATGCTTAAGTTGGCTGGCGCGGCGTTGCCGGGGCAGGTGGCCGCAAAGCGCAGCACGTTGTAGGCGCCGTCCGTGTGGCTGTCGATCAGCTGCTCGACGGCCTTCAGGGGGCACACGCCCTCGTCGCCGGCCACCTGCAGGCGCTGCAGCGCGTAGGCGGCAATGGCGGCGTGGCGGGCGCGGATCTCGTCCCACGTCAGCGCGCCGTCGCCATTGCCGTCCAGGCCGATGGCGAAATCGAGGTCGCGCAGGGCGATGTCCCATTGCCCCTCGATCTGCTGGCCGTGCACTGTCAGGCTCAGGTAGCTGTCGCTGGGCTTGTGGGCTTGCGCGGGAACCAGCCAGGCGCACAGCAGCAGGATGACAAGGCAGTGTTTCACAGGACACCTGCTTTCTTCGCGGTACTGATTTTTTGCCCGTCGAGGGGACCCAGCTGTTTTACCAGGCGGTGCAAGGCGACGTCTTCCACGCCGTTGGCCGCGATCCACGCCAGCGCGGGTTGCGCGGCCGCAAAGTTGCGCGCTGCCAGGGCCGCTTCGAGCAGGATGCGCATGTCGGGCACTTCCTTCTGGATGGTCCAGTTTTTCTGAGCCAGCTGCAGGGCGGCGGGGATATCCTGCTGCAGGAACAGGGCGAAGCGGGCCTGTTCGCGCTGGTGCACGGTGTCGCCGCGCTGCATGGCGGCATTGAAACGGGCCGCCAGCTCCGTCTTTTCGGCCTGGAAGGCGGCCGGCCGGACGGGCAGCGCCTGCAGGGCCAGCGCATGGCGCAGCAGCAGGGCGTCGATGCGCTGCTGGTCCTGCAGCAGCGTGACGACGTCCTGCGGGCGCTGCTGGTCCAGCAGGAAATCCGCGTAGGCGCCCAGCAGGTAGCTGTCGCGCGGCTGCCGCGCCAGGGCCGCCTTGTAGCGCGCCTCGGCCAGCGCCGTTTCGCCGCGCCGCGTGGCCATTTCCGCCAGCAGGGTCTGGGCCCAGCTTTCCAGCTCGGGCGCCGCGCCGGCGCTCCTTTGCACGGTCAGGTCCAGCAGGCGTTCGCTGCCGGCGGCGCGGCCCGTGACGCTGGCCACGTTGGCGAGGCAGGTGACGGTGACGAGCTGCGCGGCGAGGGCCGACAGGCGCGCGCAGGCGGCCGTTGCCTTTGTGTAGTCGCCCTGCACGGTGAGCACGGTGGCGCGCGTCAGCCAGGCCTGCCCGTTGGCCGGTTCCTGCGCGATGATGGCGTCGAGGTCCTGCAGGGCGGCGTCGAAATGGTGGGTGCTTTGCAGGATGGTGGCGCGCAGCAGGCGCACGGGCACGGGCGGCGCCGCCTGCCGCCACCACGGCGCCAGGGCCGCCTGCGCATAGCCCAGGTAGCGCGGGTCCGTCTCGCTGCGCGCCAGGGCGATGTAACGCTGCGCCAGGCCGGTGGCCAGGGCCAGGTCCTGCGGCCTGGCAGTGAGTTGCTGGCGCAGGCCGCGCAATGCCATCTGCGTGGCATCGGCGCGGCGCGGCAGCTGCTCGATGACGGCGCTGCCATCGGCCGGCGTGTAGGGCGCGGCCAGGGCCAGCACGGGCAGGCAGGCGCACAGCAGGGAAATCGGTGTCTTCATCGCGGACGCTTCCATGTCGACGGCGGAACGGCACGGGCGCCGGGGACAGCCTGCCCCGGCGCCCGCAAGGGCTTACAGCGGCACGGGCTCCGTGTTTTCCGGCGAGGTCGCCACGATGGCGTCGATGCTGACGCCTTCCTTGTCCTCGCTGGTGGTCAGGATGACGTTGCTGACGGCCACAAAAAAGGCGTCGAGCATGGCCACGGGAGGCGGCGTGGTGCCGCCATTGTCGCCGCCGCTGCCGCTGTCCGTGCCGCCGCCACCGCAGCCGGCGAGCAGGGCCGTGAGCGCCAGGGCGCTGATTACATGCAGTTTTTTCATCGCGTTCTCCTGTCGGGTTATTGCTGCGGCGAACCGGCCACGGGGTTTTTCAGGTAGGGGAAGCCTGGCGTGAAGAAGGTTTCATCCAGATAGGCCCCATCCGTGAAGTGCAGGCCGCCGGCGGGCGCGTCGGATGGCGCGCAGCCGATGTTCAAGGTGCACAGCTTGCCCATGGCCACGCGCAGCACCACGTCGACGACATCGTCGCCGGGGCGGCGGCCGTTCGGAAAGCCCGCGTTGTCGCCGCCGATGACGCCCAGGCGGTTTTGCCCGCCCACCGGCGTGGGAGCGATGGACGTGTTCAGGCGCAGCATTTCAGAGGCGACGACGGTCGCCGGCTGGTTCACGCCCTTGATGCCCGTCAAGAAGGTGGCCACCAGGTCGTTGCGGGGGAAGTTGGTGGGCGCCTTGGCGCCTGCCGAGCCGTACAGCACTTCCACCAGCGCCGGCGCCGTGGGATTGGTGACGTAGTCGGCAAATTGCGCGTCACCCGATGGCTTGCTGGCGTTGAAGCGGTCCTTGTCCTTCAGGCCGATCACCAGTTCATTCACCAGCGGCATGCCCAGGCGCGACACCTGCACCCACGCGCCGCCTTCCTTCGAGGCCGTGGTGGTGGTGCCCGGCGCCGGATTGAGCAGCCGGCCCTGGCGCAGGCTGGCCGTGGTCCAGCCGCCGATGACGGGGTCGCTGCCCGCCGTCAGGCAGGCGGTCGGCACTTCCATCTCGATGGCCGTGACGTTTTTCTTGGCCAGGTCATCCTTGGCGGCCGATTCCGCATTCGCGGCGAATTCCGTGGCGGGCGCCTTGATGTTGATCAAGTCGAATGTTTCGCCCAGGTTCACGACGAAGGGGTCCTTGCGCTGGCCGACGAACATGCGCGCCGGCGTGGCGCAGCCGGGGATGTTCACGGAATAGACGTGCTGCGCCGCATAGGCCGCATAGTTGGGGATGGCCTTGTTGCCGATGTTGTCGACGGGCTTGTCGAAGGTCGCGCCGCCGCCCGAGGCGTTGGTCACGCTGCTGCGCGTGCCCGTGCGGCGGTCGCCCCGCACCACCGTCACGGTGTACGTTTCGCGCACGTTCAGGCCGGCCGGGTTGACCGTGTCGATGGCGCCGCCATTGATGACGAGCGGAATCGACACTTTCTTGCCGCCTACGGTGAACTGGCCATCCTTGATGGTGTTGGTGAAGCGGAACTGGAAGGTGATGTCTTCCTTGCCGTCGCCATTGTTGTCGATGTGGATTTCGTACAGGGCGTTCGGGTCCATGGCGAAGTAGTTCGGCCCGCCATAGGCATCCTGCAGGGGCACGTAGTCGGCCACCAGGGTGGTGTAGGCGCCGCGTCCCGCCTCGTAGCTGCGGAACATATAGAAGTCGGTGCCGTCGACTTTCGGGTTTTGCGTGATGAAGGGCGCTTCGCGGTGGCTGGAAGCATGGGCGGTTGGCGCGAGGACCAAAGTGAAGGATACGGCCAGCAGGTTGCCCAGGAGTGCGGCGCCCAGAGCGGTTTTCGAGTGATGCAAAGACATGTCGATTCTCCCTGAATTGTTATACGCAGTGGCAGGACTTGCGGAAATTACGGGACTGCATCACTTGTACGGGGCGCCAGCACGATCAGATTCAATTCCTCCACAATTAATTTTTGGGTAGCGGAATGAACGGCCGTCGATCGTCAGGGGCTGGCGCACGCAGTCGAATCTACGCGCGTATTGCATGTCAGTAAGAATAAATATTTTGTGGACAAGAAAAGACAGGCCCGCGGCTGCCGGCGATAGCCTGTTGCGCTATGCCGGCATGTATGCAGGGGCAAAGGCTGCGCGTGGGAATGCGTGACTTTTGCGGATATGAAGTCGATAGGCGTGAAATGCCCGCTTGACGGGCGCCGCGCCGGCTGCAAGAGTGGCTTACCAGGCCAGCATTTTGGGGCCGAGGGCGGCGCCGAGGGCGGTGGGCACCAGCATGCCCAGCACATACCAGAAGCCGACGAAGCTGGCGGCCAGCTCCGGGCAGTGCAGGCAGTACACGAGGGCGGCCAGGGCGCCGGCGGCAAAACCGGCGGCCGCGCCCGCCAAGCGCAGGCGCGTGGGCGCCCATTGGCGCATCAGGCGCAGCACGGCGGCCAGCAGGGGCAGCGACAGCATGGCGATCAGCAAGGGGCAGCTGCGCCAGGTGGCGCCCCAGAACAGTTCGGCGCGCTGTTCGGGCGGCGCTTCGTTCAGGATGAGGGCGCCCAGCGCCCACATCAGCAGCAGGGGCACGGCGATCAGCATGGGCAGGGCGCGCGTGCTGGCGCCCGGCACACACAGGCGGCGGCCGACATGCGAGGCTGCCAGGCAGAGGCAAATGACGAAACCGACCTTGATCCAGAAATCCGGCAGCAGGGCCAGCTGTTCCAGGTTGGGCCGCACGCCCAGCAGCATGGCCATCAGCGCCACGCTGGCCAGCAAGCCCGCGCCCAGGGTGGCGCCCGCGCGCCAGTACGCGCCCGGCGGCGGCGCGGCGGCCACGTCGGGGCCGCTGGCCAGCATGGCGATCAAGTCATCGGTTTTCATGGTGCAGCTCCCTCATTGCCTGTCCTTAAATTGGCCGCCAGTGCCTTCAAGCCGCGATGCACGGCCACTTTGACGCTGGCTTCCGAAATGCCCATGGCGGCTGCCGTGTCGCGCACGGACCAGCCGTCGAGCTTGGTATGCACGATGGCGTCGCGCTGCTGCGCAGGCAAGCTGGCCAGCAATTTTCCCAGGTCGCGGCTGGCTTCGGCCGCCTCCGCGTCGGCGCTGGAAAACAGTTCCTGCGTGTCATCTTCTTCGTCGTACGGCAAGTGCTGCGCTTCGCGCCGCGCATGCCGGCGCAGCCAGTCGATCAATTTGTAGCGCGCGATCGCATGGATCCACGACGTCAGCGGCACGCCCGTATCGTACGTCAGGCGCTGGTTGTGGATGGCCAGCAAGCATTCCTGCACCAGATCTTCGACCTCGTCCGGCCAGCGTTGCAGGCGCCGCCGCAGGAACGCGCGCAAATGGCCGCTGGTGGCTTGCAGGAAGCTGCGGTAGGCCGCCGCATCGCCGTCGAGCCCGCGCAGCATCAGGCCATGCAGCCGCAATTCCGTGCCATGCAGGTGTTCGCTTACAGGTATTCGTTGCATGCAGGCCTTTGGTGACAGGCAATGAAAAAAATAAATCCAACAATAATCGATAACGGCTGTAACCAATCCGGCCATCGCGGCGAATTGACAGGCAAGCACGTTTCTTCATTCACTATACCGGGTAGTCATCATGCATATCAAGCACCGCCTTGCCGCCAGCCTCGTTCCGCTCTGCCTGTGGGCCGCGACGGCACCCGCGTACGCGCAACTGGCCGCCGGCCAGCGCTGCGCCGTGCACAGCGGGCCGCAGACGGCGGCGCTGGTGGAACTGTACAGCAGCGAAGGCTGCTCCAGCTGCCCGCCCGCCGACCGGCGCCTGAATGCCCTGCGCCTGGAAGCGGGCGCGTCCAGCCTCGTCGTGCCCCTGGCCCTGCACGTCACGTACTGGGACCAGATCGGCTGGAAGGACCCGCTGGCGCAGCCGCAATTCGATGCGCGCCAGGCCGAACTGCTGCGCCACCAGCCCCGCCACGTGGCCTATACGCCCCAGTTCTTCGTGGGCGGCACGGAATTGCGCGGCTGGGAGGCGCAGTTGCCGCAGGCCATCCGCCGCATCAACGCCACGACGGCGCACGTGGCGATCAGCCTGTCCGCCACGCCGGGGCCGGAGGGACAATTATTGCTTGAAGCGGATGCCAGCGCGCCCGATGCGCAGACGAACGGCCAGCTGTACGTGGCCATCAGCGAAAGCGCCATCGTGTCGAAAGTGCTGCGCGGCGAGAACCGGGGCGCCACCCTGCAGCACGATGCGGCCGTGCGCTTGTGGCTGGGGCCGGTTGCGCTGGCGCAAGGCCGCGCCCAGCTGCGCCGCGAAGTCAAGCTGCCCGCCAGCTGGCGCCCGGAGCAGCTGCAAGTGGTGGCCTTCGTGCAGGGGGCCGACAGCAGCGCCATCCTGCAAGCCGTCAGCACGGCGCAATGCGCGAAAGGAGTGTTGTGATGTCTACGCCGACTGTTTCCAGCGCCGTGATTCACCCCGCCTGGCTGCGCCTCACGCACTGGCTCAATGCCGTGGCCGTGGTGGTGCTGGCCACCAGCGGCTGGCGCATCTACAACGCGGCGCCGTTCTTCCCGTTCGAGCTGCCGCGCGCGCTGACCCTGGGCGGCTGGCTGGGCGGCGCCCTGCAATGGCATTTCGCCGCCATGTGGCTGCTGGTAGGCAATGGCTTGCTGTATCTGGCGATCAACATCGCCTCGGGACGGCTGCGGCGCCAGTTCTTTCCCCTGACGTCGCGCCTGCTGCTGGCCGATTTCGCCGCCGCGCTGAAAGGCAAGCTGGCCCATGCGGACCCCCGCCGCTACAACATGGTGCAGCGCGCTGCCTATCTGTTCGTCATGCTCGACTGCATCGTGCTGGTGCTGTCCGGCCTGGTGCTGTGGAAATCCGTGCAGTTTCCCCTGCTGCGCGAGCTGATGGGCGGTTATGACAGCGCACGCCGCGTGCACTTCATCGCCATGGCGCTGCTGACGGGTTTTGTCGGCGTACACCTGGTGATGGTGGCCCTGGTGCCGCGCACCCTGGTCGCCATGCTGCGGGGACGTTAAAGGAGACCATCATGAAAAAAACCATCCTCGTGCAGGAAGAGGGCCAGGCCATGCTGGCGGACGCCTTGCGCCAGATCAGGCAGCCGTCGCGGCGCCAGTTCCTGCAGCGCAGCCTGACCCTGGGCGGCCTGTCCCTGTTGACGGGCTGCAATGCCAGCGACCCGTCCAGCGTCGAGACGGCCCTGATGGCCGTGTCGCGCTTCAACGACCGGGTGCAGGGCTGGCTCTTCGACCCCAACAAACTGGCGCCGACCTACCCGGATTCCATGATCACGCGGCCGTTCCCCTTCAACGCCTATTACGGCGAGGACGAGGTGGAAGAAGTCGATGGCGACGCGTGGCGCCTGGAATTGAGCGGCCTGATCGCCGACAGGAAGCCGTGGAGCCTGCCGCAGCTGCGCGCCTTGCCGCAGGAAACCCAGATCACGCGCCACATCTGCGTGGAAGGCTGGAGCGCCATCGGCAAGTGGGGCGGCGTGCCGTTTTCCCATTTCCTCAAGCGCATCGGCGCCGACACGACGGCGAAATACATCGGTTTCCGTTGCGCCGACGATTACTTTACCAGCATCGACATGGCCACGGCCCTGCATCCGCAGACCATCATGGCCCTTACCTACGACGGCCAGGAATTGCCGCCCAAGTATGGCTACCCCATGAAACTGCGCATGCCGACCAAGCTGGGCTACAAGAACCCCAAGCACATCCAGGCCATGTTCGTCACGAACACCTACCCGGGAGGATATTGGGAAAACCAGGGCTACAACTGGTTCGGCGGTTCCTAGGACGACGGCAAGGGTGGCCATGGTGCATTGCCATGTCGTACCAGGCGTACCGCCTGCGGCAATGCGCCTGGCCCGGCCACCTCCCGGCCTTCCTATTTTTTAGCAGCACGCAGCACCCGTAGCACGGCAATAGCTTTACCACCGGGCAATCTCGCCCATCCAACACTGAGACAAGGACATATCATGAAAACCACGACCACCACCTTCGCCGCCATCGTCGCTTCCGCCATCCTCCTGTCCGGCGCCGCGTTTGCCCAGGATGCCATGAAGAAAGACCCGATGGCCAAGGACGCGTCGGCCGATGCCATGCACAAGGATGCCATGGACAAGGACGCGATGGGCAAGGACGGCATGAAAAAACCGATGGCGAAGAAGCACATGAAGAAGGACCACATGGCCAAGGATGGCATGAAGAAAGATGAAATGAAAAAGGATGACATGAAGAAAGATGCGATGGCCAAGGATGCGATGGCCAAATAAGCGGGCTGGCAAGGTGTTGCACCGGCAGGCGCGCCATCGTTGCACGGTGGCGCGCCTGCCGTCGCTTGGCCAGCGGCTTGTTGGCATCCATGACAATTTGCTAAAATTGAAAACTGATTCAATAGCAATTGCTGGAGTAACGATGCCGATGCATGAAGCAAGCTTCCCATTCCGCCGCGTGGCAGCGGTGCTGGCCATCCTGCCCGGGCTTGGCCAGGCGATGCCGGGCGCGACCTGTCCGCCGCAAGTGTATCCGCAGGAAGCGCGCCGGTATGAACTCGATGGCAAGACGACCATGCGCTTTTCCGTAGGGCAGGATGGCAAGGTGGCAACGGCGTCCGTGGCACGCAGTTCGGGGTGGAAAATGCTGGACGATGCGGCGCTGAGCAATGTGCGCCAGTGCGTGTTCCCGGCTGATAGGGCGGCCAAGGAAAATTTCAGCGTTCAATACGCATGGGACCTGGACGATACCGAGCTCCTGCGTCCCTTGCTGGTGCCCGGCAGCTGCCAGCCTTCCCAACGTGTCCAGGGCTATAACAACCTCGACAAATCGACCAGCAATGACAGCGGCGTCGTGCTGCGCATGTTGATCGGCAGCGAAGGCGTCCCTGCACGCATCGTGGCAGAAGCGCCGGGCGTGCCAGCGGAACTGGTCGAGGCGGCTGTTGCCTATGTGCAGGGTTGCCGTTTTGCCATCGATCCTGAAGTTGGCGGCACGCGCAGCTGGAGCACGTATGGCAAGGTGCTGCTGCGCCGCCCGCCCCTGTAGTAAGCTTGCACTGTCCACATCGTTTTCTTGCCGAAGTCATGACCGAACCATCCGCCGCCGCTGTTGCCACCGCATCGTCTCCTTCCGACAAATCGATCCGCCGCCGCTCGCTGTTCGCCGCCTGCAGCGCGCATGCCGTGCATGACGGCTTGACGGACGTCATCTATGTGCTCCTGCCCATCTGGCAGGCGCAGTTTGGCATCAGCTACGCCGTGGTGGGCCTGTTGCGCGGTTCGTATTCGGGCATGATGGCGGGCTTCCAGCTGCTGGCCAGCCGCCTGGCGAAACGCTGGGGCCGCGAGCGCCTGCTGGTGGGCGGCACGGCGCTGGCCGGCATCGCCTATCTCGTCGCGGGGCAGGCGGGCGGCCTGGCCGTGCTGCTGATCGCCTTGCTGCTGGGCGGCCTGGGCGCCAGCACGCAGCATCCGCTGGCCTCGTCCATCGTCACCGACACGCACGAGGCGGGCGGCGGCGTGAAGGAAGCGCTGTCGCAGTACAACTTTGCCGGCGATATCGGCAAGACCCTGATCCCGGCCCTCGTGGGCTTGCTGTTGCTGGTGTGCAGCTGGCAAGCGAGCGTGTCCCTGCTGGGACTGCTGGGCTTAGCGGCGGCCGGCCTGCTGTGGTGGCTGCTGCCCAGGCCGGGCGACATCCAGGCCAGCCAGAAAAAAGTCCTCAAGCCCGTCGCGGGCAGCGGTTCGCCTGCCAGCTTCCGTGCACTGCTGGCCACGGGCACCCTGGACAGCGCCGTGCGCATGGGCTTTCTGACCTTTTTGCCATTCTTGTTGAAAAGCAAGGGGGCGGGCACGGCCGGCATCGGCGTGGCTCTGTCTCTGCTGTTCGTGGGCGGCGCCTTCGGCAAGCTGCTGTGCGGCTACCTGGGCGCGCGCATCGGCATGATGAAGACCGTGTGGCTGACGGAATCGATGACCTCCGCGCTCATCGTCGCGGCCCTGTGGCTGCCCCTGACCGGCATCATGGCCATGCTGCCCCTGCTGGGGCTGGCGCTGAACGGCACCTCGTCCGTCCTGTACGGCGTGGTGCCGGAACTGGCGGAACCCGGCAAGCGCGAGCATGCGTTTGCCCTGTTCTACACGGGCACCATCGGCGGCGGCGCGCTGGCGCCCGTGCTGTTCGGCGCCTTGGGCGACCGGACGAGCGTGCCCACGGCCCTGCTGGCGCTGGCGGCGCTGTTGCTGCTGACCTTGCCGCTGGCGTGGCAGGTGCAGAAGGGCGTGGCGCACCGTGGCGCCACCTGACAGGACGGCTCGCATGCGCCTGCCATTGCCGCGCGATAAACATGACACGCAAAACGCCCACGCCCTCGTCGCCCTGCGCTGGGAGGAGCTGCAGCCGCTCATGCCGCACATCCTCGAGTGGGTCCAGGACGCGAACTGGCCCGTGGCCGCCGTGCTCCTGCCGTATCTGGCCGGCATCGGTCCGCGCCTGGCGCCGTATGTGCAAACGGTGCTGGCCGGCGACGACGAGCCATGGAAATACCTTGTCTTGCAGCGCATCGTGCGCCCGTCGCCCGGGCTGGCCTTTGCCCTGGACGGGGAATTGAGGCGCTTCGCCCGCGCGCCGACGCTTGCCGAGCTGGAGGAAGGCGTGGCCGAGGCGGCGCGGGAGATCTTGCGGGACAGCGCCGCCGGTGCGGCGTGACTTGCCCGCCGGCACCCCCATCGTCTACACTCGCCGCATGAAAAATTTTGAAAAGCGGCGCGACCGCTATGATTTGTTCCGCGCGTTCGACAATCCCCTCGTCAACATCAATTTCCAGCTCGACGTGCCGGATTTCCGGCCCTGGTGCAAGGAACGGGACATTCCCGTGTTTCACTTCTTCCTGTTCTGCCTGCTGAACACGGTGAAGGAAATCGACCAGTTCATGTACCGCATCTACCGGGGCGACGTGATCAAAATCGACGATTTTCCCGCTTCCTACACCGTCATCAATGGCGACGAGAACCTCAACTACACGCGCTTCACGATGACGGACCAGCTGGACCTGTTCATCGAACGCAGCCTGGCGGCGAAACGCCACGCCGAAGCGAGCTGCGCGCTGATCAACACGGGCGAGGGCGACAGCGAGCGCGAGCAGCGCAACAACATCTTCATCACCTGCCTGCCATGGCTGGAACTGGCCGCCATCGAACATCCCGTGCACCGCCACCGCGACGCGGATATCCCGACCTTCACCTGGGGCAAGTTCGGTCCCGCGCAGGACGATGGCCGCATGCGCATCCCGTTTTCCGCGCAGGCCCACCATGGCTTCGTCGATGGCTACCACGTGCAGAAGCTGGCGCAGGCGCTGTCGCGGCGCATCGCCGCCATCATTGCCTAGGCCGACAGGTAGGCGCCGGGCGCCTGGCCCAGGGCGCGGCGAAAGGCGGCCGTGAAGGCGCTGGGGCTGGCGTAGCCCAGGTCCAGCGCGATGCGTGTGACGGGCTGGCCGGCGGCCAGCCGCGTGATGGCGGCCAGCAGGCACGCCTGCTGGCGCCACTGGGCAAAGCCCAGCCCCGTCTGGAGCCGGAACCGGCGCGTAAACGTGCGCCGGCTCATGCCGGCCCGGGCCGCCATCGCATCGAGGCCCGTGTCCAGGCTGGGCTGCTGCAGCATGTCCAGGCACAGCCGCGCAAGACGGGGGTCCTGCGGCAGGGGCGTATTCAGCGGCAGCGGCGCCATGGCGGCCATTTCATCGAGCAGCAGGGCCATCAGCCGTCCGGCGCGCGTCTCGGCGGCGTACAGGGGGGGCACGGTGACGGCTTCGGCCAGCAGCTGGCGCAGCAGGGGCGAGGCATCGACGACCTGGCAGTGCGCCGGCAAGCCCGCCGCGGCGACGGCGCTCCCGTCCATGAAGACATTGTGCATGGTCACGGCGCCATGCATGCGCATGGCGTGGCGCAGTCCCGCAGGCACCCAGCAGGCGCGCTGCGGCGGCACCAGCCAGTCGCCCTGCGGCGTGTGCACGCTGATGGCGCCCCGCGCCGCATAGGCGAATTGCCCGCGCGCATGGCTGTGGCTGGGAAAGAGGGTGCCGGGAGCGTACTCGCGGGCCGTGGCGATCAGCGGGCGCGGCACTTCCATGTAAAAATCGTCCATGGCCCGTACTCTACAGTATTTGACCTGGCATCGCGCGCGGGCCGCCGCCCGTGCCGCTACCATGCAGGCTTTTCCTGCAAGGATGCATATGCACAATACCTATCACCGCGTGGGCCATGGTTCCCACGCCGTCATCGTCCTGCACGGCTGGTTCGGCGACGCGCACGCGTTTGCGCCCATGGAAGCGGGTCTCGACGGCCAGGCGTTTTCGTATATTTTCATGGACAGCCGCGGCTATGGCGGCATGCGCGGCGCGGCAGGCGCATATACGCTGGACGAGGTGGCCGGCGACGCGCTGGCGCTGGCCGACGCGCTGGACTGTGCCAGCTTCAGCGTGGTCGGGCACTCGATGGGCGGCATGGCGCTGGAGCGGCTGGCCCTGCTGGCGCCGCAGCGCCTGCGCAAGCTGGTGGCCGTGGCGCCCGTGCCCAGCTGCGGCGTGGCCTTCGATGCAACGGCCCGCGCGGCATTTCTTGCCGCCGCCGACAGCGTGGCGGCGCGGCGCGCCATCATCGACCGCAGCACGGGCGGCCGCCTGCCCGCCAGCTGGCTGGACTGGAAGGCGCGCTATTCGTGGGACAGTTCGGACCGGGCGGCGTTTGCCCGCTATTTTCTCGCGTGGAGCGAAACGGATTTCAGCGGGGAAGTGCGGCGGGCGGCGCCGCCACTGCCCCTGCTGGCGCTGGTGGGCGAGCACGATCCCCGTTTCGACGCGGCCCTCGTGCGCCGCACCCATCTGGCGTGGTATCCGCAAGCCCGGCTGGAAGTGCTGGCCAATGCGGGACACTACCCGATGAATGAAACGCCGCTGGCCCTGGCGGCCAGCATCGAGGCCTTCTTGCGGGAATAAGACTGCTTATGCGGTCTTGGCGCGCAGGCGCAGCAGGCTCAGGCCCAGCAGCACGAAGGCGCCGCCGCAGATGCGGTTGAACAGCCTGGCCCGTCCCGGCGTGGCCAGCTGGGTTTTCAGCAGGCGCGCCAGGTTGGCGTAGAACAAATGGGCCAGCATGGCGCAGGCGACGAAGGAGGTCGTCAGCACCGTGAACTGGATGGCCACGGGTTCGCCCGGCGTGATGAATTGCGGGAACAGGGCCGAGAAGAACAGGATGGCTTTCGGGTTCGTCAGCGCCACCGTCAAGCCCTGGCGGAACAGTTTCCAGAACGAATTCGGATTCGCCGCGCCTTGCACCACGGGCGCCGCGGCCACGATGCTGGCCTTGCTGCGCCATTGCTTGATGCCCAGGTACACGAGGTACAGGGCGCCGGCCAGTTTCAGCAGCATGAAGGCCGTGGCCGAGGTGGCCAGCACGACGCCCATGCCGGCCATGGCCACGCCGGAAATGATGAACAGGCCAAAGCCATTGCCCATGCTGCTGATCATGGCGCGGCGCGGGCCGACGGCGATGGCATTCGAGATGGCCAGCAGGACGGCCGGGCCGGGAGAAAACGTGACGAGCAGGGCAACGCTGCAGAAAAGCAGCCAGTTCGAGAGGTGCATGGGTGTTCCTGGGTGGGGCCGGGGCCGGATTGAGAGTCAAAACACGCTTATTGTACGAAGTTTTCCGCTCTCTTGCCGGCGGCCCCGGCTGGCGGGAAACCCGCCTAGCCGCAACTCAGGCAAACAGGCTGGCCACCACATGGTTGATGGCGGCGCCGCCGGCGATCAGCCAGCAGAACAGCAGGCCGGCCAGCAGCAGGGGCTTGATGCCAGCGCGGCGGATGGCCGACATGTGCGTCGTCAAGCCCAGGGCCGCCATGGCCATGGCCAGCAGGGCCGTGTCGATGTCCGTGATGGTGGCCACGACGGGGGCTGACAGCCAGCCCAACGAATGGAAGGCGACGACGGCGATGAAGATGAAGGCGAACCAGGGAATGGCCAGCTTGGCTGCCTTGCCGTCGCCGCTGCCGCTCCTGGCCTTGCCGCGTGCCAGCACGGCCGACAGGATGACGAGGAAGGGCGCCAGCATCATCACGCGCACCATCTTGGCGATCACGGCCGCATTCGCCGTTTCCTGGCCGATGGACTTGCCGGCCGCCACCACCTGCGCCACTTCATGCACGGTCGAGCCGATGTACACGCCAAAGGCGGACGGCGTGGCCGCCAGCACATGCCAGCCCAGGTTCAGCTGGTACAGCAGGGGGTACAGGAAGATGGCGATGGTGCCGAACACCACGACGGTGGAGACGGCCACGGTGACGTCCTCGCTGCGTCCCTTGACGACGGGTTCCGTCGCCATCACGGCCGCCGCGCCGCAGATGGAGCTGCCCGCGCCGATCAGGATGGCGCTGTTGCGTTCGAGCTTGAATACCTTGGTGCCGAGGAACATGGCCAGGCCGAAGGTCGACGTGAGCACCAGCGCATCGATGGCGATGCCGGCCAGGCCCACCTGGCCGATGTCCTGGAAGGTCAGGCGGAAGCCATACAAAATGATGCCCAGGCGCAATAACGTCTGCTTGGAAAAGCCCACGCCCGCGCCGCATGCGGGCGCCACGCGCGCATACACACTGTTGCCGAGGATGATGCCGAGGATGATGGCCAGGGTCAGCGCGCTCATGCCGTGGTTTTGCATCCATTCCAGCTTGCCCAGCTGGATGGCGCCATAGGCGATGACCCCGCTCAGCAGCAGGCCGGGCAGGAGGCGGCCGTAGCGGTCGCTGAAACTGGTGGTATTCGGGGTGGATAAGGAAGACATGCCGTACTCCATGGTTCTTGGTTCGTATGACACGACTGTACAGTTTGCTGATTAAATGGTAAAACGGATTGTTTTTGTATGTTTAACCTAAAAAATAGGTAAAAAGGGGCGTGACCATGGCTTTGACTTTGCGGCAATTGCAGATTTTCCTCGCCGTGGCGGACACGGGCAGCACCAGCGCGGCCGCCGAGCAGATCGCGCTGTCGCAGTCGGCCACCAGCGCGGCCCTGAACGAGCTGGAAACCCTGCTGGGCGCGCAGTTGTTCGACCGCGTGGGCAAGCGCCTGGTGCTCAACGACAATGGCCGCCTGCTGCTGCCGCAGGCGCGGCAGATGCGCGACGCCGCCGCCAGCATCGAGCGCCAGTTCGCAGGCGCCGACCCGTCCGTGCCCGTCAGCCTGCAGATCGGCGCCAGCACGACGATAGGCATCTATCTGCTGCCGCAGATCCTCGCGCAGGCGGCGCAGCAGTACGGGCGCAGCATTCCGCAGGTGACCATCGCCAACACGGCCGACATCGCGGCCGCCGTGGCGGAGTTCCGTGTCGACATCGGCCTCATCGAAGGGCCGTGCCACGAGGCGGGCTTGCTGGTGGAGCCATGGCTGACGGACCAGATGCTGATCGTGGCCGCGCCCACGCATCCGCTGGCGCACCTGCGCCATCTGCTCAGCTTTGCCGAGCTGAACCAGGCGGGCTGGCTGCTGCGCGAGGCGGGCTCGGGCACGCGGGAAGCCGTGGAGCAGGCGCTGGTGCCGTATTTGCACTATCTGCGCGCGGCAGGCGAATTCAGCAATTCGGAAGCCATCAAGTATGGCGCGGCGGCGGGGCTGGGCATCGCCTGCCTGTCGCGCGTGGTGGTGGCCGACCTGCTGGCCAGCGGGCAGCTGGTGGAGCTGGAAACCATGTTGCCGCCCCTGGAGCGCAACTTTTACCTGATCCGCCAGTCTAAAAAGATCCTGTCGCCCCGCTTGACGGGGTTTCTGGAGCTGTGCCGCCACGCGTCGCGCATGGCGGGCTAGCTGTGATGTTTCAATAGCTTGTTGCTGCGCGGTTGCGCTGCCGCCTTGCCGCTGGGCGCCTGAACCGGGCGCATCCCTATTTGGGCCGCGACGGCTGCAGGCCCGCATCGGGCGGCACCAGCGTGCCTGCGCGCAAGCGCTTGACGGCCTCGGCCACGGCGCGCGCCACGTTGCGCACTTCTTCCTGCATGGCCGTGTCGCGGTCCAGGGTTTCGTGGCTTTGCGCATAGCTGTCGTAGTAGCCGATGTAGCGGTCCAGGCGCGACTTGGCGCCCGCATCGACCAGGCCCATCCAGTCCAGCCAGTCGGACAGGCCCCGCCGCACGCCTTCGATGCCGGCCACGTCGCCATGCACGACGAGGCCGTATGCGCGCCCGGCCAGGTGTTTCGGATAATCCCAGCCCGCCAGTTCCAGCGCCTTCGCTTCCACGGCTTTCTTGCCGTGCGTGGATGTGGGGTCCGGGTTGCCGCCATCGGCGCACACGAGGCGGTCTATCATCAGCTTGAGCACGCCTGGCGTCTGGTACCAGTACACGGGCGTGAGGATGATGACGGCGTGTGCGGCCGTCCAGCGCTCGTAAATGTCCGCCATCCAGTCATTCGTCTGCCGTTCGCCATGGTTGGGGTAGCAGCTGCATGGCCAGTGGCACAGGGGCATGGCCGTCGAGACACAGCCCTTGCAGGGATGAATGTGCAAATCATACGAGGACGTCAGCAGGCTCAGGTCCAGCACGTCCGCGACGATGTGCTCCCCCAGCAGCACGTTCTTTGCCCATTGCGTCATGCGCCAGGTCTTCGAGATTTCTCCAGGGCAAGAACCGTCATTGCGCGCGGCGCCGCAGATCAGCAGCACGCGCGATGGCGTGGCGGCATCCTTCTGGCGCGCCTCGGCGGCCAGCAGGCGGTCGCGCGTGGCTTTCCACTCCACCGACAAGTCGTAGCCGGGGTCCGCAAAGCCGGGCCCCGCCTTCTGCGTGACGGGCGCCTTGCGGCCCGCCTGGTAATTTTGCCAGGCCACTTCCTCCACCTGCACGAGGGCGCCCCGCACGGCATCGAAGCTGGGATCGGCGTACGAGCGGATGAACTGCAAATGGAATTCGACCCGGCCCAGCGGGGCGGGCGCCTGGCCCTGGCGCGGCGGCGGGACGG
>NZ_RFSK01000031.1 GCF_009923995.1 Janthinobacterium sp. | reverse complement strand
TAAAACTCTTCCCAGTCCTGGTCGCCGGCGATGTGCGATGGCGTTTTGTGCGCCGCAGCACCGGCCGCCCTGGGCGCGGCCAGCAAGCCGGCCGCGCCCAGGGCGGCCGGTGCTGCGGCGCACAAAACGCCATCGCACATCGCCGGCGACCAGGACTGGGAAGAGTTTTAGGCATCGCGGCCGCGGCCCTCGATCTGCCCGCCCCGGGCCGCTGAAAGTATTTGACAGCGGCCACCGGCGCGCCGATACTGGTTTCAGGTGGGACGGGCGCGCCACCATGCAGCCAAGAACGCGGGCGCCCCTCAGGGAAAAATCATGCGCCCTTATTCTGTATGCGTTGCCAGCGCCCGGCACATCGGGCGTCTGCTTGCCGTCCTCCTCTGCGCCGCGCTGGCCGCCTGCGCCGCCGCACCGCCCGCCAGCTTGCCCCCCATCTTCAACGACAGCGATTTTGCGCCGGCCGCCGCCATCGATGCGGGCCAGGTCTTCGCCCTCAGCGACGCCATGCGCCAGTACGTGCAGACGGATGTGCGGCACGCGGCGCGCGACGGCAATCCCCGCGTGGCGCTGTACGAGGCCCTGTACGACAAATCCAGGCTGAAGCTCGAATACGATGCGGCCATGACCCGCAATGCGCGCGAAACGTTCGAAGCACGCAACGGCAACTGCCTGTCGCTGGTGATCATGACGGCAGCGCTGGCGCATGAAATGGGCTTGCAGGTGCGCTACCAGGAGGTGCTGGGCGAGGAAAGCTGGAGCCGCAGCGGCGACATGTATTTTGTCGCCGGCCACGTCAACCTGGTGCTGGGCCAGCGCCTGGGCGACAACCCGAACAACTACGACGCCAAGGGCATGATGGTGATCGACTTCCTGCCGTCCGGCGACGTGGCGGGCTACCGCACGCGCGAAATCAGCGAAGCGACGGTGCTGGCCATGTACATGAACAACCGCGCCGCCGAAACCATGAGCGAAGGCCGGCTGGAGCAGGCATACTGGTGGGCCAGGGCGGCCCTCCTGCAGGATCCCTCGTTCAGCGGCGCCTACAACACCCTGGGGGTGATCCAGTTCCGCCATGGCGACCTGGCGCAAGCGCGGCGCACGCTGGACCATGCGCTGGCGCGCACGCCGGACAGCACGGTGATGCTGTCGAACCTGGCGCAGGTCCTGGAAGCGTCAGGGCTGCGCGAGGAAGCGCTGCCGCTGCGGCGGCGCCTGCTGGCGCTGCAGCCGCAGCCGCCCTTCTACTATTTCAACCTGGGCAAGGCGGCCATGCAGCAAAACGATTACGTGCAGGCGATCCGCCTGTTTTCACGCGAAATCGCGCGCGATCCCTACTACCACGAATTCCACTTCTGGCTGGCGCAGGCCTATGCCCGCCTGGGACAGCTGGCGCAGGCGGACAAGCAGCTGGAACTGGCGATGGACAACAGCACCACGCACAGCGACCACACCCTGTATGCGGCCAAGCTGCAGCGCCTGCGCGCCATCGCCCCGCATTGATCCATTAATCTTCCAGGAACATCTGCTGCAGGTCGTTCAGGAAGCACAGGCCCCGCTCCGTCGGGCGGATGATCTGATGGTCGCGGTACAGCAAGCCCTTTGCCTCTGCCGCATTGAGCGGCTGCTCGATGGCGTTGATGGCCAGGCCCGTGCGCTCGGCGAACAGGTTGGGCGAAAAGCCCTGCGTCAGGCGCAGGGTATTGAGCATGAACTCGAAACCCATTTCCTCGCGCGCCAGTTCGCGCTCTTCCTGCACCGGCTGGCCGGCGGCGACGGCCTCCATGTAGGCCTTCGGCTGCTTGTAGCGGGCCTGGCGCAGCACCCGGTGCGGGAACGAGATCTTCGAATGGGCACCGGCGCCGATGCCGAGATAGTCGCCGAATTCCCAGTAGTTGCGGTTGTGCCTGGCCTGGCGGCCCGGCTGGGCGTAGGCCGACACTTCATAGCGGCCATAGCCCGCCTGCGCCGCGCGCGCGGCCACCATGTCGGCGATGTCGGCGCTCTCGTCGTCGTCCGGCAGCACGGGCGGATACTTGGCGAACAGGGTGTTCGGCTCCAGGGTCAGGTGGTACAGCGACAGGTGCGGCGGCGCGAACGCCAGCGCCGTTTCCAGGTCCTGCTGCGCCTCGGCCAGGGTTTGCGTGGGCAGCGCGTACATCAGGTCGAGGTTGAAATTGTCGAAATGCGCATGCGCGATGTCCACCGCGCGGCGTGCTTCGCTGTCGTCATGGATGCGGCCCAGGGCCTGCAGGTGGCGGCCATTGAAGCTCTGGATGCCGACCGACAGACGGTTGATGCCGCTGGCGCGGTAGGACTTGAACTTTTCCGTTTCAAACGTGCCCGGATTGGCTTCCATGGTGATTTCGCAATCGGGCTCCAGCGGCAGCAGGGTGCGCACGTCCGACATCAGCCGGTCCAGCCCCGCCGCCGACATCAGGCTGGGCGTGCCGCCGCCGATGAAGATGGTGTGGATCTTGCGGCCCCAGATCAGCGGCAGCGCCATTTCCAGGTCCAGGCGCAGGGCCGCCAGGTAGTCCTCTTCCGGGAAGCTGCCGCGAACCTCGTGCGAATTGAAGTCGCAGTACGGGCATTTCTTCACGCACCAGGGGAAATGGATGTACAGCGACAGCGGCGGCAGCGCCGCCAGGTTCAGGGCACCCGGCTGCAGATAGCGCAGCGCCGCGCCGGCCGCGCCGGAAATGCCTTCCTGCGGCGCCGGGGACGCGCCGGGCTTGGCGGCTGACTTGGCAGCGGCGCCCACCAGTTTGATCGGGATCATCGCAGTTTCTCGACCAGGGCGCGCAGGGCCTGGCCCCGGTGCGACAGCGCGTTCTTTTCATCGGACGTCAGTTCGGCCGCGCACTTGCCCAGGGCGGGAAGGTAGAAGTGGGGATCGTAGCCGAAGCCGCCCTGGCCGCGCGGCGCGGCAATCATCTCGCCGTTCCAGCGGCCGTCGGCGATCACCGGCTGCGGATCGTCCGCGTGGCGCACGTAGACCAGCACGCAATAGTAATACGCGGATTTGTCGGCATGCGCCTCCAGGTCGGCGATCAGCTTGGCGCTGTTGGCCGCGTCCGACTTCGGTTCGCCCGCATAGCGGGCCGAATACACGCCCGGCGCGCCGCCGAGCGCATTGACGCACACGCCGGAATCGTCGGCCAGCGCCGGCAGGCCCGTCAGGCGAGCCGCATGGCGCGCCTTTTGCAGCGCGTTTTCAACGAAGGTATGGAATGGCTCGTCGCTTTCCGGCACGTCGTACTCGCCCTGGGCGTGGACGGAAAAACCGATGGTCGAGAGCAGCTCGTTGAATTCCTTGAGCTTGCCGGCGTTGTTGGAGGCGAGAATGAGGCGTTGGGTCATGTGACAATATCCGGGTTGAGCCAGCCCTGCGCGGAACTGCGGGGCTGTATGAAGTGCCGACATTGTAAACCTTTTGCGCTCCCCTGACCTCGCCCCGCCGCTGCGACAAAAAGCGGCAGCGGCGGAGAATTTTGCCCGCCGGGCGGGCGACAGCATGTAAATCTATGTAAAGATCAGATGCCCAATGCCTGCTTCTGCAGGGCGATCAGGTCGGCGATGCCGCCCTGCGCCAGGTCCAGCAGGCGGTTCATGCCGGCGCGGTCGAAGGCGGCGCCTTCGGCCGTGCCCTGCACTTCGATGAAGTGGCCCGCTTCCGTCATCACCACGTTCATGTCCGTGTCGCAGCCCGAGTCTTCCACGTAGTCCAGGTCCAGCACCGGCATGCCCTGGTAGACGCCCACGGAGATGGCGGCGACGAAGCTTTTCACGGGAATGGCGGCGATGGCGCCGCGCGCCTGCAGCTGGGAAAACGCGTCATACGCGGCCACCATGGCGCCCGTGATGGAGGCCGTGCGCGTGCCGCCGTCGGCCTGGATGACGTCGCAATCGAGGTGCAGCGTGCGTTCGCCGAAGGCCTGCAAATCAAAGGCGGCGCGCAGCGAGCGGCCGATCAGGCGCTGGATTTCCTGCGTGCGGCCCGACTGCTTGCCGCGCGCCGCTTCGCGGTCCATGCGCGTGTGCGTCGAACGGGGCAGCATGCCGTACTCGGCCGTCAACCAGCCCTGTCCCTTGCCTTTCAGGAAGCCCGGTACCTTGTCTTCGATGCTGGCGGTGCAGATGACCTTGGTGTCGCCGCACTCGATCAGCACCGAGCCTTCGGCATGCTTGGTGTACTGGCGGGTGATGCGGATGGCGCGCAGCGCGTCGACGGCGCGGCCGCTCGGGCGGGATTCAAATGTCATGGGATGTCCTGTGTGATTGGGGTGGCGGCAGCGATTCTACCACCGCGCCGGCGCATATTTGCAGTCATGCAACAACGCAAGCCGCCAGGGCGCGCGCTGCACACATGATCCCTACAATCCTGCCCCGCCATACACAATTTTCTTTACAATGCCGTAAAACGCACACTATTCAGCAATTTTCAGGCCATCGGACGATCCGGGCCTGTTTTACGGCGAGGGCGGGTATTGCCTGCGCTGGCTGATTAAGTGTATAAGTGACTGTATACAAGATCAAATCGGGGAATCCTTTGAGCATTTCAAGCATGACAGGCTACGCGGTTGCCACCAGCGAAGGTGCTGCAGGCACACTGACAATTGAAATCAAGAGCGTCAATTCGCGCTTTCTCGACCTGCAATTCCGGATCAACGACGATCTGCGGGCGCTGGAGCCCGACTTGCGCGCCGCCGTCATGTCCGCCATCACGCGCGGCAAGGTCGAGGTACGCCTGAGCTTTGGCCGCAAGGCCGCGACGGCCGGCACGCAGGCGCTGAACCTGCCCCTGCTGACGGAGCTGGCGCGCCTGCAAAACGAAGTGGGCCAGCATTTCGTCTCCGCCCCCGTCATGACGGTGGCTGAACTGCTGCGCTGGCCTGGCGTCATCGAAGAAGCGCAAGTCGGCCAGGAATCCCTGCAGGCGGACGTGGGCGCGCTGACCAAGCGCACCGTGGCCGCCTTCGTCGAAAGCCGCAAGCGCGAAGGCGCGGCGCTCGAAGCCGTGCTGGTATCGCGCATCGAAGCGATGGAAGCCATCGTCAAGCGCATCACCCCCCTGATTCCGCAAGTGGTGGCGGCCTTCCAGCAAAAAGCCATCGAACGCATGCAGGATGCGCTGGGCCTGGCCAGCCAGGGTTCGAATTCGGCCCTGTCGCGCCAGGACGCCATGGAGCGCATCCGCCAGGAAGTCATCCTGTACGGCATCCGCATCGACGTCTCGGAAGAGCTGGCGCGCCTGTCGGCGCACCTGGGCGAGACGCGCCACATCCTGACCAAGGGCGGACAGGTGGGCAAGCGCCTCGATTTCATGATGCAGGAACTCAACCGCGAAGCCAACACCCTGGGCGCCAAGGCATCCGTCAAGGAACTGGCCGACGCCTCGATGGACCTGAAGCTGCTGATCGAGCAGATGCGCGAACAAGTACAGAACCTGGAATAAGCCATGACCATCCCGCGCCCATGGACATGCGCCTGCGCCGCCCTGGCACTGCTGGGGGCCGGCGCGCAGGCGCAGACGGCGCAGCTGCCGTCGCCGTACGCTATCGAGGGTTGCGCGTCCGGGTGCTTCGCGCTCAAGGAACGGGGTGCCGCCATCTACACGGGCGCCGACGCCGCTTCCTACCGCATCTGCTCGCGCAGCAGCCTGGGCGCGGAAGTGTCCGTCGACAGCACGGTCGTGCGCATCAACAACCGCGACTGCACCGACGTGAACGGGCGCGCCATCGTCCTGAATGCGGGCGAAATCGCGCTGGGACGGCTGCCCCGCTGAAATCCGCCGGCCCGGTTTGTTTTTTATCAAGCCACGGGCAGGGGCTGGCCCAGTGCCTTGCCTCTTGGTAAAATACCGGATTGGGCGCCGCCTGCGCAGGCAGCCGCGCCGACAACACGATTATGGAAAGATCCGCATGAGCCACCCTACCGCCTTCTCCGGCAGCCTGTTCGTGGTTGCCGCGCCTTCGGGCGCCGGCAAATCGACACTGGTCAATGCTTTGCTGGCGCAAGAGCCCGGCATCAAGCTGTCGATCTCGACCACCACCCGCGCGCCCCGTCCGGGCGAGCAGCATGGCCGCGAGTACTATTTCACGACGGCGGAGGACTTCGTCGCGCGCGCCGAGCAGGGCGAGTTCCTGGAATGGGCGGAAGTACACGGCAATTACTACGGCACCTCGCGCATCATGGTGGAGCAGCAAATGGCCGCCGGCACCGATATCCTGCTGGAAATCGACTGGCAGGGCGCGCGCCAGGTGCGCAAGCAATTCCCCCGCGCGGCCGGCATCTTCATCCTGCCGCCGTCCATCGATGCGCTGGAAGAGCGCCTGAACAAGCGCGGCCAGGACGAGCCGCACGTGATCACGCGCCGCCTGCTGGCGGCCGGCGGCGAAATCGCACACGCTCCCGAGTTCGAGTATGTTATTATCAATGAAGAGTTTACGGTCGCTTTGTCCGAACTGAGCGCGATCGTGAGAGCGGCCCGTTGCCGGTTTGCGCAACAAGCGGCCCGCAACGCATCGCTATTCGCCCAGCTGGGCCTGCACGCAGAGTAAAAACGCTGCAACGGCACGCCAGTTCATACACAGCACCACGCAAAAATTTTAGGAGTTACTATGGCCCGTATCACAATCGAAGATTGCCTGAAGCAGATCCCCAACCGTTTCCAGCTGACCCTGGCTGCGACCTATCGCGCACGTCAGTTGCTGCAAGGCCACACCCCAAAGGTGGAAGCCAAGGACAAGCCTACCGTTGTCGCACTGCGCGAAATCGCTGCCGGTAAAGTCGGCATCGAAATGCTGAAAAAGGTCCCGATGTAATTGGGAGCCCGCGTGCCGGAACAGTGCTGACCCCTGGTTCTACCGTATCCTTTATTCACACTGTGAAGCAACGCGACGTTTTATGAGTCTGACCCCAGCCGACACGACTTCCGCAGCACTGCCGCCCCTGGCCCCGCGCCAGGCGGCAAAATCGCAGGGCGCTACCACGCCCGGCACCGGCACGTCCGCTGGGACTGCCTCCGCAACACCGCCAGCGCCCGCCCTCGGCGTCGCCTCCGTCAGCCACCTGGCCGACAAGCTGGCCGAATACCTGTCTCCCGCCGACCTGAAAAAAGTCAAGGAAGCCTACCGCTTCTCCGACGAAATGCACCTGGGCCAGATGCGCCGCTCGGGCGAACCGTACATCTCGCATCCGATCGCCGTGGCGGAAATCTGCGCCGACTGGAAGCTCGACGCGCAAGCCATCATGGCTGCCCTGCTGCACGACGTCATGGAAGACCAGGACGTCAAGAAGGAAGAATTGATCGAGCGCTTCGGCGCGCCCGTGGCGCACCTCGTCGACGGCCTGTCGAAGCTGGAAAAGATCGAATTCCAGAGCCAGATCGAGGCGCAGGCGGAAAACTTCCGCAAGATGCTGCTGGCCATGGCCTCCGACGTGCGCGTGATCCTGATCAAGCTGGCCGACCGCCTGCACAATATGCGCACGCTGGACTTCATGACGGCGGCGAAAAAGCGCCGCATCGCCAGCGAGACCATGGAAGTGTACGTGCCGATCGCGCACCGCCTCGGCCTGAACAATATCTACCACGAGCTGCAGGACCTGTCGTTCTCGCACCTGTACCCCATGCGCTACCGCACCCTGGCGAAAGCCGTCAAGGCGGCGCGCGGCAACCGGCGCGAAGTGGTCAACAAGATCATGGAAGCGGTGAAGAGCACCCTGTCCATGGCCGAACTCGAGGCCGAAGTCACGGGCCGCGAAAAGACCCTGTACGACATCTACAAAAAGATGCGCAACAAGCACTTGTCGTTCTCGCAAGTGCTGGACGTGTACGGCTTCCGCGTGGTGGTGGGCAGCTTTGCCGACTGTTACGTGACCCTGGGCACCCTGCACAGCCTGTACAAGCCCATGCCGGGCAAGTTCAAGGATTACATCGCGATCCGCAAGCTGAACGGCTACCAGTCGCTGCACACGACCGTCATCGGCCCCTACGGCACGCCCGTGGAATTCCAGATCCGCACGCAGGAAATGCACCGCACGGCCGAGTCCGGCGTGGCGGCGCACTGGCTGTACAAGAGCGGCGAATCGAACCCGTCCGACCTGCAGCAGCGCACGCATGCGTGGCTGCAGTCGCTGCTCGACATCCAGCAGCAGACGGGCGACTCGGCCGAATTCCTCGAACACGTCAAGGTCGACCTGTTCCCCGATTCCGTCTACGTGTTTACGCCGAAGTCGAAGATCATCGCCCTGCCGCGCGGCGCCACGGCCATCGACTTCGCCTATTCGATCCACACGGGCATCGGCGACCAGACCGTGGCCGTCAAGATCAACAACGAAACCTCGCCCCTGCGCACCGAGCTGCACAATGGCGACATCGTGGAAATCATCACCGATTCCTCGTCGCGGCCCAGCCCGACGTGGCTGTCGTTCGTGCGCACCGGCAAGGCCCGCTCGGCCATCCGCCACCATTTGCGCACGATCAACCTGCCCGAATCGATCGCCCTGGGCCAGCAGCTGCTGTCGCAGGCGCTGCAGACCCTGAACATCGACGCCGACCTGCCGGCGCCGCTGGTGGAGCGCCTGCTCAACGAGTCGAGCGCCAATTCCATGGACGAGCTGTACGCGGACATCGGCATCGGCAAGCGCATGGCCACGCTGGTGGCGCGCCACATCTTCGGCCTGATCGGCGGCGAAGCGGCCAGCATGCCGGTGGAGCACAATAGCGGCAGCGAACTCGACCCGGTCACCATCTGCGGCAGCGAAGGCGTCTCCGTGCAGCTGGCGCCGTGCTGCCTGCCGATACCCGGCGACCAGATCATCGGCCAGCTGCGCCGCGACCAGGGCTTGCTCGTGCACACGAGCGACTGCTCGCAAGCGAAGCGCCAGCGCGCCAAGGAACCGGACCGCTGGATCGCCGTGCGCTGGGGAACCGAACTGAACCGCCGTTTCGACTGCCGCATCAAGGTGCTGATCAACAGCGAACGGGGCATCCTGGCCCGCGTGGCCGCCGAAATCGGCGAATCGGATGCCAACATCATCTACGTCGGCATGGACGAAGACAAGGACAACGTCCTCGACCAGCTGCGCTTCACCGTGCAGGTGAAGGACCGCGTCCACCTGGCCGCCCTGCTGCGCAACGTGCGCCGCGTCGCCGGCGTGAACCGCATCTTGCGCGAACGTAATTAAATAAACCCCAAGGCAAAGACTGGGGTCGGACCCTCAGGGTCCGACCCCAGCCCTTACGCCTTGCGGGTTTGCAATTCCCTCACAAACTCGTCACTTCCCACCGCCCCATTGCCAAGGCTGGCGGCACGCAGAGCCTGCAGCGCCACCTCCTCATCGGCATGAAATAAAGCGGCATAGGCGTGCCGCCGCTCTCCCTGGTTTTTCCCCATGCTGAAATAAAGTGGATGTGGCTGTACCAGAGCATCCTCGCGCCCCTCCGCATTGCAGCGATAGCTGGACCAGCGGTAATGTCCCGGATAGCGCACCATGCCGGCGCGCACGGGATTGAGTTCAATGTAACGCTGGCACGCCAGCAGATAGGTGACATCCTGCACGACGCAGGACTTGTAGCGCCCGTCCCATAGCGGCCCGGTACGATGGCGGCGCCAATTGACGTAATGTGCGTACTCCTGCGCCAAGGCCTTCATCATGCGCGAGACGGAAGAAATACTCTCCGCAGAGAGCAGCAAGTGCACATGATTCGTCATCAACACATAGGCATGCAGCGCACAGCCTTGCGCACGGGAGTGCCGTAGCAATTGCTGCAGATACCAAAGAAAATCGGCGGAATCAAAGAAGCATGCCTGCCTGTCCGCCCCGCGCTGCACGACATGCAACGGCATACCCGGCAGAAACAGCCGCTGGACGCGGGCCATGAGCACTCCCCGAGCAAGGAAAGCTCCAGCGTGGCAGAAAATGCCATCGCCGGCCCTGCGTCAACGCAAGCCTACCCCTCCCCCGGCGCCGGATACGTCACTTCCAGCAATTCCAGTTCCTGCTCGCCCAGCGGCGTGTTGAGGGTGATCACGTCGCCTTCGCGCGCCTTGGTGATGGTGCGGGCCATGGGTGAGACCCAGCTGATCTTGCCGTTCAGCGGGTCGAATTCGTCGATGCCGACGATGGTGATGGTGTGCGTCTCGCCGTCGCCCGTGCGGTACTTGACGGTGGCGCCGAAGAAGACCTGGTCCGTGCCGTGGTGCACGCTGGGGTCGACGATGGCGGCCAGGTCCATGCGCTTGGTGAGGAAGCGGATGCGGCGGTCGATTTCGCGCAGGCGCCGCTTGCCGTAGATATAGTCGCCATTTTCCGAGCGGTCGCCATTCGACGCCGCCCAGTGGACGATGCGCACCACTTCCGGACGGTCCACGTCGATCAGCTGCAGCAGCTCTTCCTTGATGCGCTGGTAGCCGGCCGGCGTGATGTAGTTCTTCGCGCCGGCAGGAATGGCCAGCGCCAGGGCGGCCGCTTCCTCATCGTCGTCGTTGTCGGATTCTTTTACAAAGGCTTTATTCATGCGTCTATTGTAGCCCTGCCAGACGCCTGCCGGCACACGGCAAGCAGGGGCAAGCGGGCTTTTTTGACGTATCATCGGGGCAAGGGCGGCCATCCCGCGCCGCCGCACGGAGACGGATGAAAAAATTCTACCGATTCAGGCGCTGGCTGTTCGCGCCGCTGGTCTACCTGGCCGCCATCTTCCTGCTCGTCGAGGAATGGCTGTGGGCGACGGGCGCGCGCATCATGCAGGTGGTGGCGCAGTTTCCGCCCCTGCATGCCCTGGAAGCATGGATCAAGCGCCTGCCGCCCTACTGGGCACTGGCCATCTTCGTGCTGCCGGCCGTGCTGCTGTTCCCCGTCAAGCTGCTGGCCCTGCTGGCCATCGCGCGCGGCCATGCATTTTCCGGCATCGGCGTGATCGTCATCGCCAAGCTGGGCGGCGCGCGATGGCCAGCAGGGCCAGCAGCTTGACTCAGCCTGCCCTGGTTTGCCCATTGGCATGGCCTGTTCATGGAAACCAAGGACCGCTGGATCGCCCGCCTGCGCGCCACGCGCCCGTGGCGCCGCGTCAGCCGTTTGTCGGCCGCCCTGGGCCGCGCCCGTCGCGCCTGGTGGCAGCGCTTGCGCAAGGGCACGCCGGGCCGCCATAATTCCCGTCCGGCAAGGGTGCTGCGCCGTTTCGCCGCCTTCTGGCGCGCCCGCCGCTGATGAAGAAAGGCCACTCCATGCACGACACTCCCCGGCTGGCGGACGCCATGCGCGCGGCGGCGCCGGAAATCTACCTGTACGACGCGGCCAGCCTGCAATTGCTGGACGTCAACGATGCCGCCTGCGCCAACCTGCACTACGCGCGCGCGGAGCTGCAGGCGATGACGGTTTTCAGCCTGGCGCCGCAGCTGGAAGCGCCCCGGCTGGCCGCCGTGCTGGCGGGCCTGGACGACGCCATCGGTGCGCAAGCCCGGCTGCACCTGCAGCAGCGGCGCCGCGACGGCAGCCTGTACTCGCTGTCGCTGCAGCTGTCGCGCGCCAGCCGCCAGAGCCGCGCCCTGATCCTGGCCGTGGCGGAAGACTTGCGCACGCCGCAGGCGACGGCCGCCGCCCTGGCGCAGGTGCAGTCGCGCTTCAACGCCATCGTCTCGAATACGCCCGGCCTCGTGTACCAGTTCTGCCTGCATGCGGACGGGCGTGCCGCCTTCCCCTACCTGAGCGACGGCTGCCAGGCCCTGCTGGGGCTGGGTCCGGCGCAGCTGCATGCCCACCCGGAACTGTTCTACCAACTGATCCTCGCCGATGACCGCGCTTCCTACCTGGAATCGATGCTGGCCTCAAAAAACGCCCTGTGGAGCTGGAACTGGGAAGGCCGCATCTGGGTGGACGCCTGGAAAGACGTGAAATGGATCAACCTGCGCTCCACGCCGCGCGCGCTGGCCGACGGCACGGTGCAGTGGGAAGGCATCATGACGAACATCACGGAAAGCCGTCTCGAGCAGATCGAGGTGCGCCAGTCGCGCGCCCGCCTGGCCGAGCTGACGGCGCATATCGACAAGGTCAAGGAACACGAGCGCACGCGCCTGGCGCGCGAACTGCACGATGACCTGGGCGGCAATTTGACGGCGATCAAGATGGCCCTGGCCATGCTGACGCGGCGCCTGCCGCCGGACGACCCGCTGCTGCAGGAAAAGGCCGACTATGTCGATGCGCTCGTCGACCGCAGCATCGACGCCGTGCACCGCATTTCGCTGGACTTGCGCCCGTCCATGCTGGACCTGGGCCTGGTCGCCGCGCTGGACTGGCAAGTGAAGGAATTCGCGCGCCAGGCAGGCATCGAATGCCAGTTCATCTCGAACCGCCAGCACATCGAACTGGAACTGGACCAGGCCACCAGCCTGTTCCGCATCGCCCAGGAAGCGCTGACGAATATCGCCAAGCATGCGCGGGCCGGCAAGGTGACCGTGCGCCTGGCCCGCCAGCGCCAGCAGCTGCGCCTGACCATCGCCGACGATGGCGTGGGCATGCGCCTGTCCGACCGCGCCAAGCCGCAATCGTTCGGCATCCGCGGCATGGCCGAGCGCGCCAGTGCCCTCGGCGGCAGCCTGAGCCTGATGGAAGGGCCGGACGGCGGTACGGTCCTGAGCATAAAAATACGGTTGGCAACGCCGCGAGAGGCGATAATAGCGGCTGCAGCCAGCGCGCCAGCGCACAGCGAACCGCCGCAAGACCCTGGCTGGCGCGAGTGATTCAGATAGGAAACAACGTAGTCATGAAAGAAAAAGCCACCATCCGGGTATTCATCGCCGACGATCATGCGATCGTGCGCGAAGGCTTGAAGCAGATCCTCGCCGACACGAAAGACATCATCGTGGCCGGCGAGGCAGAAAACGGCCACGACGCCATCAAGCTGTTCCGTGGCTCGAAATGCCAGGTGTTGCTGCTCGACATCTCCCTGCCCGACCGCAGCGGCATCGACGTACTCAAGCAGATCAAGAAGGAAAAGCCGGAACTGGCCGTGCTGATGCTGTCCATGCACCGCGAAGACCAGTACGCCATCCGCTCGCTCAAGGCGGGCGCCGCCGGCTACCTGACCAAGCAGAGCGCGCCGCGCGAACTGGTGACGGCCATCCGCCAGGTCGCGGGCGGCCTGAAGTACATCAGCGCCTCGCTGGCCCAGGAACTGGCCAATACGGTGGGCGAAGACCATGAAACGGCGCTGCATGACACCTTGTCGGACCGGGAATACCAGACCCTGGTGATGATTGCCTCGGGCAAGGCCGTCGGCGCCATCGCCGAGGAACTGAAATTGTCCGTCAAGACCGTGAGCGAATACCGCGCCCGCCTGCTGGTCAAGATGAAGCTCAAGAACAGCGCCGAACTGACGCACTACGCCATCCGCAACCAACTGGTGGATTGACGCCACGGCGGGCGCCGGCGGGCGCCAAGGCGGCATGCGCGCTGGCATCTGGCGAATTGGGCGGACTTCTCCGTGCTTCTCGCACAATAAGTTCTTTGCCAACTCGCATATCATGGGGATAATTAGAATATATCTAAAAAGGCTTTGCCTACATGTCCAGTAAATTGCCATCTTCGCCAGCAAACGCACCCGCTGGCGCCACGACTACCACCGGCGCCGCACCGATGAATCCGGCCGATATCGCCCGCGAAGCCTTTCGCCGCCTGGCGACGCGGCGCATCGCGCCCACGCCGGGCGCCTACCGCGACATCTACAATGAAATCGCCGGCATTACCGAAGCCGCCGACACGCCGGCCGCCCCCGCCGCCGTGCTGGCCGCCAGCGCCCCGCTGGACGGCGGCGCGGAAAATGTCCTGACGCAATTTGCCGCCAAGATGAGCGAATCGGCAGGCGAACTGGGCGACTTTGGCCGGCGCTTCCAGCGTGCCCTGAAGGCGCGCGACTGGGACAGCTATGCGCGCACCCTGGCGCAGCTGGCGGAAAAGCAGGTCAAGAAAGGCGGCGGCATCGAATTGCCGCCCCTGCCGGACGGCGAACAGACGCGCACCCTGCGCGAATTGCTCAGCCGCACCCTGGGCTTTGCCGTCGCCACCCTGCTGACGGGCACGCCCGCGCTGGTGGAAGAGGCAGAGTCCTTGGGCGCCGCAATCAAGCAGGCCCACACGGAAGAGGCCCTGAACGAAGCGGCCCTGCGCCTGAAACAGCTGTGCTACCAGATCGAACTGAAAAGCGGCGATACGGCCGAGCAGCAGGAACTGCTGCTGCGCCTGTTTAAGTTGCTGCTGGACAACGTCAGCCAGCTGCTGGACGACGACAGCTGGCTGCGCGGCCAGGTCGACGCCGTGCAAAACCTGATCGCCGGCCCGCTGGACCAGCGCGCGCTGGAAGACGCCACGCGCAGCCTGAAGGAAGTCATCTACAAGCAGGGCCAGCTCAAGCACAGTCTGTCCGACGTCAAGCTGACGGTCAAGAACATGATGATGACCTTCATCGACCGCCTGGGCCAGGTGGCGGCCAGCACGGGCGACTTCCACGAAAAGATCGGCGGCTATTCGGAAAAGATCAGCCAGGCGGAAAACATCAGCGAACTGAACAGCGTGCTCGACGAAGTCCTGCGCGAAACGCGCATGGTGCAGAACGAAGCGTTGCGCGCACGCGACAAAATGGTGCTGGCGCGCCAGGAAGTGCAGGATGCGGAACAGCGCATTCACACCCTGGAAGCCAAGCTGCAGCATATGAGCGAACTGGTACGGGAAGACCAGCTGACGGGCAGCCTGAACCGCCGTGGCCTGGACGACGTGTTCGAGCGCGAAACGGCCCGCTCGGACCGCCGCGGCACGCCCCTGTGCATCGCCATGCTGGACCTGGACGACTTCAAGCGCCTGAACGACACCTATGGCCACCTGGCCGGCGATGCGGCGCTGAAACACCTGGTGAAGATCGTCAAGGAAACCCTGCGTTCGATGGATGTCATCGCCCGCTTCGGCGGCGAGGAATTCCTCATCCTGCTGCCGGAAACGACGGTCGATGCGGCCGCCTCGACGATGACCCGACTGCAGCGCGAGCTGACGCGCCACTTCTTCCTGCACGACAACGAGAAAGTGCTGATCACCTTCTCGGCCGGCGTGGCCCTGCGCCACCCCAACGAAGACCAGGCCGAACTGGTGAAACGCGCCGACCGCGCCATGTACCAGGCGAAACAGACGGGCAAGAACCGCGTGGTGGTGGCGGACTGACCTCCCCCCGGCACCGCCCGCATGCCGTCCCGCCGCCAGGCCGGACGGCATTTTTCATGCAGCCTTGCCCGGCAAGGGGCGCGCGCGCCGCAGAAAGCATGCCAAAAGAACAATTTCCCTCCGCATGCCATGCGTCCCACGCCTGGTGTGGTCCCGCGAAAATAAAATTATTTTTTCCCTCAAGTTTCCGAAAAACATGTCGTCTAGCGCGCGGCGCGACACAAACTGAAGGGCTGAAAAATAAAATTTAAAGCGTTTTTCGCCATAAATTTTCCCGCAGAGCAACCGTTACCCTAAACAACAGCGGCTTGATTGTCCCGGAACAGCGGGGCAGGCCAAAGTGACTAGCACATAGCGCAATGTAGTACCTGTCTGGAGAATTAACATGGCTGCAGTAATTAACACCAACATCGCTTCCCTGAACTCGCAACGCAACCTGTCGACCTCGCAATCGGCGCTGAGCACCTCGCTGCAACGCCTGTCCTCCGGTCTGCGTATTAACAGCGCCAAGGATGACGCTGCTGGTCTGGCGATTTCCGACCGCATGACGTCGCAAATCCGCGGCATGACCCAAGCAACCCGCAATGCAAACGACGGCGTCTCGCTGGCCCAAACGGCCGAGGGTGCACTGTCGAGCTCGGGCGACATCCTGCAACGTATCCGCGAACTGGCCGTGCAATCGTCGAACGCCACCAACTCGTCGAGCGACCGTCAGGCGCTGCAAACCGAGGTAGGCCAGCTGAGCTCGGAACTCAACCGTATCGCCCAAACCACCTCGTTCAACGGCCAAGCGCTGCTGGACGGCACCATGGGCACGGCCAACTTCCAGGTCGGCGCCGATGCCAACCAGCTGATTTCGGCCAGCGGCTCGAACTTCCTGACCAACACCTACGGTAACAACCGTACCGCCAACGATTCCGTGCAGGCAGCTGCCGCCACCACCATCGCGGGCGGCAAGGACATCGTCGTCAACGGTTCGCTCGGTTCGGGCACCTACACGACCGTCGCCGGCGACAGCGCCAAGGCAATCGCCGCCGGTATCAACGGCCAGACGGCAAAGACCGGCGTGACGGCGGAAGCCCGTACCGACGTGGCACTGACCCTGGGCGTGGAATCGTACTCGCTGTCCCTGAAATCGGATAACGCGAACGCCGTGGCCATTTCCTTCTCGGTGGGCGGCACGGCAACGACGGCCAGCGACTTTGCCGCAGGCATCAGCGCCATCAATGCACAAACGGCCAATACCGGCGTGACGGCACAGTACGATTCCGTCAACAAGGGCATCAAGCTGACCAACGCCACCGGCAACGACATCACGGTCAACAATACGGCCGCGACCGCCAACACGATCCTGGGCGTCGGCACGTACAAAACCGATACGGCAACGACGAAAGACGTGCCAACGGCTGCAGGCGGCTTCTCGATCGCTGGCGTCGCCGGTACGGCAGTTGCCAACGGCCGCGTCATTTTCGACTCGCCGAAGAGCTTTGAAGTCAAGGATGCAGGTTCGGGCCTGGCCCTGACCGGCACCTCGAAGCTGAACGCCGTATCGTCGCTGGACGTGACCACGTTCGACGGCGCGCAACTGGCGCTGAAAATCGCCGACTCGGCCCTGGCCACGGTGAACAGCCAACGCGCGCAGTACGGCGCCTTGCAATCGCGCTTCTCGTCGGCGATCTCGAACCTGCAATCGACCACGGAAAACCTGTCCTCGTCGCGCAGCCGCATCGTCGATACCGACTTTGCTGCAGAAACGGCCAGCCTGACCCGTGGCCAGATCCTGCAACAAGCTGGTACCGCCATGCTGGCGCAAGCAAACTCGCTGCCTAACGGTGTCCTGAGCCTGCTGCGCGGCTAATCCCCGATTAGCCTCGCTACATCGCTGGACTCAGGTTCCCCTGCCGAATTTTTTCGGCAGGGGAATTTTCACTAGGAGAGCACCATGACTATCGATGCGATAGCGGCCGCCTCCGCGGCCAGAGTTGAGAAGAGTTACTCGACGGATACACCGACTGCACGTCCCGTGCCGGCGCGCGCAGCAACGGCTGCCGAGCAGGCGGGCCAGGCAGAAAAAACCCGGGAGCCCAGCCGTGATCAATTGGACAAGGCCGTTTCCGAACTGAATCAGTCGCCGCAAATCAAGACCCAGGGCCTGGAATTTTCCATCGACGAAGATAGCCAGCGCACGGTGGTCAAGGTGATTGATCAGGAAACAAAAGAAGTCCTGCGGCAGATACCGACCAAGGAAGCCCTGGAAATTGCCAAGTCGTTCGAATCGGCCAGGGGTAACCTCATCAGCCAGAGCGCCTGAAACATGCCCTCGCTGCATGCAGGGCCGCCGCAGCACCGCAAGCACCACCACGGGATCCGCCGGTAAGCACCGCCGGGTCCCTGTTTTTTTTCCACGCCCCGCAGCGGGCAGCGGCCACGCCTGGCCCTACCCTGCGCCCCTTTGCCCGGCCATCCCGGCGCCGCGCTGAAAACAGGGGCCTAAATCCCCCTCTCAAGTCCTGATTGATTCTGCCGATAACAGCTTATATTAATGTTTTCCTAGGAGCATTCAGTGGCTATCTCACCAACTTTATCATCCCCGGGCATCGGCGCCGGCGCCAGCGGCCTGGATGTGAACGCCATTATCGACAAGCTGATGAATGCGGAATCGATGCCGCTGGCTACCTATGACAAGAAAACAGCATCGTACCAGGCCAAGCTGAGCGCCATGGGCACCCTGAGCGGCGCGGTCAGCGCCTTCCAGGGCTCGTTGACGGGCCTGAGCAATACGTCGAGCTTCCGCGCCGTCAGCGCCACGCCGGGCGACCTCACCGTCCTCACGGCATCGGCCGGCGCCAAAGCCGTGCCCGGCAACTACAACATCAACGTCACCCAGCTGGCCCAGTCGCAGACCTTGACCTCGGGCGGCATGGCGAACAAGCTGTCGACGATCGGCAGCGGCGCCAAGACAACCATTTCCTTCCAGCTCGGCTCCTTGAGCGGCGGCAACTTCGGCGTGGTGGGCAGCAGCCTGTCCAGCGGAACCATGCTCAACGGCATCAGCAACGGCTCGCTGGTGATCAACGGCACCGCCATTCCGACGGACAGCGGCACCAAGAGCGCGCGCGCCCTGGCCGATGCCATCAACGCCAAGAGCAGCACCACCGGTGTAACGGCCACGGCACAGCCAACCGCCAGCAGCGCTGGCCTGTTCAGCGGCTTCGGCAACGTCTCCACGGGCGCCGCCGGCACGTATGCGCTGTCGGTCGGCGGCATCGAGATCGTCACCCAGGGCAATGGCGTCGCCGGCGGCGCCGGTATTACGGCCGCCTCGCTCGATACCACGCTGGAAGGCCCGAACGCCGTCTCGAACGCGCTGGCGGCCGCCAACATCACCGTCAGCGGCAAGGCCGCCGACGGCACCCTGAAGTTTACCCGGGCGGACGGCTCCAACCTCAACATCGAGGAAGTCGTCACGGGCGACGTACAGGGCGGCATCGGCCATGCGGCGGGCGTGACGACGGATGGCTCGAATGCGACCTTCGGCAGTTCGGTGACGCTCAGCTCGGGCAATGCCAGCCCCATCGCCGTGACCGGCAGCAATCCCGCCGCCGCCGGCCTCACGGCAGGCTCGGGCGGCGCCTACATGGGCACCTCGTTCGCCCAGGACGGAACGCAAGCGACGGGATCGGTGGTGATCGACGCCACCAACAACAGTTTGCAGGGCATCCGCGACGCCATCAACAACGCCGGTCTGGGGGTCACGGCCAGCATCGTCTCCGACGGCAGCGACAACCCGTATCACCTGGTATTGAGCTCGACCAAGACGGGCGCCAACTCGGCCATGAAAATCACCCTGTCCGCCGCCGCCGGCCAGCCCGTGGACCAGGCCCTGAGCGACTTGCTGTCCTATGACCCGGCCGGCGTGCAGAACCTGAAACAGAACAGCGCCGCGCAGAATACGGCCCTGAGCGTCAACGGCATCCCGATCACCAGCAGCTCCAACAATATCGATACGGCCATCGAAGGCGTGACGCTGAACGTCATCAAGGTGGGCAGCACCTCGATGTCCGTTGCCAAGGATACCTCGACCGTCAAGACCAGCATCAATGCCTTCGTCAAGGCCTATAACGACCTGAACGCCTCGATTTCCAAACTGACGGCCTACGATCCGGAAACCAAGAATGCGGGCGTGCTGGTGGGCGACTCGACGGCGCAATCCATCCAGAGCCAGCTGCGCCGCCAGCTCAGCAGCTCCATTTCCGGTCTGAGCACCAGCCTCACCACCTTGAGCCAGGTCGGCATCTCGTTCCAGAAGGATGGCAGCCTGGCCCTCGATAGCGGCAAGCTCGACAAGGCCATCAGCAGCAACTTCACCGACATCGGCGGCCTGTTCGCGGCGCTCGGCAAGACGACGGACAGCACGGTGTCGTTCACCAGCTCGACGGCCGCCACCAAGCCCGGCACCTATGCGCTGGTGGTCAGCACCATGGCCAGCCAGGGCAGCCTGAAGGGCAGCGCGCCCCTGGGCGCCACGACGACCATCGCCAGCGACACCACCTGGAGCGTGACCCTGAACGACAGCGACCCGTCGTCGCCGAAGAACACGGCAACGGTCACCGTGCCGGCCGGCACCTACTCGCAGAAGGAGCTGGCGACCTTGCTGCAATCGTCCATCAACGGCGTGAAAGCCTTTTCCGATACCGGCTCGACCGTGGCAGCCTCCGTCGAAGCGGACGGCAGCCTGAAAATCGCCTCGGCCCGCTATGGTTCCGTGTCGAACTTTTCTCTGGTCAGCCTGACGGGCACGCCCGTTTCCGACCTGTTCGGCACGGCGACATCGGAAAAAGGCAAGGATGTCGCCGGCACGCTGGGCGGCCAGCCCGTCGTCGGCTCGGGCCAGACGCTGACCGGCGCGCCCGGCTCGGCGACGGAAGGCCTGAAGGTCGAGATTACGGGCGGCACGGTCGGCGAACGGGGCACGGTCAGTTTTTCCCAGGGCTATGCTTATCAGCTGAACAACCTGGCGACCTCCTTCCTGGGCACCGACGGCATCCTCACCAACCGCAGCAAGGGGATCAACGACAGCATCAAGGACGTGGCGACGCAGCGCGACAAGTTCAGCTCGAAACTCACCGACATCGAAGCGCGCTACCGTGCGCAGTTCACGCGGCTCGACGTCACCCTGAGCAGCCTGCAAAGCACGCAAACCTATTTGACCCAGCAGCTGGCCGCCATCGCCGCCAACCGCTAAGCCCAATCATCAGGAGAATCACATGTTTGGAACCCAACAACGCGGCGTCAACGCCTATGCCAAGGTCGGCCTGGAAACGGGCATCGTCTCGGCGTCGCCGCACAAGCTGATCGTGATGCTGTACGACGGCGCCCTGGTGGCCGTGCTCAGCGCGCAGATGCACATGAAATCGGGCAACGTGCCGGAAAAAGGCAAGGCCATCTCGCGCGCCATCCAGATCATCGACAATGGCTTGCGCGCCAGCCTGGACAAGGAAGTGGGCGGCGAAATCGCCGAAAACCTGGACGCCCTGTACGAATACATGGGCGCGCGCCTGCTGGCGGCCAACCTGAACAACGATATCACCGTGCTGGAAGAGGTGCAGCGCCTGCTGACCGACTTGCGCGAAACCTGGAACGCCATTGGTTCCACGCCCGCCGCCACCCCTGGCGCCGACCTGAAACGTATGCCCAGCCTTGCGAGCGCCTGATCCATGATGACGAATCAAGAAGTCCTGACCACCTACGAAGCCATGCAAGCCCTGACGGGCCAGATGGTCACCGCCGCCACGAATGCCGACTGGGACCAGCTGGAAGTGCTGGAGCAGCGCATCAGCGCGCATGTGGCCGCCCTGAAGGCGAACGAGGAAAAAGTCGTGCTGGAAAGCGCCGGCCGCCTGCGCAAGGTGGCGCTGATCAAGCAGATCCTGGAAGACGACCGCAAGATCCGCGACCTGACCACGCCATGGATGGCGCAATTGTCCAAGCTGATCAATAGCACCGGCACCGAACGGCGCCTGGCCAACGCCTACGGCGTCTAGACGCAAACGGGGGCGCCATGTTGCCGAAGATGGATGCGATCGGCATGACGCCCATGACCCCGGTCAAGGGCACGCGTCCGGCCGACACCGTCGCCGACCCGCGCCAGGCCGAATTCCAGCGCTCGCTGCAGGGCCTGATCGGCAAGTCCATGCAGGGCCAGGTGCTGGCCCGCATGGGCGACGGCAGCTATCTCGTGCGCGTGGCCGGCACGCCGGCCCGCATGCAGCTGCCCGCCGGCGCCCAGCTGGGCGCGGAAATCCCGCTGACCTTGATCGGCATCAATCCCCGTCCCTCCTTTCAAATCGGCAATGCCCGCGACCAGGCGGCCCATCCCCTGCTGACCTACGCGGACGCCGAAGCGGAACCGGAGGCGGCCGCCGCGCGCGGCGCCCAGGCCGGTGCGGCCCAGGCGGGCATGCGGACGGGCAGCACGGCCGCCGCCCTGCTCGGCCGGGCACCGCTGACCCCGGCCAACCTGCTGCCCGACCTGGCCGGCGACACGCCCGCGCCCGAGCTGAGCACGACGGCGCGCGCCATCAGCAGCGTGCTGGTGCAGGCCGAAAGCGTGCCCGGCGCGCCCCTGTCGCTGGTCGGCAAGGCCGCGCTGATGGCCACGCCCGGCGCCGACCCGGCCGGCGTGGCGCAAAAGCTGCGCGATGCCGTCGCCAGCAGCGGCCTGTTCTATGAATCCCACGTGGCCGAATGGGCCGAAGGCAAGCGCCCGCTGGCCTCGCTGCTGCTGGAACCGCAGATGCAGCGGGCCGCCCAGGGCGACGCGGCCCGCACGGGCACGGACCTGGCCTCGGCACAACTGATCAATTTGCAGCTGCACACGCACGAACAGGCGCGCGTGCAGTGGCAGGGCGAAGCGTGGCCCGGGCAGCAGATGCAGTGGGATATCAGCCGGGATGCGCCGGAAGGCCAGCAGCAGGACGGCGCGGAAGCGGACGAGGCCACGGCGTGGCGCAGCAGCGTGCGCTTCCAGTTTCCCCTGCTGGGCGACCTCGCCGCGCAAGTGGTGCTGCAGGGCGGGCGCGTGGCCATCCAGCTGCAGGCCGGCAGCGAGGACAGCGCCGCCACCCTGCGCCAGCATGCGGCGCGGCTGGAAACGGCGCTGGATGCGGCCGGCTGGCCCCTGACCTCCCTGAGCATCGCCGGCAAGGCCGACGCAGCAGCGGCAGCGCCTGCGGCGGCGGGAGACGAAGATGCTTGACGACAGCAAGCGCAAGGTGCCGCAGACGGCCGTCGCCCTGGCCTACCAGAGCGGCACGCCGGCGCCCAAGGTGGTGGCCAAGGGCAGCGGCCTGATCGCCGAGCAGATCATCAGCACGGCGCGCGAACACGGCGTCTTCGTGCATGAATCGAAGGAACTGGTGGCGCTGCTGATGGATGTGGACCTGGACCGCCAGATTCCGCCGGGCCTGTATCGGGCGATTGCGGAACTGCTGGCCTGGTTATATCATATTGAATCTGCGAATGGCGGGCCGATCCCGCCGCCGCCCGACACCAGCTCACTTCCCACCGATACATAGACAGGCATCAATGCAAGCACATATTATGGATTCCGGCCTCGAAAACTGGCATGACTTTGAAGTGGAATCACGGCGGGAAATCATCGCCTTGCTGCGCAGCATCAGCGAAAAGAACCAGCTGATCCGCATGCTGATCCACGGCGAATCCGATGTGTGCGTCACCTCCATCCTGGAAGTCGATGCCGAACGCAACACCGTCATCCTCGACCGTTCCGTGAATGCCGACCAGAACCGGCGCATGGTGGCCGCCACGGGCATCTCGTTTGAAACCTCGCTCGACAAGATCCGCATCCTGTTCGCCAGCGCCCTGGTGGAAGAGTGCAACTATGGCGGCACGCCGGCCCTGAAGATTGCCGTGCCGGAAACCCTGATCCGCCTGCAGCGGCGCGAGTTTTACCGCATGACGACGCCCGTCAGCAATCCCGTGCGCGTCTCTATCCCCCTGCCGCCCTCGCTGGGCGGCGCCGACACCCTGTTCCCGCTGGCCGACATCAGCTGCGGCGGCATCGCCATCCTGGACAACAGGCTGATGCTGGGCGAGACCATCGGCAGGGACTATCCCGGCTGCCGCATCGACTTGCCCGACGTCGGCATCGTCACGGCGACTTTGCAGATCCGCAACTCGCTGGACATGACATTGCTCAACAATAAGCTGAACCGCCGCCTCGGCTGCCAGTTCGTCGACTTGCCGCGCAGCATGCTGGCGCACGTGCAGCGCTATATCACGCGTCTCGAACGCGAGCGCAACGCCCGCATGGCTGGATTGGGGTAAGGAAGAATTGAAGGCCACCAAACGTCCCGCCAAAGCGTAGCGAGCGGCGATGATTTGCGGCCGAGACGCGCAGCTGTACTGAAGTACAGCGAGCATCGCAGGCCGCAAAGGGCGCCGCGCAGTAGCTTTGGTGCGACGTTTACACCTGCATATTCATGATCTCATGATATGCAGAAACCAATTTATTCCGCACCTGCACCGTCGCCTGGAATTCGATGCTGGACTTCTGCATCGACACCATCACGTCCGACAGGCTGACCTTGTCGTCGCCCATGGTAAAGCGCTTGCCCAGGTTCGACGATGCCGTTTGCGAGGCGCTGACGGAGTCCAGCGCGCCCTTGAAGGCATCGGCGAAGTTCACCTTGGCCGCCGGGGCCTCGGTCTGGATCGCGGGGATCTTCGCCTCCGGCCGCGTGGCCGCCGACTTCAGTTGCGCGATCATCGCCTCGATCCTGCTGCTATCGATACCGCCTGTTTTCACCTTGCCTCCCGATACTTGTGCGTTTCATCACTGTTCCATGCGTGTTGCTTCCAGAGAACAAAACCCTGGCCAGCAAGGCAACGGCGGGTACAATAACTTCCGTCACACGCTGCCAGGGTTCCACAATACCAGCGCCAACGCCAGCCGCTCGGCCGAGCAGGCGGCAAAAGCACCTTCTGTTTGGACGATTGAAGCGCGTGACAGTGGCGGATAATTCTGCATATCGCCCCCTCCTCCCGAGGATGCGGCCCCCACGCATCACCCAATATCGTCAAACCACGCGCCCTGGAAGGCAATCATGGCTGTAGCCGAAGAAATCGATGTAAACCGCATACCACCGGAACCGGCGCCTGCCCGTTCGCCCGTGGAATCCGTGCAAGCCTTCGCCAAGACGCCGATGGGCAAGAATTTCCTGCGCGGCCTGGGCGTGGCGGCGCTGATCGCCATCGGCGTGGCCCTGTACATGTGGAACCAGCCGCCCGAGTACAAGGTGCTGTTTTCCAACTTCACGGACCGCGACGGCGGCGCCATCACGGCCTCGCTGGACCAGCTGGGCATCAAGCACAAGTTTTCCGAAGGCGGCGGCGCCATCCTCGTGCCATCCGAGCAAGTCCACGATGCGCGCCTGAAACTGGCCGCGCAAGGCTTGCCGAAAGGCGGCAACGTGGGCTTCGAGCTGATGGAAAACCAGAAGCTGGGCGTGTCGCAGTTCCTGGAACAGGTCAATTTCCAGCGCGCGCTGGAAGGCGAGCTGGCCAAATCCATCGAGTCGGTGTCCGCCGTCGATACGGCGCGCGTCCACCTGGCCCTGCCGAAACCGTCCGTCTTCGTGCGCGAACAGCAAAAACCGACGGCGTCCGTGCTGCTGAACCTGCATCCGGGCCGCGGCCTGGACCAGCTGCAAGTGAGCGCCATCGTGCACCTGGTGGCGTCCAGCGTGCCGGAGTTGCTGCCAATCAATGTCACCGTGGTGGACCAGGCGGGCAACCTGCTGTCGAACCAGGAAAAGGACAAGGACCGCGCCAACGGCGTGAAAAGCCTGGACCCGAACCAGTTGAAATACGTGCAACAGTTGCAGCAAAGCGTGATCAAGCAGGTCGAATCGATCCTGCTGCCCATCGTCGGCGAAGGCAATGTGCGCGCCGAGGCGACGGCGGACGTGGATTTTTCGCAAAGCGAGCAGGCAGCCGAAACCTACAAGCCGAACTCGCCGCCGGAAGCGTCCACCATCCGCAGCCAGCAGACGAGCGAATCGACGGGCGCCGGCAATGCCAACCCGTCCGGCGTGCCGGGCGCGCTGTCGAACCAGCCGCCGGGCGTGGCCACGGCCCCCCTGACGGCGGACGCGCCAGGCGCGGCCCCTGGCGCGCCGGCGGCGCCGACGCAGAAGGAATCGACGACGAATTATGAAGTCGACAAGACCGTGCGCTATGAACAGAAATCCATGGGCGGCCTGCGCCGCCTGTCCGTGGCCGTCGTCGTCAACTATCGCCGCAGCATCGGCAAGGATGGCAAGGTCACCGTCACGCCGATTTCCCCCGCAGAAATGGTCCAGATCAATAACCTGGTCAAGGAAGCGATGGGCTACAACAAGGACCGCGGCGACAGCTTCAGCGTGGCCAATTCGCCGTTCGACGGCATCGACCGCGCGCCGGAAGGCAAGCTGGAGTGGTGGCGCGACCCCGCCAACTTGCCGCTGGCCAAGGAACTGGCAAAATTCCTCATCACGGCCCTGATCCTGCTGTATATCTTCATCAAGATCGTGCGCCCGATGCTGCGCCCGGTGATGCGCAAGATCGACGATTTCGGCGCCCCGCCGCCGGCCGTCGAGCCGGAACTGGTGAAATCCGAGGATGAAAACGAGGTCCTGCTCAGCGAAGCGGAACTGGAAGAACTGGAAGAAGACACGGCGCGGGGTTACCGCGAGAACCTGGCGATGGCCAAGAAACTGGCGCAGGAAGACCCGCGCGTGGTGGCCAACGTGATCAAAGCATGGATAGGCAATAATGACTGAGACTACGGGATTGCAAAAAGCATCCATCCTGATGCTGGCGCTGGGCGAGAGCGAAGCGGCCGAAGTGATGAAATTCCTCGGCCCCCGCGAAGTGCTGAAGCTGGGCGCCGCCATGGCTACCATGAAGGGCATCGCGCACGAGCAGGTGGTCGAGGTGCTCGACGACTTCCGCTCGCAGACGGAGCTCAATTCCACCGTCGGCCTCGATTCGGACGAATACATCCGGCAAGTCCTCACCAAGGCGCTGGGCGACGACAAGGCGTCCGTGCTGCTGTCGCGCATCCTGGGCGGCAAGGACGCGTCCGGCATCGAATCGCTGAAATGGATGGATTCGCAATCCGTGTCCGAGCTGATCCGCAACGAGCACCCGCAGATCATCGCCACCATCCTCGTCCACCTGGAGCGCGACCAGGCCTGCGAAATCCTCGGCCATTTCACGGACCGCCTGCGCAACGACGTGGTGCTGCGCATCGCCACCCTGGACGGCGTGCAGCCGGCCGCCTTGCGCGAACTCAACGATGTGCTGACGAAACTGCTGTCCGGTAACGAAAACATCAAGAAATCGTCGCTGGGCGGCGTGCGCGCCGCGGCCGAGATCCTGAACTTCATGAGCGGCGAGCAGGAAGGCTCCGTCATGGACAACATCAAGAACTACGACAATGACATGGCGCAAAAGATCATGGACGAAATGTTCGTGTTCGACAACGTAATCGATATCGACGACCGCGGCATCCAGCTGCTGCTGCGCGAAGTGCAGTCGGAAATGCTGATCATCGCCCTGAAAGGCGCTTCGCAGGAGCTGCGCGACAAGATCTTCAAGAACATGTCGCAGCGCGCCGGCGAGATGATGCGCGAAGACCTGGAATCGAAAGGCCCTGTGCGCCTGTCGGAAGTGGAATCGCAGCAGAAGCAGATCCTGCAGATCGTGCGCCGCCTGGCGGACGAAGGACAAATTGTCTTAGGCGGAAAAGGCGAGGATTCGTTTGTCTAATTTAATTCCCAAAGAGCAACAAACCGCCTACCAGCGCTGGGAAATGACCTCGTTTGGCGACGAGCGCCCCAGCGTGGTGGCGGCGCGCAAGCTGCTGGAACCCGATCCCGAGCCGGAACTCGACCCGTTTGACGAACTGCACGAGGAAGAGCTGGCGCCGCCCCTGGAATACCCGACGCAGGAAGAGCTGGACGCCATCCGCGAGGAAGCGCGCGCCACCGCCTTCGAGGCGGGCCGCGCGGAAGGCTATGCGCAAGGCCACGCGGCCGGGCATGCGGATGGCCACGCCCAGGCGTACGCGGAAGGCAAGGCGGCATCCGGCGTGGAACTGGCGCACCTGCAGACCATCGCCGTCGACTTCGGCACGGCCGTGCAGCAGGCCGACGAACTGATCTCCCATGAAGTGATGGAACTGGCCCTGCAGCTGGCCAAGGGCATGCTCAAGACGGCCCTGCCCGTGCGTCCCGAGCTGATGCTGCCCATGGTGCGCGAAGCCATCGAATACTTGCCTGTGCTGCAACAACCAGCCTTGCTGATGCTCAACCCGGACGATGCGCAAGTGGTGCGCGACGGCATCGGCGACGAGCTCGACAAGGGTGGCTGGCGCGTCATCGAAGACCCCAGCGTGGAGCGCGGCGGCTGCAAGATCGACACGGCCAGCAACCAGATCGACGCGCAGACGTCCACCCGCTGGCAGCGCCTGACGCATGCGCTGGGCAAGGACCTGGACTGGCTGGCGCCGTGAGCGAACCCGTCAAAGGTCCGGCGGCCCATGCGGCGCGCTGGCGCGCCTACCTGAACGACTGCACGGCCGTGGTCGGCTTCGTGGAGCCGATGCAGGTGTCGGGCCGCGTCACGCGCGTGGCGGGCCTGGTGATGGAAGCCGTGGGCCTGCGCCTGGCCGTGGGCGCCGCTTGCACCGTGCCCCTGCCCAATGGCGGCCGGGTCGAGGCGGAAGTCGTCGGTTTCGAGGGCGATCGCCTGTTCCTCATGCCGCAAAGCGACGTCGAGGGCATCGTGCCCGGCACGCGCGTGTTTTCCGTCGAACCGGCCATCCCCCGCCCGGGCAGCGTGGCGCACCCGCGCCGCCGCCCCAGCGACCGCGCGCGCCACCTGCCCGTGGGGCCGCAATTGCTGGGCCGCGTGCTCGACGGCGCGGGCCGCCCGCTCGACCAGCTGGGCCCGCTGCACACGGTCGACAGCGCCCCCATCAACGTGCGTCCCGCCAATCCGCTGGGCCGCGCGCCCATCGTCGACACGCTGGACGTGGGCGTGCGCTCGATCAATGCCATGCTGACCGTGGGCCGGGGCCAGCGCATGGGCCTGTTCGCCGGTTCCGGCGTCGGCAAAAGCGTGCTGCTGGGCATGATGGCCCGCTACACGGAAGCAGACGTCATCGTCGTCGGCCTGATCGGCGAACGGGGACGCGAAGTGAAGGAATTCATCGAGCAGATCCTCGGCGCCGAAGGCCTGGCCCGCTCCGTCGTCGTCGCCGCGCCGGCCGACACGCCGCCCCTGATGCGCCTGCAAGGGGCCGCGTATGCGACGGCCATCGCCGAACACTTCCGCGACCAGGGGCAGAACGTGCTCCTGATCATGGATTCGCTGACCCGCTACGCCATGGCGCAGCGCGAAATCGCCCTGGCCATCGGCGAGCCGCCCGCCACCAAGGGCTATCCGCCGTCCGTCTTCGCCAAGCTGCCCGTGCTGGTGGAGCGGGCCGGCAATGGCGAGGAAGGCGGCGGCTCGATCACGGCCTTCTACACCGTGCTGACGGAGGGCGACGACCAGCAGGACCCGATCGCCGACTCGGCACGCGCGATTCTCGACGGCCATATCGTGCTGAACCGCCGCCTGGCCGAGGCGGGCCACTATCCCGCCATCGACATCGAACAGTCGATTTCGCGCGCCGCCCACTCCATCACCTCGCACGAGCACCAGCAACAGGCCCGCAAGCTGAAACAATTGTATTCGCGCTATGAACGCAGCCGCGACCTGATCAGCGTGGGCGCCTACAGCGCCGGCACCGACCCCGTGCTGGACCAGGCCATCGCCCTGCATGAAAAGATCGAAGCCTTCCTGCAGCAGCAGATCACGGAGCGGGTCAGCATGGACGAGAGCTTGGGGCAACTTACCGCTCTATTCGACTGATTGGGGCTTGCACCCGGGGAATATAATCAGCCATGGCCTCTCCTTCCCAACTTGCCACCCTGATCGACCTTGCCCAGCGTGAAACGGACGACTGCGCCAAGCGCCTGGGCGCGGCCCTGAAAGCGCTCGACGATTGCCGCCAGAAGCTCGACATGCTGACCGGCTACCGCGACGATTACGCGCAGCGCTTCCAAACGACCATGAGCAGCGGCATCACGCCCATGGCCTACCGCAACTTCCAGGCCTTCATGCTCAAGCTCGACAGCGCCATCCTGGGCCAGCAGCAAGTGGTCGAGCATGCGCAGGCGCGCAGCGAGAATGAAAAGCTGCGCTGGCAGGATGCCGAACGCAAGCGCATGTCCTACACCACCCTGAACAACCGGGCGCAGGAACAGGCCCTGAAGCTGGAAAACAAGCGCGATCAGAAGGCAATGGATGAGCACGCGGCTCGACAAGCCTATTACAAACGCTAAGCAACACTGAGGCAGCACCATGCAAACCCAGCCCACCCCGATTTCCCAGATAGTCTCGCCGAACGCCACGCCGGGTCCCGCCAACCGCAGCCAGCCGCCCGCCGGCAGCGGCGATGGCGACTTCCAGCGCACCCTGAACCGCCAGCTGGAACAGCGGCAGGCGAGCCGCACGCAGGCGCAGACGCAGGCGGCCCGGCCGCCAGCGAGCACGCCGGCGCCGGCGGCCACGCCCGCGTCCGCCGCCAGGACGGCGGGCAGCGAAGCCAAACCGGCCGAGCAAGCCACGCCGGACAGGCAAGCGGCGTCCGCCAGCGAAACGGCCACGCCGACTGCCAAGGACGGCGTCCCGGCCGAGGAAAGCGAAGCGGCCGCCACGACGGCGCAGAAACCGGCCGATCCGGCCGCCGAGATGCTGGCCCTCGTGGGCAGCATCCAGCTGGCCATGCAGTCGCCGGCCACCGCCAGGCCGGCCGGGGAACTGGCGGCGCGCAGCGGCGTCAAGGCCGACGGCAAGAGCCTGGCGGCAACCCAGTTGCTGGCCGCAGGCCAGGGCAACGGCAAGGCAGGCGTCGCGCCTGCGGACAGCGGCGACTTTGCCGCCAGCCTGGGCCAGGCCCAGGGCAAGACGGCTGCCACCCAGCTGGCGGGCGGCAAGGCCGAAGCGGGCAAGCTGGCCATCGACGCCCAGCTGGCCGCCACCGCCAAGGCTGGCGCGGCCGTGGCCGAACCGCTCATCAAGGACACGCCTGCCGACCTGAGCCGCCTGGCGGCCCAGTTGCAGCCGGCCGCGCTGCAGCAGGCGGCAGCGGCTGCGGCCGTGCCCACGGACAAGCTGACCGGCCGGGTCGGCACGCCAGCCTGGGACCAGCAGCTGGGGCAGAAAGTCGTGTGGATGGCGGCCGGCGGCGACCAGAGCGCCACCCTGACCCTGAATCCGCCCGACCTCGGTCCCGTGCAGGTGGTCCTGACAGTCACCAACGACCAGGCCGATGCGGCCTTCATGTCGGCCCAGCCGGAAGTACGCCAGGCGCTGGAAGCGGCCATGCCGCGCCTGCGTGAAATGATGAGCGACGCGGGCATCGCCTTCGGCAGCGCCACGGTCTCGGCCGGCACGCCGGAACAGCAAGGCCAGGGCAGCCGTGAAGCGTCCGGCGGCCGGCATGGCGGCGGCCAGCACGGCGGCGTTTCCGGCGGCGAGATCGCCATCGCCCCGGCGACGGGCACGCGGGGCCGGGCCACCCTGGGCGCCGTGGACACGTTTGCCTAGAGGCAATTCGTCGCCCGCAGGCCACAGGGGCGCCTTGCGCTGGAACTTTTCATGCAGAAACATCGAGTTGAGGGCGCTTCGTCCCTCTTTTCGCTGCATCCTTCTGCGCAGAATTTGCCGATAATGACATAATGGCGTCGTGATCCACTTCCATGCACTCGAGTACCATTGAAAGCAAATCCAAAAATGAAAGCAGATCCGAAAGCAGATGCAGCCCTGGCACCGGCCGGCGCGTCAAAAAAGAAGCTTCTGATCATAGTGCTGGCGTCGGTGCTGGTCGCCGGCGGCGTCGGTGGCGGTGCGGCCTGGTATTTCCTGCATGGCAAGGCCGACAAGGAAGACAGCGCGCCCAGCAAGAAAAAACACGCGGCGTCCAAGGCCGGTCCGCCCGTCTTCGTGCCCATCGATGCCTTCACCGTCAACCTGCAGCCGGAAAATGGCGAGCAATACCTGCAGATCGCTTTCACCTTGCAAGCGAGCAGTCCGGAAGAAATGGACTTGATCAAGCTCAACATGCCCAAGGTGCGCAGCCGTTTGCTGTTGCTGCTGTCTGGCAAGAAAGCATCGGAACTCAATACCGTGGAAGGCAAGCAGCAACTGGCGGCCGAAATCATCGGCCAGGTCAACCAGCCGTTCGAGGACAAGGGGCCGGAGCAGGACGTGACGGACGTATTATTTACCGCATTCATCATTCAATAAGCAGCCATGGCCGATAATTTCCTCTCCCAGGAAGAAGTCGATGCCCTTCTGAAGGGCGTCAACGGAGACCAGGACGACGCGCAGGCGCCGGAAGACGTCACGGGAGTTCGCACCTACAACCTGGCGACCCAGGAGCGCATCGTGCGCGGCCGGATGCCGACGTTGGAAATTATCAACGAACGCTTCGCCCGCTTGCTGCGCGTGGGCCTGTTCAACTTCCTGCGCCGCAGCGCGGAAGTGTCCGTCGGTTCCGTGCGCGTGTCCAAGTACAGCGAATTCATCCGCAACCTGGTGGTGCCGACCAATCTGAACCTGGTGCACATGAAGCCGCTGCGCGGCACGGCCCTGATGGTCTTCGATCCGGGCCTCGTGTTCTTGCTGGTGGACAACCTGTTCGGCGGCGACGGCCGTTTCCACACGCGCGTCGAAGGGCGCGACTTTACGCAGACGGAGCAGCGCATCATCCTGCGCATCCTCGACATCGTCTTCGAGGCCTACACCAAGTCGTGGGAGCCGGTCTTCCCCGTCGAGTTTGAATATATTCGTTCAGAAATGAACACGCAGTTCGCCAACATCGCCACGCCGAACGAGGTGGTGGTGGCATCCACGTTTACGGTGGAACTGGGCTCCGTTTCCGGACAAATCCACTTCTGCATGCCGTATTCGATGATCGAGCCGATCCGCGATTCGCTGACCTCCAGCCTGCAGGGCGAGGCGCTGGAAGTGGACAAGCGCTGGATCCGCCTGATGACGCAGCAGATCCAGATCGCCGAAGTGGAACTGGTGGCTTCGCTGGGCACGGCCCGCGTCTCGTTCGACGAGATCCTGAACATGAAGGTGGGCGACATCATTCCGCTCAACATCCCCGAGCTGATCGCCGCCACCGTCGACGGCGTGCCCGTGATGGATTGCACGTATGGCGTGTTGAACGGACAATATGCATTGAAGGTGGAGAAACTCCTCGCCAATGCCGATAACATGAACAACCATTAAGAAATTTACGGGCCGCTGCGGCCCGCATCCGGACAACAGGAGAAACACATGTCTGACAACCAAGACGACCAAAGCGCGGAAGACGATTGGGGCGCGGCCATAGCCGAGCAGGCCAAGGCGGAAGCGGAAGCGCTGCAGAACCAGGCCGCCAATACGGCCAGCGCGGCCAGCGCCGCCGTGTTCAAGGACTTTTCCAAGCAGGCGTCGAAGTCGGAAACGCACAACGATATCGATTTCATCCTCGATATCCCCGTGCAGCTGACGGTCGAGCTGGGCCGCACCAAGATCGCCATCAAGAACCTGCTGCAGCTGGCACAGGGTTCCGTGGTCGAGCTCGACGGCCTGGCCGGCGAGCCGATGGACGTGCTGGTGAACGGCTGCCTGATCGCCCAGGGCGAAGTGGTGGTGGTGAACGACAAGTTCGGCATCCGCCTGACCGATATCATCACGCCTTCCGAACGCATCCGAAAATTGAATAAATGAAGCCTGGCCTGTTGATTTCCATCATGCTGCCGCTGGCGGCGGCATGCTGCATTGCCCATGCCGCGCCGGCGGCCGTTGCCGCACCGGCCGCGGCCGCCGTGGCTTCCGCCCCGGCCTCGGCTCCGGCCGCCACGGCGGCGGACAGCACGCCTGCCCCCGCTACTGCCGAGAAAGCAACGGCGGCAGCCGACACGGCCGCCGCGCCCGCCGCCGCCCTGCCCGCCATGCCGCCCGGCGCGCCGATGACGATGGCGCCCGCGACCTCGGCCGGCAGCCTGCTGCAAACCATTGTGGCCCTCGTCTTCGTGCTGGCCCTGCTGATCGGCCTGGCCTGGTTCATGAAGCGCTACGGCCCGAAAGCCATGGGCGGCAACGCCCGCATGCGCGTCGTCAGCTCGCTCAACCTGGGCGGGCGCGAACGCATCGTCCTCATCGAAGTGGCCGACCAGTGGATCGTCGTCGGCGCCTCGCCCGGCCGCGTGAATGCGCTGGCGACGATGCCGCGCCAGGAAGGCGACTTGCCGCTGCCGGCCGCCGCGCAGAACGGCCCTGCCGCCGCCAACTTTTCCGAGTGGCTGAAACAGACCATCGAAAAACGCAATGGAAAATAAGCAGGCAATGAAGGCGCGGACGATGGCATTGAGCAATATCAAGACTCCCCTGACCTGGCTGCTGGCGGCCGTCGCCCTGGCCCTGCCGCTGTGGGCCCTGGCCGAACCGGGCATCCCGGCCTTCACCAGCACGCCGGCGCCGGGAGGCGGCCAGAACTATTCGCTGCCGGTGCAGACGCTCATCCTGATGACGTCGCTCACCTTCCTGCCGGCGGCCCTCTTGATGATGACCTGCTTTACGCGCATCATCATCGTGCTGTCCCTGCTGCGCCAGGCCATCGGCACGCAGTCGGCGCCGCCGAACCAGGTGCTGGTGGGCCTGGCCCTGTTCCTGACGCTGTTCGTCATGGGCCCCGTGTTCGACAAGATCTATACGGATGCCTACCAGCCTTACCAGGAAAACAAGATCAGCATGCAGCAGGCGATGGACAAGGGTGTGGAACCGCTGAAGACCTTCATGCTCAAGCAGACGCGCCAGGCCGATCTGGCCCTGTTCGCCAAGATGTCGCGCACGCCGGCCCTGCAAGGCCCGGAAGACGTGCCGCTGCGCATCCTCGTGCCCGCCTTCGTCACGAGCGAGCTGAAAACGGCTTTCCAGATCGGCTTTGCCATCTTCATCCCGTTTTTGATCATCGACATGGTGGTCGCCAGCGTGCTGATGTCGATGGGCATGATGATGATGTCGCCAGCGACCATTTCGCTGCCGTTCAAGTTGATGCTGTTCGTGCTGGTCGATGGCTGGCAGCTGCTGCTCGGTTCGCTGTCACAGAGTTTTTACTAGGGGACGACGATGACACCCGAAAGCGTCATGACCCTGGGCCGCCAGGCGATGGAAATCACCCTGATGGTGGCCGCGCCCATGCTGCTCGTCGCCCTCATCATCGGTCTGGTCGTCAGCATCTTCCAGGCCGCCACGCAGATCAACGAGGCGACCCTGTCCTTCATTCCCAAGCTGGTGGGCATTTTCATCGCCATCGTCGTGGCGGGACCGTGGATGCTGTCTGTCATGCTCGACTACATGCGCCAGGTCTTCACGGGCATCCCGAACCTGGTCGGCTAGGCATGCGGCAAGGGCATAGGCCATGCTGACCCTGTCCAGCATCGAACTGAACACGTGGATCGCGGCGCTGCTGTGGCCACTCAGCCGCATCCTCGGCCTGATCGCGGCCGCGCCCCTGTTCGGCAACGCGGCCGTGCCGGCCACCGTCAAGGTGGCGCTGGGCGCCCTGCTGGCCATGATCATCGCGCCCGGCGTGCCGGCCTTGCCCGCCGTCAACCCGATGTCCCTGCCCGGCCTGCTGATCCTCACGCAGGAAATGCTGGTGGGACTGGCCATGGGCTTTACCATCCGCATCGTGTTTTCCGCCATCGAAATGGCGGGCGAGATCAGCAGCCTGACCATGGGCCTGGGCTTCGCCTCGTTCTTCGATCCGCAGACCAAGGGCCGCTCGTCCGCCATCAGCCAGTTCCTCGTCATGCTGGCCACGTTGATGTTTCTCACAGTCAATGGCCACCTGGTGCTGCTGGCGGCGCTGGCGGAAAGTTTCGTCAGCCTGCCCATTTCCGCCAGCCCCATCAGCGGCGGCGGCTTCCAGCAGCTGGCCGCCTGGGGCGGTGAAATCTTCCGTTCCGGCCTGCAGATCGCCCTGCCCGTCATCGCCGCCCTGCTGCTGACCAACGTGGCGCTGGGCATCCTGACGCGGGCCGCGCCGCAGCTGAACATTTTCGGCATCGGCTTCCCCGTCACCCTGGGCGTGGGCTTGCTGGTGATCGGCATGGTCCTGCCCTACCTGGCCACGCCCTTCCAGAACATGTTCCTGCGCGGCATAGAAACGGCGCGTCTGCTGCCGCGCGGCTTCGCCGCGCGCGACCGGCCGCCGCCGCCCGTACCGCCGAATCCCCTGCGGCCCGCGCCGCCAGCCCCGCCGGCACGCTGAGGCCGGACTCAGTGCTGGTCGGTGCTCAGCGCCACGCGCCAGCGCCGCAGGTCGAGATGGAGCTTCAGCTGGTGGTGTTTCACCAGGTAGCGCACGCCGACGAGGGCCGCCGCCAGGCCCGACACGGCGCCGATGCCCAGCGCCCAGCGGGGGCCGAAGGTGTCCGCCACCCAGCCCACGATGGGCGCGCCCAGCGGCGTGCCGCCCGCCGAGATCGCCAGCAGGATCGCCATCACCCGGCCCCGCATGGCGGGCGCCGTGGACAGCTGCACGCTGCTGTTGACGCTGGTGGTAAAGGTTTGCGCGGCGATGCCGATCACCACCAGCATGATGCCGAACAGCCAGTAATTGGGCATCACGGCGGCCAGCGCGCAGCCGACGCCGAACAGCGCGGCCGCGCCCAGCAGCAAGGCCAGCGTGGGCCGGCCGCGGCCCGCCGCCAGCAGGGCGCCCGCCACGGAGCCGCAGGCCATGATGGAACTGAGCACGCCATACTGGCCCGCGCCCGCATGGAAGGCCGTCACCGACATGGTGGACAGGAAAATCGGGAAATTCAGGCCGAAGGTGCCGATCAGGAACAGCATCAGCAGGATGGCCATCAGGTCGGGCCGCTGGCGCACGTAGCGGAAGCCCTCGCCCAGGCTGGCGCGCGTGGCCTTCAGGCGCGGCGCGCGGCGCAGCAGTTCCACGCGCAGCAGCAACAGCGAACCGATCACGGCGGCAAACGAGAAGGCGTTGATGATGAAGACCCAGCCGCTGCCGACGCTGCTGATCAGCAGCCCCGCGACGGCCGGGCCCAGCATGCGCGCCGCATTGAACGAGGTGGAGTTGAGCGCCACGGCGTTGGTCAGGTCGTCTTCCTCGACGATCTCGGAAACGAAGGTCTGGCGCACGGGCGAATCGAAGGCCGTCACGCAACCCAGCAGGAAGGCAAACACATACACGTGCCACAGTTGCACCAGGCCGCTGATGCACAGCAGGCCCAGTCCCAGCGCCAGCAAGCCCATGGCCGCCTGCGTGAACAGCAGCAGTTTCCGGCGGTCGAGCAGGTCGGCCGCCATGCCCGTCAGGGGCAGCAACAGCAGCTGCGGGCCGAATTGCAGGGCCATGACGATGCCGACGGCGCTGGCCTTGTGCTGCGTCAATTCGCTCAGCACCAGCCAATCCTGCGCCGTGCGCTGCATCCACGTGCCGACGTTCGACACGAGGGCACCGCCGGCCCAGATACGGTAATTGGGATTGCGTAGCGAACGGAATGTGTTTTTCATCTGTGGGGGAAAGGCCTCCTTGCCTTGGGTTTCGGGGTCGCAATCACCGGGGTCATTGCGCCAAACGTTTGAGTAGCGTCACCGCCTTGTCCAGTTCGGTGACTTCGGCCGGCGTGAGCCGGGTTTCCATGGTGCGCGCCAGCCAGTCTTCGCGCGCCGCGCGGCTGGACGCGATCCAGGCGCGGCAGCTGTCCGTCAGGGTCAGGATGGTTTGCCGGCCGTCGAGCGGATCGGGCGCGCCCGTCACCAGCCGCGCCTCCGTCAGGGCCAGCACGGTGGCGGCCATCGACTGGGGCCGCATGCCTTCGGCGCGCGCCAGGCTGCTGACGGTGGCCGGGCCTTCGCGTTCCAAACGGCTGAGCACGGATTGCTGCGACATGCTGACGTCGCCCAGCTGCGATTCCTCGCGCAGGCGGCGGCGCAGCTTGCCGATGAGGATGCGCAATTCGCTGGCCAGTTGCAGCACTTGCTCGTGGCTTTGATGGTCTTCTTGTGGGGTGGTCATGGGGGCCGCGTGGTGGATCAACAGGCCCAAGTATAACAGATATGCAGGTAGACTGCACAGTTTGCCTGCATATCTTGCCAGGATGGCCATCTTGCAGGCGCAAAAAAGCCGGGGCGGGAGATGGCTTCCCTGCCCCGGCCTGGCCTTGAAACGGCTGGCTTAGCTGATGTAATTAAACAGCGACAAGCCCGAAATGGAGGTAAACGATTTCTGCGCCGCCTGCAGCGTGATCTGCTGCTGGCTGAAGAGGGAAATCGTCTTCACCATGTCCAGGTCCTGCAGGCCGGACAGGGTGCTCGCATATTGCAGGTCGAGGTCGTCGCCAGCGCTGTCGAGCGTGTCGAGTTCCTTCAGCCGCGAGCCCACTTCCGCGCGCACGGACAGCACGTTGTCGTAGGCCGTGTCGAGAATGTTGTGCGCGGCGTTCAGGCTGGCCGTCAGGCGCGCCTGGCCCGCGTCGCCCGACGCCGGCTGGCCCAGTGCGCCGATCAGGTTGGTGATGGTGGTAAAGATCGATTCCTTGCCGCTCGGCTCCAGGGTGAACTTGTCCTGGTCGGCCGGCTTGCCCGTGATGGACACTTGCTGCCCGTCAAAGTTGATGGCGTCGCCCGCCTTGTAGGCCACGGGCACGGCCGGATTCGGTATCGTCTGGCCCAGGGTCACGTCCGTCACGGTGTAGGTCGTGGTGGCGTCGGTGCCCGTGCCCGTCACCTGGAAATCGATGGAATACTTGTGCCCCGTCAACTTGGTGGGATCGGTGACGGTGCCGCCAGAAATGATGCCGGCGCCGCCGCGCGTGAAGTTGCCCGCGTCGGGTGCCGTGGTGAACTTGCCATTGCCCGTCAGGTTGTTCTCGAACACGGCCGCGCCCGAGTCGCTGGTGGCCAGGTAGCGCGCCGAGCCCACCTGCAGCTCGCGCTGGCCCTGGTCGCCCACGTAGGTGGCGCCGCCCGGGGTCAGGCTGAACGGCTGCGTGGTCGACTTGTAGCCGGAAAACAGGTAGCCACCCGCATTGTCGGAAGTGTTGGCGATGCCCATCAGGTCCGTCAGCCGGCCCTGCAGTTCGGTGGCCAGGCTCTGGCGGTCGACGTCCTTCAATGCCGGGTTGCCGGCCTTCAACACCAATTCCTGCACGTCGGCGAGCAGCGAGGTGGTGCTGGCCAGCGCCAGGTCTTCCTGCGACAGGAAATTCTTGGCATTCGAGCGGTTCGTCACGAATTGCGTGTTGATCGATTGCGACTGCGTCACTTCCAGCGCGCGCGACGAGGCGATGGGATCGTCCGCCGGCGTCAGGTTGCGGCGGTTGGCCGACAGCTGCATCTGCGTGCGGTTCAGGGCGCCCTGCAGAGTATTCAGCTGCGAGCTGCCCGCGTCATAGATCATTTTGGTACTGATGCGCATGATGCTGCCCTTCCAGGTGGCGGCGCCCGAGGCTGCCGCTCAAATAATTAACGTCCGAGGCCGATGACCACGTCGAACAGGGTACTGGCGATCTGCATGACCTTGCCGCAAGCCTGGTAGGCTTGCTGGTAGCGCAGCAGGTTGGCCGCCTCTTCATCGAGATTGACGCCGGACACGGCCTGCTGCTGCGTGCTAGTCTGCTGCAGCAAGGCCATGCTGGCCAGGCCGCTGACCTGGACTTCGCGCGTCTTGTTGCCGACAAAACTGACGGTTTCCGCGTACGAGCCCTGGAACGTGGCCTTGCCGCCCTCGAGGATGTTTTTCGTCTGCAATCCCGCCAGCAAGGCGGCATTGCGGTTGTCGCCCACGCCGCCCGAGTTCGGCGAAATGGTAAAGGTATCGCCCTGCGCGGGCGCGCCCGTCATGTTGACGTTGATGCCGCCAAAGCTGAAGCTGTCGCCTTCCGTGTAGGGGATGTTCGCCGTGCCGGCCGGATAGGTGGTGGTGGCGCCGTTCAAGCCTTTCACCGTCACCGCCTGGCCCGCGGGGAAGCCCGTCAGCGAAGTAGTTGCCTTGTCGTACGTCAAGGTCAGGGGCGCCGTCAGGGCATTGCCCGGAGTCAAGTATGCCTTGTCCACGGAACCAGCACCCAGCTTGCCGCTGCCCGTGTTGCTAACGGGCGCGCCCGTGGCGATCGGCGCGCCGGCGGCCAGCTTGTTGCGGTCGGTAATCGCCACGGCCAGGTCGGACGCGCCGTGGGCCGTCGGCCTGACCATGAAGTTGTCGCCTTCGGCAGCCGTGCCCGTGATCGAGAAATCCACGCCGTCGATGGTTTGCGGCACCGTCTGCGGATACGGGTTGATGGTGGTTTTCGTGCCGTCGCTCTGGCGCGTCACGACATAGTTCGAGCCGTCGTATTTCACGGCATAGTCGCTGGCCGTCAGCTGGGTCGGATCGCTGATCTTGGCCGACAGCGCGGTCGTGCTGGTCGCGTTGTTGCGGTAGTCGGCGCCGATGACGGGGTCGGGCAGCTTGAAGAAGTCGCCGCCCATGTCGCCATTCAAGTCCTGGCCCAGCTTGTGCTGCTCGTTGAAGGTGGAGGCCAGCGCGATGGCGACCTTGCCCAGGGAATTCTGGATGCGGTCCAGGCTGCCGCTGCGGAATTCCAGCAAGCCGCCCAGCGCGCCGCCGCTGAGGGAGCTTTCCGACAGCTTGGTGACGGTGGTGCCCGTCACATAGCCCACGTCGAGGCGGTTCGGGTCCGTCGGCGACGGCGTGGCGGCCAGTTCAAAGTTCTTGCTGCCCACCACCAGCGGCTGGCCCGAGCCGATCGAGACGGTGATCGAATTGCCGGCGCCAGGCTGAACCGTTGCCTTGACGTATTTGTTCAGCTCCGTGATCAGCTGGTCGCGCTGGTCCAGCAAATCGTTGGGCTGATTGCTTTCATTCACCGTCAGGTTGGTGATCGAGGTATTCAGGTCCGCGATCTGCTTGGCATAGGAATTGATCACCTTCACGTTCGAGGTGATCTGCGAATTGACGCCATCGCCGATTTCCGTCAGGCGCGCGCTGAGGCCCTGGAAGCGCGCCGTCAGCGAGTTTGCGCTCGACAGCAATGCCTGGCGCGACGCGACGGACGAGGGATTCGAGCTGAAATCCTGCACGCCCTTGAAGAAATCGGCCATCGCCGGCGACAGCCCGGCCGTGGGATCGGCCAGCATATTGTCGATCTGGCTGATCTGCGTGTAATACGCGTCGAGCGAACTGGTGGTCGCCTGCGCGCCATTCACCTGGGAAGCCATGAAGCTGTCGTACTGGCGCTTGACTTGCGATACCTCGGTACCGTTGCCCACGAAGCCATAGCCGGCATTGTTGAACTGGGCCGTCTGCTGCAGCACCACCTGGCGGTTGTAGCCGTCCACATTGGCATTGGTGATGTTATGCCCGGTCGTCGACAGGCCCACCTGCGCTGCAAGCAAACCGCTCTTACCGATGCTGAGTAGATTCGAAGTCATGGTGTCTTATTGGTTACCGTCAAAAGTATTTACGGCAGCCGCGGCGAAAACTTGAAGCGCGCGGCTTGCGCGGGGGTGAAGGATGCCTCTTGCTACACCTGACAAAACCGTAGCGAGCGCATGCACAGTGAGCATCGGAAGCCGCAGATCGCGACGCGCAGCAGGTCTTGACAGGTACTCTTAGCCGACCAGCGAATTCTTGATAATCTTTGTCAATTTGGCAGCGTAATTCGGGTCCGTCGCATAGCCTGCCTTTTGCAGGCCCTGGGCAAAGGTGCTGGCGTCGCCGGCGCTGGCCAGCACTTTTTCATAGCGTTTGTTGTTGGTAATCAACTGCGCATAATCCTTGAAGCTGTCCGCATAGCTGTCGTAGGCGCGGAATTTTTCCACCTTGCGCTGCGCCTTGCCATTCACGTATTCCGTCGTGACGGCTTCCGTGACCTTGCCCTTCCAGTCGCTGGTCGCCTTGATGCCGAACAGGTTGTGGCTGCTGCTGCCGTCGCGGCTGATGATTTCGCGCTTGCCCCAGCCCGTTTCCAGCGCCGCCTGGCCCAGCATGAACTTGGCCGGGATGCCGGTGGCGCGGCTGGCTTCTTCCGCATGCACGCCCAGCTTTTCCTGGAAGGCGCGCACGTGCGGCGCCTGCGTGGCGTTGGCCTTGTCGCTGAGCGTCTTGCCGCCCGTGGCGCCGTCGGCGATGGCGCCCTGCTGCTGGCGGAAGGCGGCCAGCGCCTGCGCGATGCTTGACGAACGGGGCGACGGCGCCTCGGCGCCATCGGCCGCCAGCGCCTGGCCCGAGGACGACAGCTGGCGGATCAGCACGTCAGCCAGGCCCGTGCCCCGCTTGGCCAGGTTCTGGCTCGTCTGCTGGTCCAGCATCGAGGTGTACATCTTGCTTTGCTGGCTATCCATGATGCCGTCCTGCGGCGTGGCGTCACGCATGCTTTTCATCATCATGTTGATGAACATGGCCTCGAACTGCGTGGCCGCTTCCTTCAGCGCGGCGGGGTCCTTCGCCTTGGCGGACTGGCGCAAGCCATCCATGCCCTTCACGTCATAGGCGGCGGTATTGCTGAGGTCGGTTTGACTGATCATGGCGTGCCCATCAAATGATTTCCAGTTCGGCGCGCAGCGAACCGGCCGCCTTCATCGCCTGCAGGATGGCCAGCAGGTCCTGCGGCGAGGCGCCGATGGCGTTCAGGGCCTTCACCACGTCCGACAGCGAGGCGCCGCCCTTGACCAGCATGACCTTGCCCGGTTCCTTCTTGATATCGATCTGCGCAGTCTGCGTCACCACCGTGCGCCCGCCCGACAGGGGCGCCGGCTGGCTCACCTGCGGCTCGACGTTGATGGTGACGGACAGGTTGCCGTGCGAAATGGCGCACGTTTCCAGGGTCACGGACTGGTTCATCACGACGGAGCCCGTGCGCGCATTCATGATGACCTTGGCCGCCAGGCGGGCCGGATTGACTTCGATGCTTTCCAGCTGGCCCAGGAAGGCCACGCGCTGGTCGCTGCCGCCCGGCGACTGCACCTGGATCACGCGCCCGTCGAGCGCGGCGGCCGTGCCGGGACCGTAGCGGCTGTTGATGGCGTCGACCACGCGGCTGGCGGTGGCAAAATCGGTGGCGTTCAATTCCAGGCGGACGGTGTTGTTGGCGCCCAGCGCCGAAGGCACGCTGCGCTCGACGGTGGCGCCGCCCGAGATGCGTCCCACGGACAGGTGATTGATGACGACGGAACTGCCGGCCGCCTGCGCGCCCACGCCGCCCACCAGCACGTTGCCCTGCGCCATGCCGTACACCTGGCCATCGGCACCCTTCAGCGGGGTCATCAGTAAAGTGCCGCCGCGCAAGCTTTTCGCATTGCCCATCGACGATACCGTCACGTCGAGCAGCTGGCCCGGCTGGGCAAACGCGGGCAAGGCCGTCGTCACCATCACGGCGGCGACGTTTTTCAGTTGCAAGCTCGTGCCTTGCGGCAAGTTAATACCCTGCTGCTGCAGCATCGCCGCCACGCTCTGGATGGTGAACGGGGTTTGCGTGGTCTGGTCGCCGCTGCCGTCGAGGCCGACGACGAGGCCATAGCCCATCAGCTGATTCTGGCGCACGCCGGCGATGCTGGCCAGGTCTTTCAGGCGCTCGGCCTGGGCCACGGGCGCCAGCAGGGACAATGCCAGGCCGCAGACGGCGAAAAGGCGGGGAAAGGTGAGGGTCGCCATGATCAGAACGGCAACAGGCTGAGGAAGAAGCGCGACGCCATCGAGGCCATCTCGGCGCGGTCGATCTGGCTGTTGGTGCGGTACTCGACGCGCGCATCAGCCACCTGGGTCGACGGCACGACGTTGCCGATGCCGATGGTGTCCGGATTGACCATGCCCGAGAAGCGGATGAATTCCGTGCCCTTGTTCATGGCGATCTGCTTCTCGCCGGCAACGATGAGGTTTCCGTTAGGCAATACCTCGATCACCGTCACGCCGATCGTGCCGGAAAACGTGTTGCTGGCGGACTGGTTGTCGCCGTCGGCAAATTTGGTGGCGCCATTCGCCGCCACGCTGGCGCCGAAGCGGCCCTGGGCGATGCCGGGCGTGGAAAAGCCCACGCTGCCGGACTTGTTGCCGGAACTGGCGCCCGCCTTGACGGCATTCGTGCGCTCGGTGATGGCGATCGTCATGGTGTCGCCCACGTGGCGCGCGCGGCGGTCCTCGAAGGCGGGACGGTAGGTCGACGGCTGGTAGATAGAACCGTTGTTGACGACCACGGGTTCCGGCATCGGCGCGCGCGTGGTGGTCGGGTATTGCACGATCGAGGTGGGCGTGATGGCGCAGCCGGACAGCAGGACTGCGGACAACAGGGCGATGATGGGGTATTGCATGACGAACCTCCGCTGCCACCCGGCAAGGGATGGCATGACGACAAAAAAATTAAAGTTGCGACAACTTCTGCAGCATCTGGTCGGACGTGGTGATGGCCTTGCTGTTGATCTCGTAGGCGCGCTGCGTCTGGATCATGTTGACCATTTCCTCGGCCACGTTGACGTTCGACGTCTCGATATAGCCCTGCATCAGCACGCCGGCGCCATTCGTGCCCGGGGTGTTGGTCTGCGCCACGCCCGAGGCGCCCGTTTCCATGTACAGGTTTTCGCCCTTCGATTCCAGGCCGGCCGGGTTGACGAAGGTGGTCAGCTGCAGCGAGCCGATCTGCGATGGCGCCACCGTGTCGGGCAGGGTGACGGAGACGGTGCCGTCGCGCGCCACGGTCAGGCTCAGCGCATTGGTGGGCACGGTGATGGCGGGCTGGATGACGAAGCCTTCGGACGTCACCAGCTGGCCGTTGCTGTCCGTCTGGAAGGAGCCGTCGCGCGTGTAGGCGGTGGCGCCGTCCGGCATCAGCACCTGGAAAAAGCCCGTGCCGTTGACCATCACGTCGCGCGAATTGCCCGACGCCTGGGGATTGCCCTGCGTATGGATGCGTTCGGTGGCCACGGTGCGCACGCCCGTGCCGATCTGCAAGCCCGATGGCAGCTGGGTCTGCTGCGACGATTGCGCGCCCGGCTGGCGCACGTTTTGGTACAGCAAGTCCTCGAACACGGCGCGCGACTTCTTGAAGCCCGTGGTGCTGACGTTGGCCAGGTTATTGGCGATCACGTCCATCTGCGTCTGCTGCGCTTCCAGGCCGGTCTTGGCTATCCAAAGGGAACGAATCATGTTTTTTCTCCAATAACGGCGCCAAGTAATCCTCGGGAAATTAGTGTGAATTTATGACGAACAGAACCAGATGCTATGCAAGGCGCTCACTGCGACGCAGTGCGGGCACTGCTAGCAGCGAGCAACGCCGCAGAGCGCAGGTTATGGAAGTCAGAAATCACAATAATTTATTGGGGGTTACTTAATCAGCCCTGTAGACTATTTCTATGTGACCATTATGCGGCGGTCCCCATCAATTCAAAGCGAGGATCTGGGTGGCTTTCGCCGCGTTATTCTCGGCATTCTTCAACAAGCTCATTTGCGTTTCGAACTGGCGCGCCAGGGCGATCATGCTGACCATGGAGTCGACGGGGCTGACATTGCTGCCTTCCAGCGCGCCCGTGGTGAGCTTGACGGCCTGGTCGGCCTGGGCCACCGTGCCATCCTTCAGGCGGAACAGGCCGTCGTCGCCGCGCACCAGCTGCTGCTCGGGCGGGTTGACGAGCTTGATACGCCCCAGCACCGTCGACGGTCCCGGCGGCACGTCCGTGGAAATCGTGCCTACCGTGCCGTCGCTGGCGATGGCCACCGTCACGCCGGGCGGAATGGCCATGGGCCCCGTGTCGCCCTGCACCATCAGGCCCGATTGCGTCTGCAGCATGCCGTTTTCATTGAGCTTCAGGGCGCCGTTGCGCGTGTAGGCTTCGGAGCCGTCGGCCGACTGCACGGCGATCCAGCCGCCATTTTCCACGGCCACGTCGAGCGCGCGGCCCGTGTGCTGCATGGGGCCTTGCGTGAAATCGGAACCGACCGTCGAATCGACGACAAAGGCGCGCGTGGGCATCATGCCGTCGGCCACGACGGGCACGGCGCGGAACGAGTCGAGCTGGGCGCGGAAGCCCGTGCTGGTGGCGTTCGCCAGGTTATTCGCCGTGGTCGCCTGCTTGTCGAGGATGTGCTTGGCGCCCGAGGCGGCGGTGTAGATGAGACGGTCCATGTTTTATTTCTCCTGTTGCCTGAAACCCAAGGTAGAAACCGGGGTCGGACCCTGAGGGTCCGACCCCAGCCTTTCGCCGTTAGGGGTTCAATCCGTTAACGCAAGTTCACCAGAGTTTGTAAAACGGAATCCTGCGTCTTGATGGTCTGCGCATTCGCCTGGTAGGCGCGCTGGGCCGTGATCATGTTGACCAGTTCCGCCGTTAGGTCGACGTTCGACACTTCCACGGCCGAGGCACGCAAGTTGCCCAGGGTGCCCGTCTTCGGCTCGCCCGTGATGGGCTTGCCCGAGGCCGAGCTTTCCACCCAGGCGTTGTTGCCCAGCGGCTCCAGGCCATTCGGGTTGGTAAAGTTGCTCAATACCACCTGGCCCAGCGCGCGCGTCTTGCCATTGTTGTACTGGCCCTGGATGACGCCGTCGTCACCGACGATGAACTGGCTCAGCTGGCCGGCCTTGTAGCCGTCCGCTTCCGTTTTCTTTTCCGCCGTGGCCGTGCCCAGCTGGGTCGATTTGCTGAAATCAACCTGCACCGACAGGGTGGCATTGGCGCCCGTGGCGGGGAAGATCGGCAGGTTGACGGTGACGGGCAGGGTTTGCGGCGGCGTCAGGGCCAGCATGGCTGCCCGGTCCAGGCTGCCGACCGTGTTGAAGACCAGCGAACCGGTCTTGACGGCTGGCACCTCGGTCACGGCGCGGATGGCCGCGTCGATCTGGTCCGGCGTGCGGCTCGAGTTGATGCCATCCGGCACGGCACTGCCGTAGGTGGCGGCGATGGCGGCCAGCTGCGCCGGCGTGGCGCCCGCGGCGGCGGCAGCGGCCGAGACGGCGGCACCGGCCGCATTGCCATAGGCGACGGCGGCGGCCGTCACATTGGCCGGCACCAGCGGCACGGCCGTGACGGCCGCCTGGTAGGCGGCGCGCGCGGCCAGCGAGGCAGGGTCCGTCTGCAGGGCCGCCGCCGCCTTCATGCTGGTCACTTCCGTGCCATCCATGGCCGAGTAGACGTCCCAGGTGTTGGTGCCCGTCTTGACGTAGAAATTCGACATGATGTGGGAATTGCCCAGCGAATCGAAGACTTCGACGGGGAAGGACTTGCTGTACGAGGAATCGTCGCCGGCCTTGAACGGCACGGTCGTCGGCATGGTCGTGTTGGAATTGAGGTTGACCTGCGTGTCGATCTTGGTCGTCGCCTGGGGCTTCATGTCCGACTGGTCGATCTGCAGGGGCACGACGGCACCGGCGACGATCTTGCCGTTGGCATCGGCCGCATAGCCGGTCAGCTGCGCCAGCTGGGCGTTGACGATGAAGCCGCTCTTGTCGACCTGAAACTGGCCATTGCGCGAGTACTGGATGGCGCCGTTGACGCTGGTACGGAAGAAGCCGCCGCCATTGATGGCGATGTCGAGGGGATTCGACGACGTTTCCAGGTTGCCCTGGTTAAATTGCTGGGCGATTTGCGACACCGACACGCCGATCCCCGCCTGGTTGCCGCCCACGCCATACAGCGAGTTGGCATAGATGTCGGCGAACTGGGCCTGCGACTGCTTGAAACCCACGGTCGACGAGTTGGCGATGTTGTTGCCGATGACGTCCAGCGATTTGGCGGCGCCATTCAAGCCGCTCAGGCCTTGTTGGAAAGACATTGTGTTCTCCTGGTAGGAATTAGGGGGTGGGGGTCACGCTACGATCGAGCGGCTTACAGGATCTGCTTCACATCGGCCATGGTGATGCTGCCCACGCCCGGTACATTCAATTTCACGCCATTCGCGCCCGTCGAGACGCTGGCGACCGAGCCGAACATCAGCGCCGTCGCATCCTTGAGCACGGTGCCGCCGCGCGTCGCTTCCACCGCGAAGGTGTAGGCGCCGTCGGGCAGCACGATGTTCTTGCCTTCCGCATCGAGGTCCCCTGTGGAACCGTTCCAGCCCAGCGGCAAGGTGCCCGCGTCCTGCGCGCCCAGGTCGATGGAATGGACTTCCTTGCCATCCTTGTAGATGATGACCTTGACCTTGTCGGCGGCCGTGGCCAGGTCCACGCCCAGCAGGGCGGCGCTCTTGCTCAGGTTGATATCCTTGCCTGCCGTCAACACCCCGTGGCCGATGATGTTGGCCGCCTGCATCGATTCGGCTTGCTGGTAGCTGGTTTTCAGGGTTTCCAGGGTCGTGTTGAGCTTGTTGACGCCCGTCACCGTGGACAGCTGCGCCAGCTGGCTGGTCAGCTGCGCATTGTCGAGCGGATTCATCGGGTCCTGGTTTTTCAGCTGGGTGACCAGCAGGGTCAGGAATTTGTTTGTTTCCGCCTCGACACTGCCAGGTTCGGCCGTCGTCTTCTTCGGATTCATCGTCGCCATCAGATCGGTGGTGACGGTGTTGCTGGTATCGATGGTTGCCATAGTGATCAGTCAGCCTTATTGGCCGAGCGTAAGGGTTTTCAGGAGCAGCGACTTGGCCGCGTTCATGGTTTCCACGTTGGTCTGGTAGGAACGCGAGGCGGACAGCATGTTGACCATCTCGTCGACCGTGTTCACGTTGGGCATGGTGACGTAGCCCTTCTCGTCGGCCAGCGGGTTCTTCGGGTCGTAGACGAGCTTCATCGGCGACGGGTCTTCGATCACCTTCTGCACCTTGACGGCCGTGGCGCCGTTGGCCATGGGCACGGCTTCGAAGACCACCTGCTTGGCGCGGTAGGCTTCGCCGCTGGCGCTGGTGGCGCTGTCGGCATTGGCCAGGTTGCTGGCCACCGTGTTCAGGCGCTGCGCCTGGGCGCTCATGGCCGAACCGGAAACGTTGAAGATATTAAACAGCGACATGATTACTGTCCTCCCTGGATAGCCGTGAGCATGCCCTTGATCTGTGCATTGAGCAGCGTGATGCTCGCTTCGTAGCGGATGGAATTGTCGGCGAAGGCGTTGCGCTCGAGGTCCATGTCCACCGTATTGCCATCGACGGCGCCCTGGGCCGGCGCGCGGTACAGCAGCGGCGTGCCATCGGCCAGGGTCTCCACCTTGCCGCCGGCCGCGGCCGCCGTGCCCTTGCCCGCCAGGTGCTGCGGCGCCGTGCCCTTCAGGGCCGGGGGCGTGCCGTCGCTGCGCGCCAGCGCGCCTTTCAGGGCGCTGGCGAAATCGACGTCGCGCGCCTTGTAGTTGGGCGTGTCGGCATTGGCGATATTCGAGGCGAGCAATTCCTGGCGCGTCGAGCGCAGGCTCAGCGCCGTCTCGTTGAAGCGCATGTAATCGTCGAGTTTCCCTATCATGTCAGGCTCCGGAAAGATCTGCCACTGGCGCCCGAGATGGCGGAAGGATGGCGGTATAGTGATGACAGGAAACATAGTACGGCGGCCACCGGCAAGGCCATCGCCGGATCAGACCGTACTTTTACCCCTTAATCCGCGCTTCGAACGGGGCGGCGCGCACTATCATGGCACTATTCCAGAGGCCTATCACCATGAAAACACCGCTCGCTTACTTCTTCGCCCTTGCCGCCCTGCCCTTGCTGGCGCAAGCGCAAAACGCCGGCCGGCAGACGCCGGAAGCGCTGCGCGCCAGCGTGGAACAGTTCCTGCAGGTGCAAAGCAATGGCTTGCCGGGCAAGGTGACGATCACCGTCGGCGCCGTCGATCCGCGCCTGAACCTGGCCGCCTGCCCCGCGCCGCAAGCGTTCATGGCACCGGGTGCCCGCGCCTGGGGCAAGACCACCGTGGGCGTGCGCTGCACGGCCCCGGCCAGCTGGACCATCTATCTGCAAGCCAACGTGGCCGTCATGGGCGACTACGTGGCCAGCGCCGTGCCGCTGGCGCAGGGGCAAGCCATCGACGCCAGCCAGCTCGTGACGATGCAGGGCGACCTGGCAGCCTTGCCGGCAGGCATCGCCACCGACATGGCCCAGGTGGTGGGCGCCAGCACGAATATTTCCTTGCCGCCAGGCACGCCGATGCGCCTCGACACCCTGCGCCGCAAGCCCGTCGTCATGCAGGGCCAGCTGGTGCGGATCGTTTCCAGCGGCAACGGTTTCCAGGTAGCATCAGAAGGCCGCGCCATCGGCAGCGCGGGCGATGGCCAGACGGTGCAGGTGCGCACGCAGAGCGGCCAGCAGATCAGCGGCGTGGCGCGCGCGGGCGGCCTGGTGGAGGTAGCGTTTTAAACACGGATGGACAGCGATATTGTGGTCTGGCGCACTAAAGTTTCGGAAGAAGGTGCCGATAATGACACATATCCCGGAGTTTCTTGACTTCGACCAGACGAGGATCACGCTGTGAAAATTACCGACAACACCATTAAAAGCAATCCCGGCCTGCCGGTAGCGCCCGCGAGTACGTCCGGCGCCCGCAATGCCGAGAAAGCCCAGGCAACACCGACGACGTCGGACAATGTACGCCTGTCGCCGCAAGGACAGGCATTAGCGGCCAGTGCAACTGCCGGCAGCGGCGCCGTGTTCGACACGAAAAAAGTCGAACGCATCAAGATGGCGATCGCCGACGGCCAGTTCCAGGTCAACTCTGAAAAAGTGGCGGACGGTCTCCTCGACACAGTCAAGGACTTGCTGCACTCACGAAATAGATAGGTTCCCAATGCAATCAGTGACTCCGTTTTCCAGCCTGCGTGACGAGCAACAGCTCATGACCACATTGCTGGCATTGATGAAAGAAGAACAGCGGCATCTGGTTGCCGCTGACATCGATGCAATCGCGGAGCTCACCGTACGCAAGACGGCCTTGGTGGGACAATTGAGCCAGCTGGCGGCGCAACGCCACCAGGCGCTGGCGGCGGCAGGCTACACGGCCGCCGAAGCGGGCATGGAAGACTGGCTGGTCGGCGCCAGCGAAGCGGAAGCGGCGCCCCTGTGGAAAGCCCTGCTCGAGACGACGCGCGAAGCCAAGGAACAGAACCGCCTGAACAGCCTGCTGGTCAACAAGCACATGCTGCACACCCAGGGCGCCCTGAACGCCATGCGCCCCGCCGCCCAAAGCGGCAACTTCTACGGCCCCAGCGGCCAGCCGACGACGAACACGGCCAGCCGGCGCGTCGTCATCGGCTGATTCCCCTTCTTATTTCTCTTATTTCACAGCGATCTCCCGGCAAGGCGCAGCGGCCTTGCCAGCTCAACCGTGCGCGGCACGCCCCGCATGCTGGCGGTATTTCGCCGCGATGGCCTGCGCCCTGGCGCTGGCGGCGGCCTGCTGCGCCGGCGTCAGCTCGTCCTGCAGCCAGTGCCAGTACTCATCCTGGTAGGGATTGGTGACGCCGGGCGCGAGGATGTCGTCGTAGACGAGGCGCAGGGCCAGCAGATAGCCGTACGCCTGCGGCGCATCCTTCCGCACCACGTCGCCGTCGCGCAGGTAAGCCATCATCAGGGTGGACAGGCTGCTCACTTCGGCGTCGTCCGCCTGCGCCGTCAGCTGGGCGATGGCTTGCCGCTTCCACGCCTGCACCAGCGGATCGTCGGGACGGTTGCGCAGGGCGCTGCGGTCGCCGAACGGGCCTTCCGACAGGAACAGCGTGGCCGCGCCCGGCACGCCCGCCTTCGCAGCCGTGGCCAGGTAGGTCAGGCGGTCCTCGCGCTGGCGCTGCGTCAGGCCCGCGCACAGCTGCCGCTGGGCGGCTTTTTCCTCGGCCGTCATCTCGCGTCCCAGCTCGAATTCCAGGCCCGGCAGGCGACCTTCTTTCTCAAAAGAAATACAGTCGTCGAGCAGGTTGTAGGCCGCATACGCGTCTTCCGGCCGGCCGCTGGCGGCCAAGCGCGCCAGCTGCTGCGCCAGGGGGACGGGCGGCGCCACGGGATCGGGCACGGGCACGGCGGACGCATCGAGCGTGAAATACGCGGCCAGGCTGCGCCCCTGGGCGGGCGCCGGCACGGCGGACGCCGCCACGGGCACACCGTCATCGGGCAAAAACCAGTACGCCAGCGCCAGCGCCGCCGCGAGCACGGCAATGGCCAGGCCGGTAAGTTTGATATGCATCATGGGAGCACGCCTGACACGGGAAAGGCACGTTACCACAGGCGCGCGCGGCTGTCCCGCGCACAGCGGAAAAATCAGCCGCCCGCCTTCTTCGGCTGGTGCCCCAGCCTGGTCAGCGCGGCCAGGAGGGTGTCGACATGGTCGCCCTGCACCTCGATCACGCCATCCTTGACGGTGCCGCCCGAGCCGCACTGCGCGCGCAGCTGCTTGCCCAGCAGGGCCAGGGCGATGGCGTCCAGCGGCAAGCCCTTGACGACGGTGACGCTCTTGCCGCCGCGGCCCTTGGTCTCGCGCGACACGCGCACCACGCCGTCACCCGCTGGCACGGCCTTGGCCTGCGCCTTGCACGCGCACTGTGCCAGCGGCTGGCGGCAGGCGGGGCACATGCGGCCCGTTTCGGTGGAGTAGACGAGACCGCCCTGGGAACTGCTTTTCATGATGGAGACGTAAAAGATGGGAAGGCCGCGATTGTACCAAGCGGCGGCCTCCCGCTGACGCGCTTCAGTTGGCAGGTGCCGGCGCCGGGGCGGGCGCCGTCGGCACTTCCGTAACCGTTTCCGGGATGCCAGACAGGATGGTCACGGCCACGCGGCGGTTGCGTGCGCGCCCTTCCGGCGTGTCGTTCGGCGCCACGGGGATGTTGTCGGCGTGGCCCACGGCCGTCAGGCGCGCGGCCTGCACGCCGCTGGCGATGAACAGGCGCACGACGGCGCTGGCGCGCGCGGCCGACAGTTCCCAGTTCGAGGCAAAGTTCGAGTTGCTGATCGGCTGGACGTCCGTGTGCCCTTCCACCTGCACGTCGTGCGCATCGTCCTTGAGCAGCACGGCGACGGCGCGCAGGGCCTGGTCCGATTCGGCCGTCAGGCGCGCCGCGCCCGGGTCGAACAGCACGCTGGCATTGATTTCCACGCTGACGCCGCGGCTCGTCTGCGTCACGCGCACCTTGCCTTCCTTGACCAGCGGCGCCAGGGTCGAGGTCAGGTCCTGCGCCAGGCGCGTCATGTGCTCGCGCTCGCGGCGGAGGGCTTCCGTGCGGCGCTTCAGGGCGGGATTGGGCAGCGGGATGGCCTGCGGCGCTTCCATGATGATGGGTGGCGCGCCCTTTTCCAGGCTGAAGGCCTGGCCGATGGCATTCTGGAAGACGCGGTACTTGCCCTCGTTGACTTGCGAAATGGCGTACATGACGACGAAGAAGGCGAACAGCAGGGTGATGAAGTCGGCGTAGGAGATCAGCCAGCGGTCCTGGTTGTCCGGCTCCTCGTCATACTTCCTGCGCGCGCGCCGCATCATGGTCAGTGCTCGTGCAGGAGGCTGGAGACGCGCTCTTCGATGATGCGCGTATGGTCGCCCGTGGCGATGTCGTACAGCACGGCGGCCGTGATTTCATACTGCAGCACGCGGCGCGAAACGATGGCCTTGAGCTTGTTCGCCACGGGCAGGAACAGCAGGTTGGCCAGGCCGACGCCATAAATCGTCGAGACGAAGGCGACGGCGATGCCGCTGCCCAGCTTGCTCGGGTCGGTGAGGTTTTCCATGACGTGGATCAAGCCCAGCACGGCGCCCAGGATGCCGATGGTGGGCGAATAGCCGGCCGCCGATTCCCACACCTTGACGGCCTGGCGCTCGGCCATCTCGTAGGCGGAGATTTCCACGTCGAGCAGCTGGCGCAGCTTGTCGGGCGCGATGCCGTCGACGATCATGCGCAAGCCCTTGGCATTGAAGCGGTCGGCCGTGTTTTCCATCAGGCGCTCGAGCGCCAGGGGGCCGTCGCGGCGCGCCGTCAGGCTCCACGCGCCGATGTCGCGCGCCAACGCGGCGCGCGTGTCGGCCGGCGGCAGGAACACCCAGCGCAGCATTTCCAGGCCGCGCACAAACGTGCGCAGCCGCGTCTGCAGCAGCACGGCGCCGAAGGTGCCGATGATGACGATGGCGAAGGCGGCCGGCTGCAGCAGGGAGGCCATCTTGCCGCCTTCCAGTGCCTGGCCGACCAGCAGGCCCGCCAGCGCCAGCGCCAGCCCGATTATGCTGGACCAGTCCACGCCTGCTCCCTCAAGGTTGCGCGCAGGCGCGCGACGGCCTGGGTATGCAGCTGCGAGACGCGCGATTCCGACACGCCCATCACTGCGCCGATTTCCTTCAGGTTCAGCTCTTCTTCGTAGTACAGGCCCATGAGTATTTTCTCGCGTGGCGGCAGCGCGTCGATGGCATCGATCACGGATTGCCGGAAATCGGTATCGAGCAGGGAACGCAAGGGGTCGCTGTCCTCGTCCACGCAGTGGCGGTCGAGGAAGCTGTCATTGCCGTCCGGGTCATGAAAGTCTTCGTAGTACACGAGCTGGTGGCCGCCGCCGTCGCCCAGCATTTCCTGGTAGTCGGCCAGCGACATTTTCAGCAGCTTGGCCACTTCCGACTCCGTCGGCGGGTGGCCCAGGCGCTGCTGCAGGATGCTCATCGCCTCTTCGATCTTGCGCATGTTCTGGCGCATGCTGCGCGGCAGCCAGTCGCTGGTGCGCAGTTCGTCGAGCATGGCGCCGCGGATGCGCAGCACGGCATAGGTCTCGAACTGCGCGCCATGGGTTTCCTCATAGCGGCTGATGGCGTCCAGCAGGCCGATCATGCCGGCCTGGATCAGGTCATCGACCTCGACCGAAGGCGGCAATTTCGCCTTCATATGGTGCGCCAGACGCTTCACCAGCGGAATATGCTCCGTCAGCAAATAGTCCTTGTTCGATTTCCCTTTGACCGTGTACATAGGCTGCTTATTGTTTTCTCGTCTTATCTGATGCTACGGTTGGATTCAGGCGCTGAAATGGTGTGCGCTCCCCGTCTGGTACAAGGTGGAACCGAGCACCGGCGCCGCCGACCGCACGAGCCGCTCGGCCAGCCCGCGGAACGCCACCGAGGCACCGGCCAGCGGGAAGGCATCGACCACGCTGCGGCCCAGGCGCGCCGCGCGGTGCAGGTACTCATCGGCCGGCACGGAGCCCATCGACGTCAGTTTCACGGCCAGGTAGCGGCTCGCCGCCTGCGCCATATTATCGTATACCACTTTTGCCTCGGATTCGGAAGCGCCCGTGACAAGAATGCCGAAGGGGCGGCGTCCCAGTTCCTGGTTCAGGCGCTTGATCAGGCAGTAGGCCGCCTTGATCGAATTGGCGCTGTTCGACACCTGCACGACGATATCCGAGGACGCCATCAGCGGCACGGGGAAGCACTCGCCCTGCTCCGCCACGACGCCGTCGACCAGCACGATGCCGCTCTGGCGCGCCATCACTTCGAAGGTCTTGCCCAGGCGGCGCGTGTCGTCGTCGCCCGCATAGTCCATGCTGTCCATCAGGTGGTTGCGCGCGCCCAGGCTGGCCACGCCGAAGCCCTGCGGCACCTGGTGGATCACCTGGTTCAGGCCGCACTGCTGGCGCGCCACGTCGAGCAGGCTGGCGCCATGCGCCAGTCCCAGGCGCGACGCCACGCCATCGCTGCCGCCGCTGGCGTCGACCAGCAGCACTTCATTGCCGCCGTAGGCCAGCGACGCGCCCAGGTTGACCAGCATGGCGCCCTTGTCGTCCTGCGGCGTGGCCGACAGGAAGGTCATGACGCGCGGCTGCGGGCCGGCCAGCATGCGGCGCAGGCCTTCGGCCTGGTCGAAATCGAAGTTAGCCAAGGTGCACCCCGCGCGCTTCATTGTTGCGGGCGGCCGCCTGCGCCATCAGCAGCGGCAGTTCGGCATCGGAAAACTGCGTCGCCGCCGAGTCGCGCTTGAGCTTGAAGGCGCGGTCGATCAGGTAGGCGCGGTCGGCCAGGTGCAGGTCTTCCGGCACGCGCTGGCCGTTCGACACATAGAACAGGTTCAGCTTCTGGCGGATGACCACGTCGAGCACGTTGCCGATCGACGCCGCCTCATCGAGCTTGGTCATGATGCAGCCTGCCAGGCCGCTGCCCTGGTAGGCGCGCACCACTTCGTTCAGGGTTTCCTGCGTCGCCGTCGAGTTCAGGCACAGCAGGCGCTTCACGTCGGCGCCGGCGCCCGACAGCATGGCCACCTGTTCCGTCACCATCTGGTCGCGCTGACTCACGCCCACCGTATCGATCAGCACCGTGTGCTTGTTCTTGAGTTCCTTCAGGGCGATGCGCAGGTCCGCCTCGTCCTTCACGGAATGCACCATCACGCCGAGGATCTTGCCGTAGATGCGCAACTGTTCATGCGCGCCGATACGGTAGGCATCCGTGGTGATCAGGGCCAGCTTTTCCGGGCCGTGGCGCATCACGCAGCGGGCCGCCAGCTTGGCCGTGCTGGTGGTCTTGCCGACGCCGGTCGGGCCGACGAGGGCGAACACGCCGCCCTGCTCCAGCATGGCGTCTTCATTGGCCACAGTATTCAGGTTACGGCTGAGGACGGTCTTGATCCAGCGCATGCTTTGTGCGCCATCCAGGCCGGCCGGCAACTTGTCGATCAGGTAGCGCGCCAGACTGGCCGAGAAGCCGGCGGCCAGCATCTCGCGCAGCACGACGGCCTTCTGCGGCTCGCGCTGCTGGGTCGAACCCCAGGAGATTTCCGCCAGCTGGGTTTCCATCATGCCGCGCATGGCGCGGATTTCATTCATCATGCCGCTCATCTCGGCGGCGGCGTTTTCCTTCACGTGCGCCAGGGCGCTGGCCATCATCTGCTGCATGCGGGCCATGTCCACCGGCTCGGCGGCAGCCTGGCGCGGGGCGGCGGGACGGGGCGCGGCCGGGCGCTGGGCCGGGGCGGCGGCACGCTGCGGTGCGGCGAACTGGGTCTGCAACTGGGGACGGGGCTGGGCCATTTCGGAGGCGGCCGGCGGCGACGCCAGCGAAGCGGCATCGTCATTGGCCAGCGCGAGGATTTCCACCACGCCATCGGCCTGGCGGTTCGACAGGATCACGGCATCGGGGCCGAGCGCCTCGCGCACCTTGCGCAGCGCATCGCGCGACGAGGCGCCCGTAAATTTCTTCACATTCATGGCCGGCCTCCCGGGACGGGTGTGGCGCAATATGGGCTGAACTGTGTGACCATCATCGACTCCTGTTGCTTGGGTGCTGTCTTCCACATGGACACAGATCACCCGGACAGTTTCCATTATTAGCGATGCACCAGGGAAATGATCGAAGGAACAGGACGGGAAAGTCCCCGTTATTCAGTTTGCCGGGAGGAAATTGATGTTTATTTGACCAAAAGCAAGCGCCAAGCGAAGGCTGGGGTCAGACCCCCATACACGTTGGCAATGACCTTGCTGTTGGCGGTGTTGAGGGTCTGACCCCGGCATTGACAAAGCCGACTACTGCGCCCCCACCAGGCTCGTCACCCGTATCGTCTTGGTTTCCGGCACTTCCGCATGCGACAGCACTTTCAGCTGCGGCAGGGCGCGGCGCAGGAAACGCGACAGCAGGGCGCGCAGCGGCGCCGGCACCAGCAGCACGGGCGTCAGGCCCAGCGCTTCCTGCTGCTGCGCGGCCAGTCCCGCCTGGTGCGCGATGGTGTCGGCCAGGCCCGGCTCGATGCCGGCGCCGTCGCCGCCATTGCCCATGGCTTGCATCAGCAGGCGCTCCAGGCGGCTGTCCAGGGTCATCACGGACAGTTCCGCCGCGCCGGGGAACAGCTGCTGCACGATGGCGCGGCCCAGGGCCACGCGCACCAGCGCCGTCAGGTCGTTCGGGTCCTGCGTCTGCACCGTGTGCTCGGCCAGGGTTTCGATGATGGTGCGCATGTCGCGGATGTGCACGCCTTCGGACAGCAGGTTCTGCAGCACCTTCTGCAGGGTCGACAGGGACAGCATCTTCGGCACCAGGTCTTCCACGAGGCGCGGCGATTCCTTGCCCAGGTGGTCGAGCAGGGATTGCACTTCCGCGCGGCCCAGCAACTCGGACGCGTGCGAGGTGATCAGGTGGTTCAGGTGGGTGGCCACCACGGTGCCCGCATCGACCACCGTGTAGCCCATCGATTGCGCCTGGTCGCGCAGGTTCGCCTCGATCCACGTGGCCGGCAAGCCGAAGGCGGGGTCGCTCGTGGCCAGGCCGGGCAAGGTGCCGCTGGCCATGCCGGGGTTGATGGCCAGGAACTGGCCGTTGAAGGCCTCGCCCGTCCCCACTTCCACGCCCTTGAGGGTGATCCGGTAGGCGGACGGCTTCAATTCCAGGTTGTCGCGGATGTGCACGGGCGGCGCCAGGAAGCCCACTTCCTGGGCGAACTTCTTGCGGATGCCCTTGATACGCTTGAGCAATTCGCCGCCCTGCGTCTTGTCGACGAGGGGAATCAGGCGGTAGCCCACTTCCAGGCCCAGGGTATCGACGGGCATGATGTCTTGCCAGCTGGCCTCTTCCTGCTCGGGCGCCACGGTCGCTTGCGGCACCTCGGCCGGCTTCTCGGCCGCCTCCTTCGCCTGCGCCCGCTTCTTGCTGATCAGGTAGGCGGCCCCGGCCAGCAGGGACGCCAGCAGGATGAAGACCATGTTCGGCATGCCGGGGATCAGGCCCATGCCGCCGATGATGCCGGCGGTAATGTACAGCACTTGCGGTTTCGCAAAGAGCTGGCCCACCAGCTGGGTGCCGATGTCCTGTTCGCTGGCCACGCGCGAGACGACGATACCGGCCGCCGTGGAAATGATCAGCGAAGGAATCTGCGCCACCAGGCCGTCACCGATGGCCAGCAGGGTGTAATTCTTCAGCGCATCGGCAAAGCCCATGTCATGCTGCAGCAGGCCCACCAGCAGGCCGCCGACGATGTTGATGACGGTGACCATGATGCCGGCGATGGCATCGCCGCGCACGTATTTGCTGGCACCGTCCATGGCGCCATAGAATTCCGCTTCCTGCGCCACTTCCGTGCGGCGGCGGCGCGCTTCGTCTTCGCCGATCAGGCCCGCGTTCAGGTCCGCATCGATGGCCATCTGCTTGCCGGGCATGGCGTCCAGCGCGAAGCGGGCGCCCACCTCGGCGATACGGCCCGCACCCTTGGTGACCACTGTGAAATTGATGATGGTCAAAATGATGAACACGACGATACCGACCGTGTAGTTGCCGCCAATCAAGAAGTGGCCGAAGGCCTCGATCACTTTACCGGCCGCGTCGGCGCCCGTATGGCCTTCCGTCAGCACCACGCGCGTGGACGCCACGTTCAGGGACAGGCGCAGCATGGTCGAGACGAGCAGAATGGTCGGAAACGCCATGAAGTCGAGCGGCTTGACCGTGTACAGCGCCGTCAGCAGCACGATGATGGACAGCGCGATATTGAAGCTGAAGAAGATGTCGAGGATGAAGGCCGGCAGCGGCAGCACCATCATCGCCAGCAGCATGATGATGATGACCGGCGCGGCGACGCCCTTGCTGGCGTTGTTGCTCATTCCGCTGAGCCAGGCTGGCATTCTCAGGCCGTTCATGGTGTACTTCCCTTATTCTTGTCTGCGGCGTCTGCTGCCGGTGGTGTCTGCGATGCGGGGTTGAGCGGATCGAGCTCGGGCGGCACTGCCAGCGCCTTCGGCTTGTCCGGACGCTGGCCCTGGCCCTTGCCGTAGCTGCGCAGCTGGAACACATAGGCCAGCACTTCGGCCACGGCGCCGTACAGGGCTTCGGGAATCTCGTCGCCGATGTCCGTGTGCTTGTACAGGGCGCGGGCCAGGGCCGGCGCTTCCAGAATGGCGACCTTGTGCTCGCCCGCCAGTTCGCGGATCTTCGCCGCCACCTCGTCGACGCCCTTGGCCACCACCTGCGGTGCGCCGCGCGAATTCTCGCCGTATTTCAGCGCCACCGCATAGTGCGTCGGGTTGGTCACCACCACGTCGGCCGTGGGCACGTCGGCCATCATGCGGCGGCGCGACATCTCATGCTGCATCTGGCGGATCTTCGCCTTGATCTGCGGATTGCCGTCCGACTCCTTCGACTCCTGCTTGACTTCCTGCAAGGTCATTTTCATCTTGTTGGCGTAATGCCACATCTGGTAGGGGCCGTCGATGGCGGCGATGAAGCCCAGCGCGCCAACGATCAGCAGGAAGGCCGTGATCAGCAGGCTGATCAGGTGCGCGGAACCGGCGCGCAAGGATTCCACGGACAGGCCCAGCACGGCGTCCTTCTGGTGCTGCATCACCATCCACGCGACGATGCCGACGACGAGGGTCTTGGCGATGGCCTTGAGCAATTCCACCAGCGCATTCTTCGAAAACATATTGCCCAGGCCCCGAATCGGGTTGAGCTTGCCAAAATTGGGGGTAAACGCCTTGGAGCTGAACAGCCAGCCGCCCACCAGCACGGGCGAGGCCAGGGCGACGAGCATGATGGCCAGCGCGTACGGCAGGCAGGTCAGCAGGACGGAACCCACGTCATAGCCGATGCGCAGCATCATCGCGTCGGGATTGAGTATCTGCTCCCGGTCCAGGGTCAGCCCGGAGACCATGACGGCCGTCAGCCGGCGCACGATGGCGTCGCCGGCAAACCACAGGCAGCAGCCGGACGCCATCAGCACCGTAAACGTCGCCACTTCACGCGATCGCGGAACGTCGCCTTCCTCACGCGCCTGCTCGAGGCGCTTCGGTGACGCGGCTTCGGTCTTTTCTGCGTCGCTGTCTTCCGACATCAATCAACTCCGGTGAAGTCCTGCGGCCTGGCTAGGCGCAATACGGACTGGGCATGGGGCATTATCGGTTCAAGCCAGCCCTTGCCATCGGCGGAACAAGGGGACAAATCCCCTGTATTTCCTTTGCCTGGCTGAAACAAAAGGCGCCGCAGGCGCCCACTTCAGAGGAGACCGAAAAATGGCCAGGACAAGGCGCGGCCCCGAAGACAGTACGAATAGTACGGCGAGGGGCTGCAACGCAGTCATGGCCATTTTCTCGGGGCTCCTAACGGTTTTTCCTCGCTTCCGCCTGTTTTACGGTCTGCTCGATGGCGCCAAACAGCGACTTGCCGTCATCGCCCAGCATCTCCAGGCGGACGACATCGCCAAACAGCAGATACGGCGTGCTGGCGACGCCATCGGCGATCATCTCCTGGTTACGTCGCTCAACGATACTGGAAAAGCCCTTCTTGATTTCCTTGTTGGCGATGCCGCCCGCGCTCACCACGGCGCCGGCGCCCGCCTTGCGCGTCTGGCACAGGTGGGCCAGCAGCTGCGGGTAATTGAAGGCCATGTCGGCGCCCGCGTGGGGCTGGCCCGTCAATTTGCCGTTCAGGCTGCAGCGCACGGCGTAATGCACCTTGCCGCCGCGCCAGGCGTCACCCAGTTCGTCGGGCGTGATGGCGACGGGCGAGCAAGCCATGGCCGGCTTGGCCTGCAAAAAGCCGTAGCCGCCGGCCTGCTCGTCGGGCGCCAGGTTGCGCAGGGTGATGTCGTTGACCAGCATCAACAGCTTGATGTTCAGGTGGGCCTGGTCCGGCGTGGCCCCCATGGCCACGTCGTCCGTGATGGCGGCGATGCCCGCCTCGTAGTCGATGCCCCACTGCTCATATGCGAAGGCAATGTCGTCGTGGGCGCCGAGGAAGTCGTCGCTGGCGCCCTGGTACAGGCGCGGCGCGTCGCGCAGATTGGCGGGCACCGCCGTTCCCGCCGCCTTGCAGGCCCGTTCGAGCTGCTGCAGATAGGAGGCGCCGGCCACGCGCAGGCTGCTGCGCGGCAGGGGCGCCATGCAGTTGGCGGGATCGAAGTCGAAGGCGCGGTGGCCGCGGCCGCTATTGATGGTCTGGTACAGCAAGTCGAGCTGGGGCGCGATGAAACTCCAGTCGTCGAGCGCCCTTTGCAGGGTCGGGGCGATGCCGTCGGCCAGGTGCGCCGTTTTCAGGTCGCGCGAGACGACAGCCAGCTGGCCATCGCGCGTGCCATCCTTCAGTGTAGCTAATTTCATGTCGGGGGAAACTTCGTCAAATGCAGGCAATAGGAAGCCAAAGACGCCAAAAAGCCGGGAAATCCCCGGCTTTAGCGGTCAGCGAGAGGTTCAGGCCAGCAGCGCGATCTGCTCCGGCGTGAGGTAGCACCACTCGCCTTCGGCGATGCCCAGCGACTCCAGGGTCAGGCTGCCGATGGCGGAACGGTGCAGTGCGCTGCAATGGTTGCCGGCGGCGGCCAGCATGCGCTTGACCTGGTGGTATTTGCCCTGTTCCAGCACGATTTCCAGCTGGTGCTCGCCGCGCTTGACGCAGACGAGGGCGGCCAGCGGGGCCGGCTCGTCATGCAGCTGCACGCCGGCCAGCAGCAGGGCCACCAGCTCGTCCGTCACGGGCTCTTGCGTGGTGGCCTGGTAAATCTTTGGAACGTGGCGCTTCGGCGACGATTGTGCATGGATAAACGGGCCATCGTCGGACATCAGCAGCATGCCGGTCGTATCGTGGTCGAGCCGGCCGACGGGCTGGACTTCGCGCCAGGTGAACTGTTCCGGCAGCAGGGTCAGCACGCCAGGGTGATGGCTGGGCTTGCGCGAGCATTCGAAGTTGGCGGGCTTGTACAGCGCCAGGTACAGGTGCTGGCGGTACACCCACTCTTCTTCGAACACGTGCAGCACCAGGCCGTCGGTCTCGACGGTGGTGCGGTAATTGGTCTGGGTAACGCCATCGATGACGACATCGCCATCATCGATAAGGGAACGGCAATATTTACGGGTGCCAAAACCCTGCGATTGCAGGATGCGGTCTAGGGATAATTTACTCATGGGCGTGACTTTACCAGAAGCGGCCGGCAGCGTGAAGCGGCGGCCCGCGCCCCCTGCGCGACGGTGTACGCCACACGAAACCATGGCGCAGGCAGAAATACCAAAAAGAACAAGGTGAGATTTGGCGACAAATGGCAGATTCCTTTGAGATATATCAAGCGCTCGGAATATCGCATTGATAGACTGAAACTTCGTTAGGAATCCGCCTAATGATCTTTAGGAATAATAACCAGGCAACGACTCACAAGGACATTGTATGAAGCACATCGACACCATTGCCTTACAGGGCAGCATCGCCGACATGCGCAGCCGCATCGCCGCCGAACAGAGCGCCATGCATAAAGTTCAACTCGGCATGGCGCGCTGGCGCGGCGCCCTCCCCCCGCAGGACGGCGACGGGCTGCTGCCGGGCGATGCGCCCATCCCCGCCAGCCAGGTGCGCTGGCATGCCGAAGCCCAATGCCATTTCATGTGCTGGCTGGAACAGGGCGGCTTTGCCCTGATGGAGGAAGAAGAAGCACTGGAACAGCCGGCACCGCTGGCTCCCGCTGCGCACGGCGCAAAGGGGGCAGGTGCGCAGGCTAGGCCATCCGCCGCCCCGATCCTGCCTGCGCACTGCAACGACTGCGCCGCCTGAGGCGCCACACCCGGCCACCATGCCCTGCCCTTGCATGCCTGTCCACCAACGCCAGCCGGCCCGCGCCGCGGCACCCCACGTCCCCCGCGCCAACACGGCGCGCAAAAGGGAACGGCGGCATTGCGCCGCCGTTCCCAAGCCCCAACGGGACTTCAGTGAGGAATGTAAATTCACTCAAAACCACATCTGCGATGCGGCGAGTAGTTCCAGGACCTGCCAATCAAGTTAGTACTGACAACATAGTAGATATATCGCCCCTCCTTGAAAAGAACTACGCTTTCACTATAGCCCAAGGGGGTCGATTTTCAAGGCAAATCCCCACCTTATTGAAAATCATTCTCGATTGGCTTGCCAAGTTATTACGAGAAATAGCTTCAGCGCAACGCCGGTTGCGACTGCTGCACGGCCGCCTTCATGGCGCCCGCGCCCATGGCCGCGCCGAATTTCTTCAGCACCCGCTCCGGCAAGCCTTCGTGCTGCGTGTAGTCGACGATGTCTTCCGCCTTGACGACGTCGCGCGCCACGCTGTCGACCGTGCCGAAGTCATCGGCCAGGCCCATTTCCACGGCTTTCGCGCCCGTCCAGTACAGGCCCGAGAAGGTGTCCGGCGTTTCCTTCAGGCGCTTGCCCCGTCCCGCGCGCACCACGTCGATGAACTGCTGGTGGATTTCATTGAGCATGCCCTGCGCATATGCCTTGTGCTTTTCCGTCAGGGGGCTGAACGGGTCCATGAAGCCCTTGTTCTCGCCCGCAGTCAGCAGGCGGCGCTCGACGCCCACCTTTTCCATCACGCCCGTAAAGCCGAAGCCATCCATCAGCACGCCGATGGAGCCGACGACGCTGGCCTTGTTGACGTAGATGCGGTCGGCGGCGGCGGCGATGTAATAGCCGCCCGAGGCGCACATTTCATCGACCACCACATATAAAGGCTTGTCCGGATAGCCCTTGCGCAGGCGCTGCATCTCGTCGACGATCATGCCGGCCTGCACGGGACTGCCGCCGGGACTATTAATATGCAGCACCACGGCTACGGAACCGGCATCGGAAAACGCCTTGTCCAGCGCGGGGATGACGACGGCGGCCGAGCCGCTGCCTTCGGACTCGATGCTGCCGCTGATGTCGATCAGGGCCGTGTGGCGGCCCAGGGTCTCGCTGTCGTCGGCCGAGTTGTAGTCATAGAATACCCACAGGGCGAACAGCACGATCAGCAGGCTGAAGACCTTGAAGAAGATGCTCCAGCGGCGGTGCGCGCGCTGTTCCTGCAAGGTGGCAAACACCAGCTTTTCCAGCACGTCGCGTTCCCAGTTGCCGGCGGGGGCGCCGCCGCTGCCGGCAATGCCGCCATCCACCTTGTCATTCGTGTTATCGCTCATAGTTCACTTTGCTTAAATTACAACAAGGCCGCACCGGGGATCAGGCCGGCACGGGCCGGACATAGTCATCGGGCTGCCAGTACAGCTGGCCATCGCGCTCGTCCACGGGAATCGGACGCAGCCGGCCGCCCTTGCAGGGACCGCCCGCGCAATAGCCGCTCTCGGGCACGTAGATGGCGCCATGCGTGGAACACATCAGGTACAGGCCGCTGGACTCGAAAAACTCGCCCTCGGCCCAGTCCAGCTCGATCGGCACGTGGGCGCAGCGGTTCAAATAGCCGTAGGCCTTGCCGCCATGGCGCACGACAAATCCCGTGGTGGTTTCACCGCCGGCCAGGACGGGAAAGCGCACGCCCTTGCCGCCGTCGGCCACGGCATCGGCGGCACAAATGAAGACATCGACAACATCGTTCATCATGCGTGCTCGCTCAGCCATTGATGCAGGTCGGCCACCGTGGGCGCCGAATACAGGGGCTTGCACGCCTGCAACTGCTCCACGGGATGCGCCCCATACTCTACGGCAATACTGGCCGCGCCCGCATTGCTTGCCATCAACAAATCATGGCTGGTGTCGCCGATCATCACGGTACGGCGCATGTCCTGCCCCAGTTCCCGCGTCAGCTCCTGCAGCATGGCCGGATGGGGTTTGGAAAAGGTTTCATCAGCGCAACGCGTCGCATCGAACAGGGACAGCAGCTTGACGGCATTCAAGGAACGATTGAGGCCGACACGGCTCTTGCCCGTGGCCACTGCCAGGAAATACGCCTGCTGCGACAGTTCCTGCAGCATCTCGTAGACGCCGGGAAACAGGGCCAGTTCGTGGTCGCGCGACAGATAGTGATAGCGGTAGCGTTCCGCCATGCGCGCATGGTATTTCGGCTCCACGTCGGGCATCACCAACTGCATGGCTTCCTGCAAGCCCAGGCCGATCACATGCGAGGCCAGCAACTCGGTGGGAATTGGCAAGCCCAGGTCTTTGGCCGACGCCTGGATGCACTTGACGATGGTCGAGGTACTGTCTATCAGGGTACCGTCCCAATCGAAGACGATCAGATCAAATTGCTTTCTTGCCATGTTTCCCGACGACATAGCCGCCGGCTCCTTGAGAATGAATGATGGCGACTGACTACCTTGTGGGTAGTGTCGCGCACGCGGTGACTATTTAGCGTGCGGCAACGGCCAATGGTTTGCCCAAGCTTACCAAGAAACGCTCGCATTCGGCAGCCAGCGGCGCATTCAAGGTCATCGTCTTGCCCGTTTCCGGATGCGTGAACGTGATCTGGTGCGCATGCAGGAACATGCGCTTGAGGGCGCCGCGCGTGCTGTCCGCCTTCAGCAGGGCACGGTTGAGGGCAAAGTCGCCATATTTATCGTCGCCGGCGATGGGGAAACCGGACGAGGACAGGTGCACGCGGATCTGGTGCGTGCGGCCCGTCTTCAATTCCGCTTCCAGCAAGGCGAAGTTGTGATATTTATGCAACAGTGAAAACACCGTGTGCGAGGCCAGGCCATCGGCCTGCACGGCCACCCGGCGCTCGCCTTCGGCCGTCGTATATTTATGCAATGGCAACTTGATATGCTGGCGCGCATTCTTCCAGTCACCGGCCACCAGCACCAGGTAGCGCTTGTCCGTGACGCCGTCGCGCATCTGCTCGTGCAGATTCGTCAAGGCGGAACGTTTCTTTGCAAGCAACAACAAGCCGGACGTGTCGCGGTCCAGGCGGTGCACCAGTTCCAGGAACTTGGCGTCGGGGCGCGAGGCGCGCAATTGCTCGATCACGCCGAACGACACGCCCGAGCCGCCATGCACGGCCACGCCGGCCGGCTTGTCGATGACGAGCAGCTGCGCGTCTTCGAAGATGATCTTGAATTCGGCGGCCGGCGCGCCCGTGGCGGCCTTTTCGGCCACGCGCACGGGTGGAATGCGCACCACGTCGCCGGCGGCGAGACGGTACAGCTGATCGATACGGCCTTTATTAACCCGCACTTCTCCCGATCGCAAGATCCGGTAGATGTGGCTTTTAGGCACTCCCTTGCACACTCTTAATAAGTAGTTGTCGATGCGCTGGCCTGCTTCTTCTTCGGCGATCGTTACGAATTGGGCTTGCGGCTGAACCGGGGGTGTTGAAGGGGGAACAACATCATTTTGACTCTTCATTTACTATGTCTTCCCAGAAATCTCTCTAAGTCCTTCATTTTGAATATATAATTGTTTTTGCTGCGGCCCTGGCTGCTGCGAGTGTAAGAATAAAAGCACATTTTACACAGGGGCGTCTCCACCGGCCTCGCCAAATTGCAAATTCGGTGGAAAAAATGTATATGCACCATCCCTGCGCGAATCAAGGTTGCACCGTAGTTGTAATCGGATAACGCGTGGAGATGCTGAAGTGAGTGTATTGGATTATAAGGATAAGTACCCGTTAGCGCGACTTATCGAGTCGGGCTCGCGGGTTGATGAAGTTGATAACGCTTGCCGTTTTCGCCAAACCCCGTATGAGGCCACAATACTGAGGGTTGTCGATGAATAGGCTGAGGCCAAGCCTCGCCATCGCGATCCCTGTAATGAGCCGGCTTACGATTTGGCTCTGAATTTGCTGACCACCTGCATTCTCTGCCCCCGGCATCCGGGCTGCTTCAGATGAGTTGCAGGTGTCCTGTGCACTCGGCATGACGATCGACCTCACCGCGCCTGTTGCGGCCGTAACGTATACCTCGTACGCGTTGTTGCTCCGCACGCCTAGGCATTTCCCCCGCCAGCACTCCCGTTCTCGCATATATCCCTGTACTTCGCCGCTTCCCCGGAAGCGGCTTTGAGATGGCCTACGGGTCGCGGAGTTATAAAAATGAAACGCATGTTGTTTAATGCCACGCAGCAAGAAGAACTGCGCGTAGCGATTGTCGACGGACAAAAACTGATCGACATCGATATCGAGACAGCCGGGCGCGAACAGCGCAAATCCAACATCTACAAGGGCGTGATCACGCGCATCGAGCCTTCGCTCGAAGCGTGCTTCGTCAGCTATGGCGAAGACCGCCACGGCTTCCTGCCCTTCAAGGAAGTTGCCCGCACGTATTTCCGCGAAGGCGTGGACGTGCGCAATGCCTCCGTCAAGGAAGCGCTGCGCGAAGGCCAGGAAATCATGGTCCAGGTGGAAAAGGAAGAGCGCGGCAACAAGGGTGCCGCCCTGACCTCCTTCGTCTCGCTGGCCGGCCGTTACCTGGTGCTGATGCCGAACAACCCGCGTGGCGGTGGCGTATCGCGCCGCGTGGAAGGTGAAGAGCGCCAGGAATTGCGCGAAACCATGGATAAACTGGACTTGCCAGCTGGCATGTCCGTCATTGCCCGCACCGCCGGCATCGGCCGCAACGTCGATGAACTGCAGTGGGACTTGAATTACCTGATGCAACTGTGGCGCGCCATCGAAGGCGCCGGCAAATCGGCCAACGGCGCTTTCCTGATCTACCAGGAATCCTCGCTCGTCATCCGCGCCATCCGCGACTACTTCCAGCCCGACATCGGCGAGATCCTGATCGACACCGACGAGATCTACGACCAGGCACACCAGTTCATGAGCCACGTGATGCCCGACATGGTGCACCGCGTGAAACGCTACAGCGACGACGTGCCGCTGTTCTCGCGCTTCCAGATCGAACATCAGATTGAAACGGCCTACAGCCGCACCGTGCCGCTGCCATCGGGCGGCGCCATCGTCATCGACCACACGGAAGCCCTGGTCTCCGTCGACGTCAACTCGGCCCGCGCCACGCGCGGTTCGGACATCGAAACGACCGCCTTCAACACCAACTGCGAAGCGGCCGAAGAAGTGGCCCGCCAGCTGCGCCTGCGCGACCTGGGCGGCCTGATCGTCATCGACTTCATCGACATGGAAGTGGCGAAGAACCAGCGCGAAGTGGAACAGCGCCTGAAAGACGCGCTGCACCATGACCGTGCCCGTGTGCAAATGGGCAAGATTTCGCGCTTCGGCCTGATGGAACTGTCGCGCCAGCGCCTGCGTCCTTCGCTGTCCGAAGGCTCGCACGTGACCTGCCCGCGCTGCTCCGGCACGGGCCATATCCGCGATACGGAATCGTCCGCCCTGCAGGTGCTGCGCATCATCCAGGAAGAGGCGATGAAGGAAAACTCGGCCACCATCCACGTGCAGGTGCCCGTGGACGTGGGCGCCTTCCTGCTGAACGAAAAGCGCGGCGAAGTGCTCAAAATCGAGAACCGCCACCGCATCGCCGTGATCCTGATCCCGAACAAGCATCTGGAAACGCCGCACTACAAGCTGGAACGCATCAAGCACGACGATCCGCGTCTGGAAGACAGCCAGGCCAGCTACAACCTGGCCGAACACGCTGAAACCGACATGGCTTACAGCAAGCGCCAGAAGGAAGAAGCCAAGCCGCGCCAGGAAGCCGTCGTCAAGACGATCACCCCTGACCAGCCGGCACCGCTGGTCGAGCGCAAGCCCGTGGAAGTGAAGGCCGCCCCGGCGCCCGTCCCTGCCGCGCCGCAAGGCCTGATCGCCAAGATCATCAGCTTCTTCACGGGCGGCCCTGCCCCCGTGGCACCGGCGCCAGCGCCTGTCGCGCCCGTCAAGCCGGCCGGTACTGCCGACCGTGGCGACCGCAACAGCCGTGGTCCCCGTGGCCGTGGCCGCAACGGCAAGCCTGGCCGCGAAGAGCGCGAACCGGGCCAGGGCCGTCCAGCCCAGGACGATGCCGCGAAAGAAGCGGAAGCACTGGAAAAAGCGGCCCGTCCGCCACGTCCGCCGCGTCCGCCACGCGAACCGCGTGAAGCGCGCGAGCCAAACGACGCCACGGCAGCACCACGCGAGCGGGGCGAACGTCCCGAGCGCGCCGAGCGTCCGGAACGTGCGGAACGTCCGCCACGCCAGCCACGCGAAGCGCGCGAACCACGCGCCGACAAGGCTGTTGTTGCTGAAGTGAAAACGGAAGAGCTGGCACTGGTCGGCGCTGCCGCCACCGCCGTCAACGTCGTCGTGCCGTCCAGCGGTCCTGCCGCCGATGCCGCGCCAACGAGCTTGCTGAAAGCGCCGGCGAATGCCGGTCCTGAAGGCGAAGAGACCGAAAACGACGTCGAAGGCGAAGAACCGCGCCGCCGCCGCCGCCGTGGTGGCCGTAACCGCAACCGCCGCGACCGCGAAACGGGCGAGCTGATCGAATCGGCAAACGGTGACAACGAAGGCCAGGACGCGCCGGTCATCAGCTTTACGGTCGCTCCGGCGCCGGAAGCCGAAGGCCTTGCCGCTCCGGTAGCCGTGGTCGCCACGACCGCCGTCGTCGCCGTCGCCGCGCCAGTGGAAGCTGCCGCCGACGCCGCACCAGCGGCCGTCGTGGAAGTCGTCGAAGTGGTGGAAGTGGCCAAGGTGGTAGACATCGCCAAGGTGGAAGAAGTTGCCGCACCGGCCGCCGACGTGATCGTACCGGAAGCCCCGGCCGTAGCAGTTGTTGCTGCAGCGCAAGCTGAACCAGCCGCTGCCGAGCCGGCACCAGCCGCCGAGTACAGCTTTGCCGAGAAAGCCGCGCCGGAAGCCGCTGCGCCTGCACCGGCTCCTGCTGCTGCGCCAGCGGAAATCATCGTCGAAGCCGTGCCTGTCGCCATCGTCGAAGCCGCCCCGGTGGTGGAAGCGGCGCCGCTGGTCGAAGCCATCGCCGTGATCGAAGACGCAGCGCCAGTGGCCGTACCGGCAGCTGAAGCGGCGCCGGCCGCCGTGGAAGCGGCGCCAGTGCCGGCCGAAGCCGCCCCGGTCGTTGCCGAAGCCGCCCCCGTGGCTGCTCCAGCTCCTGCTCCGGCACCGGTGACGGTGCCGGCACCGGCACCGGCTCCCGTGGCCGCGCCGCTGGACTTGAACGCGGTACTCGGCTCGGCCGGCCTGACCCTGGCTGCCACCGATCCGGAAAAACTGCGCCTGGCGCAGGAAGCGGCCGCCAAGGCTGTCGCCCCGGTCCGCAAGCCCCGCGAACGCAAGCCATTGCCGCCGCAATCGGACGAGCCGTTGATCCAGGTCAACACGCAGCGCCCATAAGCGCGCCGGGTTCGCCCAGCCGTCCATGATGAAAGGGGAAGCTCAGGCTTCCCCTTTTTTTATGTCCACCCGATTCCCTGCCATCCTTGCCAGCCATCCGCCCGCCATGCATGCACACCTCGCCGCCCCGCCATCCCCCGTCAGCCTGCGCAGTGCCTTCTGGTACTGGCTCAAGCTGGGCTGCGTCAGCTTCGGCGGACCGGCCGGGCAGATCGCCATGATGCATGCGGAACTGGTGGAAAGGCGGCGCTGGATCTCCGAGCAGCGCTTCCTGCACGCCTTGAACTACTGCATGCTGCTGCCGGGGCCGGAAGCGACCCAGCTGGCCATCTACATCGGCTGGCTGCTGCACCGCACGCGCGGCGGCATCGTGGCGGGGCTGCTGTTCCTGCTGCCCTCGCTGCTGCTGCTGATCGCCCTGTCCTGGCTGTACATGGCCTACGGCCACGTGGCCGCCATCGCCGCCGTGCTGTATGGCATCAAGCCGGCCGTCGTCGCCATCGTGGTGGCGGCCGCCTGGCGGCTGGGGCGGCGCACCTTGCGCAGTGCCGGCCTGGTCGCCATCGC
>NZ_RFSK01000004.1 GCF_009923995.1 Janthinobacterium sp. | reverse complement strand
GTGATCCTGGCCGGGCGCCGCATCAACGACGGCATGGCCAAGTTCGTGGCGGAAAAGACCATCAAGGAAATGGTGCGCGCCGGTTTCAAGCTGAAGGGCGCGCACGTGAACGTGCTGGGCCTGACCTTCAAGGAAAATTGCCCGGACCTGCGCAACTCGAAAGTGGTCGACATGATCCATGAGTTGCAATCCTACGGCGTGCAGGTGCACGTGCACGACCCCGTCGCGGACGGGCGTGAGGCGCTGGAGGAATACGGGCTGTCGCTGGAGAGCTGGGAACAGCTGCCGCGGGCCGAAGCCATCATCAGCGCCGTCTCGCACCACGCCCTGCTGGCCCGTCCCCTGGGCGACTTCCAGGCCAAGGTGCTGGAAAACGGCTGCTTCATCGACATCAAGTCGCATTTCGACCCCCGTCCCCTGCAGGACGGCGGCCTGCACGTGTGGCGGCTGTGATGGCGGCCGGCGACGGCAAGGCCGCTGCGGGCAGTGATCAGGCTGGCAACCTGCCTGGCTTGCCAGGATCGATTGCCGTGCCGAGTGCGTATGCGCGCGCCTGCGCGCAGCTGCAGCAGGCGCCGCGCCGCTGGCTGGTGACGGGCGTGGCCGGCTTCATCGGTTCGCACCTGCTGGAAACCCTGCTGAAGCTGGGCCAGGAAGTGCGCGGACTGGACAATTTCATGACGGGCCACCGCCACAACCTGGAGCAGGTGCGCGCCAGCGTGGGCGAAGACGCGTGGCGGCGCTTCACCTTCATCGAGGGCGACATCCGCGACCCGCAAGCCTGCGCGCGCGCCTGCGGCGGCGGACCCGGCCCTGTTGATCCAGGCGTCGCCGCGCCGGCCGGCCGTGGCGAGTCCGGCGCCAGCGACGGGCAAATTAGCGACCCCGGCACCGGAGCGCATGCCGGCGATGGCGTATGCGCGCGCATCGGCGCCAGCCATGCCAACGCGAAAGGGGCCGGTGGCACCGGGGCTGGCGCGTGCGACGGCGATGGCGCAAGCCGCGGCGCGCATGACAGCCGTGGCCGCATGGCAGGCGTGGGCGAGGGGGCCGGCAGCGGCGACGCAAGCGGCGGCCAGGACGGCGCAAGCGACGGCAGCAGGGCTGGCCATGGCGGCGGGGCAGGCGGTGTCATGCCGGCAAGCCATGACGGCTGCGCCAGCCAGGCTGCTGCGCAACAGGCAGGCAGCGCTGCCGGTGTCGAGGGCCGTGACGGCACGGGCCGGCGCACGGCCAGGGATGGCGCCGTCAACGGCACGACCACGGCTGGCGAGGCAGGCGATGCCAGCTGGGCCTGTACGGGCGGGAGCATGGCCAGCGCTGGCGGCGCCGGAAAGGCCAAAGACGCCGAAGACGCCGCTGCCACGCGTGGCGCGGCCGGAGCGGCTGGCGCAGATGGCATGGACGGCGCCGGACGGGCGGACGGCGGCGAGGGCGAGGGCGATGGGGGCGGTCCCGTCGACTACGTGCTGCACCAGGCCGCGCTCGGGTCCGTGCCCCGTTCGCTGGCCGACCCGCTGCTGTGCCATGCCGTCAATGTCAGCGGCTTTCTCAACATGCTGGCCGCCGCGCGCGACGCGGGCGTGCGGCGCTTCGTGTACGCGGCCTCGAGCGCCACGTACGGCGACCACCCGGCCTTGCCGAAAGTGGAACAGCACATCGGCGCGCCCCTGTCGCCGTATGCCCTGAGTAAATATGTCAACGAACTGTACGCGCAGGTGTACGCCCGCTGCTACGCCACGCAAACGGTCGGCTTGCGCTACTTCAATGTCTTCGGCCCGCGCCAGGACCCGCTGGGCGCCTACGCGGCCGTGATCCCCCGCTGGATCGCCGCCATGCTGGAGCGGCAGCCCGTGCGCATCCACGGCGACGGCGCCACCAGCCGGGACTTCTGCTTCGTCCACAATGCCGTGCAGGCGAACATCCTGGCCGCCACGTGCGCCGATCCGGCCGCCATCAACCAGGTCTACAACGTGGCCGTGAATGCCCGCACGAGCCTGACGCAGCTGCACGACAGCATGCAGCAGATGCTGCTGGCCGCCAGCCCGGGCCACGTGCCGCTGGCGCCCGAGTATGGCGACTTCCGCGCCGGCGACGTGCGCCATTCCCAGGCCGACATCGCCAAGGCGGCCCGCCTGCTCGGCTATGCTCCCACGCACGACGTGGCGCAGGGCCTGCGCCAGACCGTCGCCTGGTACGTGGCGCAAGTGTCCCGCCCCTGAACCCAGCCGCCCGGGCGCGAGGAGGCCAGGCTAGCCGCGGCGAGGTGGCTAGCCGCAGGGCTTGCCTGCCGGTGGCGCCATGCCCGCCAGCAGCCGGCTGCACAGGCCCGGCGCCGCCAGCGACCTTGCTGAACCTGCCCCCGCACCGCCCTGTCGGCGCCTGGCCTTGCCCATTCCGCCTTGCCCGTGCAGGCTGCCATGCAAGATGAAAGATGAAAGATGCAGGCTGCAAGATGCAAGCTGGAAGATGGCGCATGCGCGATGCAGATGCAGATGCAAGATGGACGATGGAAGTCCATCTCCATGCAAGCACGTTGCCATGCAGGCACCCCTGCGCGCGCCCGTGCACCTTCCTGCGCGGCCGTCTGCGTCCGTGGGGCGCCGCAATGCTGTGCGCCGGCAGCCATGCCCCTGGCGGGCAGGGCTGGATCAGCGCTGCACGGGGGCCGCCGTCGGTGCCGGCGGTTCCGGCACGCCCTCGCTCTTGCCCTCCTTCTTGCTGCCGATGGTGCGCGGCGTGCCGCGGAAATCGGCCGTGTGCAGGGTGACGGGGCGGCGCCAGACGCGGGCGATGTAGGCCAGCACCTGTTCCGCCTGCTCCAGGTCCAGGCCGCGTCCATCGCGCTGGTGGTCGTGGCGCAGCACCAGGCTGCCGTCGTCGTTGAGCAGGGTGGCGGCAACGCAGGGCGCGCCATAATTGTATTTCGGCGCCAGGATGGCTTCGCGGATGGCCGCCACGTCGCGGCTGGCCAGGCGCGTCTCGCCGTCGCGCCGGCTTTCATGCACGAACAGGCCCAGGCGGTCGGCCAGCCCGGCATCGAGATAGTTGCGGATGAAGCTGAAATCGTCATCGTCGCGGCAGATCTGGCGCGCCCGCGCCAGGCCTTCCCGTTCGATGATGTGTTCCCACATGCAAAAGCCCAGGTGATACGGGTTGATGGCGAGCGCCAGCTGGTGCTCGCCCGCGTACTGGCGCACCACGTCCGAATGCGACTTGATGGCGGACAGGTAGAGCGCTGGCGGCAGGAAATCCGCCTCGCGCAGCAGCCGCGCATGCCAGTACGACGCCCAGCCTTCGTTCATGATCTGGCAGGCAAACACGGGATAGAAGTAGAACGACTCTTCGCGCACGGCGAGGAAGATGTCGCGTTCCCAGTCCGCCAGTTCCGGCCCGTAGCGGGCGATGAACCACAGCAAGTCGTATTCCGGCCGGGGCGGCAGCAGCGGCCGTTGCGCCACGCGCGCCCGCGCCGCCTCGTGCGCCGCCAGCGCGGCGGACTCGCCCGGCAGGCGCTGGTAGCGCTGCGCGAAGGGGGGGACTGGCCCTGTCGCGTCGGCCGCTTCGTCGCCCGTGGCCGGGTCCGGGTAGGCGGGGCGGTGCAGGGCGGCATGGATGTCCACGTGCTGCTCCAGGGCCAGCGCCGCGTCCAGCACGGCTTCCACCTTGTCCTGGCCATGGCGCTGCAGCGCCGCCTCGATGCGCTGCGCCCGCGCCACGCTCTGTTCCAGGATGTGCGTGCCCGCCATGGCGCCGAAGCGCTGGAACAGGGCATTGCGGCTGGCAAAGTCGGCGTGGCCCAGCACATGGGCCGTGACGAGGGTGTTTTCCGCCACGGAATTGTGTTCCGCCATGTAGGCGTGGCAGGGGTCGCCCGGAAACATGACTTCGAAGATATGCGAATTGCCCATCTTCTGGTGCACGAGCTGGTGGATGTAGCGCACGCCGAACGACCAGTGGCGCATGCGCACGGGCAAGCCATAGATGGCGATCTCGGCCATGAAGCTGTCGGGCACCAGTTCGAAGTCGACGCGGGGAAACTCCAGGCCCTGCGCCTGCGCCAGCGCTTCGATGCGCGCCGCGTAGCCGGCCAGGGCATCCGCGTCGGCGGCATTCGCGGCCCCCGCCGCCCCCGTCTGCGTGTGTGGCCGTGCGCTCATGCGGCTTCCTCCGTGCCGGCCGCTTCATGCTGGAAGAAGGTGCGGATGGCCGCCCACACGTCGTCCGGCTTGGCCAGGATGCTGCTGTGCAGGGGCAAGCCGTGCCGTTCCTGCTCGGCGCACAGGCGGTGCATTTCCGTTTCCAGGCTGCGCGCCACGCCCGGCACCGTTTCCACATAGCCCATGTAGTTGAGCAGCCCGGCCAGTTCGGCCAGGGCCTGGCTGGCCGCGGCGCGGTCTTCGCTGAAGTTCTCGCCATCGGAAGCGTAGAACAGGTAGGCGTTGTAGCGGCCCGGCGCATAGCGTTCCTGCAACAGTTCACGGCTCAGGCGGAAGGCGCCGGACGCCATGGTGCCCCCCATGCCGTTGACCTGGAAGAACTCGGCTTCGGAAAATTCCCAGGCCCGCGTCGTGTGGGCAATGAAACGGGTTTCCACCCTCGCATAGCTGCGGCGCAAGCCCTGCAAGGCAAAGAAGAAGAAGGACTTGGCCAGCTTGCGTTCCGCCTGCGCCATGCTGGCCGACACGTCCAGCACGAAGAAGACGACGGCATTCGTGCTGGGACGGGGCCGCAGCAAGACTTGCCGGTAGCGCAAGTCGTCATTGGTGAAGGGGACGGGTTGCGCTTGCAGCGCGCGCCGCTTGATGGCTTCCTTGACGGTGCGGCGCCGGTCCAGGCGCGAGCGGGCGCCATGCCGGTCGATGCCCGAGCGCAGCAGCTGCACGTCGTCGAGCGCGCTCAGGTGGCGCGGCTTCAGATGCGGCAGCTTGAGTTCCTCCCACAGCCAGTCGAGGATGTCGTCCACGGCAAATTCGAGCAGCAGGCGCACTTCGCCCTCGCCATCGCCCCCTGCGCCCTGTGCGTCGCCTTCGCCCGTGGGGGCAGGGCGGGCCGCGCGCAGGATATCCCCGGGCTGGCCTTCGCCCTGGCCCGCGCCGGTGCTGTTGCGCGCCGGCGCCAGGCGGAAGTGGGCATGTTCGAGCAGGCGCACGGGCACTTGCACCGTGCGCTGCTGCGGTCCGCCGATCAGGTCGGGGCCGGCGATCAGCTCGGGCAGGTGCGCCTGCACGGCTTCGCGCACCTTCTGGTTGTGGCGCAGCCAGTCGCGCGCGCCGCGCGAAAACAGCGCGTACCACGGCTGCGCCAGCTGTCCCGCCGTGGCCGGCTGGCTGCCCGGCCCGGCATCGGCAATGCGGGCGGGCGGGGCCGGCGGCCCATGGTCGGCGCCGTTTCCTTCGCCTGGCGTGACGGTGGCGGGCATGGCTATTCCTGTGCCAGCAAGGTGGTGACGTAGTTCAGCGCCTCGCGCGCGCTGTGGGCGTCGTAGCCGTATTCCTCGACGAGGCGCCGTTCGACGGCGGAGATCTTGGCCCGCACGTCGTCATCGGGACGCTTGGCCGAACTGACCAGGCGCAGCACGTCGCGCCGCTGCTCGAACAGATATTGCTGTACGGCATCGTTCAACTGCGCGTGGCTGCCCAGGCCAAACGCTTCGCCCCGCTTGAAGGCGCCCATGGCCTTGCGCACGACTTCCTGGCGGAAGGATTGCTTGCCCGAGTCGCTGATATGGATTTTTTCCTCGACGGCGCGCAGGAAGCGTTCGTCGGGACGGCGCTCCTCGCTGGTGATGGGGTCGCGGATCTGGCGGTTGTCCAGCATGGCTTCGACTTCATCGAGGTATTTGTTGAGCAGGTCCTGCGCCTCCTGCTCGAACGAGACGAACAGGGCCTTGTGCACGTCGGCCTTGACCCAGCGGTTATAAAAATCCTTGCGCGTCAGGACCAGGTAATCGATCCACTTGCGCTTGCGGCGCGGCTCGATGCGGGCATCGCTGTCGATGCCATCCTTCAGGGCCAGCAGCACGTCCATCGTGGACAGGCTGTTGCGCCGGGCCGCGATGATGGCGTGCGACAGGGCATTGATGACGAAGCGGGGCGAGACGCCCGACAAGCCTTCGTCGGGCGCCTTGTCGCGCTCGCGGATGCGCCTGACCTCGGCATGGGGCAGGTCCTCGACGTCCTCGTCGGCATAGATGCGCAGCTTCTTGACCAGTTCCGCCTCCTTTTCCTCGCCTTCGGACAGGCGGCTCAGGATGGCGAACACGGCCGCCGCATGCAGCACGTGCGGGTCCAGGTGCACGTCGCGGAAGGCGGGTGCGGCAGAGCGGATCAGCTTGCGGTAGATGCGCGCTTCCTCGCGGTAGTTGAGCGTGTACGGCACTTGCACGATGACCATGCGGTCGAGCAGCGCCTCGTTTTCGCTTTCTTGCAGGAATTTGCGAAATTCCGCCAGGTTCGTGTGGGCGACGATGGTTTCGTCGAGGTAAATCAGGGGAAAACGCGACACCTTGACATTCTTTTCCTGCGTCAGGGTCAGCAGCAGGTAGAGGAATTCCCGCTTGACCTTGAGGATTTCGATCATTTCCAGCATGCCGCGGCTGGCGGCATACACGGCGCCCGACCACGACCAGGCGCGCGGGTCGCCCTCGTCGCCGTACTGCGCTACCTTCGACAGGTCGACGGAGCCGACCAGGTCGGCCAGGTCGGCCGTGGTGGGGTCGTGCGGTGCATACGTGCCGATGCCGCAGCGTCCCGCTTCCGACAGGTACAGCTGTTCCACGGGCATGCGCAGGAAGTCGCCCCCGTAGTGCTCCTCCAGCCGCGCCCGGCAATGAGGACACAGTTCGCCCTGCAGCTCGACGCCGTAGCTGGCGCGAAAGTCCGCGCGCATGCCGTGCGGTACCAGGTGCAGCGGCGATTCGTGCACGGGGCAGCCGCCGATGCCGTACAGCGCGCCCTCGGCGCTGTGGCTGTATTCTTCCAGGCCCCGCTTGAGCAGGATGACCATGGTCGACTTGCCGCCCGACGGCGGGCCCAGCAACAGCAGCATGCGCCGTCCCACTTCGGAACCGGCGGCCGCCGCCTTGAAATACGCGGCCACGCGGTCGATCGCTTCGTCGATGCCGAACAGCTCGTCGTCGAACAGGCGGCAGCGGAAGCGCCCGCTGTCATCCGTCTGGCCATTCCAGCGCATCATGTCCCACAGGTACTGGTGGGCGCTGCGCGCCTGCAGGGCCGCGCCGGCCGGCACGACGTGTTCGAGGAAGTCGGCAAAGCTGCCGCGCCAGGGGCTGAGGCGGTGTTCCGCCGCGTAGCTGGCCATGCCGTGCACGAAGCGGGCGCGCCGCCCCTCGCCATCAGGCGCGCCGTCCTGCGCGCCGTTGCCTGCCGCACCATCGTGCATACCGAGACTCGTCATCTTGTCCTCTTCGCCGGGTCGCCCCCTGCCTGTCGATCAAGTATACGGCGCCGTCACTGTGCGCACGCCTGATCTTGCTCAAGCTTGAAAACGGAACTATTCGCGCCGTGTTTTACCCATGCGGGAGCGGCGCGGCCCGCGCCTGCGCGGTTCAATCCAGATCAATACCGGGCGCCGCCGTCGGCCCACACTGGACATTCCGAACGACCCACGAGGAGAACATGATGATCGACAATGGTTTCAGCGCCCCGCCCGGCAATGCCGGCAGGGGCCAGGCTGCGGACGACGAAGAAGCCTTCCAGCAGTTTGCCGCGCCGGGCGACGGCGACGGCATGATCGAGAGCGCCTCCGTGTCGGAAGTGCCCGATGCCTTGAGCGGCGTCAGCATGGAATTGTTGGAAATCAAGCGCAGCATCGAGGATGGCATGCGCCAGGCCATTTCCCAGGCGGCGGGGGTGCGCGCCGCCGACGCCTTCAACGATGCGGGCAATATCCAGGGCGTGTCCATCGGCCTGGGCGAGGGCGCCAGCGACAGTTCCTCGGGCGAGCCGGGCATGCCGGCCCTGACCCTGTACGTGGCCGAACCCACCTCCGTCGACCGCGCCAAGGCCGCCATCGTTGGCGCCATGGGGGTGCGCGCCGTGGCCAGCGACAACGTGCCCGTGAATATCGTCGTCACGGGCGTGATCGATGCGCAGCCCCACCGTTTCCGCCTGCGTCCGGCGCCGGGCGGGGTGTCCGTGGGCCACTTCCGCATCACGGCGGGCACCATCGGCTGCCTGGCCGTGGGCCGCACGCCGCCGCGCACGAGCCGTTTGATGATCCTGAGCAATAACCACGTGCTGGCCAATTCGAATGGCGGCGTGTTCAACGACTGCATCGTGCAGCCCGGCCCCATCGACGGCGGCCGCTGCCCGCAGGACCAGGTGGCCGTGCTGGAACGCTTCGTGCCCATCAATTTCAGCGGCGGCGTCAATTTCGTCGATTGCGCCACCGGCTGGGCCTGGCCAGACCGCGTGCGGCCCGAGCTGGTCTACCTGAGCGGCGGCGTGCCCGCGTATTTCCGCATCAGCAATGCGCTCGTGGCGCCCGCGCTGGGCATGCTGGTCGGCAAATCCGGGCGCACCACGCAATTGACGCAGGGCCGCATCACGGGCCTGGGCGCCACCATCAACGTCAATTACGGCGGCGGCAGGATCGCGCTGTTCCAGGACCAGATCGCCATCACGGGCGTCAGCGGTCCCTTCAGCGCGGGCGGCGATTCCGGCTCGTCCATCTGGACCTGGAACCAGCAGCGCAATCCCGTCGGCCTGCTGTTTGCCGGCGGCGGCAACATCACCTTCGCCAACCAGATGCGCCGCGTGGTGGTGGCGCTCGACATCAACCTGTACACCTGACGGCCGGGACGGCGCAAACGGCCTTGCAGGGCGCGCTCCCTTGCACGATGATGCTGGTGCGGGGGGCCGCAGCCGCGCGGGGCCGAGGCCCGGACCGGGACCGGCGCACGGTGCTGCAACGCCGGATGGCCGGGTGTATCATGGAGTGCAACAGGAGGGTGTGTCATGTCAAACAGTAAATTCACACAATCGCCATACGCCGTCTTCGAGGACGCCGCCATGCCGTATGTGCCGGACGAGCTACCGGGCCAGGGACATTGCGCCCCTGCCGCGCCCCGGGGCCGCCTGGAAGCGGCCAGGCGGCGCAACGAGCGGGCGCTGATGGCCATCGACGGCGTCGAAGGCGTCAGCCTGGGACAGACCGCCATCGGCAAGGAAGCGCTCGTCGTGTACCTGCGCGACCCGTCCGTCAAGCGGCGCGTGCCCCTGCAGGTGGAGGGATATCCGGTCGAAACGAGCATCACGGGCCAGATCGATATCCAGCGCTGGTAGGAAAGCCGGCCTGACGGCGCTGCCATCAGGTCACAGGTCACCAGGACGCCGGCACGGCAGGCGGCGGCGCGTCGTGAAGGCGGGGATTGCCGTGCGCGGCAGGTGGACAGGCGCGCCGGCGGGCCTGCATGGCCAGCCATCCCGGCCTGGCCATGCCTTCCAGCTTGCTCGCCTGCGTACCCGAACGCGAACTCTTTCCTGCTGACTTGCCTGTTGACTTGCCTGCCGATTTGCCTGCTTATTTGCTCAGGCGGCCGATCGCTTCGGCCACGCCCGCGCCATAGGCGGGGTCGCACAGGGTGCAGTTGCCGATGTGCCGCTGCTTGACCTGGTCCGAGGCGCCCGAGATGGCGCGCGCCGTATTCTCGAACAGCACTTGCTGCTGTGCCGGCGTCATCAGCTGGAACAGGGCGCGCGGCTGCGAGTAGTAATCCTCGTCGACGCGGTGGTTCCAGTGGTCGGCCGCGCCTTCGAGGCTCAATGGCGGCTCGCGGAAGTCGGGCTGCTCCGCCCATTCCTGCTCGCTGTTCGGCTCATAGCCCAGGGTTCCGCCCTGGTTGCCATCCACGCGCATCTGGCCGTCGCGGTGGTAGCTGTGGAACGGGCACTTCGGCGCATTGACGGGGATGTGGCTGTGGTTGACGCCCAGGCGGTAACGCTGCGCGTCGCCGTACGAGAACAGCCGGCCCTGCAGCATCTTGTCCGGCGAAAAGCTGATGCCGGGCACCACGTTGGCCGGGTTGAAGGCGGCTTGCTCCACTTCCGCGAAGTGGTTGTCCGCATTGCGGTTCAGTTCCAGCACGCCCACCTCGATCAGCGGATAGTCGCCGTGCGGCCACACCTTCGACAGGTCGAAGGGGTTGATGTGGTAGGTGCCCGCCTCTTTTTCCGGCATGATCTGCACGTACAGGGTCCAGCGGGGGAAATCCTTGTTTTCGATGCTTTCGTACAGGTCGCGGTGCGAGCTTTCGCGGTCCTTGCCCACCAGTTCTTCCGCTTCCGCGTCCGTCAGGTTCTGGATGCCTTGCTGGGTTTTAAAGGTGAACTTGACCCAGAACCGTTCATTTTGCGCGTTCAGGAAGCTGAAGGTATGGCTGCCGAAGCCGTGCATGTGGCGGAAGCTGCGCGGCAAGCCCCGGTCGCTCATCACCACCGTCACCTGGTGCAGCGCTTCCGGCAAGGACGACCAGAAATCCCAGTTGCTGTTGGCGCTGCGCAAGCCCGTGCGCGGGTCGCGCTTGATGGCGTGGTTCAGGTCGGGAAATTTCAGGGGGTCGCGCATGAAGAAGACGGGCGTGTTGTTGCCAACCAGGTCCCAGTTGCCTTCTTCCGTGTAGAACTTCAGGGCGAAGCCGCGGATGTCGCGTTCCGCGTCCGCCGCGCCCCGTTCGCCGGCCACCGTGGAAAAGCGCGCGAACATGGGGGTTTGCTTGCCCACGGCGCCAAAAATCTTCGCCCGCGTGTAGCGCGTGATGTCGTGCGTGACGGTAAACGTGCCATGCGCGCCGGACCCCTTGGCATGCATGCGGCGTTCGGGGATGACTTCGCGGTCGAAGTGGGCCAGCTTTTCCAGGAACCACACATCTTGCAGCAGGGCAGGGCCACGGGGGCCGGCCGTCTGGATGTTCTGGTTGTCGACTACAGGCGCGCCAAAGGCGGTGGTCAGCTTTTTCATTGGACTCTTTCTTTATAGGGAGGTCGACGGACGAGCCAGGGCCTGCCCAAACACTGGCTGGGCTGAGCGTGTACGACGTGCTCACCGAGGCTGGTCCAGAGTAACAAATTTCTAAAAAGCAAATTGAGTGTAATCCTTTTCGGGGCCGGCAGCAGCCCCGCCGCCTCCGGGGAGGCGGCACGCCCATCATAGCCTCTGGGCAATATCGAGGCCAACACGATAGCCGCGGCGCACGGCGCGGCCCCGCCATCGCGCGCCGTCAGCGGTATCTGGACCAGTTCGCCCGCAGCCACGCCAGCACGGCGCCATGGCCGCGCACGTCGGACGGCAGGTGGCGCCGGATCAGGCGCTCGCACTTGAGCGCCGTCGCCAGGCTGCCGCCCGACCAGCTGTTGCAGCGGTACAGCACTTCATACCATTCGTGGCGGTTCAGCAGGACGCTGTCGGGAATGGCGCGGCGGGCCGGGTCGTCCCCCGGCGCGGGACCGTCGGGATAGCTGAATTGCAAGTCGCTCTTCTTCATGGGGCCCATCCGGTGATCTGCCATGTTCGCCTCGCGCTCGGGTTGCGCCAGGACGGTGATCCTGGCCTGGCAAGCTTATGCTCATGGCCAACATTGCAGGCGGGAATATGGCGCGGCCTTGACCTGGCTTAAAACCTGTTCCAGTTATTGTGCCGGTGCTCCGTCGCTTCCTTCATCAGGTGGCCCGCGCGCAGTGCGTCGTCGGCCTGCACCGTCATGGCCAGTTCCTGGATGGCGGGCGGGTATTCGTGGTGGGCCGCTTCTTCCAGCAGTTCGCGGCCCTTGGCCGGGTCGCGCGGCACGCCGCGGCCTTCGCGGTAGGCGTTGTACAGCAGGAACATGGCATGGGCGTTGCCCAGTTCGCCGGACTTGGCCAGCCAGCGCGCCGCTTCACTCTGATTCTTCGGCACGCCTTCGCCATTCGCCGCCAGCAAGCCCAGCATCAGGGCCGCCTTCGCATGGCCTTGCTGCGCGGCTTGCCGGTACCACGGCCAGGCCTGCTCCGGCGTGGCCGCGCGCAGCATCTGGCCCAGCTCGAACGCGGCTTCCGTGTCGCCCGCGCGGGCCGCCTGTTCAAATAATTTCACCGCGTCGGCGCGGCGTTCGGGTCGGGCCTGGTAAATCAGCGCCAGTTCGCGCTCGGCCACGGGCATGTCCTTGCCGGCCCAGCTGCGTACCTTGCGTTCGGCCTGGTGGTCGCCCGCCTGGCGCGCCAGCATGGCGACGGCTTCGATCTCGGCCGCCGTGGGGGGCGGCGAGGACTGGCAGGCGGCCAGGACCGTGGCCAGCACGAGGGCGGGGAGGGAGAGTGCGTGTTTCATTGGGATCAGCTTTCATCAGGACGGGCCGGAACTGCGCTTGTTCCGGCCCATGGACCTTATTTGCTCAGGTCGATGCGATACTTGGCAAAGCCGCTGGCGTCGAGCCCGCCTTCGGCCGCCACGTTGGCGATGCCGCTGCCTTGCGCCAGGGCCAGGTGGCCCGGCGCCGAGCGCAGGATCACGGGACCGGCCGTGGCCGTCTTGACGAAGCTCCAGCTGCGCGAACTGCCGTTGGCTGCCAAGGTCACCTTGCCGCCCTTGCTGGCCAACGATGCCAGGTAATTGCTGACCACGGCCTGGTTGGCATCGGGCGACTTGATGATGGTCTTGCTGCCATCGATGCCGGGCACGGCGCCGCCGCCGCCGGCGCGGTAGTCGTTCGTTGCCACGATGAAATCGTCGCCATCGGCCACGGGCGCGCCCTTGTACGTGAGGTTGACGATGCGGCTGCCCGATTTTTTCGTCACGTCGATCTGGTACGTCAGCGCATTGTTTTCCGCGTAAAACACGTCATAGTTGTAGATCGTGCCATATGACGGCACCAGGTCCTGCTCGGCGCTGCTGGCCGGATCGATCTGGTTGAATTGCTTGGCCGACGTTTCCAGCCACGCCTTCAAGTCCGACCCCTTGATCTTCACGGCTTGCAGGTTGTTGTTGCTATACAAATACAGATCGCCCGGATTGCGCACCTGCAAGCCGACCGGCGCGGCCGGCGAAGCCCCTGCCGCCACGTCCGTGAAGTCCGATGGCCCGTTGCGGCCCGCCTTGAATGGCGCGCTGCACGAGATGACGGGGATGTTCTTGTAGCTGGACAAGGTGGCGTCCGTGCTGGTGGCGATGAAGTTCTTCACGTAGTCCAGCTGCGCCTGGTTGACGAGCTGGATGGCGCTCACGTCGCCCACCAGGGCGAAATAGGCGGACATCTCGAAATCCGTGCTGATGCCCAGCGGCTGCTTGGCATAGGCGATGGTGGCCGCATGCTCGGTGGCGACGAGCGGCGCGATGGCCGGGTCGGCTTTCACGAGCGTCGTGCCATCCGTGTACTTGAAGCCCCGTGACTCCACCGTCGTCTTGGCCGGCTGCACCACCCATTTGCCGCCCTGGTACACCATGGTCAGCTTGATGATGCCCAAACGGCGGCCCCAGCTTTGCGCCATGACGGTGGGCACGCCGTTGACGAAACCGTTCTCGGCATCGATCTTGGCGCTGGCGGGGAAGGCAGCGAAGGAGGCATCCAGCGCGGCCGCGCCCGTTTCCTTGCCTTTCGGGAAGATCAAGTGCGAATGGCCGATCATCAGCGCGTCGATGCCCGTGCTGGTCAGGTGGTAGCTGCCGTTTTCCATCTTCGGGCTGTAGGGACTGGTATCCAGGCCGCCATGCGACAGGGCCACGACGAGGTCGGCGCCCTTGCTGCGCAGTTCCGGCACGTACTGTTTCGCCGCTTCCTGCACGCCCGTCACGCTGACTTTGCCGGCCAGCACTTTCTGGTCCCATTCGAGGATTTGCGGCGGCACAAAGCTCAGCACGCCCACATTGATCTTGACGGTCAGCTTGCTGCCGTCCGGCGCCGTGGCGGCGAAATCGCGGGGCAGCAGGGTGTAGGGCTGGAAGATGGGCTTGCCGCTGGACACGCCGACGACGTTGCTCAGCACGGAAGGATAGGCGGGCGCGCCGCAGGTGCCCGTTGGCTTACTCACGCCGGGAATGCCGAAATCCGTGTTGGTGATCTGGCTCAGGTAAGCGAGGCCATAGTTGAATTCGTGGTTGCCCATGCCGCCCGCGTCGTATTTCAGCGCGTTCATGGCCTTGTGCACGGCCAGGGTGCCCGTGCAGGGGACGGGCGCGGCCACGGCCTGCAGGTCGGCCAGCAGGGTGCCCTGGATGACGTCGCCGTCATCGAGCAGGACGTTGTTCGGATTTTCCGCGCGCGCGGCCTGGATCAGGGTGGACGTGCGTTCCAGGCCCAGGCTCGTGTCTTCCGCCAGTGCGTAATAGTTGTAGCTCAGGACATTCGAGTGGATGTCCGTCGTTTCCAGCAGCGCCACGCTCACCGTCGTGCCTTCAGGAATGGCTGGCGCCGTATTCGAACTGCCGTTGCAACCGACGAGACCCGCACTTGCCAGCGCCGCCAGCATGACCCAATTTGTTTTCATTACCGCCCTCGGAAAGATTCAAAGGACGCGACTGTAACGCCGCCATATGACGCGGCGATGACAGCCGTGCAGGGCGCATGGATGCGTGCTCAGCGGCAGGCCGCGACGGCTGCCTCCAGCCAGACCGCATCCACGGCGCCCAGGCGCCTGGTGCAGGGCTGATGTTGAGAATTCACAATCACTATGTACGGCAAGGCATTGATTTGATTGCCGAATGTGCTGAGCAGGCCGGGTCCTGCCCGGACGTGCGGATAGGCGGCGGGGTGCTGCCGCAGGAATGCCCGTGCCGGCTGCGGCGCATCGATGGCGATGCCGACGACGGGCAGTGCGGGCTGGCGGGCGGCCAGGGCATTGAAGAGCGGCAGTTCGCGCACGCAGGGCAGGCAGTTGCTGGCCCAGAAGTTCAGCACGACGGCGCGGCCCTGGAATTGCGCCAGGCGCAGCCTGCCGCCGCCATCGAGGCGGGGCAGGTCGAATGCCAGCGGCGCGCCCCCCGCCTGGCAGGCGAGCAGGCTTGCCAGCAGGACCGGCCACGCCTTCATGGCGTCACCACGGCGGCGTCCGTCATGCGGTAGTACAGGCCCATGGGATCGCTGGCCAGCACCTTCAGCCTGCCCTGCACGATGAAGGGCGCGTAGCTGAACTTGACGGGCGTCCTGCTGCGGATTTCCACCACGCCTTCCGGCCCCGCCGGCAGGCAGTAGGGGCAGCTGGCCGACGTGACGGTAAGCAGGAAATGCCGGTGCTTCTGGCCTGGCTCGATGGGCATCATGAAGCCTTGCACTTGCACGTCCGTATTGTCGAGCGCGATGATCTGCGGCGTGTATTTCGGCACCATGCGGCCCTTTTTGGCCTGCACCGAGGTGGCCTGGCCCAGGAGTTTCCACGACACGACGCCCGGCAGGTCGGTCAAGGGAGCGAAGAACGACGGCGGTTCGTCGGCGGGCGCGGCGCAGGCAGTGCCGGCGAGCAGCAGCGCGGCGCCGCATGCCAGGATTTTCAACATGGTTTTCCTTTCAGGGACGGGCCAGGGTGGCGGCGATATCGGTGCGGTAGGCGCGCACGGCGGGCAGGGCGGCGGCCAGCAGGCCGACGGCCACGGCGGTCACGGCCAGCCACGCCTCGCCGGCGGCGATGCGCCACGGCTGCAGGTCCAGCGGCTGCAGCCATTCCAGCGCGGCGATGCCGGCATGGCCCAGCAGCCAGCCGATGGCCGCGCCCGCCAGCGACAGCAGCAAGCCCTGCGCCAGCAGCAGGCGCAGCAGCTTGGCGGGCGAGGCGCCCAGGGTGCGCAGGATGGCCATGTCCAGCGCGCGCTGCTGCAGCGCGCCGTAGAGCGCGACGAACAGCGACAGGGTCGCCACCAGCAGCACGCCGGCGGCGATGGCCCGCAGCACGTCGACACCCGCGCCCAGCAGCGTGAACAGGCGCGCCGCCTCGACGGCGGGCTGGGCCGCCTGCAAGCGGGGCTGGGCATTCACCCAGCGGGGCAGGCCGATGGCGGCCAGGGGCGATGCGTACTGCACCAGCACGGCCGTCAGCTCGCGCCCGGGCGCCGTCGCGGGCGCGGCGGGCGGCTCATCCGGGTCCGTCTCGTGCACCTGCCAGACGGAGGCGACGGGCGTGAGGATCAGCCGGTCCAGCACCGTGCCCGTCGGCTGGAGGATGCCCGTCACCGTGTAGGGCGCATGGTCGTGCAGCTCGCCGCCCGCCGCCAGCCCGTGCGCGCCGGCAAAGCGCGCCCCCACCGTGGCGCCCGTTTCGCGGGCGGCGCGGGCGCCGAACACGACTTGCATGGGCTGGGTGAACAGTTTCCCTTGCGCCAGCTGCGCGCCGTAGTGATCGAGCAGAGCCGTCGTGCTGCCGACGATGCGCAAGCCGTGGAAATTGTCGCCCAGGGCCAGGGGAATGGCGGACCGGACCTGCGGCTGCGCGGCCAGGGCCGCCAGGGCGCTGGCTGGAATGTTGCCGGTCGGAATATCGGCGTGGTACACGGACGACAGGATCAGCTGCAGCGGCGAGCCCTTGGCGCCCACCACCAGGTCGATGCCGCGGGCGTCGCGCCCCGCGCGTTCCTCCAGCTGGCTCGATACGGCGAGGATGAAGGTCATCATGGCGATGCCGGCGGCGACGAGCAGCAGGTTCAGGCACGACGCCAGCGGCGTGTGGCGCAGGGCGCGCCAGGCCAGGGTCAGCGCGTTCATGCCGGCACCGCCAGGGCGGGCAGGCGCAGCACGGCCGCGTCCGGCATGGCGGCCAGCAGGCGGGCGTCGTGGCTGGCGACGAGCAGCGAGGCGCCCGCCTGCGCGGCCTGGCTGGCCAGTACCTCGATGACGGCGGCGCAGGCCACGTCATCGAGGCTGGCCGTCGGCTCGTCGGCCAGGATCAGCTGCGGGCGCATGGCGACGGCGCGGGCGATGGCCACCCGCTGCCGCTGGCCGCCGCTCAGCTGGTGCGGATAGGCGTCCAGCCTGGCGCCCAGGCCCAGCTGCTCCAGCAGGCCGGCCGCACGGCCCGGGTCGGGGCGCCGGCCGCTGGCATAGGCGGGCAGCAGGACATTGTCCAGCGCGTTCAGGCTGGCCACGAGGGCCAGTTGCTGGGGCAGCAAGCCCACGGCGCGGCCGCGCCAGCTGTCGCGCTGGCGCGGGGTCAGGCCGGGCAGGGACGTGCCCGCCACTTCGAGGCGGCCGCCTTGCGGCGCCAGGATGCCTGCCAGCAAATGCAGCAGGGTGGATTTGCCGGAGCCGGATGGCCCCAGCAGCAGGGCGTGGCGCCCGGCGGGCACATCGAAGGCGGCGATGTCCAGCACGGGGCGGGCAGGGCCATAGGCATACGTCAGCGAAGCGAGGTGGAGCATGGGTGGTCTTTCTGGCAGCGGAGTCGGGTGGCATAAAAATGCCGCACAAATGCAAGTGAGCTGCATTATAATTTAAAACGCAATCGACTTGCATTTAAAAATACCGCGTCCCTTGCCCCATTTACCGACCCCATCCGAAGGAAGCCCCATGTCCCCCACGTCCGCTATCCCGCGCAAGCTCCCCGTCACCGTCCTGTCCGGCTTTCTCGGCGCCGGCAAGACCACCTTGCTCAACCACATACTGCGCAACCGCGAAGGCAAGCGCGTGGCCGTCATCGTCAACGACATGAGCGAAGTCAATATCGACGCGGCGCTGGTGAAGGACGGCGCCGCCGCGGCCGGCGCGGCCCTGTCGCGCACGGAAGAAAAACTCGTGGAAATGTCCAACGGCTGCATCTGCTGCACCCTGCGCGACGATCTGCTGCAGGAAGTGCGGCGCCTGGCCCTGGAAGACCGCTTCGACTACCTGCTGATCGAATCGACGGGCGTGGGCGAACCGATGCCCGTGGCCGCCACCTTCGACTTCGAGGATGAGCATGGCGACAGCCTGAACGACGTGGCGCGCATCGACTGCATGGTCACCGTCGTCGACTGCGCCAACCTGCTCAACGATTTCCATAGCGAGGACAGCCTGGAGCAGCGCGGCGAGATCGCGGGCGAGGGCGACGACCGCCAGCTGGCCAACCTGCTGACGGAACAGATCGAGTTTGCCAATGTCATCGTCCTCAACAAGGTGGACATGGTGGGCGCGGACGAGCGCCAGCGCGTGCTGGCCATTCTCAAGGCCTTGAATCCCGGCGCCCGCATCATCGAGACGAACCGGTCCGTCGTGCCGCTGGACGCCATCCTCGGCACCCAGCTGTTCGACCTGGAGCAGGCGGCCGGCATGCCGGGCTGGGCCCAGGAACTGGCGGGCGTGCACACGCCGGAAACGGAGGCCTACGGCATCGCCAGCTTCGTCTACCGGGCCAAGGCGCCGTTCCACGCACAGCGCCTGCACGATTACATCGCCCAGCCGATACCCGGCGTGGTGCGCAGCAAGGGATATTTCTGGCTGGCCAGCCGTCCCGAATGGGTGGCCAGCCTGTCCGGCGCAGGCAAGCTGATGAATATCGAACCCGTGGGCCTGTGGTGGGCGTCCGTGCCGCAGGAGCGCTGGCCGACGGATGCGGCGTCGCTGGCGGAAGTGAGGGCGGGCTGGAGCGAGCCATATGGCGACCGCTACCAGGAACTCGTCTTCATCGGCCAAAACATGGACCAGGCCGCCATCGAGGCGGACCTGAGGCAATGCCAGCTGAGCGACGCGGAAATGCGCCGGGGCATGGCTGCCTGGCGCAGCTTGCCGGACCCGTTTCCCCAGTGGCAGCGCATGGAAGAACTCGAAGATTAACCATCGATAGGAAGGCAATATGACAGAACTGATCCCCGTCACCATCATCACGGGTTTTCTCGGCAGCGGGAAGACCACCTTGCTCAAGCGCATATTGCAGGGCGACCACGGCTTGCGCATCGCCGTGATCGAGAATGAATTCGCCGCCGAAAGCATCGACCATGGCTTGCTGGTGCAGGACAGCGGCGAGCAGATCGTGGAAATGAACAATGGCTGCATCTGCTGCAGCGTGCGGGGCGACCTGATCCGCATCCTGGGCGAGCTGCACGCGAAACGCGCGGCAGGAACCATCGCTTTCGACCACGTGGTCATCGAAACGACGGGCCTGGCCGCGCCCGGCCCCGTGGCGCAGACCTTCTTTGCGGAGCCGTCCGTCAGCGAGTTCTACCTGCTCGACGCGATTTTGACGGTGGTCGATGCGCGCCACGCGCAGCAGCAATTGACCCTGCACAAGGAAGCGCAGGAGCAGGTGGGCTTCGCCGACCGCCTCCTGCTGTCGAAGACGGACCTCGTCAGCAAGGACGAACTGGCGGCGCTGCGCCAGCGCCTGGCCGCCATCAACGGCCGCGCCCGCATGCAGAAGCTCAGTTTCGGCAACGTGCCCCTGCGCGAGATCCTGAATATCCGCGGTTTCAACCTGAATGCCATCGTCGAGCTGGAGCCGGATTTCCTCGGCGAACTGGGGCACCGCCATGGCGACGGCGTGCAATCGTTCGTGTATCACCAGGCGCAAGCCCTCGATCTGCTGCAGGTGGAAAACTTCCTCGACGCCGTGGTGCAGCTGTTCGGCACCCAGCTGATGCGCTACAAGGGCATATTGCACGTGGCCGACCTGCCTTGCCGCGCCGTCTTCCAGGGCGTGCACATGCTGATGGGCTCGGAACTGGGCGTGCCGTGGCGCGAGCGGGAAACGCGCGCCAGCACCATGATCTTCATCGGACGGGACCTGCCGCAAGACATGCTGACGCGGGGGCTGGACCGCTGCGTGGCCGGGGCGGCCAGTCCCGCCAGCGTGCTGGCCGACGTGATGGCCGTGGCGGTGGCCGGGGTAGCGGCATGAGCGTGGAAGCGGGCTTGCCCGCCCTGGCGCTGATCTTTCTCCTGGGCATGCGGCACGGCCTGGAGCCGGACCACCTGGCCGCCGTCGATGGCCTGACCCTGCGCAGCCTGCCCGCGCACCCGCGCTGGGCGCCGTGGATGGGCGCGCTGTTCGCGCTGGGGCATGGCCTCAGCGTGCTGGCCATCGTCGCCGTCGCGGCCGTGGCGTCCCGGCAATTTACACCGTCGGAAGCCGTGTTCGGCTGGCTGGAATGGCTGCCCGTCGCCTTGCTGCTGCTGATCGCCGCGCTGAACGCGCGCAGCCTGCTCGCCGGCGGACAGCTGGCCAGCGTGCGCGGCCATTTGCTGCCGGGCTGGCTGGGCCGGGCGTCCGGCCCGCTGGGCGCCATCCTCGTCGGCATGCTGTTCGCCCTCGTCTTCGACACGGCCCTGCAGGCGGCCGCCTGGGGCTATGCGGCCGTGGCGCTGGGCGGCATGGGGCCGGCCCTGCTGACGACACTGGCGTTTGCCGCGGGCATGGGCGTGACGGACAGCTTCGACGGCTGGGTCACGGCAAAAGTCATGCGCACCGGCAAGACCGACATCGTGCGCGCCTTCCGCCGCCGCCTGGGCTGGCCCATCGTCGCCCTCTGCGTGGCCATGGCCGCCTGCGTGGCGGCCGGCAAGCTGGACGCGGCGTGGCGCTTGCCGGAAAGCTGGACGGCGGCCCTGGGCGCGGCCATGCTGCTGCTGATGGCGGCCCTGTACGGCTGGACCCTGTACGGCTTGCGCGGCACGCGTGCCTGAGGCCAGGGCGTGGGTATAATGGAAAAAAACTCCCGAGTCCCGCCATGCCCGCCACCGACATCGCCATCCGCCTGCTGACGCCAGCCGACGCCGCCGCCTTTTGCGCGCTGCGCCTGCGCGCCATCCTCGATTCGCCCAGCTCGTTTTCCTCCTCGCGCGAGGATGAGCTGGCCCGCACGCCGGACGAGCACGCCCAGCGCATCGCGGGCGGCCCGCAGCAGCGGGCCTTCGGCGCCTTCGACGGCGAACGCCTCGTGGGCTTTGCGGGCTTGCGCCGCGAAGCGCTGCGCCAGCTGTCGCACAAGGCCGTGCTGTGGGGCGTCTTCGTCGACGTGCCGCAGCGGGGCAGGGGCGTGGCGCGGCGGCTCGTCAATGCCTGCATCGACCAGGCCGAGCGCGACCCGGCCATCCTGCAAGTGCATTTGAGCGTGAACGCGGAAAACAATTCTGCGCGACAACTATATGAATCGCTGGGCTTTATCCGCTACGGCACGGAGCCGCGCTCCATGCGCGTGGGCGAGCTGTTCTATGACGAGCATCACCTGGCACTGCTGCTCAGGTGATGTCAGGGAGACTTACTTGCAGCGCGGGCACAGGCCCTTGATCAGGTAATCGACTTCGTCGCCGCTGAAGCCTTCCGGCAGGGCCACGGGCGTGGGCAGCTTGACTTCATTGAAGCAGGTGACGTTGGCGCACTTGGTGCACTGGAAATGCGCATGTTCGTGCGCCTGGTGGCCGGCGCCCGCGCTGAAGCGCCACACCTGGTCGGCACCGGCGATGCGGTGCACCAGTTCATTTTCCGTCAGCCATTCCAGCACCCGGTACAGGGTGACGGAATCGATATCGCTGTCCTGCGACAGCGCCTGCTGGATTTCATGGTGGGTCAGCGAGCGGCTTTGCGCCATCAAAAAGTCGAGCACCTTCACGCGCGTCTTGGTGACGCGGGCGTTGGTGTTGCGGATCAGCGATTCGGCGTGCGGTGTAGAAGAAGATGTCAACATAATATGGCCTGCTTACGGATGGACGGGCGGGCGGCGTGATCGCCGTGCCTTCGGCACCCTCATGGCCGTATCTTAGCATGCGTGCTCCGAAGCATGAACCCGCGTCATGGTTTGAACGTCCAGTAGCGGCCCGCCGGCGTGTCGACGGGGTCGAGAAAGCGCTGGTCGGCGCGCGCATTGTTGCGTATCAGATAAAACATGTCGGACAGGGCCGAGCGCTTTTCCGCAAAGTAGGAGTGCTTCATGAAGCTCGTGTCCACCCCGGTGGCGTCGATGGTTTCCACGCCGGCCACGATGAGCATGCCGGCGCCGCTGTCGCCCGCGCGCGGGTAGCCGTGCACGGCCTTCGAGGCGGCCAGGGCCAGGTCCTGCGACGAGGCGTACAGGGTGACGGGATTGCGCCCGCCGGCCAGTTTCGGCGCGATATCGTGCTTGAAGATGGCCGCGTCGATGTCGGGCGCGGACAGGATGACTTCCGTGATCTTTTGCGCCAGCAGCGGCTGCGCGGCCAGCAGGTCGGCCACGGCCCGCGTCAGGCCGCGGCTGCCCATGCTGTGGCCCACCAGGTACACTTGCGCCGCGTCCGTGCTGGCAAGAAAGTCGGCCAGGAAGGCCGTGATGTGCGGCGTGCTCCATTCGATGTTGTTTTCATCGATGGTGTAGCCGGCGATGTCGCCCTGCGACGGCCAGCTGTAGAAGACGGGCGCGCCATCGAAGCCCAGGTCGTAGGCCATCTGTCCCGTGCGCCGCGCCGCATCCTCGAAACTCACGTTGAAGCCGTGCACAAACACGAAGGCGCTCTTGCCGGCCGAGGCGCGCACCTGCGTCTTCAAGGCGGCAAAGAAATTCTCGCGGTCCTGCACGTCGGCGGCCAGCAGCACCACGTGCTTGGCCGGGTCTTCGCGAAATTCCAGGCGCCACAGCGACGGCGATTCCAGCTGGCCCATGCGGTGGTCGCGCGGAATGCTGATGTCGCAGCTGCCATAGCTGAGCGGTCCGTCGCCCCCGCCATTGCCGCTGCTCATGCCCGTGCTGCGCTGGCCGCTGAAGCGCCGGGCCGGCGGCTTGCCCACGTCGCGCTGGCGGTCCGTGGCGAAATACACTTTGACGACGGCGTAATTGGAGACGATGGCGTTCTTGTCGGCCGGGGCGGGCACGGCGACGGCGTCGGGTGCCGGGGGAACGGCCGCTGACGGCCGCTGCAGCGCATCGAACAAGCCTTGCGCGGCGAACAGGGTTTCCATGTCGTCCGGCACCTTCGCCGTGGCCAGGGCGGCGGACAGGGCCAGCTGCAGCGGCACGGAACCGGGGTCCGCTTCCAGGGCGTCGATGGCGGCCAGGACGGCGGCGGCGCCGTCGAACTTGGCGATGGCCGTCCTGATCTGCCGGTAGTGGGCCGCGACGGCCTCGGGCGCATGGCCGGGCGCGCCATGTTCGATGGCCGCGACGACGGCGGAAGTGATCAAGTCCATGCGCCACCTGCCTTTCCGTTCAGTATGGATAGCTTGTCAACCCATATTGCCATAAAAGCACGCGGAAAGCGACTTGTCCAGCACCGCGCGCAGGCAGCGCGGGGCAGATCAATGTTGCTTGCCGCCTTGGAACTGCTGCGCCAGCGATTGCAGCGGGGCGGCCGTCACGCCGCCGCGGCTCGCGTGCTCGGGGATGGCCACGCGCACGGGCTTGCTGTGCATATTCGTCGATGACAGCACGTTCGTGGTGGTCTCCGGCGCCGCGTTCCACACGGGATCGGCGATGCCTTCGAACACGTGTTTCAGCTGTTCGCCCCACGTGTCGCGGATCATGCGGAAATACTGGTTCTTTTCATCGATGGTGACGAAGCGCGTGACGGCCAGGCTGTCCGTCTCGTAGACGAGCAAGTCCAGCGGCAAGCCGACGGAAATGTTCGAGCGCAGGGTGGAATCCATGGAAATGAGCGCGCACTTGGCCGCCTCGTCCAGGCGCGTGTAGGGATTGATGACGCGGTCGATGATGGGCTTGCCGTATTTCGCCTCGCCGATCTGGAAATACGTGTTTTCATCGTGCGATTCGATGAAGTTTCCGGCCGCATACACCTGGAACAGCCGGCAGCGCTCCGCCTGGATCTGCCCGCCCAGGATGATGCTGACGTTGAAATCGATGCCGCACTCGGCCAGGGCCTTCGCTTCGCGCTGGTGCACGGTGCGCACGGCTTCGCCCACGATGCGGGCCGCGTCGTACATGCTGGTCACGTTCCAGATGCTGCGCCCGTCCCCATCCACGTGTTCGGACACGAGCTGGCGGATGGCTTGCGAGATCGACAAGTTTCCTGCTGTCATCAATACCAGCATGCGGTCGCCCGGGTTCTCGAACACGCTCATCTTGCGGAAGGTGCCCACCTGGTCCACGCCGGCGTTGGTGCGGGAGTCGGACAGGAAGACCAGGCCTTCGTTGAGGCGCACGCCTATGCAATAAGTCATCGTAGCAAATTCAGTCAAAGGGGAAGCATTCTACACCAGCCGGGCCTGCTCATCCTGCCGCAAGGCCCGGCCAGCCTCGTTCCTGGCGTGTTTACACGGGCACGATCTGCACGTCGACGCGTAAGGTTTCCGTGCCGCCGCCCTGGCGCACGCCGCGCACGGGCGCGGCTGAATCGTAGTCGCGCCCGATGGCCAGGCGGCAGTAGGCATCCGTCATCAGCCGCGCATGGGTCACGTCGATGCTGACCCAGCCCGCGAAATCCGTGTCTTCCGTCCAGGCATCGACCCAGGCGTGGCTGGCCGCGTGGCCCGTCGTGCCCGGATCGATGTAGCCGGACACGTAGCGGGCCGGGATGCCCCAGGCGTGGCAGCAGGCGAGGAACAGATGGGCGTGGTCCTGGCACACGCCGCGTCCCAGGGCCAGGGCGTCGCCCGCCGTGGTGGTGACCATGGTGGCGCCGCTCTCATAGGCCACCTTGCCGACGATGTGCTCGGCCAGGCGCAGCAAATGCCCCGTGCCCGCCGTCACCCGGCGGTCCGGCAGGCTGGCGGCCGTCAGGTCGAGGATGGCGGGGTTGGCCTGGGTCAGGGGCGTCGGCATGGTAAACAACAGCGGCGACAAGGTATCGACCAGGTTCAGCCGTCCCTTGTGCGGGTAGATGGTTTCCACCACGCCATGCGCCACCAGGCTCAGGGACTGGTGGCTGCCATTGATGGTCAGCATGTGCGACAGGTTGCCGTAGGCATCCGTGTAGGCGTGGCACTGGCCCGGCGTGGCGATGTGCCAGGACAGGGCGCGCTGCTGCGGCTCGCTGCGCGGCGTCAGGTGCAGCTGCTGGATGGTGTAGGCCAGCGGCGCACTGTAGGCGTAATGGGTAGCGTGGCGGATGGTGAGCTGCATCAGGCCGCCAGGGGAACGAGGAAGTCGCGGCTGACCCGGTTGCCCAGGTCATAGATGTTTTCCAAAAATTGCGTCAATGTATGGTGCAAGCCAGCCTTCATGATGTCGTCGATATGGCCGAATTTTAACCCGGCGTGCAGTTTGCCGGCGAAGCGTTCCGTATCGGCCGACACGTCGTTGCGGATATGTTTCAGATTTTCCACCACGTCATCCATGCAGGCGAGCAGGGAACGGGGCATGTCGCCGCGCAGCATCAGCAGTTCCGCCACCCGCGCCGGGGTGATGACGTCGCGGTAGACCTTGCGGTAGATCTCGAAGCCGGAAACGGAGCGCAGCAGGGCCGCCCAGTAGTAGAAATCGCGCTGGGCCACGTCTTTCGACGTGTCGCGCGCGCCGTGGAACTTCACGTCGAGGATGCGCGCCGTGTTGTCGGCCCGCTCCAGGAAGGTGCCCAGGCGGATGAAATGGATGGCTTCGTCCTTCAGCATGGTGCCCAGGGTCACGCCGCGCGACAGGTGCGAGCGGTATTTCACCCATTCGAAGAAGGCGCTGGGGTCCGTTTCCAGCAGATTGCTCTTCAGGCGCTTCTGCATGTCGAGCCAGGTGGCGTTCTGGATTTCCCACACTTCCGTCGTCAGGGTGCCCCGCACGGCGCGGGCGTTTTCGCGCGCGCCCGTCAGGCAGGCGAGGATGGAAGACGGGTTGTTCGGGTCGCGCACCATGAAGTCGAGCACGTCGCGCGTGTGGAAGCGGCCATATTTGTGGTCGTAGGCGCTTTGCAGCTCGGAAATGCCCAGGGTGGCGCGCCAGCCCTGTTCCGCATCCTGCTCGGACTGGGGCAGCATGGAGGTCTGCATGTTGACGTCGAGCATGCGCGCCGTGTTTTCCGCCCGCTCCGTGTAGCGGGCCATCCAGAACAAATGATCGGCGGTACGGCTCAGCATGTTTTTTCTCCTTCTTCCGATGAGGCGGGTTCCAGCACCCACGTGTCCTTGGTGCCGCCGCCCTGCGAGGAATTGACCACCAGCGAGCCTTCGCCCAGGGCCACGCGGGTCAGGCCGCCCGGCACCATGGAAATGGTCTTGCCGGACAGCACGAATGGGCGCAGATCGATGTGGCGCGGCGCGATGCCGGCTTCCACGTAGGTGGGGCAGGCGGACAGGGCGAGGGTGGGCTGGGCGATGTAGCCGCCCGGATTGGCCAGCAGGCGCTGGCGGAAGTCCTCGATCTGCGCCAGGCTGGACGCCGGCCCCACCAGCATGCCGTAGCCGCCCGCGCCGTGCACTTCCTTGACGACCAGTTTCGGCAGGTTTGCCAGCACGTAGGACAGGTCGGCCGGTTTGCGGCACTGGTAGGTGGGCACGTTGTTCAAGATCGGTTCCTGCGACAGGTAGAACCTGATCATGTCGGGAACAAATGGGTAGATGGACTTGTCGTCGGCCACGCCCGTGCCGATGGCGTTCGCCAGCGTGACCCTTCCGGCGCGATAGACGGACAGCAGGCCCGGCACGCCCAGGGACGAGTCGGAGCGGAAGGCCAGCGGGTCGAGGAAATCGTCGTCCACGCGGCGGTAGATGACGTCCACGCGCTTCGGTCCCCGCGTGGTGCGCATGTAGACAGAGTTGTCGTTGACGAACAGATCCTTGCCTTCCACCAGTTCCACGCCCATCTGCTGGGCCAAAAAGGCGTGTTCGAAGTAGGCCGAGTTGTACATGCCGGGCGTCATGACGACCACCGTGGGGTCGTCCACGCCCATGGGCGCGACGGAGCGCAGGTTGTCGAGCAGCATGTCCGGATAGTGGTCGACGGGGGCGATGCGGTTGCGCGCGAACAGTTCCGGGAACAGGCGCATCATCATCTTGCGGTCTTCCAGCATGTAGGACACGCCGGACGGCACACGTAAATTGTCTTCCAGTACATAGAATTCGCCCTGGCCGGCGCGCACGATGTCCACGCCCGCGATGTGGGCGTAAATGTCGGAAGCGACGGCGATGCCCTGCATTTCCGGGCGGTACTGGGCATTCTTGTAGATTTGCTCGGCGGGAATGATGCCCGCCTTGATGATGTTTTGTTCATGATAGATATCATGGATGAACATGTTCAAGGCTTGCACGCGCTGCACGAGACCCGTCTGCATCTGCGCCCACTCGGCGGCGGGGATGATGCGGGGGATGGTGTCGAAGGGAATCAGGCGTTCCGTGCCGGCATCGTCGCCATACACGGCAAAGGTGATGCCGACGCGGCGGAACGTCAGGTCAGCTTCGGCCCGCTTGCGGGCGATGGTCTCCGGGGATTGCTGCGCCAGCCAGCTGTCAAACTCACGATAGTGTTCACGTACCTTGCTGTCCGTCCCCACTTCATCCGCAGTCATTTCATTGAAAAAATTTGCCATGTTGTGATTTCCCTTGAGCCAAGTCTGACTATAGCTCAGCAGAAATCATGCCAGTGCCACGCACGGGAGAATGTGTAAAGATGACCACTTTTGTGGCGGAAAGGCCCCTGTTGCACCGACTTGGTGCATGGATTGTCAGTTATGGGGGCGGGGCCGCAAGCGACGGGCGGGGCGGGCCGGTTCCGGCGCAACAGGCACTCCGGATTTGCCTAAAAGGAAATTATTCGTCATCATGCAGCTGCTTACGTCCGCAAGCGGCCGGGATGCCGGAAGTAAAGGGAGATAGGGAATGACCAGAGGTCAGGAACGCTATGCGATGCCATGGGGGTCTTTGCTGCTGGCGCCATTTGCGAGCGTACCGGCCTTGGCTGTCACGGGATTGGGCAGTTCCGATGCGGGCATGGCGAGCGACCTGGGCAGCGGTCTCGTGTTCGGTTTTCTGCTGGGCGTGCCTGTTTCATTTATCGGCATCGCAGTCGTTGGCTTGCCACTGTATTTTTTGCTGCAGAGATTCGACTCGCTTCGATCATGGATTGCTTGTTCCATCGGCGCACTGGTGCCGTTCCTGGTACTGTTTGATGAAGCGCCGCTGAGAACCACCGTGGGAGGCACCATCACGGGACTCGCCGTAGGTGCGTTCGCGTATGCGCTGCGGCCAAGAGGCGTGCCCGCATCGGGCCAATGAGGTGTCAAGCGGACAGGGGCAGGTTGCCGTTCGCCTTTTCCACACAATAGGCCAACAGCAGCCTTCCCGGCGGCCAGCAAGCCCGAGCGGATTTCTTCATGGCGTCCGGCCGGCAAGCGTCCCGTGCAGGTGTTCGAGCGCTTGCGACCAGGCGCTCAGGGAGAAATTCTGCGGGTCGTCGTGGCCATTCGCGTAGCCCGTGTCGAGCACGGCGTGGAAGGCGGGGATCAGCCACGTGCCCTTGCGCACGCTGGCGGCCACATACAGCAGGGCCAGGCGGTCATATTGCGCTGGGGTAAAGCCCGGCTCGGGCGCCAGGCCGTCGTTGCCCTTGCCGCCGCCCGGCACGGAGTTGCGCGGCTGTACCAGTTCCACGTGCAGGAACAGGCCCGTCAGCGAGGGCTTGTCCTTTTCCAGCTTGCTGGCGTAGCCGGGCGTGCCGAAGTCGCGCACCTGCACGGAATCGCCCAGGCGATTGACGTAGACGTGGCCTTTCGGCCCGCCGCCCGGCGCGGGATGGCGCACCTTGAAGTCATTGAATTCCCAGCCGGCCTCGTTGATGTGGGCGGGAATGGGTTCTAGCAGGAAATTCGGGTAGCTCGTGTCGTGGATGACGAAATAGCGGGCCGCGGGCGCCGCCAGCCGGCCCGTGGCACGCGACAGGGGCGCGTCGACGGCGCCGCCCGCGTCCGCCTCGGCGATGCCCTGCTGCGCCAGCCAGGCGCGCACTGTGGCCGGGGCGATGTCCGTGCGCCGGCCCACGTGGCTGTCGAGAAAGCCGGGCAGGGGCGCGCTGGCGCCCAGGCGCGCATACAACTTGACGGGGCGCAGCAAACACGTGGCTTGCGCCCGCGCATCGCCCTTGAAACCGCTTTTCCAGGCGGCGTAGGGGCAGGCGGCTTGCTGCTGGGCAGCCGCCGGCGCGGCCAGGGCGAGAAGGAACAACAGGGCAGGCAGTCTCATGCGGGCATTGTCGCCCAGGCGGGCCCTGCGGCACAGGTGCGCACGCGAAAAAAAGGCTGCCCGGGAAAGGGCAGCCTGCAACAAGCTCCTGGAACGGCGCTCAGAACGGCACTTAGAACGCGATGCTGGCCGAGACGACGACCGTGCGCGGCGCGGCCAGCACGAGGCTGCCCGCATCGAAGGAAGACACGGCGGAAGCCCAGTAGCTGCGGTCGGCCACGTTGTCGATGCGCGCGCGCAAGGTCACGTCGTGCCCCGCCAGCTGCGTCAGGTAGCGCGCGCCGATGTCCAGGCGCGTCCACGAGGGCAGCTCCTTGGTGTTGGCCAGGTCCGCGTACTGCGTCGCCGTGTAGACGGCGCGGGCGTTCAGGCTCAGGCCGGGCGCGCCGGGCACGTCCCATTCGCCGCCCGCGCTGGCCTGCACCTTCGGCGCGCCGATGGCGTGCTTGCCGTTGTTGAGCGGCTTGTCCGTGTCGCGCTGTTCCGTGTCCAGCCACGTCAGGCCGCCCAGCAGGCGCACGCCCGCCACGGGCGCGCCGAAGACGGACAGTTCCAGGCCCTGGTTGCGCTGCTCGCCCGACAGGGTGGCGCGCGTGCCGACGATGGCTGGCAAGGGCTTGGCCGTGGAGAACAGGGCCGCGCTCATGCCCAGCCGGCCGCCGTCATACTTGATGCCGATTTCCTTTTGCCGGGACTTGTATGGCGCAAACACTTCGCCATGGTTGCTCACCAGCTGGTCCGTCGTGCCGTCGAAATAGGTGCCGCTGGCCACGGGGCCTTTCACCAGCGCCTCGATGTAGTTGGCGTACAGCGACACCTGCCTGCTGGCCTTGTAGACGATGCCGGCCACGGGCGTGGTGGCGCTCTTGTCGTAGGTGGGACCGGACTGCACGGCCGTGCCGTAGGCATAGCCCGTATCCTTGATCTGCTGGTGGCGCGCGCCCACCGTCAGCAGCACGCTGTCGTCGAGGAAGGCCATGGTGTCGGCCACGGCGAAGCTGCTGAGGATGGTGCGCTGCGTGAGGCGGGGATCGCTCATCACGCCGCCCGAGTTCGCCGCCAGGGTGAGCGGCATGGCCACGTCCACGGGACGGTAGATATTCGTCGGCAAGCCCGCATAGTCGCTGATGGCGTAGGCATTCTTCGCCTCATTCCAGTGGCCGGACCAGCTGGCCACCAGCGTATGCTGCACGGCGCCCGTCCAGGCCTTGCCGCGCAGGCCCAGTTCGCCCGTGCGGATTTCCTGTTTGCGCGCATTGTCGAAGCGGTACACGCTGGCGTCGCCATTGACGGAGGTCAAGGCCGGCTCGGCCAGGCTGTTCGATTCCTTCGTCGAGCGGCTGCCGAACGCGGCCCAGGCCACGACGTCCCTGGCCAGGTCGACTTCGGCGCGCGCCGTGCCGAAGACATCGTGTTCCTTCGAGTAGCTCCAGGGCTGGGCGAAATTCTGCGATGCGTCCGGCGCGTCGGGCAGGGTGGCCACGCGGCCGATGTTGACGGACGGGCGCGGCGCCGTCAGGTCGAAGTTCTGGTAGCCGGCGTCGGCCGACAGGCGGACGTTGCGGCCGCGATAGTCGAGGCCGACGGAGAACATGCCCACGTCGTGGTCTTCGCGCCGGATGCTCGTCTCGCCCTGGCGCTTGGCGGCATTCACGCGCACGCCGAACTCCCTGTTTTCGCCGAAGCGGCGCGCCACGTCGATGGCCGCATAGGCGTGGCCGCCCGATTCCACGCCCACCGTCAGCTCCGTCAGGGGCGCGTTGCCGGCCCGCTTGGGCATCAGGTTGATGGCGCCGCCGATGCCGCTGCCGCCCGGCGCCGCGCCGTTCAGGAAGGCGCTGGCGCCACGGAACACTTCCACGCGCTCGAGCAGTTCCGGCGAGACGTACTGGCGCGGCAGCACGCCGTACAGGCCGTTATACGCCACGTCGTCGGAATCGAGGGCGAAGCCGCGGATCACATACACTTCCTGGAAATTGCCGTAGCCGCGCGACATGCGCACGGCCGCGTCGCTTTGCAGCAGGTCGCCCACGCTGCGCGCCTGCTGGTCGGCAATAAATTGCTGCGTATAACTGGTGCTGCCGAATGGCGAGGCCATCATGTCCACGGCACCGAGGATGCCCATGCGTCCGCCGCGCGCCACCTGGCCGCCCGCATACGCTTTCGACAAGCCTTCCGCCGAGGCGTCGGCCGAGGCGCTCACGACCACGGTCGGCATGGTCTGCGCGTCGGCGTCGGCGTCGGCGGTGGTCTGGGCGTGGGCGGCGGCGCTGGCCAGCAGGAAGGCGGCCAGGGCGAACGGGGTGGGGACGAGCTGGAAGGTGCGCATGGTGTTGTTCGATAGTAATGAGAATGATTATCATTATATTCCTCCCGGCCGGAAAGCGCGGGCAATGGCGCGTCCGGCGGTAAAAAAATGACGCGCCGCGCAACAGGGCGGGCGGCAGGCACCGGATTTTGCAGAAAAAAGGCGCGCCAGGCGATACCTTGCGGATTGATTAACACGTTCGCGCCATGATCGTTACACTGTGGCATCGCGCACTGCGCCCACCGGATGTTGTTGCCCATGCCCGACCAAGACCAGCCCGCTTCCCCGCACCGCACCTGGCGCTTCAGCGCGAAAGGCGCGGCCGTCGCGCTGATCCTGGCCATGCACGTGCTGGGCCTGTATTTCCTGCTCTTGCCGGCGCGGCAGCTGAAGCAGTACACGGAAGTGGCCTTCATGACGCTGATGCCGCCCCGGCCGCTGCCGGCGACGCCGCCCATGCCCTTGCCGATGCCCATGCCGCGCGCGCGGGCCGTGGCGCCCGCCGCGCCTCGGGCTGCGCCAGCGCCGGCGCAGCCCGAGGCGGCTCCCGTCACCGCCGAAGCGATCACCGTGCCTGCCGCCGAACTGCCTGCCGTGTCCGGGGAAGACTTGCGCACGCGCGCGCGCCAGGCGGCGGGCGCCGCCGACAAGGCGCTGCGGGCCGAGCTGAAGAAAGACAAGCCGTGGCTGGCCGCGGCGGACCTGGCGAGCGACTCGGCATTCCAGAAGCAGCTGGGCTCGGCCTGGCGCGGCGGTCCCGTGCTGACGGTGGAAGACTATCTGACGGCCGATGGCCGGCCCGCCTCGCGCGTGCGCACGCCGGGCGGTTCGACCTGCTACGCCATGGGCGAGAACCCGGGCGCGGGCGCCGATCCGTTCAAGACGGGCGGCAAGCTGAAACGCGTGCCTTGCCCGGGCTAGTCGCCTGATCCCGCAGGCGGCGGCGCCTGGCGGGACAGGCGGCGGCACGGCGGCGCACGCAAAGACCGTGCCCGGAGCAGGGTTTTCATGGCGATTCCGGGGCGGCCTTCCCCGGCGGGGCGTCAAATATGCTAAGTTGCGTCTGCAACCATGCCTACCCCACCCTGGACGCCCATGCCACCCGATATCCTCATTCTCGCCCCCAGCCCCTCGGCTGCCGTCAACGCGCAGCTGGAAGCACAGTACGCCTGCCATCACGCCTGGCAAGTGGCGCCGGACGCGCGCCATGCCTGGCTGGCCGCGCGGGCGCCGGCCATCCGCGCCGTCGTCACGACGGGCGCGCTGGGCCTGAACGCCGCGGACATGGCCTTGCTGCCCGCCCTGGAAATCATCGCCGTCAACGGCGTCGGCCTCGATGGCGTGGCGCTCGACGAGGCACGGGCGCGCGGCATCGCCGTCACCACCACGCCGAACGTGCTGACGGACGACGTGGCCGACATCGCCCTGGGCCTGCTGCTGGCCAGCGCCCGCCACATCGCCGCGCTCGACCGTTACGTGCGGGACGGCGGCTGGGAACGCCGCGAAGCCATCGCCCCCGCGTCCAGCCTGCGCGGCAAGACGGCCGGCATCTTCGGCTTCGGCCAGATCGGGCAAGCCATCGCGCTGCGCCTGGCCGTCTTTGGCGTCCACGTGCGCTACTTTCAGCCGCGCGCCATTGCCGGCACCGACGTGCCGCGCGCCGAATCCCTGCTGGCCCTGGCGCAGGAAAGCGACTATTTGATCGTCTGCGCACCGGGCACGCCCGCCACGCGCAAGATCATCGACCGCACCGTGCTCGATGCGCTGGGGCCGCAAGGCACCCTGATCAATATCGCCCGCGGCGCCCTCGTCGACGAGGAGGCCCTGATCGCCGCCTTGCAGGACGGCCACCTGGGCGCTGCCGGCCTCGACGTGTTTGCGGACGAGCCCCGCGTGCCCGCCGCCCTGCGCGCCTTGCCCAACGTGGTGCTGACGCCGCACGTGGGCAGCCTGACCGTGGAAACGCGCCATGCGATGGGCCAGCTGGTGGTCGACAACCTGGCGGCGCATTTCGCCGGCCTGCCGCTGCCCACGCCCGTCTGAGACTTGCCACGTCCGCCCATCGCGCCGGGCGCCGGGGAAATGCGTTAGCATCAACTGCATGGCATTTTGATACGATATTCCGGCGAAAGGGATGGCGATGCATACCTTACTGGTGATGGGCGCGGGCTTCGCGCTGCTGGCACTGTGTTTGCTTGTAGGACGGGGCAGGGGCGCGATGGCGCAGGCGGCCCTGGCGTTCATTCCCCTGTGGCTGCTGGGCGCCGGCATCAACCTGGCCGTGGGCGTGCTCGCGGCCGGCTACACCGTGGCCGAGGAACTACCGATTTTTGCAGTAATTTTTGCCGTGCCAGCCTTGCTGGCCGGTTTTTTGTGGTGGCGTTTACAACGCGCCTGAGCCGTCCGCCGAAGGCAGCATCGCCAGTACGGCCAGGATTGAATTGATGAAAGAGTAGCTATGGAATTGACAAAATCGCTGTTGCGCAAGCGCGGCGGGCAGGACAGCGGCAAGGTGGGCATGATCGAGCTGTTCTTCGACCTCGTGTTCGTGTTTGCCGTGACGCAGCTGTCGCACGGCTTGCTGGGCCACCTGAGCGCCATGGGCTGGCTGCAGACGGGCCTGCTGCTGATGGCCGTCTGGTGGGTGTGGATCTTCACCTCATGGATCACCAACTGGCTGGACCCGGAGCGCATCCCCGTGCGCGTCAGCCTGTTCGTGCTGATGCTGGGCGGGCTGCTCATGTCGGCCTCGATCCCCGAAGCGTTCGGCACGCGGGGCCTGGCCTTCGCGCTTGCCTACGTGGCCATGCAGGTGGGGCGCCCCCTGTTCGCCTGGTGGGCCGTGCGCGGCGATACCCTGTCGCGCCGGCGCAACTTCCAGCGCATCAGCCTGTGGGCCGTGCTTTCGGGCATCTTCTGGATCGCCGGCGGCCTGGCCGACCCTGGCCAGCGCCTGTTCTGGTGGGCCGCGGCCCTGGCGATCGACCTGGCCGGCCCGTGGCTGCGCTTCGGCGTGCCGGGCCTGGGCCAGTCGTCGACGGCCGACTGGGACGTGGACGGCGGCCACATGGCCGAACGCTGCGCCCTGTTCGTCATCATCGCCCTGGGCGAATCGCTGCTCGTGACGGGCGCCACGTTCGCCGGCCTCGAATGGACGGCCGGCAACTGGCTGGGTTTCCTGTCGGCCCTCGTCGGCAGCATCGCCATGTGGTGGATCTATTTTGACACGGGCGCCGAGGCGGGCCACCACCGCATCGCCCACGCGAAGGACCCGGGCAGCATCGCGCGCAAGGCCTACACCTACATCCACGTGCTGATCGTGGGCGGCGTGATCGTGTCCGCCGTGGCCGACGAACTGGCCCTCGTGCATCCGGACGAAGCCAGTTTCGCCGGCATCAGCGCCTTGCTGGGCGGTCCGATCCTGTACCTGCTGGGCAATGCCCTGTTCAAATGGGTCAGCAGCGACCGCGCCGCGCCGCCCCTGTCGCACCTGCTGGGCATCTTGATCATCCTGGCGCTGATCCCCATGGCTTACGGACGCCTGTATGCGCCCCTGACCCTGGCCTGCATCACCAGCTGCGTGCTGGTCCTCGTGGCCGTGTGGGAACACATGGCGCTGCGCCGGCCCGCGCCGGAACTGGACCCTTAATCTTCAGGCAGGGCCGCCGCGCGCAATTGCCCGATGAAGGCGCGCGCGGCGGGCGCCTGTTCGTGGCGGCGGAAGGCCGCCGCGATTTCCGATCTGATCTGCGGCCCCGCCAGTTCGCGGAAGACCACGCCAGGCAGTTGCACGCTGGCCATCACGGAGTGGGGCACGATGGCGCAGCCCACGCCCAGCGACACTTCCGTCAGCACGGCCACCAGGCTGCCGGGGCGCGACGCCACCTGCGCCGCAAAGCCGCCGCGCCGGCTCACTTCCAATGTTCCCCATTCCTGTTCCGGCACGATGAAGGCTTGCTGCGCCAGCGCGGCCGGCTGCGCCGCGCCAGGCCGGGCGACATCTAGTTGCGCCAGCGGGCTGTTGGCCTGCACGGCCAGCACGAAGCGGTCGCGCAGCAGCACCACGCTGTCGATGCCGTCCGGGTAGTGCAGGGGCGGGCGCACGAAGGCCAGGTCGACCCGGCCCTGGTCCAGCAGTGCCGGCAGGGCCTCCATGGCGTATTCGCGCGCGCTGATGCGGATGCCGGGGTGGCTGGCGCGGAAGCGGGCAAACTGGCCCTGCAGCACGCCAGAATAGGCGGCCGAGGCCACGTAGCCGATCTCCAGCCGTCCCAGCTCGCCCCGTCCCGCCCGCCGCGCCGCTTCCTGTGCCTGCGCCAGCTGTTCCAGCGCACGCGCCGCTTCCGGCACGAACAGCTCGCCGGCCGCCGTCAGGGCCACGGCGCGCTTGCTGCGCTGGAACAGGCGCGTGCCCAGCAGCTGTTCCGTTTCCTGCACCTGCTTGGTGAGGGCGGGCGGCGAGATGCCCAGTTCCGCGGCGGCCCGCGCAAAGTGCAGGCTGTGCGCGACGGCCAGCACGCAGCGGAAATGCCGCAGTTCCAGGGATTTTTCAGTATTCACCATGAGTGAATTATAAGGCGATCATCTTATAACAGGAAGTAACATCAACCTGCTTACAATCGGCGCATGAAGAAGAACAACTGGACCCTCTACACCTGCTCGGGCGTGTGCGCCCTGATCATGCTCGACACCAACGTGGTGGCCGTCTCGCTGCCTTCGATCGCCCGCAGCCTGAACGCCAGCTTCGTCGACGTGGAATGGGTGGTCAGCGCCTACATGCTGGCGTTCGCCTCGTTCCTGTTGCCGGCTGGCAGCATCGCCGACCGCCTGGGACGCCGCAAGGTGATGCTGTGCGGCCTGGCCGTGTTCGCGCTGGCCTCCCTGCTGTGCGGCCTGGCGTGGACGCCGTTCGTGCTCAACGTGGCGCGCGCCGTCAAGGGCCTGGGCGCGGCGCTGCTGCTGACGTCCGCCCTGGCCGTCATCGGCCACACCTTCCATGCGGAACAGGAGCGGGCGCGGGCCTGGTCCGTGTGGGGCGCGGCCATGGGCGTGGCCATGACGGTGGCGCCGCTGCTGGGCGGTCTCGTCACGAGCGCCATCAACTGGCGCTGGATTTTCTATCTGAACCTGCCCGTCGTCGCCATCTTGATGCTGCTGGTGCGCAAGCACGTGGACGAGTCGCAGGATGCCTCCAACGCCAGTTTCGACCCGGCGGGCGCGCTGCTGTTTTCCGCCGGCCTGTTCTGCATCATCTGGGGCCTGATCGACGCCAGCGTGGCGGGCTGGTCCAGCCGCGCCACCTTGCTGCGCTTTCTGGCCGGCGCCGCGCTGCTGGCCGTGTTCATCGCCGTGGAACGGCGCCAGCGGGCGCCGATGGTCGATCTGTCCCTGTTTAGCCGCCGCGTTTTCGTGGGCGCCGTGCTGGGCATGTTCGGCTACGCCATCGCGGCGCAGGTGATGATGACGTTTTTACCCCTGTACCTGCAGAACGCATTCGGCTTTTCCGCCGTGCTGGCCGGCTGCGCCATGCTGCCCTTTGCCGTCGCCATGGTGGTGCTGTCGCGTCTGGCGCCGCGCGCCATGCGCCACCTGGACGACCGCGGCATCCTCGTGACGGGCTTGCTGATCGTCGCCGTGGGCAACGTGGCCACGGCCCTGGCCGCCGGCAGCCTGTTATATGGCTGGGTGGCGGCCGGCATGGTGGTGACGGGGGCGGGCGCCGGCTTGCTCAACGGCACGACGCAAAAAGCCATCCTCGCCTGCATCCCCCGCGAACGCACGGGCATGGGCTCGGGCATCAGCACCACCACGCGCTTCGTCGGCATCGTGCTGGCCGTGGGCGCCCTGGGCGCCGTGCTGGCCATGCGCACGGCCGCCTCGTTCGACCGGCTGGCGTGGCTGCACGGCCTGAAGGCCTCGCCCGAGATGATAGGGCGCATCGTCGCCGGCAACGCGGCCGACGCCTTCGGCCAGCTGCCGCCCGCCCTGCGGGCCGTGGCGCAGGAAGCGGCGCGCCAGGCCTTCATCGACGGCTTTGCCAGCGTGCTGTACCTTGCTGGCGCGCTGGCGGCCGTGGTGGCGGCGCTGGTGTTCGTGCTGGCGAGACCGGCGCTGCCCGCCCCGCAGGGCGCCAGAAAAGTGTAACTGTTCAACAAGTTCCGCGTGCGCCGCCTGCACTTGTACTATGATGCCATCAGGAAATACATGGTATTCATACAACTACCGCAGGTAACTACATGCGCAGAAAACGCATCATCATCACCAGCGTGCTGGTGGCCGTCGTCGGCGTGGCCGCTCCCCTGAGCCTGGCCTTCTATCTATCGTCCGTGCGCGCCGAGCAGGGCGAGCAGGAACGCCTGCGCCTGCTGGCCGGCTACGCGCTCGAGCGCGCCCACCGCTCCATCGCCTCGGCCAGCACCGCGCTGCGCAGCGCCGATGCGCTGGACCTGGCGCCGTGCTCGGAAGCGCACGTGCAGCAATTGCGCCGCATCACCATCACCACGCGCAGCATCGACGATATCGGCTATGTGGAAAACGGCTTGCTCAAATGCACGTCGACGGGCCTCGAAGAGGAGCGCATCGCCATCACGCCCGCCGACTTCACCCTGGACAATGGCATGGGCCTCGATTTCGACCTGCGCCCCGTCGTCAGCGGCGGCAAGCGCATGGTGGGACTGTCCTACCGCGCCTACAAGGTGCTGATCGATCCCGTGCGTTTTTCCGACGTCATCGTCGATAGCGACATCCAGATGGCCGTCGCCATCGGCAAGCAGGGCGTGCTCGACACCCTGCACCATCCCGACCCCGCGCAGGTGCAGGCCTTGCTCGCCGGCTTGCCCGCGGCGGCCGGGACGGTGCCCGACGGCAGCATCCATGCCATCCTGTACCGCGACGGCTTGACGGCCGTCATGATCGAGCCGCGCAGCAAGCTGAACGACAGGCTGCGGCGCGAACAGCTGCTGCTCTTGCCGCTGGGCCTGCTGATGGCCGCCTTCATCGTCGGCATCGTCGTGTGGCTGTCGCGGCGCCGTTTGTCGCTGATGGGCGAATTGCGCATCGCCATCGACCGGCGCGAATTCTTTGTCCATTATCAACCCATCATCGCCCTCGACACGGGCGTGTGCGTGGGCGCGGAAGCGCTGATACGCTGGCGCCGTCCCGACGGCAGCATGATACGGCCCGACCTGTTCATCCCCGTGGCCGAGGAGGGCGAGCTGATTTTGCCCATCACGGACCAGGTCATCGATTGCGTCATCGCCGACATGCGTGCCGCGCTGCTGGCCGACCGCGACCTGCACATCGCCATCAACCTGTGCGCCAGCGATATCGAGACGGGCCGCGTGCTCGACGTGCTCGAGCGGGCGCTGGACGGCACGGGCATCGAGGCCCAGCAGATCTGGCTGGAAGCGACGGAACGGGGCTTCATCAACGTGGAAGCGGCCCGCGCCACCATCGAGAAGGCGCGCGCGCGCGGCCACGCCGTGGCCATCGACGACTTCGGCACGGGATACTCAAGCCTGTCGAGCCTGCAAAACCTGCCCCTCGACGCCCTGAAGATCGACAAATCCTTCGTCGACACCATCGGCACGGACGCGGCCACCAGCAGCGTCACGCCGCACATCATCGCCATGGCCCGCACCCTGAACATGCTGATCGTCGCCGAAGGCATCGAAACGCAGCGCCAGGCCGATTATCTGCTGGAACGCAAGGTTGAATTCGGCCAGGGCTGGCTGTTCGCCAAAGCGCTGCCGGCCGCCGAATTCCTCGCCTTTTACGCAAGCCGCCGCGCGCCATCCGCCCCATGAGATCACCCCGTTTTCCCTATCCGCTGCAGCCGCTGCGCGTGCCCGGCGGCTGGCACATCACCGTCAACACCCTGTTCGAGGTGGACCCCGGCCCCGACACCATGGAATGGTTCAGCAGCGCGCTGCTGCTGTGGGGGCATTGCCGCGACAGCGGCTACTGCTTCAATTCCCATTTCGAGCCGGAGGACGACCCGCAGGGCGAATTCGTGCTGGAGCTGGGCAAGGTGGCGTACGACCGCCACGGCAAGGCCGTCCACGGCAGCGAGGCCTGCCTGGGCGAATTTCGCACGCGCAGCAGGGCGGCGTTCGTAGCCCGGGTCGAGCGGTTCATGCGCGAGCCGGCGGCTTGACTCTTACTGCTTGCGCGGCAGGACGACGTCCTGTCCGCCCTGCGTGAGCACGGCGCCGGTGATCTTGCCCGCCGCATCGCGCGTAAATGCCAGTTCCGCGTCGATGGCGCGGAAGAAAAACTGGTCTTTCGCGCTGGCAAACAGGGGCGCCGAGCCGACGCCCGTGCCGGCCGCTTCCAGGCCAGCCTTGCCGAGGGTGACGCTGAGCGTGAACTCCGCCCCCGACGGATATTCCCCCACGTATTCGGCCAGCGTTGCGCGCGGCACGGCGATGGCCGCCGGCGGCTTTTTCAGCGGCGGCAGCGGCGTGCCGGGCAGCAAGGCGGACAGGCCCAGGGCGTCGACGCTGCGGGCCGTGTTCGTCAAGACCACCACGCCCCGCTTGCCATCCGTCGTGAACGCCGCGTAACTGGTGTAGCCGCCCGTCTGGCCGCTGTGCCAGGCGTAGGATAGGCCCTGTTGCTGCTGCAGCAGCCATGCCAGGCCGATGTGGATGTCGCTGCCGGGCGCCAGCGGGCGCTGCGGCTTGATGGCCAGCGCATACGGGCGCAGGGGCTTGAACATGTACGCTTGTAAGTAGGCAACCATGTCGCGCGCGCTGGAATACACGCCGCCGGCCGGCGCCACCACGTTCAAGTCCCACGCGGGCGCCGGCTCGCCCGACAGCAGGTGGCCGGGTGCCAGGCGTGCCAGCATGCCGTGCGTGGGCTGGTTCGACGTGGAGCGCATGCCCAGCGGCACGGCGATGCGCGACTGCAGCAGGGCCTCGTAGCTGCTGCCCGCCCGCGCCGCCAGGGCCGTGCCCAGCACGGCGTAGCCGATGTTCGAGTAGTCAAATTTCGTGCCCGGCGCGTACGGCAGGCGGTAGGCGGCGAGGAACTGCCGCTGCTTCGCTTCCGTGTAGTCGGCATACGGATTGGCGGGGTTGGCCGGCGCGAAATTGTCAGGCAGGCGCGGCAGCGAGGAATAATGCGTGGCCAGGTCGAGCAGGCTGATGGCCTTGCCGTCGAAGGCGGGCACCGTATAGCCCTGCAATAGCGTCGCCACCGGTTCGTCGAAGGTGGCCTTGCCTGCGGCGACGGCGTCGGCCAGCAGCAGGCCCGTCATGGTCTTGGTGACGGAACCGATCTGGTAGACGGTGTCGGCATCCGGCTTGGCCTCCGCCTTGGCGGGTTTGCCTGCCTGCGCGCGGCCAAAACCGTAGACGGCGCTGTCCCTGCCGTCGATGACGGCGATGACGATGCTGGCATGCATGCCGTTGCGCGTAAGTTCCTCCGCGCGCTGGCGCACGGCATCGTCCAGCACGGGCGCGGCCAGGGCGGCCGTGCCCAGCAGGCAAAGGGGAAGGAGGGCGAGTGTGGGTGTCATGGGAACCTGTCTAGAGTTGAACGGAACGGCAAGTTCACGCCAGCCCCGGGATAACGTGGCTGGGATGAACGCCGAGCATAGGCCCGCTACATGAAGGTTGCCTGAGTTTTATGCCATGGTTACTGAAAAATCAAGGCTTGCGCGTGGCCGGCATGGCCTGGCCATTCTGGTGCAGGACGAGGCCGGTGATGGCGCCCCGGGCATCGCGCTGGAACACCAGCTGCGCCTCGACCACCTTGTAAAAGAAAGTGTCCTTCGCGCTGGCATACACGGGCGCTTCGGGCTGGCCCGTGGCGCCCACCAGCAAGCCGTCCGGCCCCTGGCGCACGGTGAGGACAAAGGTGGGCAGCAGCGCGTACTGGCCCGTGTACTGGGCCAGGTCGGCGGGCGCGATGGCGATTTCCTTGGGCGCCGCGCCGGCCTGCGGCAGCGGCGGCAGGCTGCCGGGCACCAAGGTGCCCATGCCCAGGGCGTCGACTTCGCGCGCCGTGCTGCTCAGCACCACCACGCCCCGCTTGCCATCCAGGGTGTAGCCGGCAAAGCTGGCATAGCCGCCCGTCTGCCCGTTATGCCAGGCGAGCGGCTGGCCCTTGACCCGGTCCAGCATCCACGCCAGGCCGATCTTTTTCACGCCGTCCCCGTCGCCTTCGCCGGCCAGCGCCAGGCGCGGCTGCACGGCCAGCTGCTGCGCCGGACCGGCGGCCCGCATGTACGATTGCATGTAGGCAATCATGTCGCGCGCGCTGGAGCGCACGGCGCCGGCCCCCGCGATGGCCTGGAAGTCCCAGTTCGCGGCCGGCTTGCCGTCGCCCAGGTGGCCCGGCGCCAGGCGCGCGCGCAGGGCGGGCGGCGTCACCGCCGCGCTGGAAGCCATGCCGAGCGGGCGGAACAGGCGCGCCTGCAGCAAGTCCCCGTAGGACATGCCCGCCTGCGCGGCCAGCGCCGTGCCCAGCAAGCCGTACGCCAGGTTCGAGTATTCATACGCGGCGCCCGGCGCGCGCGCCAGCGCATGGCCGGCCAGAAAGCTGCGCAGCTGCGCGTCGCCATAGTCGGCGTAGGGATTGTTCATGTCCGCCGGCGCCAGGTTGGCGGGCAGGCGCGGCAGGCCGGAAAAGTGCGTCGCCAGCTGCCCCAGCGTGATTTTCTGGCCGGCAAGGGCAGGGATGGCGTAGGCGGGCAGCAGTTCGGCCACGGGCTGGTCCAGGCGCGCCTTGCCCGCCACGACGGCGTCCGCCAGCAGCAGGCCCGTCATGGTTTTCGTCAGGGAGCCGATTTCATACACGGTGTCCGCATCGGGCACGCCCGCGTCGCCTGGCCGCGCGCGGCCAAAGCCGTAGACGGCGCTGTCATTGCCGTCGATCACGGCGATGACGAGGCTCGCGTGCTTGCCGTCACGCACCAGTGTTTCCGCCCGCTCGCGCACGGCGGCATCGAGCGTGGGCGCGGCCAGGGCGGCGGCGCCGGACAGGGACAGGATGGGGAGCAGCAGGGTGCGCAGGCGTGGGGGCATCGTCGGTTCCGTCAAGTTGGTTGTTGATAAAAAGAAAGCATAGCATCTTCGCCGCCAGGATGGCTGTTTTGGCAAGATGGCGTACTTGGCATGGCCGCCGGCGCGTGCAGCAGTGCGGCCAGCTGCGCGCGCATGTCATTCGTCATGCATTGAAGCAATTCACCGCGCCGCCGCGCGTCGGCGCGCTTTTTCGACGGCACCGCGGCCAGGTCGGGCGCCCTGTACGCCGTACAGGGCAGGTAATAATTGCCGTCGCGCATGCGCAAGGCATGCAATTCCTGCCACGCCTGGTCGTAGTCGGCGGCGATATGCCGGCGCCGGCGCGCATTCAGGGCGATGCGGTTGTCGTTGCTGATCAAAAACACATTATTGCAGGCGAAAAAATCGCCCACATCGCGCAGGGCCGTGACCATCAGGTTTTTCGGCCGGCAGCCGTGCAGGGCCCGCGTCGCTTCCCTGACGGCCAGCCTGCCCGCTTCCGAGCGCAAGCCTTGCAGGGCGCCCAGCTGCAGGGACACGCCGTCCGCGCGTGGCAGGAAGAGGAAGCTGGCCAGATACAGGGGCCGGCCGTCGCGCGTCAGGCGCAGGCACAGCTCGCCTTCGCGGTAGCTGTCGTGGATGGCCGTCAGCTGCAGGCGGTACAGCGCCCCATCCTTCCCAGCGAAGGCGGCCAGCACGAGGGGCTGGCGCGCCGCCCGCTCCACCAGCGCGCGGGCGCCGGCCTGCCACAGGAAGCGGTAATGGCCTTCGAGCAAGGCCAGGCGCGCCGCGCAGCCCAGCTGGCGCGAGGCGTAAGGGCGGTAGATCTTGAAGCGCAGGCAAGGATGCAGCTGGGCCAGGGAACCGAGGCCTGGCATGCTGTCCAGGAATGCCTGCCAGCGCGTGCGCTGGCGGGGAAAGAACAGGGCGCCCAGCGCCGCCTTCAGGCGGTGGCCGCTGGCGGGGCGCGGCAGGGCGGCGCCGTGGCGCGCGCGCGAATTGATAGCAATGTCAGTCATGGGTCCACCCGGAAATGGCAGGCGCTGCACAATGAGTGCCTTGCCAGCCTGAATGCTACGCAAGCCAGGTGAAGTTCATATTAAGAACATGGCGATGTAGGGGATGGCAACTCAATGACCATGAAACATTTGCCTTCTGGCAATGCGGACGGGTATGCTCCCCGCACGCTGACCCCATGAAGGATGTTGCCCCATGACACACCGCCCCTTGCTTGCCATTCCCCTGCTCCTTGTCGCGCTGGGCGCCCACGCCCAGGACCGCGCTGCCGACCCTTTGGCGCCGCTGGCCCGGTGCATCCAGCGGGGCCAGTTCCAGGCCCGGACGCAGGACCGCCTGCCGGCCGGCGCGACGACGCGCACCGTCGATCTGGCGGCGGGGGAGCGGCAGGTATCGACGGCCGATGGCTACCGGCTGATGCTGTTTCGCAGCAGCAGCTTGCCCATCGCGAACGTGAAGATCGAGCGCAGCGCCGCTGGCAGCTTTGCCGCCGACCGCGCCACCATCGTCGCGCAGATGGAGGAAATGAGCGCCAAGGCCAGGCTGCCGCAACAGCGGCCGCTGGAAACGGACACGCGCGATGACGTGGAAGTGCTAGGATTGAATCACGCCAGCATCGCGCACTCGCCGGGCGTCATCGGCATGTATACACTGCTGCATGCCGCCAGCGGCACGGTGGCCACCGCCTACCTGCTGAACCAGCCTGCCGATCCCCGCGACTTCGCGACGGATGCCCAGTACGAGGCGCTGCGGAGCGAGTTCATCGACTCGCTTGCTGCCTGCATGGCCGCACCGGGGCGGCAAGGCGAGGGCGCAGTCAAGGAGAGCTAAAGCATGAAAAAAGCAGAAGCGGGCTTGCCGCCCGATGAAGGGGGGCAGGACGCCGTGCCTGCCGCCAGCCAGATCGACGCGAAGATCGCCTCGCTGGCGGACTGGCGGGGGACGACCCTGGCCGCCGTGCGCGCCCTGATCCACCAGGCGGACCCGGACGTGGTCGAGGAAGTCAAATGGCGCGGCGTGCCCGTGTGGTCGCACGCAGGCATCATCTGCACGGGCGAGACCTACAAGCAGGCCGTCAAGCTCACCTTCGCCAAAGGCGCCTCCTTGCCCGATCCGGCCGGCCTGTTCAACGCCAGCCTGGACGGCAACACGCGCCGCGCCATCGACCTGCACGAAGGGGCACGGCTCGACGCCGCGGCATTCAAGGCCCTGATCCGCGCCGCCGTGGCGCTGAATACGGCGCCAAAGCCGAAGCGGTCCGCCCCGTGAGGCAGTATTTGTACATCTGGCACGAGCCGGCCGAGCGCATGCTGGTCGCTTCCGGCCTGGAATTCAGGGATGTCATTCCGGCCCTGGCCGGGTCCGGCGGCATCGTCCTGCGCAGGGGCGGCGCGGGAACGGCCAGGCAAGCTGCCGCCTGGCAGGCCCTGGCGTCGCAGCAATTGCCTGCCCTGGCCCGCGAGGACATGCACGCCTGGGGCAGCCATGCCTGGGCCGACTGGCAGGCGGATTGCCACGGCCGGCGGCCGGCCTGCCTGGATGGGGACGTGGCCGCGATGCTCGACCACCAGGGCGCACGCGCGCCGCTGCCGGCCCTGCGCGGCCGCTTCCTCGCCTTTGCCCACGACGACGGCTGGTACTTGAAACTGCTGTATGCGGCGTGGGACGACGCGGCCCGGCTGCTCGCCGGCGCCATTCCGCCAGCGCTGGGCACGCTGGACATGGATGCCCTGGAACAGGGGAGCGACGGCTACTGGCTGCAGGATGGCACACTTCAGGTGGAACTGAAAACCCACGATATCGACAGCGTGCTGAACCGCCGCCTGTAGCGCGCCGATGGCGCGCCGGCCAGGGCGCGCCCCTGCGCCAGCGCCCGCCATGGGCTTGGCGGCACCAGCCTGGCCACGCTGGGGTGATGGGAAACGTGACACTTCCGGTGGCACCGGGCATTCACTGCTTTTTGTACGCGCGCTGCGTGCCGGCGGGCAGCGGGCCGTGCGCTGAACGCTGCCGCATCGCGGCGTTGCCAGGGCGGCGCCGTCACGCGTCGCGTGGCGGGCATCGCCGATATCGCGTTCCTTGCCGGCTCAGGCGCCGCGCTGTTCCTGCCTGTCCATGAGCAGGGCCAGGCGTGCTGCCATGCCCGCATGTTCGCGCAGCAAGCCGTCGCGCTCCTGCGCCAATGTTTCCATTTTTTGCTGCGACGCCTGCGCATTTTCCGCCAGCAAGTCGAGCTGTTTGTCCTGCGCGGCCAGCGCCACGCGCGCATCGTTGAGCGCCTGCAAGGCCGTATCCAGCTTGGCCAGCAGGGCGTCGGCGGAGGCGGCCGCCTGCAGGTACTGGAATTCGAACTGGTCGCGCTCGGGGCGCACGGTGGCCAGGGCGTCGCGGTCGGCGGCCGCCTCCGTGGACAGGCGCGTCTGCTCCGCCTGCAGCTGGGCCAGGCGCATGTCCTGCTGCACCAGGGTCGCCTGCTGACCCTGCAGGCGCTGCTGCATCTGGGCGTTATCCTGCTCCAGCCCGCTGATCCGCTGCTGCGCCTGGGCCCGTTCCTCGCTGCGCTGGGCGGCCGCCGCTTCCTGGTAATGGTCGAACTGCGAGCGCACCTGCGCCAGCTGGCGGTTCAGGGCGGCGATTTCCTCGCTCCGGTCGGCCAGGCGCTGCGTCAGGCCCGCGTTGTCGCTGTGCAAGGTAGCCAGGGTGACGGCGCGGAAATGGTGTTCTTCCTTCAGCTGCGCCAGCGCGTGCTGCGTGGCGCGCAATTCCTGGGTGAGGGCGGCGCGCGCCTCCGTCAATTTCAGCCGTTCGGCTTCCGTCTTCTTCAATTGCGCCAAGGCCGCGTCGCGTTCCGCGCGGTGCTGCTGCATGCCCGTTTCCAGCTGCTGCGCCACGTCGCGCTGCTGCTTGTCATAGACGCCGCGCATCGCCTCCATCAGTTCAGCCGGCAAGCCCGCCTCCGTTTTCACGGCGCCCGCGCCCTGGAACTCTTCCTTCCAGCGCTTGAGCAGGGGCGCGATGGTGCTCTTGCTGCCCGTGCTGCCCAGCGCTTCGCGCACGCTGTCGACCGTGGGATTGCGCCCATCGGCAGCGACGATTTGGGCTGCTTTCATAACATCAGAGTACAGAATGCCGGTGCGGGCCATGAAATCACCTATGAACGAAATTTAGTAACGTATTACATGATACGTAATATCGCATAATATTACGATATAAATTTTCATGATTATTGAGATATATAAGGTGCGATAAGATCGCTTATCGCGTGTTATGGGGGTGGTTTGCATGGTATTCTGCGTATTTCCCGGTACACCAGCCCGATTTCAGCCATTCCATGCCCGATTTGCCCCTTTCCAAACGCGGCGCCGCCGTGCCGAAAAATGCCGCCATGGCCGTGGCTCCGTTACACGGCGCCCTGATCGATGCCGAGCTGGCCGCGCGCCACCAGGCGTTTCTCGCTGCCGCCACGTCGGACAACACGCGCCGCACCTACCGTTCCTCCATCCGCCACTTCCAGGCGTGGGGCGGGGCGCTGCCCGCCGACGAGTCCGCCGTCATCCGCTACCTGCTAGCGTACGCGGACAGCCTGAACGCCCGCACCCTGGCACTGCGCCTGACGGCCCTGTCGCAGTGGCATGTGTACCAGGGCTTTACCGACCCCGCATCCACGCCCACCGTGCGCAAGACGCTGGCCGGCATCGCGCGCCTGCATGGCAAGCCGAAAAAGAAGGCCAAGGCCCTGCCGCTGGAAGACCTGGAAACCATCGTGGCGAAATTGCACGCGCTGGGCACGACGAAAGCCTTGCGCGACAGCGCCTTGCTGCAGCTGGGCTTTTTTGGCGGTTTCCGGCGCAGCGAACTGGCAGGATTGACGGTGGAAGACGTGCGCTGGGAAAAACAGGGCCTGGTGATCACCTTGCCCCGCTCGAAAACGGACCAGCTGGGGGAGGGCATCGTCAAGGCGATTCCCTTCGGCGACGGCGTGTGCTGCCCAGCCACGGCCCTGCGCGCCTGGCTGGACGCGGCGCACATCCGCACGGGGCCGCTATTGCGCACCGTTAATCAATGGGGCCATGTGAGCATGAAAGCGCTGCATGCGAGCAGCATCAACACCATCCTGGCAAGCTGCGCCCGGCTGGCGGGGCTCGATTACGTGCCGGAATTATCGAGCCACAGCCTGCGCCGCGGCATGGCCACCAGCGCGCACCGGGCCGGCGCCGATTTCCAGGCCATCAAGCGCCAGGGCGGCTGGCGCCACGATGGCACCGTGCATGGCTATATCGAGGAGGCGGGGCGTTTCGAGGAAAATGCGGCGGGCAGCTTGTTGAAGGCGAAGAGCAAGCCGGTGAGGTGAGGCGGCCGCCTGCACCGTGCTGGCATCGCTACGGCGGCGAAAGGGATGGCCAGGCCGATGCTTGCACCATGGCGTTGCATGTCCGCTTAGGCCCCGAAGCGGTCGCTAGTATGCGGCGTAAGCTCGCTGTAGAGTACCTGGATTAGATGGCAGGTACAGCGACTCTACGCTAAAAAACTCTGGATGCAACTCATACCCCAATTAATGCAGTCCGTCGCATTTTTCATCAATCATGCCAAATTTTCCATAAAATTAGTCTGAGCAAATAATGGCGAATAGCCGTGGAAACGTTTCATCCATTTCTAAAAGGACCAACTTATGTGGAAATTTGTATCCGTGCGCCCTTTCCTTGTTCTGGTGTCGGTCGCCGCTCTCGCCGCTTGCTCCACCTCGAATGAAACGACGCATCCGCAATCCTTTTCAAAAGCACCGGAGCAGTTAAAAAAACAAATAGAACACATGGACGAAGCTTTGTTCAGTGCTTTCAATACTTGTGATATAGCTACCTTTACAAATTACCTGACTCCAGATGTCGAGTTCTACCATGATGAAGGTGGCCTCATGCTGTCGGCAGCTTCTCAGGCGGAAGGCTTGAAAATGCGCTGCGCCGAGCAATCGAAGAACGGTGAATTGCGGCGAGAATTGGTAAGGGCTAGTCTTGAAGTCTATCCGATTAAAAACTATGGGGCCGTTGAAATCGGTACGCATAATTTTTATAGAACGCTACCGGGTAAGCCGGAGAAATTGACCACGGTGGCGAAATTCATGCATATTTGGCAGCAGGATGGCAAGCAATGGCGTGTCTCGCGCATCATCAGCTACGCGCATTCGGCAACGGACTAACAACGTGCTCAAGAGACTGGCAGAACCAGACTCTTTCAGAATGCATGCTTCTCGCCGGCTGCTGTCGTTGGCAGACTCCGCCCCAAAGCCGCCGTTGGCGCTAAGCTGCTTATGCTCAGGCCTGCTGACCAAGCGCCCTACGTGACTCAGCACGCCAGGCAACGCCAATTGTCGACATCACGAATACCAAGAACAGCGCTTGTGCAACAAATGATGCGATGTCAATGCCGTATGTCAATCCGACCCAGGAGTTGATGGCGACATCGCACACGATAATCGCGGCTGAGAGGCTCAGGCCGAGTTTGGGCTTAAGCATCAGTAAAATGACAGCGAACGCGTCGACGAATGTCAATCCAGTCCAAAAAAAGCACACGAACACAGGCAAGCCGCCGTAATCCCAATCCAGGCCATGGACGGCAACCGTCCTCGCATGATTATAGAAAGCACCGGCTAAACAAATGGCGTAGATAAGGCGTATCAAAAACGACTGGTGTCGCAATGGCTTCAAATTATTTCCTCATTTTTTCGTGCCGGGCCGCTTCCGGCCGATATCAGTTAAGTAACCCCCAATAAATTCTTGTGATTTCTGACTTCCATAACCGGCGCTCTGCTGTGTTGCCAACTGCTCGCAGTGCTCGCACTGCGTCGCACTTGGCGCCTTGCATAGCATCCGGTTCTGTTCGTCATAACTTCACAATAATTTCCTGACGATTACTTAGCGCTCCTGAACTTAAATATCGCTGCGGGTTGTTCGACCTGAGCGTCAGGATTGCGGAAGTTTTCGTACGACATTGGCCACGCCAGTCTCAATTTTTCACCGTATCGGCCGCGGTGGCGTCATTCGGCATCGCGAACTCAAATTCCACGAGCGTGTCATCCGGCCAGCTTTGATCATGCAGCGGTGGTGCATAACGCGCGCGGTCCTTTGCATCCAGACGCTCTGCCGGAAGCCTTTCGCGGCGCGAACCCGACACCAGCGTCGCACCCGTTATGGGGGCGTCAGACGAATAAAAAACCCGGCTTCTTGATGTATGACAAACTCCGCCTAGAGGGACTAGATAGGCCAGCTTGATCAACGAGGCGTCAAATTTGTCGACGGCCCATCGCACCTCGCATTCCAGGCGCAGATCACCCAGGCGCCTTGTTCCGACAGGGATGCCAGCGGTATGGATGTCAGGCCGCCAACGGAATAATCCCTTTTTGGTGCTGAGCCGGAGATCGGCATCATCTTTTGCTGCCGACTCGTCGCGGGGGACCGAGAAAGTCAGGTCGGCTGCAATCGGAACCTCGATGTTCACTGTATCCCCGACGATGCGAAGTTTGAGATCGGATGCCGTCAGCCGAGGCTGTTGCGGGCGTAAAATAAATTTCAGCTGGGCTTGCGGCGCCAGAGAATGGTAGTGGTCGAACGCATCTATACCATCGAGCATTTTCCGGTACGGTTTCCAGTCCGGATCTCTGCTACCCGCCACAGTCACTTGTTGCGTTGGTACGGGAGGGGGCTGTTCCGTGTCGGATTGCGCCATGACGGAACTGGATACGGACAACAGCAGGATGAGCGGGAGAGTAATATGCATAAAGAGGCAATTATTTTTGTTAGGGGAGGACTCGATTGAGGCAAGGTCCGCTTCTGGCCGTCTTCAGCCTGCCAGCTTCCCGTCTTGCCAGTATTCGTATATTGCCCCCGATGTGTTGACAAAGAAAACAACTCGGTCATCCAGTATTTCTAGCTCCATGTCGGACGGGGCGACACCTCCGACAGAAACCACTTCGCAACTTGAATCCATTGGAAGTCGAAACTCGACAGCCCAAGGCTCAATCACAAGTATAAGCTCGGTCCCAGATGTGTTTTTAAACTTAATTGAATCGCAGGTCGCCATATTCTTTACACCTAAATCTTCCTGTCAATCGCTATTCGAATGTGGTCCGCTAATGGCCGGTTGCCGTCGTTGCCAGGTTCCGCCCCATTGCGGACGTTCACCAGGGTATTCATCCAACCAACCTTTCGCCACATTATTGCCATAAAGTCACTTTCTGCTTTGGATCAGTCTAAATGAACCATGCCGTCCCAACCTGGGGGTGGCGCTGTCCCGGGCCATCGTGAATCGACCTTGGGCTCGTTCGCACACAGGGAGTTCATAACGAATTTACCGCTTGGCACTGCGCGACAGTCCCATCTCATATCGCCTCGATGAGAAATTTCGTCCCATGCCACGCCTGTATCGCTCGGCAAGGGGAGGCGTAAGTTTTCTTCGCCTGGGAATGTGTACTGCGGGGCTTTATTCACATCAGCGGCCCACGGTGCAACATTGGCAAAAGGGACAGGCGCCGCTTCGGGTTGAGAGGCGGAGCATCCGTAGAGCGCACTGGTCACTATGACGGCTAATAGGGTCCCACAATACTGATTCATCGTAATGACGTCCTGTTGTTGAATTCTTGCCCGATCCGGGAGATGCCGCTTTGGGCTGGCTGCAGCCTGATGCGACTGGAAACTTGCAACACTAACAATACCTAACAATACCTAACAAAACCATAGCGAGCGGAAGGGAGAGGTGGCTAAGAAGCGCAACCGTACGAAGGTACGGTGAGCATCGCAGGCCGCCTGTCCCGACGCGCAGCAGGTTTTGACAGGGGTTTTAAGTAACTGATTTTTTGCGTGGAGAAGGCATCAGCATGAGCTCTTCTCCGCGCTGTTGTTCCAGCCGAAGCGGAAACTGCCCGGCAAGCGCGCGGCACTTTACAGCGCCAGGCATGTTAGGCCGCCAGGGAATGACTGCTTCTTGCCGATTGCCTTAAAAAACATAGCTACCTTGACGTTAAGATAGAAATCCTGCCAACCTGGACTGGCCAGTAGCGCCGCTATTGAACGAACAGCGACTGATTGGAGGTCTGCCTCCTCCTGAAAATGTTGCCGTTCGACTTTTTCAACACGATAGACCGTTTTCTGTCGTTGGTGCGTGCCGCCCCACAGCAGAAGTTGGCATGCCACGCAATTAAATTATTGCTTACATAGCCGTGGAATATATTCTTAAACCTCGGCTGGAAGGATTAATTTTCCGGCAATTTCATTCATTTCAAATGGGCCGAAATAACGACTATCTTTGCTGATATCCCGACAGTCACCCAAGACAAACACAAAACCAGTGGGTATGACCGTTGGCCCATAATTTAATGAATATTCAGTCTGCGCAGTATCCTTGTTTAGATAGAATTCAAATACGCTTTCGGAGTTTATGTATAACCCCGCATCGATCAACTCTACCTTGTCCCCTGCAATTCCCACCACTCTGGAAGGAATCAGATCTTTACCGAATTTACTGCTTCGCATCACGACGACTTCACCACGAGCTACAATCTTTTCCTCTTGAAGCGGCAGAAACCGGATCAATTGCCCCGACTTCAAGGTTGGGGACATATTGTTTCCTAAAATTCTGAAACTTTCATAACCTTGGCGGCTAGCCATGATTTTACTGATCCAGCTCTCCAGCTTGGGAAAAACAAAATGGCCATAGATTTTACGTATCATATAATTTCTTAAAATCAAACTCTATAATTGCAAAAGAATTTTCAAAACATTAGTTGCATCGAATATCTGCCCTTGGCCGATAGCGGAAGGCCAGAACGGCTCAGTGTATGGCATTGTTACTCTTTTGAAAAGCGAAAGACGGGAAAATGATTTTACGAGGCGTTCCAGGGGAATGCTTTGATGAAATGAATACGCTCCCTGGCCGGGTCGCCGAAGTGCTCCACCAGCCGGATACGGTATCCATTGCGGATCAGCAAGCGCAGCATGGCGGGATAGCGGTTCATCGATTTGACGGTGATGGCGGGGAAACCGTGCTCATCGGCCCACGCTTCCTGGGCTTCCAGCAGGCGCTGCGCCAGGCCCGTCTTGCGCTGCGCGGGCAACACGCCGCCGAGCCAGCTGTATAAAGAACCATCGGCGGCGGCATACCCCAGCTTGCAGCCCACGGGCTGGCCATCCGCTTCCGCGATGAGCACCAGCGCGCCGGCGGGCAGCCGCTCCCGCAGCTGCGCCAGGCTGCGCCGCTGGTCGAATTCGGGGATGGCTTGCAGCACCTGCCAGGCTTGCGCGATGCTGCCGATGCGTATCATGCGGCCGCTTTTTCCCGCTCGGACGGGCGGATGATCATGCAGGTGGCCGTCGCGTGCGCGTACACTTTGCCGGCTTCGTCGCGGATCGTGCCTTCGGAAATGACCAGGTTGCGGCCTGCATTGATGACCTTGCCTTCGGCGTAGACCGTCACGTTGAAGGGCAGGGGACGGCACATCTTGATGTTCAGGTCCGTCGTGCCGTAGCTTTCGCCGGCCGGCAAGACCGTGTGCGTGGCGCAGCCCGTGACCGTGTCGAGCACGGTGGCGGCGAAACCGCCGTGCACGCCGCCCATGGGATTGGTGTGGTTTTCATTCGCCGTGGCCGTGAAGATGACACGGCCGTGCTCGACCGTCTGCGCATCCATGGGCATGGTTTTTGAAATGCCGGGCCGGGGAAACAGGCCTTGCGCGAAAGCTTGCATCAGTTGCAAGCCGGTCATGTCGTTGGGGTGCATGGATAACTCCTGTGGTGGTGATGTGGGGATGGGTCAGACGTCCTGCGCAAAACGCAGGCGCGAGGCGTGCAGCAGGAAGCGGGCGACGATGGCCAGCTCTTCCTCGCTGAAACCGGCTTTCAACTGCTCGTTGAGGCTGTCGAGCAGGGGCAGGGCGGCGGCCAGCACCTCGGCGCCCCTGGGCGACATGTGCAGGGTGCCGGCGCGCGCATCTTTCGCGGACTGGCCGCGCACGATCAAGCCGTTTTCTTCCATGCGCGCCACGAGGCCCGTGACGGCGGAATTTTTCAGCTGCAATTGCCGTCCCAGATCCTTCAGCTGGCAGCCTTCCTCGCCCTTCAGGGCAAACAGGGCGACGACTTGCGTGCCGGAAAAGCCCAGTTCGCTGCTAAACACGGCATCGGCCGAGCGGAACAGGTTCTGGCGCGCCAGGCTGAGCAGGTTGAACAGGCGCGGCGAACGCTCGCCCAGCGGGCAGGCCGCTGCCGTGTCGGGATGGTCTGGGGAGGGTGAATTGATACGCATGCGGAGTATACTACTACGTATGCGTAATAAATCAAGCGTGGTGTGCTAGTCCCGCTGGTGGCGCCCGATATAGCGGGCGCGTGGCCGTATCAGCGCCGCGCTGGCCGCCTGCTCTGCGGCATGGGCGATCCAGCCTGCCGAGCGGGCCAGGGCAAATACGCTCATGCCCGCGCCCTCGGGCCAGCCGAAGGCCAGCTCCATGGCCGCCAGCGCCAGATCGGCATTCGGTTTTATTTCGAGCAAGTCACTCGCCGTGGCGCATGCGGCCAGGATGGCGTCCAGCTGCGGGTAGCCGGGCGCCATCGCCGACAGGATGGCCAGCAGATGCGCGGCGCGCGGGTCGCCGTGCGGATACAGCGGGTGGCCAAAGCCGGCGCATGCCGGCGCGGTGGCCGTGTAAAAGTTGCCGATGGCATCCCTGGCGTCTGAGGCGGCCAGCGCCGCGCTCAGCATGCGCCGGGCCGCGGCGCTGCCGCCGCCGTGTTTATGGCCGGACAGGGCCGCCAGTCCGGCGCCCAATGCGGCAGGCAGGCTGGCGCCCGTCGAGGCGACGCAGCGCACGGCGAACGTCGAGGCATTCAATTCATGGTCGGCCAGCAGCACCAGCGCGGCGCGCAGCAGCTCGGCCTGGGCCGGGTCGGCTTGCCACGCCTGGGCCAGCTGCCGGTGCAGGGGCAAGACGGACGGTGCCGTTCGCAGCAGGGCGGCGGCCAGCACGCGCATCAGCGTGGGGCCGCAGCGCAGCATGTCCGCCGGCGCGTGCATGGGCATGGACATGCACTGGGGCAGCAGCGGCAGGACGAGCATGGCGCGCGCGAGGGGCGGCGCATCTGGTGCGCAAGCCAGGATGGACTGCAGCCGGCCTTGCGGCAGCGCAAACTGGTCGTGCTGGAAATAGTCGGCGGCGCCATCGTCCCACAGCAGGCCGGCGGCCGCTTCCAGCGTCGCATGCGCGGCCAGTTGCGCCGCATCGCAGCCCCGGTACAGCAACCGGCCATCGAAAATGTGGGAAATCTGCGTTTCCAGCACGGGCAAGCCCCAGTGCATGGCGGCCGTGGCCGCCTGGCCGCCCCGCTTCGCGTCATTTTTCCGCGCTGCCAGGCGCAGCACGTCCTCGCGCGGGTAGCGCTTGCGGCGCGATGCGCCATTGCTGGCGGAGGCCAGCAAGCCCCGGCTGACATAGGAATACAGGGTCGGCAGGCTGACGCCCAGCAGGCGCGCCGCGTCGAGGGCAGAGAGGTCGTTGTGCATGGCGCCATTGTAGCGTTTGCCTCCGTTTGTCCCTCTTCATATGGATTGTCCGAATCAAGATTGACGGACCCGGCCGCACCTCACTAGACTCATGCTTTCTTTACAGGCTGAGCCCGTACATGAGCCACTTGACGATACGTACCCTGCGCCCCGACGACGCCAGCCAGCTATTGACCTTCGAGCAAGCCAACCGCGCCTGGTTCGAACGCCATATCGACCCGCGCCCCGATGATTTCTACAGCCCGGCAGGCATCGCCGCGCACATCGGGCAATTCCTGCAGCAGCATGCGCTGGGCCGCCTGCATCCCTGCGTGCTGCTTGACGAACACGGCGTGCTGCTCGGGCGCGCCAACCTGAAGGATATCGATGTGGCCACAGGCACGGCCGAAGTCGGCTACCGCATCGGGCAGCGGCAGGCGGGCAAGGGCCTCGCCACGGCCGCGCTGCGCCATCTGATCGCCCTGGCGCACGATGCATGGCGGCTGGAACGCCTGTGCGCCTACGCCATCGACGGCAACGGGGCCTCCATCCGCGTGCTGGAGCGCTGCGGCTTCGTGCTGGAAGCGCCCGTACCGCAGCTTGCCATGGTGGCAGGCAAGGCTGTCGATGGCCATGCCTATGCGCTGGACGTGCGCGCGGCTGGCCTGGCGCCGTTTCCCGCGAACGACAGGGTTTCTTCCCATGACGAGTGAGCAGCCCCGCCACATCATCGTCATCGGCGCCGGCATCGTCGGCGCGTCGCTCGCCTATCACCTGGCCGCCAGGGGCGCGCGCGTCTCCGTGGTCGAGGCGGGCGATATCGCGTCCGGCGTGACGGCCACGTCTTTCGCCTGGATTAACACCTCCTGCGCAGGGCCGGACCCGATTGCAGCCCTGCGCGGCGGCGCCATCGCCGCCTACCGGCGGCTGGAAGCGCAGGTGCCCGGCTTGCACGTGCGCTGGCATGGCGCCTTGTCGTATGGCACGCAGGACGGGCGCACGTCGCCGCAGTCCCGGCTGATTGACCGGACGCGCATCGCGCAGCTGGAACCGCAGCTGCGGCAAGCGCCGCAACAGGCCGTCCACGAGCCGGAGCAGGGCGCCCTCGACGCCGTTGCCGCCACGCACGCCTTGCTGGCGGCGGCCCGGGCGCTGGGCGCGACCGTGCTCACGCGCACGCCCGTGCAGGAATTTGCCGTTTCGGGGACGCGGGTGACGGGCGTGGAAACGGCCGCCGGCGTCATCGCGGCGGACGTGGTCGTGCTGGCAGCGGGCACGGGCACGGCCAGCCTGGCCGCGCAGCTGGGCGCCAGCCTGCCCATCCACGCCTCGCCCGCCATCTTCCTGCGCTACCAGGCGCCGCCCGGCCTCGTGCGCGGCATCATTTCCAGCCATGCGATGGAAGTGCGGCAAGCCGAAGACGGGACCCTGCTGGCGGCGGAAGACTATGTGGACGATGCGCCGGACCATCAGCCCGCCGCCATGGCGCGGCGCACGGCCAGCGCCATCCGGGCGGAACTGGAGGGCGCCGAGGCCATCGCGCCGGACTTCGCCGCCATCGGCCTGCGCCCCATGCCCGTTGACGGCGTGCCCGTCATCGGCTTTTTGCCGCAGGTGGAAGGCGTGTATGCGTGCGTCATGCATCCGGGCGTCGTGCTGGCAGCCATCGTGGGCCAGCTGGCCAGCGGGGAAATCGTCGACGGCCAGCCGGCATCAGCCCTGCAGGCGTGCCGGCCCGCGCGTTTCCTCGCGTAAAAGCGCTCCGGCGGGGAGTCAGGCGGGGGATGCCTGCGGCACGGGGAAGACAAACACGGGCAGGATGAACGGCGCTGCCTCCTGCCCATCGGCGTCCTCCGACGGGTCTTGCATGAAATGCGCGTTGCGCCAGTCCCCGTTGACCACGCGCTCGGCGATCAGGGACACGTCCTGCGTTGCACGCACCTCGCGGCGAAACGGCAGCCGCCCGTGCGAGCGCGATACCAGACTGAAGCGCAACTGGCGGCATTGCGCATCGTGCCAGCAATAGAACAGCATCGCCTCGCCAGCGAGCGCGCTGCTGCGTGCCGCGATCACCTGGCCGATGAATTCGACGATATCCGCCGCCGCTACGTGCGGCGTTTCCTCGTCCGTGGGCGAAAAGCGCCACATATTGCTCATGGCTTCGTGATTGATGTCGTCAGGATCGATCACCACGGCATCGTCCTTGGCCATGGCGAGCCAGCTGGCGACGACGGCAGAGTGCATCATGGGCATCTACGCATTCCTCTCTGCGTACCCGTGCGTGGACATGCCACGCCGACGCATCCATTCATCCGCGACATCGCCCATGGTCTTGGCAGCGCCATCGCGTGTCCAGGCCATGAAATCCCGGTCGAACTTGAATTGCGGCCCGCACTGGGCAAGCAGGAAGCGCCTGACGTTCTGCGTGTTTTTATAGTGGGCGTCAACACTGGTTTTCCGGGTGATGACGCCGCCATGCCAATTGAAGTCCATGCCGTATTCCTTCTCGCTGTCATATCGATGTCGCCGTGCCGTGCAGGCTGAATGCCGGCAGCGGCGCCAGGCATTAATAATAGTTGTTCACCATGTGGGGAAGAAAAATAACGCATGGGCGGTTTGTCTTCACTTTTTTCAGGGGCAATATCGACCGGTAACCTTAACATCAATAAACATTTTGCAAGATGCCGTTGCCATGCCATCAACATGCCCGCGCCGGCTTTCCTTCATGTCATTACCCGTAGGGCCGCGGCACGCCTCACCCCCGCGGCCCGTCCGCCAGCAGTTCCGCCAGCCGGGTCGTCAGCCACAAGCTCGTCTCGCTGAGCTTCTTGCCATGAATCGACAGCCGCCGCACGGGCAGCCTGGATAAGGCCAGGGCGGGGCAGGGCACTTCCTGCAGATAGCCCTTGTAATTGTCGTAATTGGCGATGTTCAGGGGCAGGATGGCCCAGCCCAGCTCGTCGGCGACCATTTCCGCGATGCTGTAGAAACTGTCGGAAAACCAGACGGCGGGGCTGAAGGCGTGTTCGCGGTTCAGTTCGGAATCCATGATCAGCTGGCGGTAGCGGGTCAGCTCGTTGCGGCTCACTTCCTGGCCGTGCGCCATCGGGTGCCCCTTGGCGACGAACACGCCTTGCGCCACACTGCCGATGTGCTGCTGTTCCAGCACGGGCGAGATGGGCCCGCGGTCGAAGTGGAAGGCCACGTCGGCCTGCTGCTGCTCCACGTATTGCGCCACCTCGGACGCCGTGGCGTTGAGCATGACCAGTTCCAGCGCCGGGTAGCGCGCCGCCAGTTCCTTCACCAGGGTACTGATGGCCAGGTAGGGCAGGGCTTCGTCCAGCGCCAGGGTCAGCTGCGCCTCGGGCGCGGCGCTCAGGAGCTGGGCGCGCAGTTGCAGGCGCTCGGCCTGGCGCAGCAGTTCGCATGCTTCCAGGTGCATCGCCTTGCCCGCTTCCGTCAGCACGGCGCTGCGGCGCGAGCGGTCGAACAGTTCCACGCCGAATTCCGCTTCCAGCAGGCCGATCGAGGTGCTGACCACCGATTGCGCGCGGCCCAGCCGGCGCGCCGCGCCCGAGAAAGAACCGGCCGCGACGGCCGCCTCGAAGTAGCGCATTTGTTCCAAAGTCCATTGCATGGCATCCACCTATCTGTTTTACAGATGGATTTTAACTTGAATGCCATTCAGGGGCGACATAAAATGCATTTACATTTTCAACAACACGAGATCCGCCATGAAAAACGCTCAAGTCCCTACCCCTGCCATCAGCTTCAGCTGGTGTCACGACGCCACCGCCGAAGATGCGCTGTGCAAGCTCTATCTTGACAACGTCAGCGCCGACTACATTTCCCATTCGGAGCTGCAGGGCGAACGCGCCGATGCGCCCGGCAACTGGCGCGCGGACTTGCCGGAAGTCATACGTGGCGAAATCCGCGCCGCCCTGTCGCATGACTGGGAGCATGGCGATTCGACCCTGCTGGCCGTGGCCACGGCGGGCGAGGCCATCGTCGGCATGGCCCTGGTGTCCATCGACACGCGCCAGCGCGCCTCGAAATCGTTTGCCGCGCTGGACGACCTGGTCCTGCTGCCGTCCGTGCGGGGCAGCGGCATCGGCAGCCTGCTGGTGGAGTGGATCGCCGGCGAATTGCGCAGCCACGGCATCGCCCGGCTGTTCCTCGAATGCGGCGCGCACAACCTGACGGCGCAGGCCTTCTTCCAGGGGCGCGGCTTCAAGCAGGTGTCCGTCGTCATGCTGCGCGAACTCGACGTGCCGGCGGTGACGTCCGCCGTGGATGACCAGGATGGCGACCGTGGCTGACGCCCGCCGCCCCCGCCCAGCCCAGGCCCGTGGCAGCCTGGAACGCAAATATTTGCGCAGCACCAAGTTCATCCATACCGATAGTTGTTAAAAGTTACACTACAATCCATGAGTTGTTTATGCATCCAATGAAAAAATGGCTGACGCTGGCCATCGTCTCCAGCGCCCTGTTCCTGATCGTGGTCGACATGACCGTGCTCTACACCGCCTTGCCCGCGCTGACGCGCGACCTGCAAGCGTCCGCTTCCGAAAAACTGTGGATCATCAACGTCTACGCGCTGGTCGTCTCCGGCCTGCTGCCCGGCCTGGGCACCCTCGGTGACCGCCTGGGCCACAAACCCGTCTTCCTCGCCGGCCTGGCCGTGTTCGGCATCGCCTCGCTGTGCGCCGCGTTTTCGCCCGCGCCGGAATGGCTGATCTTTGCCCGCGTGCTGCTGGCCATCGGCGCCGCCCTGATGATGCCGGCCACCCTGTCCATCATCCGCCTGACCTTTACGGACAACCGCGAGCGCTCGTTCGCCATCGGCGTGTGGGCCGCCATCGCCTCGGGCGGCGCCGCCTTCGGTCCCGTGCTCGGTGGTTTCCTGATGGAACACTACTGGTGGGGTTCCGTCTTCCTGATCAACGTGCCCATCGTCGTGCTGACCCTGGTGCTGGCCACCGTCATCCTGCCGAAACGGGCCGGCAACCGCGACAAGCCGTGGGATTTGAAGGGCTCGCTGCAAATCATGATGGGCCTGCTTGGCGGCGTGTATGCCATCAAGGAGCTGGGCAAGTCGCAGCCTTCGTATGCGCTGGCCGCCGCCTCGTTCGCCGTGGGCGCCGTCTTCATGCTGGCCTTCGTGCGCCGCCAGAAGCGCCAGGCCAGGCCGCTGATCGACTTCGCCCTGTTCCGCGAACTGCCGTTTTCCAGCGCCGTGGCCGCCGCCATGGTGGCCTCCGCCGCCCTGATCGGCATGGAACTGGCGCTGAGCCAGCACATGCAGCTGGTGCGTGAATTGTCGCCGCTGGAAGCGGGCCTGCTGCTGCTGCCGCTGCCGCTGGCGTCCGTGTTTGCGGGTCCGCTGACGGGTTTCATGCTGCCGCGGGCCGACAAGGCCAAGGTCCTGTGGGGTTCCTTGCTGCTGTCGGGCATCGGCATGGCGTCTTATCTGCTGCTGCACAACGCCACCGTCCCGGCGCAGGTAGCCAGCCTGGTGATCCTGGGCCTGGGCCTGGGCGCCGTCATGACGGCCGCCTCCAGCGCCGTGATGCTCAACGTGGCGCCGCAACAGGCCGGCATGGCCGCCTCGATCGAGGAAGTGTCGTACGAACTGGGCGCCGTGATCGGCGTGACGGTGCTGGGCACCATCCTGTCGGCCGTCTACAGCGCCACCCTGGTGATCCCGGAAAGCGCGGGCGTGTTGCCGAACGTGCATGACACCCTGGACGCGGCCCTGCTGGCCGCCGAGCAGCTGCCGGCCGAACTGGGCCTGCAAGTGTCGGAACTGGCCCGTTCGGCCTTCGACAAGGCATTTATTGTCGTGCTGGCAACGGCTTCCGCCATCCTGATGACCGCCGCCGGCGCCATCCGCTACCTGCACCTGCGCGCACGCCGCGCCGCGTGATGCACGGGCTTCGCGCCCCCTCATGCCGCACGACGACCGGCCCGCCGCACACACGGCGGGCCGGTCGCGTTTACAGCCCGGCTCCACATCAGGCATGGCTGGCCCGGGAATCATTCTCCCAAAGCAACTTTCTCGGCCGCCGGCGGCAGTACCTGCCGGATCGCGGCCACGACGACGTCCGGCGACGTCAGGGCCATCTGGTGGCTGGAATCGGCCGCCATGTTGACGGCCTGCGGATACAGCGCCTTGACGGCGTCGCGGCTGGCCTGGTCCATCCTGAACGCGCCGAAGTCCACGGCGATCGCCGTGCTGGAAACGGGCCGGTTTTCCAGGCGCACCACGGGCGTGCCGGCGTCCGGCAAGTCCAGCACCATCTCGCCCGTCGCGTCGATGTGCTCGATTTCGCGCCACACCGTGCGGGAAAAGGCCAGCCGGCCGGCGATGCGCGTGAGCCACGGAAACTCCTGCACGGGCCTGACCATGCGCGGATACAGGGCGTCGACCAGCACCAGCGCCTTGACCTCCCGCGGATAGGCGCGCGCATACAGCTGCAGGTACAGGCCGCCCAGCGAATGGCCGACCAGCACGTAGGGCGGCGCTAGGCCCTTGAAGCGCAGCGCGGCGCGCAGCTCCTCGACGATGGTGCGCCCGTCGCGCGGCGTGGCGGCCGCCTCACTGTGGCCATAGCCGGGCCGGTTGTAGGCGAACACGCTCGCCTGCTGCGCCAGCCGCGCCGGCACCGTGCCCCATTTCTCGATGGTGGCGCGCGAGCCGTTCTCGAACACCACCACGTCGCGCGAGGTGGCGTGGCGCAGGGTCAGCGACTCCAGCTGGCGCCCGCCGATGCTGTCGATGGCGGGGACGGGCAGGGCCGGCGCGGCGGTGGCCGCGCACAGGGAAAGCAGGAAGGGGATGAGCATGGATGTCTCCGGCAGGGAAAACCCCAGCATCGCCGACGGCCAGGCCCGCCGCACGGCACTTGCGACGCATCGACAGCCGGCGCGACGGATGGCAAGCCGGGCGCTACATGGCCCTGAACAGGTGCACGAAGGCGCGGCTCACGGGCAGCTCGTCCGCGTGGCCGCGCATGCGCAGGAACAAGCGGCTCGCTTCGTCGCGGCGCGTGCCGTCCAGCCAGGCCAGGTTGACCACGGTGGAGCGGTGCACCTGCCAGAATTGTTCCGGATCAAGCTGGGCGGCCAGCTCGATGATGGGCGTGCGGATCAGGAATTCGCCCTCCACGCTGGCCACCACCGTGTACTTGTCGTCCGCATGGAAAAAGCGCACCTGGGCCACGTCGAGGTGGTGCGCGCGCTCGCCCCGGGAGGCCAGGATGTAGCGCAGCCGGGGGCGGGCAGGGCCGGGCGCGGGGGCCAGCTGCTGCAAGGCCTGCGCCATGGCCGCGCTGGCGGGCGGCTGGGGCGGCACGGAGTGCAGGCGCACCACGGTGCGGGCCAGCCGCTCTGCCGTGACCGGCTTGAGCAGGTAGTCGAGGGCCGCGTGCTCGAACGCCTGCAGGGCAAATGCGTCGTAGGCCGTGACGAAGACCACGCGCGTCGCGCCCTCGATGCCTTGCGCCACCTCCAGCCCCGTCAGGCCCGGCATCTGGATGTCGAGGAAGGCGATATCGGGCTCCAGCTCGGCGATCCGGGCGGCGGCGTCGATGCCGTTGCGCGCCACGTGGACGACCTGCAAGTCCGGCCACAGGGCCAGCAGCTGGTCGCGCAGGTACAGCGCCAGGTGCGGCTCGTCGTCCGCGATCAGGGCGCGCATCATGCCGCCGCCGGCATGGCGGTGGCGCCGGCGCCAGGCTGGCAGGGCAGCTCCAGCACGGCTTCGGTGCCAGGCCCGCCCTCGCGCTCGCGCAGGCTCAGGCTGGCGTCGGCGCCGAACTGGGCCTGCAGGCGCGAGCGCAGGTTGGCCAGCGCCATGCCGCTGCCCGGGCGCGCCGGCTTGCCGGATGCGGCCAGGCCCGCGCCGTCGTCCAGCACGCGCACTTCCAGGCGTCCCGCGCGCACCACGGCCCGCACGACGATGCTGCCACCGTCCAGGGTGGGCGCCAGTCCGTGCTCGATGGCGTTTTCCACCAGCGGCTGCAGCATCAGCGCGGGCATGCGGGCCAGGCGCGCCTGCGCGCAGGCGTCGATGCGGAAGCGCAGCCGCTCTTCCATGCGTATTTGCAGCAAGGAAAGATACTGCTGCGCCATGTCGAGTTCCGCGTCCACGCTGCTGTCGCCCTGGCGCAGCTGCGCCAGGCTGGCGCGCAGGTAGCCGGAAAACGTTTCCAGCATGCGCTTGGCGCGGGGCGGGTCGTAGTCCATCAGGCTCTGGATGTTGGCCAGGGTGTTGAACAGCAGGTGCGGCTCGATCTGCCCCTGCAGCAGGCGCAGGCGGGCATCCGTCACCTCGGTCTGCAGCTGCTGCTGACGCAGGCGCGCACGCCACCACGCCCAGTTGGCGGCCATGATGAAGAGGATGAAGACGGCAAACTTGGTCAGCGCGGCGGGCAGGGAGACGAACATGCCCCACAGCTTGAAGCCGACGAGGATGGGCACGATGGTAAAGCCGATCGTCATGCCCGCGATGATGGCGGCCAGGGCCAGCGCGCCCAGCGCCATGCCGGCGCGCACGTCGCGCACGTCCGACATGCGCTCGGCCAGCGGCGCGGGCAGCCAGCGCCCGGCCAGGCGCAGGGCGCCGAACAGGGTATGCACGATGCACAGGCAGATGCCGATGTTCGGCAGCAGCGAGGCCCACCACCAGCGCGGCCGGTCGACCCGCCCGAAGATGGCGACGATGGCCATCAGGCCCAGTGCCAGGGCGACGCCGATCAGCGAAATGAGCAGCAGGCGGGTCGGGAGGGGGACGGCATGCCGGGGGCGCAGCTCCCATAGCGAGCGCCAGCCCTGCGACAGGGTTGTTTTTTGCATCATGGGCGTAGTGTAGCGGCCCCTTGCCTGATTGACCAGAACATGGCTTGCCATTCGTCGGCCGTACTGTCGATTCGTCGCATGGGCAGGGCACGGGGCGGGACAGGCTGGCAATCTGGACCTCCACCCACCATGACCAGGAAGCCCATGAACCACCTGAAACACGGCCTGCTTTGCCTCGCCTGCGCGCTCCCGGGCAGCGTCCAGGCCGCACCGGCGGCCCCGCAGCCGCCCATCCTCCCACCCATGGCCAGCATTCCCGCCGGCACGTTCATCATGGGCAGCACGGAGCCGCCCATCGGCGACGGCAGCCACAATCCGGCCGAGGGACCGCCCCGCGCCGTGCGCGTGGCAGCCTTCCGCCTGGCGAAATACGAGACGACGGTGGCGCAGTTCCGGCAATTCGTCGCCGCCACCGGCTACCGGGCGGCTAGTGAATGCTGGGAATTCGAGCGCGGCGACGGCATGGCGCTCAAGCAAGCGGGCTGGGATGCGCCCGCGCACGCGCCGACGGACTACCACCCCGTCATGTGCGTCAGCTGGACCGATGCCCATGCCTACGTGCAATGGCTGGCGCAGCAGACGGGGCGCGCCTTCCGCCTGCCCAGCGAGGCGGAGTGGGAATACGCGGCGCGCGCGGGCACGACGACGAAATACCCGTCCGGCGATGCGCCAGATCAATTATGTACCTACGCCAACATGAAGGACCGGCGCTTCCAGGCCGCCGCCCGGCGCGACTTCGGCCTCGACATGCTCGTCACGGATTGCGACGATGGCGCCGAGTACACGGCCGTCGTCGGCATGTATGCGCCCAACGGCCATGGCTTGCACGACATGATGGGCAACGTGGCCGAGTGGGTGGCCGATTGCCAGCACCCCGATTACCGGGGCGCGCCCGCCGATGGCGCGGCCTGGAGCGAGGGCTGCGAGGCGAAAGGCGATTACTTCATCACGCGGGGCGGCAGCTATTCTGCCTCGCGCCAGGTGCTGCGCAGCGCTGCGCGCGGGCATGGCGGACGCGGCAACGCCAGCAGCCTGGGCGAAGGCTTCCGCATCGCCGAGGACGTGGGCAGCTGCACGGCCAGCGCCTGCGCCGACGGCGACGCCGCCTTCGTCGCGGCGCTGGCAGCGGCCCGGCAGGCGGCGCGCCGGCCGCGGGACTGACGGGCGGGCGGCGCCGCGCGCGCCGGCCTAGTCCGTGACGATGATCTTGCCGCTCATCTCTTCGTGGCCGCTGCCGCAGAAATTGTCGCACAGGAAGGGATATTCACCGGCCTGCGCGGGCGTCAGGCGCACTTGCGTGACCTGGCCCGGCTGCAGGTCCGCGCGGATTTTCATGTCCGGTATGAAAAAACCATGCATGAAATCGATGGCCGTGAAGGCCAGCACCACCGGCTCGCCTGTCTTCAGGGTGATCTCGTTGGGCGTGTAGACGAATTTCTTCGCCTCGATGGCGATAATTCTTTCATTTCCAGCAATATTTTTGAGGTCCCGGGCTTCGATGGCGGCCACCGCCAGCAGCGCACCGAAGCCGCACGCGCTGCGGATGCAGAACTGTCGTCTTGCGCGGTCCATGGTTCAGCTCCCGGCCACGGGAAATTCCGCGAGCTTGTAATCGTTACCCGCTTGCGCTTCCACTTCGCGCCAACCGAGTCCCTTGTTCGGCGCGGCCGGGTCCCATGGCAGGGGCGTGCGCTTTTCCTGCGAGCCGGGCGCGGGCAGGGGGAAAATCAGCGACTTGGCGGCGTGGTGGGCGATGTTCCCCGTCATGTGGTGGTGTTCCTGGTGGATATGGCCGTAGAACACCGTCACATTGCGGTACGGCGCCAGCAGCGCCACGGCCTGGTCGCCGTCGCGCGTGGCCCAGTCCCACTTGGGCACGAGGTCGAACAGGGGCCGGTGGGTGAAGACGACGATGCGCGCATCGCTTGCCTGCCGGTCCAGGTCGTTCTTGAGCCATGCAAGCTGGGCCTCGCCGATGCGCGCGCCGGGGTCGGACACGTTGTCGAGGGCGATGAAGTGCACGCCCTTGTGCTCGAAGGTGTAATTCGACGGGCCGAAGTTTTCCTGGAAGGCGGCGCCGTTGTCGAGCGAGGCGTCATGTTCGCCGGGTATGAAATGCACGGTCTTCACCGTCAGGCCGGCCGCGATGTCCTTGAATTCGGCCATGCGCTGGCGCCGTTCCTTCGGGTCGTCCGTCGTGTGCGTCAAGTCGCCCGTGAAGATGATGAAGTCGGGCTGCACGGCCAGCGCGTTGACGGTGGCGACGGCCTTCCTGAAGGTGTTGCGGGCATCGGGGTTGGCGGCGCCCGTGAAACCCCAGTGTACGTCGGACAGCTGGACGAAATAGAAATCCTCGTAGGGGGCGGCCGTCTTGCCGGCTGCCGCCGCCGGCGCATGTCCGTACAGCCCGGACATGAATACGGCGCCGCCGCCGATGGCGGTCAGTTTCATGAAACTTCTGCGGTCCATCATGATGACTCTCCTTTAAGTGCCTGGCATGGCTGGCAGGCGGTGGTACAACGCTCTCTATCTGGCGGCCTGCGCCGGGCTGGCCCGCGCGGATTCCTGCTGCAGGTAGGCGATCAGGTCGGCGCGGTCCTGCGCGGACGGCACCAGATAGCCCATTTTCTGGCCCGGGATCAGTTTTTCCGGCCCCGCCAGCCACTGGTCCAGCGTTTTTTCGTTCCACACGATGGCGGACGCCTTCACGGCGGGCGAGTAGGCATAGCCGGCGGCGCTGCCCGCCTTGCGGCCGAACACGCCCTTGTGCGCGGGACCGACGCCGTTGTAGTCGATCGAGTGGCAGGACATGCACATGGTTTTGTAGAGCACCTGGCCATGAGCGGCGTCGCCGGCGCTGGCGCCGCCGGCGGCCAGCAGCATGGCGGCGGCCAGGCCAGGGAGGAAACAGGGGTGGTTCATGTCGGCATCCTTTCGTTTTGCAGTTGCCTGGCACCGGCGCGATGCAGCCGGGGCCTGCAAGTGCTATAACTCCAAAGGCGCGGAAAATATTCCCGTTTGCGCCAGTTTTCCTGCCGGCGAGGGCGGCTGGCCGTGAAATACCGGCACGGCGCAAAAAAAGTGGCGGCGGCGGGAATAAACGGCGGGCAAGGCGAGTCTTAGCAAGAGAGACCGAGACGATAGACAGGCTGACGGGTGTTCATTTGAGTGACATCGATAAAACCAGGTACTTTGAAAAAATGGCCTTGCCTCACCTGGACGCCGCCTACAACCTGGCACGGTGGCTCACGCGCAATGACCAGGATGCCCAGGATCTGGTGCAGACGGCGTTCCTGCGGGCCTACCGCTTCATGGATGGCTACCATGGCGATGGCGCACGCGCCTGGCTGCTGACGATCGTGCGCAACACGTATTACACCTCCCTGCGCGACAACCGCGCGGAACAGGGCGACATCGGCTTTGACGAGGAGCTCCATGGCCAGGACGACGGGGCATGCGGCATGGCGCCGGCGGCGGGCGGCAACCCGGAAGACATCCTCGCCCGGGCCGACGTGAAGGACGCCGTCGATCACGCCCTGGAAGCGCTGCCGCGGCATTTCAGGGAAGTGCTGGTCCTGAAGGAGATGGACGACTGCTCGTACAAGGAGATTGCGGACATCGTCGGCATTCCGCTGGGCACCGTGATGTCGCGCCTGGCGCGCGGACGCAAGCTGCTGCTTGACTACCTGAAACAACATACCGATGAGAAATGAAATGGAGTGCAAGGAATCCCGCCGCAAGCTGTCCGCCCTGGCCGATGGCGAACTCGATGCCCAGGCGGCGGCGCAACTGCGCCAGCACCTGGACCGGTGTCCGGACTGCGCCAGGGCCAGCGCGCAGATGCAGGCCTTGCGCGCGGCCGTCGGCACGCATGGCACGCGGCATGCGGCGCCGGCCGCCCTGCGCCAGCGCCTGCAGGAGGCGTTGCGGGACGAGGCGAAAGGGATGAAACAGGAGGCGCAAGAGGAGAAAGAGGCGCGCCGAGGCCGGCATTGGGCGCAACTGCCGTGGGCGTGGATCAACTTCGGCGTGGCCAGCGCCAGCACGGCCGCCCTGGCCGTCACCCTGGCCCTGTACCTGTCCGCGCCTTCCGACACGGAGCGGCTGGAGCAGGAGATCGTCGCCAGCCATTTCCGTTCGCTGCTGCCCAACCACCTGGCCGACGTGGCATCGTCCGACCAGCACACCGTCAAGCCGTGGTTCAGCGGCAAGCTCGACTTTTCACCGCCCGTGGTGGACCTGGCGCAGGAAGGCTATCCCCTGGTAGGCGGGCGCCTCGACTATATCGGGCAGCGTCCCGTCGCCGCCCTCGCGTACCGCCGGCACCAGCACGTGCTGAACCTGTACGTCTGGCCAGACGCGGCAGAGGCGCCGCCCCGCGCCAGCACGCGGCAGGGCTATCACCTGATACGCTGGAGCCGCGCCGGCATGCATTATCAGCTGATATCGGACCTCAACGGGGCGGAACTGCAGGATTTCGAGCGCCGACTGACGGCGCGGATCGACAGGGATGCCATGCCATAGCCATGTAGGGGGCAAAGTGTGCATTACTGCTTGGCTTTGCCGGAAACAATGCATTGGCCGGATCAAAGCAAGTGCGTATTGCCCGCTCCATTCATCCATTCATATGGTGTCCATTTTACGTTATCAGGTTAGCTGTAATAGCTTAAACATACTCTGAAAATAGGGGAGGTACTGACAATCACAGAAACTTTAGTTTTTATCTACTATGTCTGAAACTAATTTCCTTCAGGAAATAAAGAAGGCGGAAAATTTCCGAAGCACTGTTCATGGCGCTAGGGGAATTGACTTGCGATCAAAAGGCATATCTCGCTCAAACGTAATTGTGAGCGATCATTTAATACATAGATTGCGCCTCCAAGTGGTAATAGTGCAAGGACTCCGAAAATTATAAATGTGGCAATTAAAGTAAAATATTGAATATCAGCATTTCTTCTTGCATTACTTATTGGTTTGCTTAATTTTAATGGAAATTTCGATACGTCATACTGAGAGAAAATAACTTCAAAGCTTCCGCGCAAACGACGCACCTGTAACCATTGATTAATCAAAATGCCAATAAAAATTAAAGATACGCAAGCCAAACCGATAAAGCCAATTGCAAATTCTTCGCTTGAATTAGCTTTTCGCAATAGTATAATTGCTGCCAACGATACAGGCAGTGCCAGCAACTTACCAGAGATATCGCCGAGAACTGCGCTGAGTTTTGTGGCATGTTCTATTTCCGTTGTGGCGATTTCCTTGCGAACTTTTTCAAAAGAGTATTGATGGATGAATGCCAAAAAATTATGATGATACTTTGACAGAACATCGCCCCAATTTTTTACCAAATACTGGAATCGCTCTACTTCGCCCACTACTGAATTTAATATATCTGCAATCGCCAATCGCATAATAGTCAGTCGCTCTTCAACATGTACATCATTTTTTCTATTTTTGGAAAGTAATGACTCCAAAAATTTTATATGCGGCAAACAATATTCCAATAATTCTTCTGTCACCTTGATATCTATCAGCAATGTCTTCGCTGGCGACTTCCCATCAGCCGCCACAACAAAAACCAATCTATTATCGCGCGATGTATTTTCTATTTGGAAGCTATTTTGAACAGCTAACTTGGAAATTGCTCTAATAAACCTACATAGTGTCTCAAGTTTACGCATTGCATCAGGAATTGCCACATCTTTGGAGTAGTAGTCGATGTCACATATATAAAATTCCTCTGAAATACTGCCAAAATTCAGTGTGGGTGTAAATAGAAGAAATTCCGCGAAATTTTGATAAAATCTTCCTGATTCGGAAGCTGGCAGATTAAATTCGACATCTAAGTGAAGTTCATAAATTTCCTTATGCGAAAACGACCCAAAATGGCTAGCAAGTTTATCCACTTCCTCAACTAGCGAAGCTATTGATTGGTCAATGGCACCATTAAAGAAGAACTTGTTCCCCTCAACCTTTGGGAAATTTAGTGCTCTATATAGTTCAACGATCTTAGAGAACATTTTTATCTTTGCTTGAGTTCAGATTCAATATCCGAGATCAATTTTTCCCCTAGGTTGGTGAATGTTAGTGTTTTTTTATCTTCATTATATATGATGGCTGCATTTGCGGTTAGTCCTAACATACCCTGCTCAAATTGCATCGTCCAGTTTGCAGTCTCCCCCTTAATCATAGTTTTCTTTCGAAGGGTAGGTGCATGAATTGCAAACTCGGCAGGAATTTTTGTTCGTTCATCATTTAAGAATTCCTTCAGTTGGTCAATTATTGCGCTTTGTCCTTCTGTAAGCGTGGCTATTGCCGCGTAAACCAAGTCATTGAGGACTGCATTTTCTTTCGCATCAAGTTTCTTTTTTAAATAGGCAATAACACCATTGCATGCTGCACTTCGATGTGGTTTCAGTTCTGCGCTAGAAAAAAATGTGCGGACAGCAGATATTACATTTCCAGTTGCTCGTGAAGATGAAATTCCTTTTGTGCATCCCAATGCTTTGACAAAGTAACCCGATGCCAAATTGTGGGTGCCTTGACCGACAAAAGACAAATAGGTTCGTTCTTCCACTACATCTTCATCGTCATCATTAGAAAGTCCTGGTTGCGCCGCAACTTCAACGTATCTCGATAAATTGATACGTGCAGCTTGATGAACCTTAGATAAATCTATTTCTGTAACAGCAATCGGCACGTAATCTTTATCAAGACTAACCCCGCCTCGTTGTTTGATCATGGCAACAAGTATAAATTTCTTATTATCAATCAAATAATATGAAACCAAAATATGTCCGCCGGTAGAAAATGACTCTGACTCGGAAGCGGCTGCTAGTTCATCAACTGCAAGATGACTCATGGAAATAAATGCAGCTGCATCCAATGGTTTTGAAGAATAGCAATCAAATTCAGCAGGGAATTTCCCCTGCCGCATATCATTCGAAAATTGCCCATAACTAAGAATATTGCCGGGTTTTCCTAACAATGCGGAGACCCCCTGCACAAGCGACATCACCGCCGGAAGTTCATTCTTAAGTAGTGCCGTTTTTTTTACTATATTGGTGGCGTAGGACTGTTTTGATTCCTTGGTAAAGCTATGAATGATCGCGTATTTCAGTTCAAATGACATGAGTATCCTTGAGTGAGACATTCTATCTATTGCTCAATATGCATCTCTTCTGCGAAATTATGCATATGGTGATTCCATTGCGGGAACTTTTTCTTCATATATCGAGTTTTTTTACATTTCCGTCCATTATAGGAATAGTAGCACTATCTAATCTCATCCAGGTTGCCAATATTTTTCTCCAGTTACACGGTTCATTATTTGGAGTAAAGAAAATAATCTCAGTAAAATCAACGATGGCAGCAATAGCTCACACAACCGTCTATGAGTGGAAAGCAAGCTCATAGGATGCAATGCTGTGCATCCCATGTACACTGGTGGCTTGCTGAGATAAATCAGTGACCGGTCATCGGCGCCACCTGCTCGCGCAGGACCTTCCATTGCGCGTCGAGCATGGCCTGGTTCGGGTCGTGCCCGGCCCGTTGCACCACGGTAAACCCCTTCGCCGGTGCCGTGATGCTGTCGAAATAGGTGCGCGCGATGGCGGGCGAGGTCAGCAGGTCGGCTTCGCCCATGACGAGAAACACGGGCAAGTCGAAGCGCGTGCCCAGCGCGGGCAGGTCGATGCTGGCGAACATGCCGTCGCCGTGCAGGCCGATGAATTGCAGGTAGGAATAATCGTCGGCCGCCTCGGCGGCGGCCAGGGCTGCCGGCGTGGCGTAGAACGGTGCCGGCTGCCACCAGTGTTTCGGCGGCGCATCCGTAGCCAGCGCTTCATATTTGCGGTCGAAGCGGCGCAGGATGCCGAAGTTGCGCGGGTCGCGCCATGGCGGCGCACCCAGCGCCGCCAGCCTGTCCACCGTGGCCGTATCGCCGGCCGCCTGCGCCAGCGCCAGAACCTCCCGGTACATGCCCGCCTCGTTCTGCCGCGCATTGACCACCTGTGCCGCGCCCACATAGGCGTGGAACAGGTCGGGCCGGGCCCTGGCCATGTGCACGCCCAGGATCGAGCCCCAGGAACTGCCCATCAGGATGACCTTGTCCTGCCCCAGGCGTTGCCGCAGGTATTCGGCCACGGCGATGCCGTCGTCGCGCATCTGCGCCACCGTCAGGGGCACGTCGTCGGACGGGCGCTGCTGCGCGTACGTCATGCCCGCGCCCCGCTGGTCCCACTGCACCAGGGTGTAATCCTGCTGCCAGCCCGCATAGATGGCATCCGCATACGGACTCAAGGCATTGCCGGGACCGCCATGGATGAAGAGGATGACGGGATTGCGGCAGGCCGCGCCCGTGATCGTGACCCATTGCCCGATGCCGTTGATGGGCACGTAGCCCTGTTCGCGCAGGGGCTGGGCGGGCGAGGCGCAGGCGGTGGCAGCGGGGGGAGGCGGGCCTGTGGCGTGCAGGCAGGTCAGCGGCAGCAGCAGGGCGGCCAGCACGGTGAGGCGGAGCAAAGGAGGCATCGGCTACCTTGGGACGGTTGTGGACAGCCCCAAAGTAGCGTTTTTTACATGAATTGTCCAGATGAAACTATTTATGCCTGGGACGAGGCCTGCTTGCTGCCGCGCAGCAGGCGCAAGCCGTTGGCCACCACCAGCAGGCTGGCGCCCACGTCCGCGAACACGGCCATCCACAGGGTCGCCATGCCGGCCAGGGCCAGGCCGAAGAAGACGGCCTTGATGCCGATGGCAAAGCTGATGTTTTGCACGAGGATGGCGCGCGTGCGGCGGCTCAGGCTGATGAACTCGGGCAATTTGCCCAGTTCATCGTCCATCAGGGCCACGTCGGCCGTCTCAATGGCCGTGTCGCTGCCGGCCGCGCCCATGGCGAAGCCGATGTCGGCCTGCGCCAGGGCGGGCGCGTCGTTGACGCCGTCGCCCAGCATGGCTACCACGCCGAAGCGCTGCTGCAGGGCCTTGATTTCATCGAGCTTGTTTTCCGGCAGCAATTCCGCCTTGACGAGGCTCACGCCCACCTCGGCGGCGATGCGCTGCGCCGTCAGCAGGTTGTCGCCCGTCAGCATCACGGTGGCCACGCCCAGGGCATTCAGGCGGGCGATGGCGGACGCGGCCGTCGGACGCAGCACGTCGGCCACGGCGATCACGCCCAGCGGACCCGCTTGCGTTGCCAGTACCATGGCCGTGTAGGCTTGCTGTTCCAGGCCCGCCAGGATGGCTTGCAGTTCCGGCGTGAGGACGTTCAGGTCCGCCATCAGGCGGGCATTGCCCAGGTAATACGTCTGGCCGGCGATGCTGCCGCGCACGCCGCGCCCGTGCAGGGCGGCAAACTGGGTGACGGCCAGGTGGCGGTCGGCGGGCGGACCCGCCTTGACGATGGCGGCGGCCAGGGGGTGGGCCGAGTTGGCGTCCAGGCTGGCGGCCAGCAGGAGGATGGCGTCGCGGCCGCCGCCGTCCATGGCCACCACGTCTGTGACGGCCGGCTTGCCCATGGTCAGGGTGCCCGTCTTGTCGACGGCGATGGCCTTGATGCGGTAGCCCGTTTCCAGGAATTGCCCGCCTTTTACGAGGATGCCGCGCCGCGCGGCCGCCGTCAGGCCGCTGACCACCGTCACGGGCGTGGAAATGACGAGGGCGCAGGGGCAGGCGATGACCAGCATCACCAGCGCCTTGTAGACCCAGGCCATGAACGGCTGGCCCAGCAGCAGGGGCGGCAGCACGGCCACGAGGACGGCGAAGACGACGACGGCGGGCGTGTAGTAGCGGGCGAAGCTGTCGACGAAGCGCTGCGTGGGCGCCTGCTTGCCCTGCGTTTCCTCGATCACCTTGACGATCTTGGCCAGGGTGCTGTTGCCGCTGTTGGCCGTCACGGTGACGTCGAGCACGCCCCGTTCGTTGATGGTGCCCGCATACACGACGTCGCCCACGGTCTTGTCGACCGGCATGCTTTCGCCCGTGATGGGTGCCTGGTTGACGGACGACTCGCCGCTTTGCACAAGGCCGTCGAGGGCCACGCGCTCGCCCGGCTTGACGCGCATCAAGGTGCCGATGGCTACCGAGGCAACCGGTACTTGCTGCCATGCCCCGCCCGCGCCGGCGACGGTCGCCACGTCGGGCGCCAGCTGCATCAGGCTTTGCACGGCGTTGCGGGCGCGGTTCAGGGACAGGCCTTCGATCAGTTCGGCGATGGCGAAAAGGAAGATGACCATGGCCGCTTCCGGCCACTGGCCGATGGCGATGGCGCCGAAAACCGCCAGGCTCATCAGGAAATTGATGTTGAGGGTGAAACTTTTCAGGGCGATCCAGCCCTTTTTCAGGGTCGGCCAGCCGCCCGTCGCGATGGACAGCAGGGCCAGGGCGATGACGAGGGGCGAGCTGTCCGCGTGCGTCGTCCACGCCAGCGCCTCGGCGCCCGCCGCGGCCAGGCCGGAGACGACGAGCAAGCCTTTTTGCAGGCCGGACAGGCTGCCTTCGGCCGGATCGCGCACGATGGCGGCGCCCGTTTCCATGGGCACGGCCTGCATGCCGATGCCGTGCAGGGCCGCTTCCACCGTGGCCAGCGAGGGCAGGGTGTGGTGGACGTCGAGCACGCGGTTCATCAGGTTGAAATCGAGGCCGACGACGCCGGCCATGTTCGCCAGCTTGTTGCGGATCAGCCGCTCTTCCGTGGGGCAATCCATGTTGACGATGCGGTACTGCACCGTCCGCGCGCCGGCGATTGCGGCGCTGGGCAGCACTGGCGCGGCCTGGGCGGCAGGCGTGGACGAGCAGGCGTGCTGGCTGGAACAGCAGCCGGCGGCCTTGGGCGCCGTGGCCGGCTGCGCGCCGTGCGCATGATCGTGGCCCTGCGCAGGCGGGTGCCCGTGGCCGTGGTCTGGGCCGTGGGTGTGGCCGTGCCCGGAAGCATCATTCTGTGCGTGGTTATGGGTATCGTGCGGCATCGCATCATCCTTCAGGATTCGTGTATGCTTGCATTAGAAACCCTGTAGCCGCTACAGGGTCAAGCAGAATTTGCACGAAAGAATGAAAAGGGGATGCCATGCGTATCGGAGAACTGGCCAAACGGACGGATTGTGACGTGGAAACCGTGCGTTACTATGAAAAGGCGGGGCTGCTGCAGGAACCGGGCCGCAACAGCGCCGGCTACCGCGAATACCGGGAAGAGCACCAGGAACGGCTGCAATTCATCCGCCATTGCCGCTCGCTGCAGATCGGCCTGACGGATATCCGTGCCTTGCTGGAGTTCAAGAACAACCCGGCCGAAGGCTGCCAGAGCGTCAACGAGCTGCTGGACCACCACATCCTGCGCATCGCCGAACAGATGGCGAACCTGCAAACCCTGCAGCAGCAGCTGGTGACCCTGCGCCACCAGTGCGACCAGCCGCAGCCGTCGCAAGATTGCGCCATCCTGCAAAACCTGTCCGAAGCAGCCAGCGGCCACGACTGCGCCTGCCATACCGATCTGCCGCATTGATCGCTTGGCTGCCGGAGCTGCGATGCAGTCGGGGTGAGGCGCCGGCGGCGCCTTACCAGGTGGCCGGGTCTTCCGCCGCCGCCCTGGCCAGGTCGTCGCGCCAGTCCTGCTGCGCCAGGGCGTAAATGTCCGCGAAGAAGGCGCGCGGATCGTCCATTTCGTCCCAGCGGGCGGGCAGGGCATGGGTGCTTTCCGGGTCATGCTCGAGGATGGCGGCAAAATCGTAGGCCGGGTCTTGCAGGGCGCGTTCGAGCACCTGCAGCAGCAGGTAGCGGTGGCGGTAGCTGAGTTCCTTGTATTGCGAGGTGATATCGCGGCGTATCAGGGCCGCGCGCTGGGCCGCATCGTTCATGTCCCAGGCATCGAGTTCCACGCCCAGGGTTTCCTCGCGGTCATACACGTCGTAAGGGCCGAGGAAATGGTGCAAGGTGGGAACGTAGAGGGCGTCGCCCCAGGGGCCGCGCAAACCCTTTTGTTTCACTTTTTGCATGCTGACTCCCCGTTCACGCGCACTCGGGCAGGGTCCAGCCCTCGTAGCCCAGGTCGGTGGGGTAGATGGCGCGGTTCTGGCCCCAGCGGGCATGGTCGAGGATGCCATCTTCGTGCATGTCCAGCACCCATTCCGTGCTTTCCAACAAGGTGCCATCCTTGTGATAGACGCGGAAGAAATTCGACGTGCTGAAGGCGCGCACGATATTTTGCGGCACGCCCGTGCCGTAATGGGGCACGAGGGTCTTGATCACGCACGTACCCCGCTCGTTCCATTGCTGCGCATACACGGTAGCGTTGCGGGCGGCGGCCACCTTGATGAACAGCCAGCCTGCCAGCAGGATGAGGAAGAGGATGGCGGCGGCGGTCAGGCCGGTTTTCTTGAGTAGCTGCATGAGGTCATGGCGGCGCCAAAAACGAAGTTGCCGCATTGTATGCCAAGAGGGGAAATACTTGCCGTACAGCACGTACGGCAAGTATCTACCCGCTTATTGCCGTCTATTTCGCCAATGCCGCGTGCAAGGCGTTGGCCATGTCCAGGTGATGTTGCAGCGCTGGCAGGGTTTTGACGGCAAAGGCCTTGATGTCGGGATCGCTGGCCTTCTGGCTGGCATCCGTGAACAGTTTCACGGCATCCTTGTGTGCCGCCACGCCGATGCTGGCCGCATATTCCGTGTCGAACTGCCGGCCTTCCAGGCGGCCCAGCTTGTCGAGCTGCGCCTTGTGGCGGGCGCCCGGCGCGTCGCTCACGGCGATCTGCTTGCTGCCGGCCAGCTGTTTCAGCTCGTCGGCCACTTGCGTATGCTGCGTCACCATGGCATCGGCGAACTGTTTCACGTCGCCATTGCTGCTCTTACTCTGCGCCAATTTGCTGGCGGCGATTTCCGTGCTGCCCGCATCGGCGGCCTTGCTGAGGAATTGCTTGTCGTACGCCCCCGGCGCGGCGGCCGCGATGCTGTTGATGGCGATGCCGCTCAGGAGGGCCACGGCGGCGCCGATGGCGACGCTTTTCAGGGACGGGGTGCGGGAACTGGTGGTGGCTATGCGCATGGGAAATCCTTTCGTGTGTGGTTTTTTCTGCAAGCTGATGACAATGTTAAGCCAGCCGCCTGCGCACACCCATAGGACACACACGAGGATTCCCGTAGGACTAGTCCTGTTCGCTGGCGTACAGTTCGACTTGTTTAAGAGCAAACAAGGCGGCCAGGCCCGCATCGCGGCGCCAGGCGGGCATGCCGATATCGAGCCACTGCGCCATCGCTTCCAGGTGCGACGGGGCCGAGACGCTGTGTTCGAGTTCGTCGAGCACCGTGTCGCGGTCGATGTACAGGCTGTCCAGCCATGCATCGAAGGAGGGCGCCAGCACGATGTAGCCATGGGCGCGCTTGCCCGTCCAGCCCGGCAACTCCTCCACGTAGGCCAGCACGCGGCCGCCCCCGTCGTCCGTCAGGTCGAGGAAGAGCATGGAATTGCCGCCGTCGCGGGCGAAGGGCAGGATTTTCTCGGGCATGGCCAGGTGCTGGCGCGCCGCGCGGATCTCGCCGACCAGGGTTTCATCGCAGAAATCGCCGTCGTCGGCGCTGAAGAAGGTATTGAAGCCCATCGTCTCCACGCCGCCCTCGCCATCGGGCACGTCGCAGGCGTAGTCGCAGCAGGCGCCGTTGGCCACCTGCAGGAAGGCGAGGAAGGCGGGCGGCAGGGGCGCTTCCAGCAGGGCTTCGATGGCGGCGACCTGGCCCGGCGTGGGCGGCGGCTTGGCGCCTTCGATTGCCAGGTGGCGGTAGCGGGTGTAATAGTTATTCATTGCTTATCCTTGTCAGTCTGCCATCCTGTTGCCGGCGCGCCATCCGCACAGCCCGTCTCCACCTTGGCCAGCGCATCGACGAGGCCGGCGCGCAGCACGGCCATCGAGCGGGCCTTGTCGTCGATCTGCGCGATCTTGGTTTCCAGCATGGCCCGCTTGGTGTCGCCATCGAGGGCATTTTCCTGCCACACGGCAATGACCTCGGCGATTTCCTTCAAGGTAAAGCCCAGCGCCTTGGCGTGGCCGATCAGTTCGATGCGGCGCAGGGCTTGCGCCGAGTATTCCTTGTAGTTATTCGTCATGCCCGGCTGCGGCGCCGCATCCAGCAATCCCTGGCGCTCGTAGAAGCGCACCGTGTCCCTGCTGACGCCCGTCAGGCGCGTGATTTCTCCGATGCGCATCGTTTTCCCTTGACCGTGGACCAAAGACCACAGTTTACAGTGAATTCCCTTTCACTACCCACACTTGCCATGACCACCTTCCAATATACCAAGCAAACCGTGCTGATCACGGGTGCCTCGTCCGGCATCGGCCGCGTCTTTGCGGAAACCCTGGCCGCGCGCGGCGCCCATTTGCTGCTGCTGGCCCGTTCCGGCGCCGTGCTCGAGGCGCTGGCCGCCGACCTGGCCCGTCGCCACGGCATCCGCGCCCATGCCCTAGTGGCCGACCTGGGCCAGCCCGGCGCCGCGGAAGCGGCCTACGCGCAGGCTTGCGCGCTGGGCATGGCGCCCGACGTGCTGATCAATAACGCGGGCTTTGCCACGCATGGCAGGTTCGAGACCATTTCCCTGGCGCGCCAGAGGCTGGAGGTGGCCGTCAATTGCACCGCCCTCATGGAGCTGGCGCACTGCGCCTTGCCGCACATGCTGGCGCAGGGGCGGGGCGCCATCATCAACGTGGCGTCCACGGCGGCCCTGCAGCCCGATCCCTACATGGCCGTGTACGGCGCCAGCAAGGCCTTCGTGCTGTCGTTCTCGGAAGCCCTGTGGGCGGAACACCGCCACCGGGGCGTGCGCGTGCTGGCCCTGTGCCCGGGCGCCACGGAGACGGCCTTCTTCGACGTGGTGGCCGCGCCCGAGGCGGCCGTGGGCAAGCGCATGGCGCCGCAAGCCGTCGTCGACGAGGCGCTGCGCGCGCTGGACCGGGGCCGCAGCAGCCACGTGGCGGGGCGGCCCAACCGCCTGCTGGCCTGGCTGCCCCGCCTGCTGCCCCGCGAAACCGTGCTGGGCATCGTGGAAGGCATGCTCAAGCCACGGGGTTGACGGGCATCAGAACGCCATGGCGGCGAACATGGCCAGCACGGCCACGGCCATGACCGCCGTGCACAGCCAGCCCAGCGCCCGCAGCCGGCGCGAGATGGTGAGCGTTCCCATGATGGCGGGGCGGGCGGCCATCCCCATCATCAGGGCCATGATGGGCACGGAGATGACGCCGTTGATGACGGCGCTCCAGTACAGGGCCTGGATGGGGTTGAGCGGCGTAAAGCACAGGGCCACGCCGAGCAGGGTGGCCGTGGCGATGATGCCATAGAATTTCTTCGCCGCCCGCGGTGCCAGTTCCAGGCTGCTTTTCCAGTGGAAGGCGCCCGCCATGGCGTAGGCGGCAGAGCCGGCCAGCACGGGGATGGCCAGCAAGCCCGTGCCGATGATGCCCAGGCTGAACAGGGCGAAGGCGAAGTTGCCGGCGATGGGACGCAGTGCGGAGGCGGCCTGGGCCGAGGTGTCGATGTGCGTGATGCCTTGCGCGCCCAGGGTCACGGCCGTCGTCAGCATGATGAAGAAGGCTACGAGGTTGGAAAAGCCCATGCCGATGGCCGTGTCCAGCTTGATGCGCTGGAATTGCAGCGGCGCCTGCTCGGGCGTGCGGCGCAGGGCTTGCGCGTCCGCGTCCGCCTGCAGGTCTTCCACTTCCTGCGACGCCTGCCAGAAAAACAGATAGGGGCTGATCGTCGTGCCGAACACGGCCACGATCATGGTGACGGAGGCCGCCGTCCAGGCCATCTTCGGCCAGACGGTGCGCAGCGCCACTTCGCCCCAGGGAATCTGCACGGTCAGCACGGTGGCCACGTAGGCCAGCAAGCCCAGGGTCAGCCATTTCAGGATGCGCACGTATTTTTGATACGGGATGAACACTTGCAGCAGCAGGGACAGCAGGCCGAAGCCCAGCGCATACAGGTGGGTGGGGCCGCCGATGATGAGGGTGAGCGCGTCGCCCATGGCGGCCACGTCGGCGGCGATATTGATGACATTGGCCAGCAGCAGCAAGGCGACGATGGCATACAGCAGGGGGCGGGGATAGTGGCGGCGGATATTCGTCGCCAGCCCGTGCCCGCTGACCCGGCCGATCTTGGCGCTGATGACCTGGATGCCCAGCATCAGGGGAAACGTCAGGCACACGGTCCACAGCATGCCGAAGCCGAACTGGGCCCCCGCCTGCGCATACGTGGCGATGCCGCTGGGGTCATCGTCCGCCGCGCCCGTGACGAGGCCCGGCCCCAGCTTGCCCAGCCAGGTGTCGGACGGGGCGGCCTTGTCTTGCGCGGGCGTATCGGCGGGCATGGCGCTCAGCCGGCGGGGAAAGCGGCGAGGTCGCGCGGTTCGCGGGCAATGTTGCCCGTGCGCTCGAAGCGGAAGCGGGCCGACATCGCATATGCGGCCTTGCGCACGCGCATGATGGAGCCGAGGGGGCGGTGTTCCAGCACGCCATGCCAGGGGCTGAAGGCCATGCCGTCGTCCACGGCGCGCGACAGGGCCTCGCTCCAGCCCGCCTGCGGCAGGGCCGTGAGGCGGGCCACGGGCAGATAGGGGCTGTCTTCTTCCGGCCAGGCGACGGAAGAGTCTTCCAGCGGCATGGTGGCGATGTCGCGGCACAGCTGGATGCGCACTTCCCACGTGGCCGCGTGGCGGCCGAAAAAGGCGACGACGGCGTCGCGCAAGCCGTTGGGCTTGCCGTCGAGGTCGACATGCGCGCCCCGCAAGGCCGCCAGTTCCGGCGACACGGGCACCAACGCCACCTTGGCCATGTAGGCGCCATACAAGATGGGCGCCTGGCTGTAGTAGGTTTCGCCCAGCACATGGGTTTCCGGATGGCCGCCCAGGCTTTTCAGGGTGCCGCTTTCGCCGCCCACGGCTTCGAGGGCCTTTTCCGCGCCCTGCAGCACGGTGGACAGGGCCTGCTTCAGGCGCGGCGCCTTGTCCGTGGTGCCAGCCAGCAACTTCAAGCTGCCGAGGAATTTCTTCGCGCTGGGCGCCAGGAAGGCGGGACCGTTGACGAGCACGAAATCCTGCGTGGCGGCCGGCGGCGCGCCGTCGTCCGCATCCAGGCTGGACAGCTGGATGCCCGGCACGCCGATGACCTTGACGGCCATGCCGCGCGGCACGGAAACCTTGTCGTCGAGCATGTCGCCGGGAATGGTGGAGATGCGCATGACGGCGTCGTAGCCGGCCGGCACGGCGAACAGGCCCTGCGCCAGTTCGGGCGCCAGGCCGTCCAGCACCTGCAGGCGGGCGCGCAGCAAGCCGTGGCTTTTCGCGTGCACGCTGCGCGTGGCGTGGCCGGAATCGGCATAGGTGGTGGCGGAAATGCCGTGCAGGGTCTGCAGCAGCTGCGCGCGCGTCTCCTGCTCGCCTTCCTCTTCATATTCGTAGCGTGCTTCGTAGGGCAGGGGCGGACGGGGAATGGCGGACATGGCTTTTCCTTGTGATGGGTGAGTGTGCTCCATCATTGCCGCCAACGCCACATTCTTCTGTTTGCTGGCATACACAGGCCGCAAATACCTGCCTATGCCGCCTTTTGCGCCACGAAGGCAGCCGTCCGGTAGGGCACGCCGATGCGCTCCCGGCCGCGCAGGGCCGGCTCGGACGCGATCAGCGCGCGGATCGCGTCGTCGATGCCTTGCCGTGCCTGCGGCGGCAGGGCGGCGATGAAGCTGGTGGAGCGCACACGGTTGAACAGCACGTCCTCGGGCGTGCCCGTGTGCTCCTGGGAAAATTGTGTTTCCTGCAATGGCGTCAAGCCCGCGTGGGGAAAGACGCGGCGCCAGGCGCCCGTGTAGTAGCGGGGCGTGTCGCCTTCGGCTTCGTTGACGATGGCGTCCAGCCTGGCCACCCAGGGCACGCTGGCGTCGCGCAGATTCCACACCAGGCCCAGCTTGCCGCCGGGTTTCAGCACGCGCAGGATCTCGTCGAGCGCCTCGGGCGTGGCGAACCAGTGAAAGGCTTGCGCGCAGACGACGGCGTCGACGCTGGCATCGGGCAGGGGAATGGCCGTGGCCGTGCCGGCCAGGGCGCGGACTTGCGGCAGGGCGGCGGACAATTTTGCCAGCATGGCCGGCACGGGTTCGACGGCAATCACCGTCGCGCCCGTGTCGACCAGGCGGGGCGTGAACTTGCCCGTGCCGGCGCCCAGGTCCAGCACCGTCTTGCCCGGCCCCAGGCCCAGGGTATCGCGCAGCCAGTCCGAGACGGCGGGCGGATAGTCGGGCCGGCCCTTGACGTAGGTATCGGCGCCGCTGGCGTAGCCGTCGGCGGCCGCGTGATGAATGTTGCTGCTCATGCAAGACTCCCGCAATGGTCGTGGCATGAGCGTAGCAGATTGCGCATTCGGCTGCGCGTCAGTAGCGCGCATCCTTGGGCTTGCCGCCATGCGGCCAGTCCTTGACCTTGTCCGGGAAGTCCGGACGGGGCATGTGGCTGAAGTACTCGGCCACGTCGACGGCATCCTGGTCGGACAGGTTGCCCTGTCCCAGCGGGAATTTCTGGCCGTGGCCCATCACCATATTCGCCTTGACGAAGCCGGCTGCCGTGTAGGTCCTGGCCATGCCAGCGCCGATATTGAAGGAGCGCTCGCCCCACAGCGGCGGGAAGGCCACCGCGCCATCGGCGCCCTTGATGCCTTCGCCATTCGCGCCGTGGCAGACGGAACATTGCTCTGCATACACTTTCTTGCCATTCACTGGATTCGGCAGCAGGCTGCGGTCGATCTTCGCCACGCCCCGTCCCGGCACCTTGTCCTTCGCCTGCGTGGCGCCCTTCATCCACTCGATGTAGGCGACCATGGCCTGCAGGTCGGGGCCGTCCGCCGGCAGGGGCTTGCCATTCATCGAGCGCTTGAAGCAGCCATTGATGCGCTCGCCCAGGTTGATCACCTTGCCCGCGCGCGGCGCCTCGGCCGGGAAGAATGCCGCGATGCCCAGGAAGGGCGAGCCGTTGGCGACCGTGCCCCCGTTCAGGTGGCAGCTGCTGCAATTGAGGTCGTTGCCCACGTTCTTCGGCAGGCGCGCCCGCGTTTCCGTCATCAGCTGCATGCCGTGGATCAACTGCCGGGCATTCGGGTCCGCCTTCAGTGCCGCGTAGCGGGGCGTGTCGAAATCCGTCGCCGGCGGACCTTTCAGCTGCAGGTCCTTGCGCACCCTGGCGATCTGCGCGGGCGTGACGGGCGCGCCCTGGTTGCCCCACTTGCCGCGCACGAAGGTGAGGATCTCCGCCAGTTCATCGTTCGTCAGCTGGTCATAGGCGGGCATGCCGAAGGAACGGGGCGAATGCTGCGTGACGGCCGACTGCCAGCCCGTCAGGGCGATGTGGATGACGGTGGTGGGGTCTTTCGACTGCACGGAATCATTCTGCGCCAGGGTGGGGAAGATGTTGTCCACGCCACGGCCGTCGCGGCGGTGGCAGGTGGCGCAGAACTGCAGGTAGCCCAGGCCGCCGCGCGTGTTGTACAGGGCGTCGTCGCCGGCCGCCACCAGGGGCGCCGGGGCCTTTTGCGTCACGGGCGCGCCCGGCTTGGCCGGCAGGCCGTGCAGGTACTGGGCCAGCGCGTCCAGGTCGCCGTCCGTGAAGTACTGGGTGCTGTGCGTGATGACTTCCGTCATGCTGCCGGCCGCCGTGCCGAAGCTGTTGCGGCCCGTTTTCAGCAGGCGCACGATTTCCGCCGGCGTCCACAGGTTGCGCAAATTCACCGCATGCCAGCCGTCAAACGTGAAGCCGGACAGGTAGTGCTTGCCGCCGCTGCCATCCTGGCCCATGGTTTTTTCCTGGAAGGCCACGCCGCGCGGCGTGTGGCAGGAGCCGCAGTGGCCCAGCCCCTGGGCGATATAGCTGCCGCGGTTCCACACGGCCGACTTGCTGGCGTCCGGCTTGAACGGCGCGTCGTCGAGGAAGACGGCATTCCACAGGGACAGGCCCCAGCGCATGCTGAACGGCCATTTCATGTCCGTGTCGCGGTTCTGCTGTGCCACGGGCGCCACGCCCCGCTGCAGGTAGGCGTACAGGGCCTGCATGTCGTCCGGCGTGATCTTCGCGTAGGACGGGTAGGGCATGGCCGGATACAGGTTGTGGCCGTCGGCCGCCACGCCCTTGCGCATGGCGCGGTCGAATTGCGCGAACGAATACCTGCCCAGGCCCGTCTTCGCGTCCGGCGTGATATTCGTGCTGTAGATGGTGCCGAACGGGGTTTTCAGCTCCAGGCCGCCCGCCATGGCGGCGCCGTTCGGGCTCGTGTGGCATGCCACGCAGTCGCCCAGGCGGGCGACGTATTCGCCACGCTTGATCAGTTCGGCGGACGGCGCCGCCGTCGCCGGCGGTGCGGCGGCCCAAGCCGGCGGGGAGCAGAACAGGATGCTCATCAGGAGCAGCAGTACCAGCATCAGGGCGGGTGGAAAGGAAAGACGGCGGCGCGCGCCGGACGGCAGAATGGAAGTGGAATTGGCGTTCATGGTGACCCTCTATTATCAGGGGCCAGCATACGCATCCGCCGCCGGGGCGGAAATTGGGAGTTTCTATCGGCCGACTAGGTAATCGAGCTTAGTGCATCCGGCCGCCGATTCGTGTATGCAAGGCACGGCTGCCGGACGCGGGCATCAGCGCATGTGCGCATAATCGGGCAGCGCCAGGGCATCGGCCTTGGGTGTCAAGAACCTGGCCAGCAGTGATTTGACGATGGGCACATTACTCATACGCAACAGGGCATGGCCCAGGGCGATCCCCGCGCGGCTGTGGGGCGAGGCGAGCCGGGGCGCGAACAGGGGCACGTCCTGCGCCTGGTCGACATAGGGCCGCATGATGCTTTCATACGCGGCAAAGGCTTGCGCGTGATCGTCGTGGCGTCCCAGTTCGCCCGCCAGCACGTAGGCGCCGCACATGCCCAGGCTGGTGCCCATGCCGCTGATGGGCGAGGCGCAATACGCGGCATCGCCGACGAGCGCTATCCTGCCCTTGGACCAGCGGGCCATCTTTACCTGGGAAATCTGGTCCAGGTACAGGTCGGGCGCGTCGTCCAGGGCGGCCAGGATGCGCGGCGTTTCCCATTTCAGGCCGGCGAACTTTTCCTTCAGCAAGGTCTTCTGCCGGGCCGGCGACAGCTTTTCGTAGCCATTGGCCGCTTCCTGGAAGGACAGCAGGGCGCGGCTGGTGCCCAGGTTGTCGGGACGCACGCACACGCTCAGGCCGCCAGGGGCATTGAACCAGCGCATCTGGCGCGCATCGCCCGGCGCGCGGGGGATGGTGAAATACGCCGTGTACAGCTTGAAGGAGCGGCGCCGCACTTCGTCGCCGAAGACGAGCTTGCGCGTGGGCGAGCCGACGCCCTCGGCGGCAATGACGAGATCGAACATTTCCTCGCCGCCCTGCGCGAAGCGCACCTTGACGCCGTGCGGCAAGTCCTCGAGCGCGGCGATGCTGTCGCCGAAGCGGTACTCCACCGTGCTGCGGCCATGCTCGATCAGCAGCCTGGCCAGCTCTCCGCGCAGGATTTCCAGTTCCGCCACGGGGCCGTTGCCGTCGAACGCGCCGATGCCGATCTCCGCCCGGGTGCGGTCTTGCTCGTCGACAAACCGGATGCCGTCTTCGTGCGTGCTCCTGGCGCGGATGGCGCTCTCGAGCCCCATGCGCTGCGCCACCACCTTGCCGGCGCCGCGCACGTCGATGGTCTGGCCGCCGTCGCGGAACTCGGGCGCCCGTTCGACGACCGTCACGGCCATGCCCTGGCGCGCCAGCCAGTATGCCAGGGTGGGACCGGCGACGCTGGCGCCCGTGACGAGGATGCTTCTTTGCTTTTTCATGGCTTCTTCTTTCCTGATGTGCCAGGCAAGGTGGTCTGGTATACCGTAATGACTTGCTGGAGAAATTGTTCGATCGTCGCGCGCTCGTGCGCGGACAGGGCGCCCAGCACCGCGTCCAGGCCGTCGAGCATCGGCGCGATGTGGCGGTAGGTCTGCGCCACGGAGGCTGGCACGGGATGCACGAGCACGCGGCGCTTGTCGTCCTGCTGGCGCACGCGCGTCACGTGGCCGGCCCGTTCCAGGCGGTCGATGACGAGCGTCACCCCCGCCGTCGTGACGGACAGGCGCGCGGCCAGTTCATTGGGCGACAGGGGGCCATGGGTGATGAGCTGCTCCATCAGGGCCATGTCCGTCTGGTTGATGCCCAGGGCATTGCTCAGGCGCAGCGCCGTTTCCCGCGTGAGGATGGCGATATCCTGCAGCTGGCGGCCGATGACGTCGCCGGCGATATGCATGCCGCGCGGGTCTTCGGGTGGGTATGCGTCGATGGGTGCTTTCTGGTCATGCATGATTTACCTCAAGTTCAGAGTGTGTTGCAGTGGGGAAAAATAAGGTCACGCCCGCAAAGGCGACGAGTATGCAGGCCTGGATGGCCAGCGCGGCACGGAAGGCCAGGTCCGGCGTCAGCGCGGGTTGGGCGGCAAAAAAGGCTCCGCTGAACACGGCCACGCCGATCGACGCGGCGATCGATTGCACGGCAGTCAGGACGCCGGAACCGGAGCCGATCTGCGGCGCATCGAGGGCCGCCAGGATGATGCTGAAGAGCGCGGCAATCACCAGGCCGGCCCCGATGCCGCACACCAGCAAGCCAGGCGCCACCTGCCAGGCGGAAAATGCCGCCGTCTTGCCCAGTTCAAAGTGCAGCAGCGCCAGGCCGGCAAGCTGGACAGCGGCCCCCAGCTGCAGTACCTTGCGTCCGAACCGCGCCGCCAGCACGGCGCCGCTCAAGGTGGCGCCGCAGGCCGTGCCGATGGCGAAGGGCAGGTTGGCGATGCTTGCCGCGCCGGCCGTCAAGCCATGGCCGATCTGCAAGAAGAGGGTGACGACCAGCTGCATGCCGATGAGCGAACAGAAGAACAGGGCGATGCCCGCCAGCCCCGCCGTATAGGCGGGCCGCCGGAAAATCGACGGCATCACGAGCGGCGTGCGCCCGGTCCGCGCGAGGACCGACTGGCGCAGGGCAAACAGGCCGAAGCCCGGCACGGCGACGGCGATGCTGGCCCAGCCCCAGCCCGGCCACGCGCCCGCCTCGCCCAGCGGCAAGACCAGCAGCACGGACGACAGCACCAGCAAGCCGCTGCCGGCCAGGTCGATGTGGATAGACGGATCGCCTGGGCGGCGCGGCAGGTAGCGCCATGCCACGAGGAAGCACGCGGCGCCGACGGGAAGGTTGATCAGGAACACGGCCCGCCAGCCCAGGCCGAACGGCGCCGTTTCCAGCAGCAGCCCGCCCAGCACGGGGCCGAGTATGCCCGCCAGGCCCAGGATGGGACCGAAGATGCCGAAGACCCTGGCCAGGTCCGGACCGCTGTAGTTTTCACGCAGCAAGCCCAGTCCCTGCGGCAGCAGCATGGCGCCGGCCAGTCCCTGCAGCAGGCGGAAGGCAATCAGCGCGGCAATGGTCGGCGCCATGGCACAGCACAGCGAGGCGAGGGTAAAGGCGCCCAGGCCGTACAGGAACATGGCGCGCCGTCCGTAGCGGTCGCCGAGCCGCCCGCCGAGCACGAGTCCCGCGCCCAGGGCCAGCGCATAGCCGCCGATGACCCATTGCATCTGGGCGGCGCTGGCGCCGAGCGAGCCGATCAGGGCAGGACCGCCGACGTTGACGATGGTGGAGGCGGCAAGGTCCATGATTTCGGCAACGATCATGACCACTAAAATCGGCCAGCGCGGCAGCGGGACAGTCTTCATCACAATAAATAGCTAACTTAGTTAGTAATAAAACGAAACAGTATACGGACCCGATCCCTTTGTCAAGGGCCGCAGGGCGCCCCGGCGGGCGTCCCGCTACGCCACGCTTGCCGCGATGCGCTCGCGCAGCCAGCGGTGGCCCGGCTCCAGGTGCATGCGCTCGTGCCACACCATGGCCATCTCGTAGTCGGGCAGGGCGACGGGCGGCTCGCACGTGCGCAGGGTGCCCAGCGCATTCTTCAGCAGGCGCGACGGCAGCAGGGCCACCATGTCGGAAGCGGCCAGCAGGGGCGGGACGATGAGGAAGTGGGGCACGGACAGCACCACCTTGCGCGTGCGTCCCAGCTGTTGCAGGGCCGTATCGACGGCCGTGCGGAAGCCGCCGCCATTGGGCGAGACGACGATGAATTCCAGCGCGCAGAATTGATCGAGGTCGGGCGGCGACTGCAGCAGCGGGTGGTCGTGGCGGCCCGCCAGCACGTAGTGCTCCGTAAACAGGGTGCGGTGGCGCAGGCCGGGCGGCGCTTCTTCCTGCGCCAGGAAGCCCAGGTCGACCTGGCCCGTCTCCAGTGCCTGCGCCATGCGCGCCGGCACGGCCTCGAAGACGGCCATGCGCGACAGGGGCGCCTGGGCGCGCAGGGCGGGCAGCATGGGCAGCAGGATCGCGTACTCGGTGGCGTCGGCCGCCGCCAGGTTCCAGCGCACCTGGGCCGTGACGGGGTCGAACGCCGGTGCCGGCTGCAGGACCTGCTCCAGCTGGGCCAGCACGGCTTGCAGGGGCGCCAGCAGGGCCAGGGCGCGCGCCGTGGGCAGCATGCCGCGCGGGCCGGGCAGGAGCAGCGGATCGCCGAAGGCGGCGCGCAGCTTGCCCAGCTGTACGCTGACGGACGGCTGGCTCAGGTGCAGGCGCTCTGCCGCCCGCGTGACGTTGCGTTCGATCAGGAGTGCGTTCAGGGTCAGCAGCAGATTCAAGTCCAGCCTGTGCAAGTCCAGCTTATGTAAATTGTTCATGGCTATACCTAGTATTTACCTTATTCATTTCCACTATAATAGCGCAAGCCCTAGAGTGGTTCCTGTCACTTCTATTCTTCACCTTTTACAGGAACTAACGAATGCAACTCCATGAATATACAAGCTTTGATGGGCTGGGGCTGGCCCAGCTGCTGCGCGCCGGCCACGTCAGCGCGGCCGAACTGCACGACGCGGCCGTGCGCGCCTGCGCCGCCGTCAACCCGCACATCAACGCCGTGGTCGAGCTATGGCAGGCCGATTGCTCCCCCATCGACAGCGCGGCACCCTTCGCCGGCGTACCCTTTTTGATCAAGGACGTGGCCATCACGATGGCGGGCCGCCGCAGCGAATACGGCAGCCGCCTGGGCGCCGGCCACGTGGCCGCCGCCGACTCGCATCTGATGACGCAGCTGCGCCAGGCGGGATTGCGCACCTTTGGCCGCACGAGCACGCCGGAAATGGCCTTTGCCACCACCACGGAACCCGTGCTGTACGGCGCCACGCGCAATCCGTGGAACCTGGCGCTGAGCGCGGGCGGCTCCAGCGGCGGCGCGGCGGCGGCCGTGGCGGCCGGCATCGTGCCCCTGGCCCATGCGACGGACGCAGCCGGTTCCATCCGCGTGCCGGCCGCCTCCACGGGCCTGTTCGGCCTGAAACCGAGCCGGGGCAGGGTCTCGAACGGTCCCGCCATGGACGAGATCTTCAGCGGCCTGGGCGTGCAGCTGGGCGTGAGCCGCAGCGTGCGCGACAGCGCCGCCTTGCTCGATTGCGTGCAGGGCGCGATGCGGGGCGAGCCGTATGTGACGGCCGCGCCCCGCGCCACCTGGCTGTCGCAGGTGGACGTGGCGCCGGGCCGGCTGCGCATCGGCGTGCAGCGCGATGCCTGCAATGGCGCCCGTCCCGTGCCTGCCGTGCGCGCCGCGCTGGACGCCAGCGTGCGCCTGCTGGAGGAACTTGGCCACCACGTGGAAGAGGTTGCGCCTGACTTGGGCGTGCCGTGGGACGTCTTCGTGCAAGCCAACGCCAGCATCTGGTGCGCCAACCTGGTGCCGTGGATGGACGGCGTGGCGCAGGAAAGCGGGCGCGCCGTGTCGCCGGACACGCTGGAAGCCGCCACCCTGGCCTGCTACCGTTACGGGCAGAGCGTGTCGGCGGTGGACTTTGTCGCCGCCCTCGACGTGCGCAACACGGTGACGCGCCAGGCGGGCGCCCTGTTCGGCCGGTACGACGTGCTGCTCACGCCCACCTTGCCGGACCTGCCGTGGCCGCTGGGACGCTATGGGGAGAACGAGGCGGCGCTGGACGGCCTGGGCTGGACGGCGCGCCTGTTCGAGCACTCGCCGTACACGCCGCTGGCGAACGTGGCGGGCTTGCCGGCCATGTCCGTGCCGCTGGTGCAGTCGGCCGATGGCTTGCCGATCGGCATGCAGTTCATGGCGGCGTATGGCAACGATGGCACCTTGCTGCGCCTGGCGGGGCAGCTGGAGCGGGCGGCGCCATGGGGGCAACGGCGGCCGCCCGTGTGGGCGGGGAATACGGAAAACTGATTACAGGGCCGCGAGGCGGGCCGCGCCGCGGCTTTCCATGCGGGAACGGATGCGTTCCCACAGGCGGTCATGGAAGGGCAGGACGATCACGTTGCAGATCGGCTCGACCACGGCCAGCAAGCCGCCGAAGGCCATCGATCCCGTGGCCCAGTACATCACGCCGAAGGCCACGCCCATGTGCAGGCAGGTCTGGCTGATCTTTTCGCCGGCCCGCGCGGCCAGGCCCAGAGGGCTGTCCGCGTGGCGGCGGCGCAGCGCGTGCCAGGCCTTTTCATGCCAGGGCAGCAGGGCCACGTTGATGACGGGTTCGATAATTGCCGCCAAGCCACCGAGCGCCAGGGACCCCGTCAGCAAATAGGCGAGGCCGAAGGCGATCGACATATGCGTGCAGACCTGGCTGAATGTTTTGATGGCTGTAAACAAGGGATGCTCCTTTCTGTAGAATTCGCTTATCCTTGAGTTAGATAGTAACGATTCTCATTTACAAAAGGAAGTAAAATATTTCAACCGAATCAATAGATGCAGACTATGAATAGCCTGCATCTCATTGCCAATATCCCCGGCACCGCCGCAGGCCACGCCCCCAGCTGTCCCATCAGCCAGCGGCAGGCCGTGGCGCCAGGCCCCGCAGCAGCAGCCACAGGCCCGTGAGCGGGTACACGAGCCCCAGGGGGAGCAGCAGGGCGTGCATCACGTCCAGGCCGAACAGTTCGCGCGCGACGGCGATCCACTGCAGCACGCCGGCCAGCATGCCGGTCACGGCCAGGGGGCGCGGGATGGCCGCGGCGCGGTACAGCAGCAGATACATCAGGGTCACGCCGAGACCGCCCAGCAGCTTGTCCGGGAAGTGCACGCCGTTGCGCAGCCCGGCCAGCAGGGCGCGCGCCGGCTCGTACGCGAGGGCGTCGGCGCCGGCGGCGAGGTAGGCGGCGCTCAGGCTGCGCATGGCCAGCACCAACGTGCCCTCGAACAGGCTGGTGGCCAGGGCCGCCGCCACGAGCGCCACGTAGCAGCGGCTCAGCAGGGGCTGCTGCGCTCCATACCAGCCGCGCAGGGCCGCCGCCATGGCCACGCCGACGAGGGCCGTGAATAGTCCCAGCAGGACGATCAGGCCGACCTGCAGCGGCATGCCGGCGGCCCGCGACAGGAAGCCCGGCGCGGCGAACACCTGCGGCTGCAGCTGGAAATTCGAGCAGATGCCCAGGCCGAAAGTCAGCAGCAGGCCCGCGCCCAGCCAGCGTCCCGGCGCGGCAGCGTCGTGCGAGGCGGCCGGGCGGGGCAGGGGAGCGTCATGCAGGGGGGCTGCGGCGGAAAATTGTGGTTTCATCGGTACACCTTTATCGGATTGGCAAGTGGCGGTCCGTGCAGGACCCGTGGGCGCAGTGTCGGCAAGCGGGGCCGCCGCCGCAAGGCCGATCCGACGCGGCACGCGCGCGGGGTGCCGAAGCGCGCCAGGACGCGATGGGCAGCGCGGCACCGTTCGGCGAAAGGAGGCCCGCGCCGGCCAGGCCGCGCCGGCGGCTATTCCGCCTTGAAGAGGTGCAGGAAGGTGCGGCTGACCGGCAGCACTTCCGGCCGGTGCTTCAGGGTCAGTTCCGCCGTTTCATGGGCGCCGCGCACGACCTGGCGCACGGCATGCAGGTTGACCACCACGGCCCGGTGGATCTGCTGGAACTGCTGCGCATCGAGCTGCGGCAGCAGTTCCTTGAGCGTGTTGCGCAGCAGCGCCTCGGCAGGCTTGCCGCCGTCGCGCCAGGCCACCAGCGTGTACTTGTCGTCGGACTTCAGGTAATCGACGTCGTCGACGGGGATCAGGCGCACGGCCGGCCCCACGGAGGCGCGCAGCCAGCGCAGGGGCGGCGGTGCCGCTGCGCGCGCGGGCGCGGCCTGCAGGCAGGCGGCCAGCTCCCGCAGCAGCGCCTCGCCGGCCAGGCCGGGCCGGGATTGCGCCAGGCGTTCGCGCACGCGCGTCACGGTGCCGGCCAGGCGCGCCAGCTGCACCGGCTTGACCAGGTAGTCGAGCGCGCCCTGTTCGAAGGCGCGCACCGCATACTGGTCGTAGGCGGTGACGAAGACCAGGTGGGCGCGGCGGCCGATCTGGCTGGCCACCTCGACGCCGGACAGGCCCGGCATGTGTACGTCGAGGAAGCACACGGCCGGCTGGTGCCGCTCGAACAGGGCGAGCGCTTCCGGGCCGTTGCGCGCCTCGGCCACGACCTGCAGCTCCGGCCAGCACTCGGCCAGCTGGCGCCGCAGGCTGGCGCGCAGCAGCGGTTCATCTTCGGCGATCAGGGCGGTGATGGTCATGGCCATGCGGGACACTCGATGGAAACACGGAAACCGTGGGGCGCATTTTCGCTGATGCGCAAGGCCGCCGCGGCGCCGAACATCAGCGCCAGGCGCTCGCGCAGGCTGCCCAGGCCCGTGCCGAGACCGGGGCTGCCCGCCTGCAGGCCCACGCCGGTGTCGCTCACCTCGATATGGCAGCGACCGTTCGCTTCGCTGATGCGCACGTCGATGCGCCCGCCGTCCAGGCCGGGGTCGATGCCATGGCGCACGGCATTCTCGACCAGGGTCATCAGGGTCATGGGCGGGCATTGCAGCCGCGCGCAGCCGGGCGCGACGTCGATCGCGAACCGCAGGCGGTCCGGCATGCGCAGCTGCATCAGCACCAGATAGGCGCCCACCATCTCCAGTTCCTGCTCCAGGCGGGTGGCCGATTCGTTCAGGCGCGGCACGGCGGCCCGCAGGTACGTCACCAGGTGGGCCAGGACGGGCGCCGCATGGCTGGAGCCGGCATCGAGCAGCGCCTGCAGGCTGGCCAGCGTATTGAACAGGAAATGCGGCTGGACCTGGGCCTGCAGCAGCGAGGCGCGCGCATCGCGGGCCTGGCGTTCCAGTTCGCCGCGCCTGCGCTCGGCCTCGCGCACGCGGGCGTCGCGCTGGCGCAGCAGGGCGGCCATGGCCATCCACGGCCCCAGCAGCAGTCCCAGGAACGCCAGCGCGACAAAGCTTTGCAGCCGCACCGGCACCTGCCAGAACGGCGGCGCGCCGGCCCCGGTATTGAGGAGATAAAGTCCGGCCAGGGTCAGCACGATCGCCAGCGCCACGCCAAGCACCTGCAGCACCCAATGGGCCAGCGTGCCCGGCAGCCGGCGCGGCCAGCGCTCGAACAGGCCGTACGCCAGCAGTGCCGCCAGCGCCGGCAGGAACACCGCCATGGCCAGATACCAGAGCGGGTCTTCCCAGGACAGGGAAAACAGGGCGAATTCGGCCAGTGCGGCCAGTCCCGCCACGCACAGGCGCGGCAGGGACAGGCAGGCGCGCAAGCCATCGAGGACGCGGCGGAGTGTCAGCATGAAGTGGGCGGCCCCGGAAATTGCCATAAGAGCAGCAGAATATGGCAAAGCCACGCTGGCCGCAATAGCGGCGGGCATGAAGCACGGATTCCGGGGCGCCGGCTGCGCCCTGCGGGGCCGGGCCGCGATGGCGCCAGACGCGGCGCGGTGGCGCGGGCCAGGCGCGCAACCGGCATGCGACCGGCACGGGGACACGGGCGGGGTTCGGGGAAAGGCCGGCCGTCGCGGCGCGCCCGCCGGCCTGGCCGCCCCGTCATGCCGCGCAACGCCGGCCAGGCTTGCCGCGGCTGAAGGGCGCCCCGCTTGAGCGGCTCAGCGTATCGCCGTCGCCTGCGACCAGACGGCTTGCCAGCGCCCGTCGCGCCATTCGTAGCTGTCCGTATGCCAGTAGCGTGCGCGCGGCACGGCGTGGCCGGCGAAGACGATTTCCAGGTGCGCCTGGTAGCGCAGGACGGCGGCCGCGCCGTACAGGCGCACGCTGATCGCTTCCGGCTCCCAGCTGACATAGCGCATGTGGCCCGAGGCGATGGCCCCCAGGTAGTCGTCCCGCGACAGCATGCTGCCGATGGGCGTGATCAGCTGGAAGTCATCGGCGTGCAGGAGGCGGGCCGCTGCCACATCGGCCGCCACCAGGGCGCGCACACGGCTGCGTTCCGCGTGGCGCAGCCATTCCATTTGCTGGTCGGCGTTCATTGCTGCGTTGAAATCGTTCATGACAGTCCTGTTCGAGACGGTGATTGACACTTTGACGGTTTTTGTCAAAAAGTCATGTTGACACTATATACTCAGAGTGTCAACATGTCCGCATGACGAACGATGCCCTGAAACGAAAGCACATCCTCGATGCGGCGCTGGCCGTGTTTTGCCGTTACGGCTACCGCAAGACGTCCATGCTCGACATCGCGCAGGCGGCGGGCATGTCGCGCGCCGCGCTGTACCTGCATTTCAGGAACAAGGAAGACGTGTTCCGCGCCGGTTCCGAACGGGCCCATGCCACGGTCCTGGCGCAGGTGGCAGCGGCGCTGGCCGAACCCGGCCCCGTTTTCGCGCGCATGGAAACGGCCTTGTTGGCATTCCAGCAAGGCTTGCTGGCGGAGATTTCGGCCAGTCCCCATGGAGAGGAACTGTTTGACGCCAACATGACGCTGGCCGCCGGCATCACGCTGGCGGCACGGGCCAGGCTGGTCCACGCCCTGGCCGGCGCGCTGGAACAGGCCGAAGCCGCCGGCGACATCGCCCTGCGCCGGGTCGATGCGAACGCCGCGCAGGTGGCGCAGCTGATGCTGGCGACCATCGATGGCCTCAAGCACGCGCAGGGCGGCGGAGAGACGCAGCGCGAGGGCATCGCGCTGCACATGCGCGTGCTGGGCGCGGCCTTGCTGCGCATGTGAGCCGGTGGCCCCCATGCGCGGGCGGGCCTGGCCGCTTACGGCAGGGTTTTCAGCACGGCCTTCGTCGGCACGGAGAAGTTATAGCCGTCGTGGCGGTCCCAGTTGATCGACCACGTCATCACGCCGCGGAAGTCCGGATACGCCTGCAGCGGCTTGATGGTGCCGCAGTTGAGCAGGCGCGTCAGGCAGTTCAGGGCATTGCTGACGTCGGCATTCGTCGTGAAGCCGGAGCCGGCCGAGCTGCGGCCGGACGGCACGCCAAAGCCCACCTGGTCCGGACGCAGGCCCGCGAAGGTATTACCGCCATAGTTGAATCCTTCGATCAGCATGCGCGCCGTGGCCACCAGCTGGTCCGCCGAGCCGGCCTTGATGGCGCCCGTCGCGTACGGCGTGTAGATGTCGCCATTGTTGTAGTACTGCGGATGCAGCACCGTCAGCTCGGAGCGCAAGGCATTGATGATGGGAATGTAGGCGCCCCAGATGCTGCCATAGCTCGTGTAGCCCCCTTCCACGTACACCCATTCCGGCGCCATCGACAGGTAGAAGCTGCTGCCGACCTTGGCTTTCAGGTTTTTCACGGCAATCGGCAGATAGGTCTGGATGGCCGCGCCCTGCGCCACGCCGTTTTCCAGGTCCAGGTCGATGCCGTCGAAACCGTATTTGGTGATGATGGCGTACAGGCTGTTGGTGAAATTCGTCGCTTCGGCCGTGGAACCGACGGAAACGGAGCCGTTCTGCCCGCCCAGCGACAGGATGACTTTCTTGCCCTTGGCCCGCTTGGCGGCCACGTCGGCGATGAACTGCGCTTCCGTGCCGGCGCCCGGATCGATGGTCAGGCTGACATTGCCGCCGCCCGCATTGTCGCCGAACGAGACGACGATCACGTCCCAGTCATCGCTGACCTGGCTGATCGGATAGGTGGCGCCGCTGGGGTTGGTGAAGTTGTGCCAGTAGCCGATCAGCGCGTGCTTGGCCAGGCCGGTGGGCGTCGGTGTCGGAGTTGGTGTTGGTGTTGGTGTTGGCGTCGGAGTAGGGGTAGGGGTAGGGGTAGGCGTTGGCGTCGGAGTTGGCGTAGGTGTAGGAGTTGGAGTCGGCGTAGGAGTCGGGGTGGGCGTGCCGCAGTCTCCCACCACCGTCCATGGCTGGCCGCTGCCGGCGCCGCCGCTGCTCGTCGATGGATTATTCCCCTGCGTCCACCAGTTGGCCGTGTAATTGACGTTGTTGTAGCTGGCCTTGCCGCCGCCGTTGTAGGCGGTGCCGCTGTTCCACGGCGTATAGCAGGCGACCGCTTCGGTGCCGCCGGCCAGCAGCTGGCTCGCGCCACCGCTGGCGCCGTCGCTGCCACCGCCGCAGGCGGCCAGCGTCCCGCCAAAGAGGGTAATGATGAGGGTATTCATGACTGTCCGGTTCACTTGCATCTCCTTATGTATTTTTTCATGGCCGGCCGGCTGCACACCGTCCGATTTTTCAGAGTGCAAGCATTGCAGGTGGTAGTCAACTGGTTTTATCCTTTGCGCAAGATCACAATACCAGTTGCCAATCTTCCCCAGTAGACGGCCGATGCGGGCCATACCAGTGCCCGATTTCCCGCGGGCTGGTATGGTGCCAGGAAGGCGCCGGGAGCAGGGCGGGGAAGGGAGGAAGACGCCAGCGACGGCCACGGCGCAGTTTCCAGCCGCAGATCGCCTGCGTCCGCCCGGTCGCTTCGGCCGCATCTGCAGTATCTGCCGTATCTGCATTCAAGCCGCGATGTGAGCAGCGACCGGCCATCAGCCACCCAGCCGGGTCGCGCTGCCGCCGCCGGGATTGCCGGGCATCGGGCGCACTTGCCTCAGCATGGTCCAGGACGCCTCCGATGCAAAAGATGGCGAAAACACATCAAGGCTGGCAAAAATGCGCTGCGTGGCCGACCCATGGAAAATATGATGTTTTACATTCAAAACTATCAGTAGCTCATTGATTTCAATACGATATTTCCCTGTGATCATGCCCGACGAGACCCGGGTATGGCCGCATGCAGCATGTAAGGCAGGCAATCTTGCACCCGCAAGCACCAGCATGATTTTGCCATTTAAAGTATGCGAGGCGCCCGGATCATGGCGATGGGAGGCCCCGCATCCCGGCAGCTGGCTTTGCCCCCAGGCCCCGGGACTGCGTGTGGCGCGTCCCGAACGGACCAGCGCGGCCATGAGCGCGGCGCACTGGCCACGGCACCGAGCCGGAACGGTCCGTGTCCGTGTTCACCACGCCTGGCTGGTAAAAACGTCGTGCAGCCAGCAGCGCGACGCGGACCATGCGCTAGCGCAGCCTGATGGCGCAGCGCCGCAGCCGAATGCGCAGGAATGCGCAGAACAACAGTTTCCTGGCAATCCCGCTACGCCAGCTGCCGCAGCCACGTAGCGGCGCAAGCAGGAAACCAGGCGCGTGACGGCTCCAGACAGGCCGCGCTGCAAGGCACGAGCAACCGTAGCGGCACGGCAGGACAGTCCGCGCGACATCGAACCGCCATCATTGCACCGGCAGCCGGGCGCCACACGGAACAGGCGGCATCCATGGCCACGGATGCTGCGCGTTTCGCTCAAGGGCCAGCTTCGCGGCGAGAGTCCAGGCCAGACAGAATGCGCAGCGCAGAAATCCTGGGAGCACGCGTGTCCAAGACGCTAAAATCGCATTTGCGATTGTCCAACTTGCAAAAAGGGGGATTTGACGAATTGCTCCACAACTTCGCATAATTTATATTATGTCAAATAAGAAGTCGGAGTGGAAGATACTTGTGGTTGCTCCATGCTTGGGTCTACATGCTTTCGGGGCTTGATCTGAACCACTCCTCTTCAATAAAGATCTATTCCCGATTTAACTTCTTCTAGTGTTGCCATAAAGTCCTTATTCTCTTTGAGATATCTCGCCCCATGAACGTCTAAAAATTGAATGGCCATCAATACAAGTCTGAATTGTGCGTAGTCCGTAAAATTAATCAGTGTCAATAAATGCTCCCTTCTATCGTTGGCTGTAAAATCATTTTCATCACTTAGTTTCTCAGTAACCATTTTTACAGTGATATAAAAAGCGCGAAGAATCCCATAGATTTGATCTGTTGAATCCAATGCCGTCAGAAAATTAGTAATTGCAGTATCTTTTGCCCCTACTTGCCGAAGAAGATGAACTCCATCCTCAATGTGCATTATTGCTGCCGCACCACGTTTCTCAGGCATCACCCCATTGGGAAAATCAAACGAAAAATTATCCAGTAATAACTTCTGCGAATTTATCATATTAAAAAATAGAAGTCCTAATGACCTCAACTTTTCATTTCGCTTGTTCTCCCTTAATTCATTTCGCAAATCCAAATTTGTTTCATTCTGCAGATTAAGCGATTTTATAAGTAGCATAATAGATATGAAGCTTAATATGGGATTCAACGATCCCCCCATATAGTCGCCAAACTGCCCCCATATCGCAAAATCTTCAGCAGTGGATGCCCCAAAGCCGCAGAATTTGACTATATAAGTCAATCCCACCAGGACCATAGCAGTTATGGCGAAAAATCTATACCAATTAACTTTCATAACCCTCCACAATGTATTTCACTATTTTTTGACTGTGAATCCGAACCGGGGAAACCTTCAGCTTCATATGCAAATGATATTCAGGCTTTATGCCATTGTTTTCATTTAAATTTATAGAAAACTTCTTCTTCCCTATCATCGAAATACTCTCATACTCGGTAGAAAATCCGAAGGCCACGGTTTCATTCGACCCTTTTATTTGAAGCCGACCATTTCCTGTCTTAGTATTAAATCGAGTTATCGCAGCTAGTATTTCAATTTCCTCGTTAGAACGCTCCAAATCAAGAGTTCTTACTGACTCGTCATTGAATTCCACTAAAAGCTTTATGCCATCACGTTGTCGATATTGAACTCTTACATCGTGGCCGAAATTTTTTGTAACTGCATGAATATTCGTTACTGCAGTAATACGTAATCGATCAGTAAGTTCTTGCGATAAATTTCCAAGAGAATCTATTACCTCTTGCGCCTTGTCCGACAAATCTTTTATCTCAATATATATAGATTCATTTAAATAGAAAGAAATAATTTCAGAAAATGCAGATTGTCCAATAGCGGTAAGTTTGGCTTGGAGAATATCATCAAATACATCAATGCTAAATTTTTGACCGTAGGACCCTTCAAACGTGCGTTTCATTACGGTTCGCACTGGTGCGTGTGCCGTTTTCCTTACAGGAACTTTACGTTCAAGCACAGTCTGGGCAATACAGCGTGTAGCATCAGAAACACCTTTCAATGTATCCAATCCAGATTTCATGTCTACTGCATATTGTTGGGTATCTATTACAACCTCAAATTCCATTGACATATATTCCTTTTTAAGGCGTCAAATGTGTGTTTTCACTTGGCCTTACTTTAAGATTAAAATGGCCACAGCTACTTAAAAAGGCACAATAGACATGTGCTTTAAGGAAATTCTGCGGTACTTCTCGCATTCTAACCGCAAAAATTGCTTAAAAGCCACTTCAAATGTTGCAAACCCGCAAAAAAAGTTGTGAAAATCTCCTTTTTCAATTCTAGTTTTGGCTATCGAAGTCTCCCCGCATCGCACGATCACAGATTCCATGACAGCGAATCTCGTCCTTAAAGCAACGCTCACATACACGTAAACGCAAACAATATCGGGCCTGTTGCACTGCCCATTTAGGCACCCCAAGCATGTACATAAAATCGCCCAACATTCTCGTGCGGTTGACCGCCCTCCAGTTCGTTCGTCTGGAATTTCGAATAATCCAGTACTGATTGCGAAATTCATCCTCAATTTGCTCAAGTATCCGCAGTGAATTAGCATCAAAATTTGCCATGTCACGTCCCTCCTCCCCGTCAATCAAGGTGGAGAACTGTCAGAACGGGCCATCGTCCACCACTTGTGGCATTCCCGGTGCCGTTGCCAGGTACACGACGCCGAGATTGTTGTTGCACCAGGTCTGCAAACCGTCCCTGCAATGGCCGGAAAGCGCCTGAAATGCGACCTGCGCAGCGCGCAGCATGTTTGCACAAAACGGCACCCGCCATACATCGACTTCCGGTACCACGATGCCCCTGGAGCGGAAGTTGCGTTTCTGGTCAAGCGCCCTGCACTGCATTTCCTTGGCGCAGTATTTCGCCATGTAGCTGGCGATCTAATGTGCCCCGGCCACGCGAAAGTCGAAACGGTGCGGGTCGCGGACGTGGACTTGGCCCATCTGTTCGCCGTTCGGGGCGCGTACGGGGAATGCGGGCCAGTCACCTGCACCGGCCCGCACGGCGTCTTAATTGACGGCAGCGGCTCCCCCTGACGGCGCCGGATAAAGTAACACTTTCGCGGCGATCGCTGCCAGTGACAGGAGGCAGAAGATCAGGCCGCACCAGACGATGCCCTGCACGCCGTAGGCGTTGATGAAGCTGCCACCCAGCGCGGAGCCCAGCACGACGCCGCCGTTACCGGCGGACACAAACAGGCTGGTCGCGAACTCGGGTGCCTCGGACGCTTCGGAAGTCAGCCACACCTGGCTTATCAGCATGCCGCTCGTGTGGGTTGCGCCCCACAGCACGGCGATGATGGTCATGCTGGCAAGGTTTGCGCTGCCGCACACTTGCAGCACCCCATAGGCCAAGGCCAGCGCGACGGGATGCAGCAGCGTGGTGGCGACCATATTGCGGCCGAGCAGCCGCCCTGCCAGCAAATTGCCCGACACGCCGCCGATGCCGAAGACCAGCAGAACCAGGCTGGTCGTGGTGGCATCCATGCCCGTGGCGCTCCTTAAATATTCCGCCGCGTAGCTGTACACGGAGAACATGGCAGTAAATACCAGCACCGTGGCGACGATGTTGAGCCACAGCGCGGGCTTGCGCAGCACCGCCAGCTGGCGTCCGAAACTCAGCGCCACCGGACGTCCCTGCCCCGGCAGCATCAGCATCAGGCCGATGCCGGCGATGACCGTCGCGGCAGAACAGAACAGGAAGGACGCCTCGTAGGAGACATGCGCCGCCACCCAGGTCGTCGCCGGCACGCCCAGCACCAGGCCGAAACTGGTGCCGACAAAGGCTTGTGCCATGGCATGCGCCGCCCGCTCCCTGGGATAGAGCGAGGCCGCTGCTGCAAATGCGGCCGAGAAGAATACCGGGTGCAGCAGCGCCGGCACGATGCGCAGGGCCATCAGGCTGGAGAAGTTCGGCGCATAGGCAGACAAGGCGCTGCAGACGGAAAAGCCCAGCAGCGCTGCCACCAGGACCTTCTTGCGGTCATGGCGGGACGATATCAGCACCAGAAACGGCCCCAGGATGGCGATGATGAGGGCAAATATGCCCATCAGCATGCCGGCTTGCGCCACCGTGACACCGAAGCGCTCCACAATGTCGGGCAGGATGCCGACGATGCCAAACTCCAGCGTGTACAGGCCAAACAGTCCCAGCATGATGGCCGGCATCGCCGCAGACGAGGGAATCCGCCTAGTCATCGGCGCACTCCCGCCCGCCGAACGGCCGGGGCAGCCTGCCGCCTGTCCCGCCGCCCGCGGTGGCACGCCCGCGCTGTCGTACGATACATGGCGCGGCCCTCATTCTTGGCCAACCTGCACCACAATCTTGCCGAACGCGCCCCGCTGGAGATGGGCAAACGCGGCGGGCACCTGGGAAAACGGATAGGTGGCGTCGATCACGGGCTCGATGCCCAGCAGGTCGATGGCGCGCACCAGGTCTTCCAGCGCGCGGCGCGGACCGACGGCGATGCCGACGATCGTGGCGCGGCTGCCCAGCACCGGCAGGATGGGCAAGGTGAAGCTGTCGGCGTCCAGCAGGCCGATGATGGAAATGCGGCCGCCCTGCACCACCGCGGCCAGCGAGCGCGCGACGTTCTCGCCGCCCGTCATTTCCAGGATGTGGTCCGCGCCGCGGCCGCCGGTCAGGGCCAGCACTTCCTGCTGCCAGTCCGGCGTGGCATTGCGGTTGATGCCGTGCTGGGCGCCCAGGGCGATGGCGCGCGCGATCTTCGCATCGCTGCCGCTGGTGACGATGACGCGGGCGCCGTGGGCGGCGGCCAGCTGCACGGCAAACAGGGACACGCCGCCCGTCCCCTGCACCACCACCGTCTGTCCGGCGTGCAGCTTGCCCAGTTCGACCAGGGCCATCCAGGCGGTCAGCGCCGCCACCGGCAGCGTGCTGGCCTGCGCGGCGCTCAAGGTGCGCGGCGCATGCACATACCATTCGGCCGAATCGACCACATACTGCGACAGCACGCCGGACAGCGGGCCGCCGCGGGTCGGCGCCTCCGACCATGACAGCGGCACGCCGTCGATCCAGCCGGGCATGTAGGCAGACAGCACGCGGTCGCCGACCGCGAAGCGCGTCACGCCGGCACCCACCGCGACGACGCGGCCCGCCATGTCGGACGCCGGCGTGAACGGGAACGCCAGCGCATTGCCCATGCCGTTGTCGACCACTTCGGCGTCGCGATAGTTCAGCGACACGGCCTCGGTCGCGATGACGATTTCGCCTGCCTCGGGCGCCGGCAGCGGCAGTTCGCGCAATGCGAGCCGGTCCAGCCCCAGGGAGGGAATTTCCCAGCGTTGATGGGTAGCGGGAAGCGTGGTATTCATGATGAGCCTATTCAAGTGGAGGAAGAAGGCTATATCGTAGGAGCTGCGCCGATCCGGAGTAAGTGGGGTATAGTGCCGTTATTTACGGAGTTAATCCTCCGCAATAAGGAAACATCATGGAAAGCATCAGCGCCCTCAATGTATTCGTGCAAGTGGCGGAAACCCGCAGCCTCGTCGCTGCCGGCCGGATACTCGGCGTGTCCGCTTCCGCCATCGGCAAGCGCGTCGGCGCGCTGGAAGAGCAGTTGGGCGTGCGGCTGTTTCACCGCAGCACCCGCAGCATCACGCTGACGGCGGAGGGAACGATGTTCCTCGAACGCAGCCGCCGCATCCTGGCCGAAATCGAGGCGGCGCAGACCGAGCTGTCGCAGGTCCACATGAGCCCGCGCGGCCGCCTGCGCGTCAGCCTGCCGCAAGTGGGCGAGCCCTTCCTGTCGGTGCTGGCGCAATTCAAGCAGGCCTATCCGGACGTCGACCTGGACCTCGATTTCACCGACCGCCGCGTCGACGTGATCGAGGAAGGATTCGATGCCGTCATCCGCAGCGGCAACGTGCCCGATTCGCGCCTGACGGCGCGCCGGCTGGGATCGTACCGCATGCTGCTGGCGGGGGCGCCGGCGTATTTCGCCCGGCACGGCATACCGGACAGCTGTGCCGACCTGGCCGGCCACGCCTGCATCCAGTTCCGCTATCCGAATACGGGCAAGCTGCAGGTCTGGCCCCTCTGCCCCGACGAAATCGCCGCCGACTTCCAGCTGCCGACTTCCGTCGTGTGCAACAACCTAGAGGCGCGCATCCTGTTCGCCCTGCAGGGCCTGGGCATCGCCTACCTGCCGGATTTCGCCATCGGCCCGCACCTGGCGGCTGGCAGGCTGGTCCACGTCTTGCCGCGCTGCGCAGAAAATCCGGCACCGTTCCACATCATGTGGCCGTCAGGCAAGCATCTTGCGCCCAGGTTCCGCGTGTTTATCGACTTTCTGCATGCGCACCTGTTCCCGCCTGCCTGAGGGCCGTGCTTAAAAGTTATGCCGCAGGCCAAGATTGAAGGCGCTGTTGCCCGAACCGGCCTCGTTGCCGTTGCCTACGGTGTAGGCGGCGCCGTTGCGGTTGCGGATCTTCGCCCACGCCAGGTAGGTGCTGGTGCGCGGCGACAGGGCGTAGGTGTAGCCGAGCGCCCACTGGCTGGCGTCCTGCTGGAACGGCGTCCTGTCGTGCTTGCGGATGAACGAGGTCATCACCCTGCCCTGTGTGCCGGCAGGAATGCTGGCCCCCAGCAGCAGGTCGGTGCTGTCCGTGGAAGGCACGACGCTGCCGGGCGCACCGTAGGCGCCGGGGTTGGGCACGGGTGAGCTGTTGGCCCCCTTGTCCACGCCGCAGGCCAGGTAGGCGGTGAGGAAAGCGTAGCGGTAGTTCATGGCCAGCACGCTGTTGCGGGCATTTCCCTGCGACACGGCGGCGGCGAGGGGCGCCGCGCCGGCGGCCACGTCCTGGTTCAGCACGCTGTGTGCGAGGCGCACGGTGAGCGGCCCCGCCGCATAGCCGATGGCCATGACCAGCTGGCGCCCCGCATGGCTGTCTGCCGCCTGTTCGCCCAGGCTGGCCGCTGCCTCGGCCGTCCAGCCCCGGCGCGCGGGCGACGTATAGCTGATGGTGTTGCTGGTGCGGACCACGTTTTTTACGGGAAAAAGATTCTTCGCCGTCCCCGCGTAGCCCAGGCTGAACGGATCGGCCACCTGCACCAGCGTGTAATACAGGAAGGTGTGCTGGCGACCCAGGCGCACGCTGCCCCAGTCGCGGCTTTCCAGGCCGATATACGCCTGGCGGTTGAAGAGCTGGCCGTTCGTGTTATCCAGGCTGCCATCGTCGATGCGCATGCCCAGTTCCAGCAGGAACACGGCGGACAGGCCGCCCCCCAGCGCTTCCTTGCCGCGAAAACCGAGACGGGAATACGCGCTGGCGCCGCTGGTGAGCTTGTTCACCTTGCCCGCGGCGCCGCCGCGCTCGCCGACCAGGGCCGCATCGACGATGCCGTACATGCCGTCATCGGACTGCGCCTGGGCGCCGGCGGCCAGCACGCCGCCGGCCAGCAGCGCGCCGTAAACACAGGCCGCTTTCACGGGCGGCCCCTAGCCGCGCACGTGGAACTGCCTGGCGAAGGCGTCCGGCGTGAAGCCGGCGGCCTTGAACAGGTGGGCTTGCGACTCTTGCGTAGCGGCATGCAGGGCCGCCATGTCGAGGTCCAGCAGCTTGCCGTGCTGCTTGCGGATGCGTCCGCCGATGATGACGGTTTCCACATTGCTGCGCTCGGCCGCGCCGACGACGGTGCCCAGCGCATTATTCGACGGATACAGATTGATGTCGTTGGTATTGATCAGCACGATATCGGCCTGCTTGCCTTCGCGCAAGCTGCCCGTCTGCCGGCCCAGCCCGGCGACGGCGGAACCGTCGATGGTGGCCGCCGACAGCAGCGCCCGCATGTCCACCGGCGCGCTGGCGTGGCTGGCGGACTTGCGCGCCAGCGCCGAACTGCGCTGCAGGTACAGCGCCGCGCGCATCTCGGCAAACATGTCGCCGCCGTAGGCGCTTTCGTTGTCCACGCTGAAACCGGGGCGCATGCCATGGTCGATGGCGGCCTGGTAGCCGAAGATGCCGCTGCCCAGCGCCCAGTGCGTGTCCGAACGGGGGCAGACGTTGACCTGCACGCCCGTGGCCTTCAGGATTTGCCACGCTTCCTCGCTCAGGTCGGTGCAATGGTTGAAGATATTGTCGGGGCCCAGCAAGCCGGCGCGGTGCAGCTCCGGCAGCTGGGCCGACATGTCCTGGCCGAAGAATTCCGTCACCAGGGGGATGCCCAGGCGGCGGCCGACGGCCCACTGTTCCCGGTCCACGGAAGTCATCATGGCCAGGGTCAGCAGGCCGCCGCCCTGGCTGAAGCGCTCCTGCTGCAAGGTGGCCAGGTCGGCGTACCAGCTGGCACTGTCCCATTTGCCGACCAGCGGCGCGCCCGGCGCATGCACGGCGCGGATGCCCGCATCGTGCAGCGCATCGACGGCGTGCAGGGCATGCTGCAGCGAGCGGCTGTTGTGGGAGTTGTCGATCAGGGTGGTGATGCCCGCGTCGATGGCGCCCAGCGCCGTCAGCAGGTTGCCGACATACATGTCGCGCGGCCGGTAATGCGGCGCGAACGCCTGGTGGGTGCCGGCGATGTAGTTGCCCAGGTCGGCGGAATTCGGATTGATGCGGCGCAACTGGCCTTCCCACGCGTGGCGGTGTGTGTCGACGAAGCCGGGGATGACGATGCGGCCGCGCGCGTCGATGACTTCCGCGTCGCCGGCCTCGATATGCCCGGCGATGCGGGCAATGGTGCTGCCGCGTATCAGGATGTCGCCCTGCGGCAGGTCCGGCTGCTGCGGGTCCATCGACAGGATGGTGCCGCCCTTGAGCAGCAGGGGCCGGGTCCGCTCGGCAGCCGCCCTGCCCGTCACGCGGGGAGCGGGCGAGGCGGCGGCGGCCAGGGCGGATGGACCTGCCGCCAGTGCGGCGGCGGCGGAAACGGCATGGGCCAGGAACTGGCGGCGGTTCGATTGCATGGTGTTTTCCCTCTTCTGTGTGTCGCCCTGCGTGTGATGCAAGAGATCACGCTCGTCGCAATGGCTATGCGGCGATGATGTCAGAAGGGGAAACGGGGAAAAAGGGGCGCCCGGCGTTTTCACTATGCGGCGCGGGCGAAGAATCGCCGGCGCCCGCCTGCCGGGCCGCGCCGCTCAGCCCAGCTCGGCGCAGATGTCCACCAGCCAGTCGGTAAACACGCGCACGGCCGGCGACAGGTGGCGGTTGTGCGGATACACGAGCGACACGGGCACGGGCGCGCGCCGCGCCCCGGCCAGCACTTCGCGCAGCCGGCCCGACGCCAGTTCCTCGCGCACGAGGTGGCTGGCCAGCTGGATGAGGCCGTGGCCGTGCAGGCAGCAGCGGATATAGGAATCCGTGTCGTTGACGGCCACCTGCCCCGTCAGCGGCACGGCGACTTCCTTGCCGTCTTGCAAGAAATGAAATTCCGCGATGCGTCCCGTGCTGCCGGAAAAATACTGTACCGCCTGGTGCGCGTGCAGCTCGCCGACGCCTTGCGGCACGCCATGCCGCTCGAAATACGCGGGCGCGCCGCAGGTAATCCATTGAAACGCGCCCAGGCGCCGCGCCACCAGGCCCGAATCGCGCAATTGCCCCGTGCGCAGCACGCAGTCGATGCCTTCCTGCACCAGGTCCATGGGCCGGTCGTTCATGCCCAGCATGAGCTGGATGTCCGGGTACAGGGCAAAGAATTCCTGCAGGCGCGGCAGCACCAGCGCGCGCGCCACGGCGCCCGGCATGTCCACCCGCAGCCGCCCCCTGGGCCGGCTGCTGCGGTGCTGCAAGTCCGATTCCGTGTCGTCGATGGCTTGCAGGATGTCGCGGCTGCGCTGGTAGTAGCGTTCGCCCTCGGGCGTCAGGCTCAGGCTGCGCGTGGTGCGGTGCAGGAGCCGCACCTGCAGGTGGCTTTCCAGGCTCTTGATGATGCTGGTGACGGAGGACGGCGCCATCGACAGCGTTTCGGCCGCCTTGTTGAAGCTGTTCGCTTCCACGACGCGCAGAAACACCTGCATAGCTTGAATTCGATCCATGGCTGCCGGAAAACAAAGTGGACGGGCGCCGCGCCGCGCGACTATTCGCGTTCAGCGAAGAATGCAGGCGCGACGGGCTCTTTTTCTCATTCTACCCGATGCCCGTACCGGCCCCATGCCCGGCCCCATGCCCGGCGCAAGGGCCGCCGGGCAATGCGGTGCCGCCCCGCAGCGGCGGCACCTCCCGTGCACGCACCGTCTCGCGCTGCGGGCGCCTTGCGCTTGCCTAATGCACAAGCTGCGCGGACGACTGCTGGGCCATCGCCGCACGCATTGCCTTGCGGCGTATCAACAAGTACACGGCCGGTACGACGAACATCGACAGCAGCGGCGCCGTGAGCATGCCGCCCACCATGGGCGCAGCGATGCGCTGCATCACTTCCGATCCTGTGCCCTCCCCCAGCATCACCGGCACCAAACCGGCCATGATGACGGCCACCGTCATGGCTTTGGGCCGCACGCGCAGCACGGCCCCTTCGCGGATGGCGTCCAGCAAGGCCGCCTCGCCCTGCGCGCCCTGCGCCAGTTTCGCTTCCCAGGCCTGCTTCAGGTACAGCAGCATGATGACGCCAAACTCCGCCGAGACGCCCGCCAGGGCGATGAAACCCACGCCGCTGGCCACCGACAGGTGGTAGCCCAGCAGCCACAGCAGCCAGATGCCGCCCGCCAGCGCGAACGGCAAGGTGGCCATGATCAGCGCCGCCTCATCGGCGCGGCGGAAGGTCAGGTACAGCAGCACGAAGATGATCAGCAAGGTGGCGGGCACGACGGTTTTCAGCCTGGCCGTGGCCCGTTCCAGGTACTCGAACTGCCCCGACCACGACACGGCATAGCCGGCCGGCAGCTTGACCTGCGCGCCGACGGCCCGCTGCATGTCGCGCACGGCGGAACTCAAGTCGCGCCCGCGGATATCCACGTACACCCAGCCCGACAGGCGCGCGTTCTCGCTTTTCAGCATGGGCGGGCCGTCATCGATGCGGATGGCGGCCACGTCGCCCAGGCGGATCTGCGCGCCCCGCTCCGTCAGCACGGGCAGGTCGCGCAGTTTCTCGACGGAATCGCGCAGTTCGCGCGGATAGCGCACATTGATGGGAAAGCGCTGCAAGCCTTCCACCGTTTCGCCCACATTCTCGCCGCCGATGGCGCTGGCGACGATGCCTTGCACGTCGGCGATATTCAGGCCGTAGCGGGCCGCCGCGTCGCGGTCGATGCGGATATCGACGTAGCGCCCGCCGTTCAGGCGCTCGGCCAGCGCGGACGACACGCCGGGCACCGTCCTGACGACGCGCTCGATCTGTGCCGTGATGCCGTCGATGTCCTGCAGGCTGGCGCCCGCCACCTTGATGCCGACGGGACTCTTGATGCCCGTGGCCAGCATGTCGATGCGGTTACGGATGGGCGGCACCCAGATATTCGTCAGGCCCGGCACCTGCACGGCGCGGTCCAGTTCCGCCACCAGCTTGTCCGGCGTCATGCCGGCCCGCCACTGCGCGCGCGGCTTGAACTGGATCGTCGTCTCGAACATTTCCAGCGGCGCCGGGTCCGTCGCCGTCTCGGCGCGGCCCGCCTTGCCGAACACCGTCTGCACTTCTGGCACGGTCCTGATCAGGCGGTCCGTCTGCTGCAGCAGCTCGGCCACCTTGCCCGCGCCTATGCCCGGCAAGGCCGACGGCATATATAAGAGGTCGCCCTCGTCCAGCGGCGGCATGAATTCGCCGCCCAGGCGCGACAGCGGCCACGCCGTCAGCAGCACGGCCAGGCCCGCCACCAGCAAGGTGGTCTTCGGACGGCGCAGCACCTTCTCCAGCAGGGGCCGGTACGTGGCGATCAGCCAGCGGTTGAGCGGGTTGCTGTGCTCGGCCGGTATGCGGCCACGGATCAGATAGCCCATCAGCACGGGGATCAGGGTGACGGCCAGGCCCGCCGCGGCGGCCATGGCATAGGTCTTGGTGAACGCCAGCGGGGCGAACAGCCGCCCTTCCTGCGCTTCCAGGCTGAACACGGGAATGAAGGACAGCACGATGATCAGGAGGGAAAAGAAGAGGGCCGGCCCCACTTCGGCGGCCGCGTCGCCGATCACCTGCCAGTGCGTGTCGCCCTGCAGCCGCTGGTCCGGGTGCGCGTGCTGCCACGCCTCGATATGCTTGTGGGCATTCTCGATCATGACGACGGCCGCGTCGACCATGGCGCCGATGGCGATGGCAATGCCGCCCAGCGACATGATGTTGGCGTTGACGCCCTGGTAATGCATGATGATGTAGGCGATCAGGATGCCCAGCGGCAACGAGACGATGGCCACCAGCGCCGAGCGCAGGTGGAACAGGAATATGGCGCAAACCACCGCCACGACGATGAATTCCTCGATCAGCTTGTGCTGCAGGTTGCCCACGGCGCGCTGGATCAGGCTGGAGCGGTCGTACACGGGCACGATTTCCACGCCGGGCGGCAAGCCCCCTTTCAGCACGGCCAGCCTGGCTTTCACGGCGGCGATGGTCTCCAGCGCATTCTTGCCCGAACGCATGATGATCACGCCGCCCGCCACCTCGCCCTCCCCGTTCAGTTCGGCAATGCCGCGCCGCATTTCCGGCCCCAGCCGCACCGTGGCCACGTCGCCCAGGCGCACGGCCACGCCCGCGTCCGTCGTCGCCAGGGGAATCTGGCGGAAATCCTCGAGCGACTGCAGGTAGCCCGAGGCCCGCACCATGTATTCCGCCTCGCCCAGTTCCAGCACGGCGCCGCCCGTTTCCTGATTGGCGCGTTGCACGGCGGCAATCACCTTTCCGTGCGGAATACCGTAGGCGCGCAGCTTGTCCGGGTCCAGCACGATCTGGTACTGGCGCACCATGCCGCCGATGCTGGCCACTTCCGCCACGTTGGGCAGGGCCTTGAGCTCGAACTTGAGGAACCAGTCCTGCAGGGCGCGCAGCTGCGCCAGGTCCTGCCTGCCGCTGCGGTCGACCAGCGCATACTCGTAGATCCAGCCCACGCCCGTGGCGTCAGGCCCCAGCGCCGTCTTCGCCTGCGCGGGCAGGCGCGATTGCACCTGGCTCAGGTATTCCAGCACGCGCGACCTGGCCCAGTACGGGTCCGTGCCATCCTCGAACAGGATGTAGACGAAGGAATCGCCGAAAAAGGAATAGCCGCGCACGCTCTTCGCGCCCGGCACGGACAGCATGGTGGTCGTCAGCGGGTAGGTGACCTGGTTTTCCACGATCTGCGGCGCCTGCCCCGGATAGCTGGTACGCACGATGACCTGCGTGTCCGACAGGTCGGGAATCGCGTCGAGCGGCGTGTGCGCCAGGGACCAGATGCCCCAGGCCGCCAGGAACACGGTGGCCAGCAGGACGAGGAAGCGGTTGCCGATGGACCAGCGTATGAGTTTGGCGATCATGGCTTGCCTCCCTGCATCGCCGGCATCGCCATGCCGTCCATGGCGGCGGGCCGGATGGCCGTGATGGCGAAGCCGCCCGCCGCGCTCTTGCTGAAGTCAAAGTCCACCTTGCTGCCCACACGGATCTGTGCCGGCAGGCCGCCCGGCGGCAAGGCAAAGGCCATGGTCATCGGTCCCCAGTGCAGCGAGGCGACGGGGCCGTGCGAAATGGTGATGTCGTGCGGGCCGACCTGTTCCACCGTGCCGGCAGCGTGATGCCGCGCCGCGGCGGCAGGCGCGGCGGCGGCCGGCATGCCGCCCATGCGCGTGATCGTACCCTTCAGGCTGGCTTCCGAATCGACGAGGAACTGGCCCGACACCACCACTTTCTGCCCGGCAACCAGACCCTTGCGGATTTCCGTCATGCCATTGCCTTCCGCGCCCGTCTGCACCTCGACGGGCGTGAAGCGGCCGGCGTCGCTTGCCAGCATGACGAGCTGGCGCGTGCCCGTGGCGATCACGGCTTCCGATGGCAGCAGCAGGACGTCGGCTGCCGCCCCCGGGGCGAAAGTGAGCGTGGTAAACATACCGGGCAGCAGCAAGGCGCCGGGATTGGCCAGCTCGATGCGGGCCGTCACGGTGCGCGTGGCCGCGTTAACTTCCGGCAAGATCACGCTGACCTTGCCGTGGAACACCTTGCCGGGCAGCGCCTGCGCGCGCACCTCGACGGCCGTGCCGGGACGCACCCTGGCCGCCGCGCTCTCGGGCAGCGCGGCATTGACCCATACGCTGGACAGGCCATTGATGCGGAACAGGGGCGCGCCGGCGGCCACCGTCATGCCTTCGCGGGCGTCCAGCCCGGCGATGACGCCGGCGATGGGCGCCGCCACCGTCAGCCGCGCATGCACGCTGCCGCTGTTTTCCACCAGGCGTATCTGCGCCTCGTCCATGCCGGCCAGGCGCATGCGCTGGCGGGCCGCGTCGGCCAGGCCGGCCGCGCCGTCGCCCCGCATGCGGCGGGCGGCGAGGAATTCCTCCTGCGCGGCGATCCAGTCCGGCACGTACAGCTCGGCCAGGGCCTGCCCCTTGCGCACGGGATCGAAGGGGGCGCGCACGACCAGGCGCTCGAGGTAGCCGCCGCTGCGCGCCTGCACGAGGGCCACGTCGCGCTCGTTGTAGGCCACGCTGCCGACGGCCGCCAGCGGCGCGGCCAGCGGGCCGGACGTAACGCGGGCCGTGCGCACGCCCAGGTTTTGCTGGACGCGGGGATCGATGCGGATGCCGCTGCCGTCCCCGGCCGCATCGCTGTCCGCATACACGGGCACCAGCTGCATGTCCATGAACGGTGACTTGCCCGGTTTGTCGAACTTCTGGCCCGGCACCATGGGGTCGTGCCAGTACAGGGGTTTTTTAGTGCTGGCCTGCGCCGGTGCGGTGCGGCTGCCGTTGGCGGCGCCGACCTGGTAGCCCGCATAGCTTGCCGCCAGCACGGCGGCGACGGCGATGGCGAGTGTTGTTGGATGGTTCATGGCTGCTGCTCCAGGTCGTGCGGGGTGTCGGGAAAGAGGAAACGCAGCTGCGCCCAGCGCTGGGCGGTGTCCATCTGCACTTGCAGCCAGGCGAGGCGCGCGTCGAGTGCGCCGCGCCGCGCGGCCAGCACGTCGGCCAGGGTGGCCTTGCCGCCCCGGTAGGCGGCCAAGGCCGCCGCGCTGCGCTGTTCCAGCACGGGCAGCAGCTGGCGGGCGTAGCGCGCGCCCCGTTCGCGGCCGCTCTGCCAGGCGATGAGCAAGGCGCGCGTGGCGACGGCATCGTCGCGCAAGGCTTCCTCGCGCGCGTCCTTCGCCTGTTCGGCCAGGGCCAGTTTCGCCGCCAGTTCGCGGTCCTGGCGCTGCGGCCGGTCCCACTGCAGGGGCAGCGACAGGCCCACGGACAGCATGTTGGCGTAGGCGCTGCCGCGCTGCTGGAAGGCCACTTCGACGCTCCAGTCCGCATGGCGGTTCGCCTGCGCCAGCCGCACGTCCGCTTGCGCCGCTTCTTCCTGCAGCGCCAGCACCGCTAGCTGTGGCCGGCGCGTGATGCTGGTCTCCAGGATGGCCGGATCGAGGCCGATGTTGTCCAGGTCAGGCAAGCCGGACCCGTCCAGCTCGCCCGGGCCGCCCGTCCAGCGCGCCAGGGCATTGACTGCCACGTCGAGGTCGCGGCGGGCCTGGCTGGCGCGGTCTTCCAGCGCAAACAGGGCGGCGCGCGCGGCCAGCAGCGCCGTCTGGCTGCCGGGTCCGCCCCGATAGGCTGCCTCGGCCGCGTCGATTTCCTGTCCCGCCAGCGCCAGCTGCGTGGCCAGCACGGTGACCATTTCCCGGTTGTAATACACGCTCAGCCAGGCGATGGCCGTGTCGCGCTCGATGGCGGCCAGGGCCGCCTGCTGTTGCGCCTGCGCCCTGCCCGCCTCGCGCTGCTGGCGGACGGCGCGCCAGTGCAATTTATCGGCGCTCGTCAATTCCTGCGCGATGCCGATGCGCCGCATGGTCATGGCATCGTTGTTCAAATTAAAGCGGTCGCGGCCGCCCAGGGGCAGATTATCGATGCCTGCCTTGAGGACAGGATCGGGCCGCTGGCCCGCCGCGACGGCCATCTGCTGCGCGGCGATGGCCGCCTGGTCTTGCGCGGGCAGCTGGCGCGAGCGGGCAACGGCTAGCCGCAGCGCCTCGTTGAAGGTCAGTGGCGGCGGCGCGGCCGCGGCAAACAAGGGGAATGCGAGGGCGAATGCAAGCGCCGTCCTGCGCCAGGGGCGAAGACGCGCTGCGCGTGCGTGCGGCTGCACGCCATGCGAAAGTGACATGGGGACTCCAGAATGCGATGGACAATAGCGCCGCGCCAAAAATGGCGAGACGACAAGGTTCTAGGCAATCTGCGGTGTCAAATGCGGAAACAGCAATGGCGGATGGCGATGGGCGGCGCGGTGGAGCGCGCCAGGGTCACGTCCGGGGGCGGACGGCCGTGCTGCAGGATGGGAGCGTCGGGCACCAGCCACAGCAGGGGCACGACGATGGCGATGAAAGGCGGCAGGTCGGCGCCATGCACCTTGTCCAGTGTTTGCCTGGCGGCATCGCCATGCGCATACACATGGCACAAGGTCGATTGATCCGTATCCATGCCGGTACAGCCGGGCATGTCCGGCATGGCCGTCATCGCCCCGTGCATGCTGGCCGCCGGACTGCTCCCCACCAGCGGCGCGCCCGGACACAGGTATGCCGCAGCAGCGTGCTGCATGAACAGCATGCTGAGTATGGCGACGAATGCCGTCAATAAACGCGTGGCGCGACTTATCTTCATCAACGTTCTATAAGGGTGCTGCCAGGCTGGCTGGACAGGGGCCGACTATACGGGACGGCAAAATGGCCAAACAATGCGCATTACTTGCCGATATGCGCACTGTAAGCGTTCCAATGGCGGGAAGGTCAAGCATTTTCCATGCGTTGCCCTGTCAACCCTGCAACATGACGGCGCACGATAATGCCGGGCGTCGCATGCGGGGCTTGTGGGACAATGCCGCCGGGCCGGCCGCCCTCCCGCAAACGCGTGGGCATCGCCCATGGCTGCTTCCCCCTTCCCGCATCGCGGGGAGCGGGCTGCGGCAGGCGCACGACGGGGATTTCCCCGATGCATATCGGGTTCATACAATCAGACGACATGAAGAAATGAAAATATCAGTTATCGCTACGCTGGGAATGTTATCCCTCATGCAAACGCCGCCTTCCTATGCGGAGAATGCCAACGGCAAGAAGCTGTTCCTGCAGCGTTGCGCCATGTGCCACGGCGCGGATATCAAGGGTACGGGCGCGCTGGCGCATAAAAGCAATCCGCCCACGCCGGATCTCACGACGGCCGCCTTCAAGAAAAGGCTGCGCGATTACCCCGGTGTCATCGTGTCATCGGTCATACTGCGCCCGAATGGCGATCTGATTCCCAAGACCCTGCGCGAAAATGGCGTCAAGGTGGCGCCGTACGCCTGGAAAGTCAGCGATTTTCGCGATTTGCATCAATATATGAGCGAGGTGATTGCGGCAAGCCGGTGACAGGCCCATGCCAGGCGGCTGCGGTGCCCCGGGCGCCAATGTCGGGATGGCTGCGGCGTGATGCGCAGCACGCATCTACTCCTTGCCGGTCATTCCCATGCTGTGCATGACCCTGGCAGCATTCTCCTTGCAATCCACATCCTCCGGCCTGGCGTCTATCAGTTGAATCAGCGACAGGAGCTGGGCCTTGTTCTGCGCCAGGCGCGCTTCCAGCGCGGCGATATCCGCCACCTTCCTGTTGAGTGCCGCCAGCAGCTCGTCATGTTTCCATGAAGACATATCCTCCGGCAAGACTTGCCTGATTTCCTCCAGGGAAAAGCCCGCCTGCTGGGCGCCGCTGATAATGGACAGTACGGCCACGGCTTCCAGCGGATAGTCGCGGTAGCCGTTCGACTGCCGGCTCACGGCTTTGAGCAAGCCCTTCGATTCGTAGAAGCGGATCGTGGAGGCGGCCAAGCCGCTGCGCCTGGCCAATTCGCCAATTTTCATGGTGTTTCCTAAATTAGTGCAATTTGTTGTCCCAAGGGGCTTACGGCGGTGCCTGTGCCACTGTTGAAACCAGACACGGAATCGTCCTGCGCCTTTGCCCAATCCCCGCCCAGTGCGCGAACACCGCGTCACCGACTATAAGCTTGAAGCCCGCTTGCATGTCAAGCGGGCGCAGGAGCTTTGTGGCTCAAAGGCTGCGGACTTCGTCAACCCAGTGTCCCGAACGCGACATGGAACTTTTTCGTTTTAGGGCTTGACCTTCAAGTTAGCTTAAAGCTTATCGTGAGGCTATCGCAACCTTGGAGATCAACATGAAACCCTTTACCCCACTGACACTGCCCAATGGGACTGTCATTCCGAACCGCCTCGCCAAAGCCGCCATGGAAGAGAACATGGCAGACCAGGACCACGCGCCGTCGGAGGCGCTGATACGCCTGTACCAGACATGGGCCGACGGCGGTGTCGGCCTGATGATCACCGGCAACGTGATGATCGACCGCCGCGCCATGACGGGCCCCGGCGGCGTGGTGCTCGAGTCGGCGCAATTTGGCGCCCGCTTCGAGCAGTGGTCCCGTGCGGCCCGTTCACGGGGGGCGCACATCTGGATGCAGATCAACCATCCGGGCCGCCAGATGCCTGCCGCCATGGGACAGGAAACCATGGCCCCGTCCGCCGTGTCCATGGATCTGGGCAATTTCTCGAAGCAATTTGCGGCGCCGCGCGAGATGACGGAGGCCGATATTGCCGACGTGAAACAGCGCTTTGTCCGCGCCGCGCAGCTGGCGCAGCAGTTTGGCTTTACGGGCGTGCAGATCCATGCGGCACACGGTTACCTGATCAGCCAGTTCCTCTCCCCGATCACCAACAAGCGCAACGACCGCTGGGGCGGATCGATAGCAAACCGGGCCCGGCTGCTGGTGGATGTCGTCAGCGCGGTGCGGCAGGCTGTCGGCGCAGGCTTTGCCGTCGCCGTGAAGCTCAACTCGGCGGATTTCCAGAAGGGCGGATTCAGCGCGGCAGACGCCAAACAGGTCGTATCCATGCTCAACACGCTGGGCGTGGACTTGATTGAGTTGTCTGGCGGCAGTTATGAAGCACCGGCCATGCATGGCCAGACCCGCGACGGCCGCACGCTGGCCCGCGAAGCCTATTTCCTCGAGTTCGCCAAGGACATCGCCACGGTGGCCCGCATGCCGCTCATGGTGACGGGTGGCATCCGCCGCTACCAGGTGGTCGAGCAAGTGCTCGACAGCGGCATCGCCATGGCCGGCATGGGGACGGCGCTGGCACTCGATCCCCGGCTGCCGCAGGCCTGGCTGTCCGATCAGGCAGCCAGCCCCGCGCTGCGCGCCATCACCTGGAAAAACAAGGTGCTGTCGTCCATCGCCTATATGGCGATGGTGAAGTACCAGCTGCGGCGCTTGAGCCAGGGCAAGCCGGCCAGGCCGCATGTGGCCCCTGCCCTCGCCCTGCTGGTTCAGCAGTTCGAAACCGTCGTCAGGAATCGGCAGTATCGCCGCCGGATGAACAGGCATGCGCCTGCCGCATGATGGCCGCAGCGGGTCTTGACTGAACTTTTCCGTATCAACCATTGCAGGAGCGAGAAATGAAGATGAACATAGCCGCGGCAGCCACTGGATGTCTCTTGGGTACGGCAGCAATCTTATCCTGGGCCGACACCGCCGTGGATGACACCCGGGTCGTCGTGAACATCGCGGGCCATGACGTTCCCGTGCAGGCTGGCGGCCTGTATGAGCGCTTTCGCTCGAATCCGCCTTTGTCGGTCATTGCGGCGGAAGCGCCGGACGTCGACCTGAGCTGGTTCAAGGGAATCAAGAAAGAAAAGGTGGACATCGGCTTTACCTCGTATTCGCCGAACTTTTATTACAAGAACCGCAAGATCACAGCCGTCTTTACGGCGGACCTGGCACGACTGAAGGAGCTGGTGCCGGAAGACATGCGCCAGCAGGTGCAGCCGCTGCAAGTGTGGCCAGGCCGGGGCGCCGTGGCATTGACGGCCTACGCCTATGACTACTGCGACAACGACAGCTACAATGAAATTTCACTGGCGATCGTGACCAATCAACCCGGCGCAAGCAGTTTTGGCCCCTTTACCTTGCTGGGCCAATCGCTGTCCAAGGATTTCTGGGGCTATGTGCTCAAGCTGCCCGTGAACACGGAACTGGCCAGGGTGCGCGGCGTCGTCGGCTACAACTTGCCCAAATGGCTGACGGCCATCGATCTGAAGGAGACGGCATCGAGCATTTCCTTCGAGGTCAGGGACAGCGCAACGGGAAAGCTTGATTTTGTCTTTGAAGGGAAAAAACTGGGCGACTTGTCGCACGAGGCCGATTTGGTGAGCAACAGCTTCACCAACAGGGATGGCGCCGGCAAGCTGACGTATGGCCGTGCCGTTTCCCGCCTGCTGAGCCACGCATCGAGCACGCGCGCGGAATCGGTCGAGCTGCAACTGGGCGACGGCAGCTTCTCCCGGTACATCAAGTCATTGAAGCTGGGGAAGATGATGAAATATGAATACGTGCCCGCCTTCCAGAATGCCCTGTATGCCCCGCAGCCGCTGCAAGCCCTCGGTGTTGGCAAGTAAGCTGCGGAGCAGCCTCCAGCAAACCAGCAGTGAAGAGCACCGTGCCAGGTGCTTCTTTATCCCTTGGCCTCCCCGTATAAGTTGATGTAGATCAATCATTTTTCCTATTGTGTGCAGCAGAATATGACCATTGCAAGTCTCTGTTGCACAGACCGTGACAGAGCGCCTGCGTCCTGCATTACGCATTTGCCACTACACAAGGAATACCATGACACCCACTACCATGAAAGCCGCCGTCGTCGAGCAACTGGGCCAGCCCCTGGTGCTTCGCGAGGTGCCCGTGCCCGTGCCCGGCCCCGGCCAGATCCTCGTCAGGACGGAAGCCTGCGGCGTCTGCCACACGGACTTGCATGCGGCGCGCGGGGACTGGCCCGTCAAGCCCACGCCACCCTTCATCCCCGGCCACGAAGGCATCGGCCTGGTGGTGGCCGTGGGCGCGGGCGTGACGGAAGTGCAGCTGGGCGAGCGGGTCGGCGTGCCCTGGCTGTATTCCGCCTGCGGCCACTGCGAGCATTGCCTGGCGGCCTGGGAAACCGTGTGCGCCGAGGCGCAGTTCGGCGGCTACACGAAGAATGGCGGCTTCGCCGAATACATCCTGGCCGACCCGCGCTACGTCGCGCATATTCCGGCGGGCCTGTCGGCCGTGCAGGCGGCGCCCATCATCTGCGCCGGCGTGACCAGTTACAAGGGCATCAAGGAAACGGGAGCGCGGCCGGGCGAATGGCTGGCCGTGTCCGGCATCGGCGGCCTGGGCCACCTGGCCATCGAGTATGCGCTGGCCATGGGCTTGCGCGTGGCGGCCGTCGACATCGATGAAGGCAAGCTGGAACACGCGCGCACCCTGGGCGCCGAAGTGACCATCAATGCGCGCCAGGGCGACCCGGTGGCGGCCCTGCGCGAAGCGACCGGCGGCGGCGCCCACGGCGTGCTGATCACGGCGCCATCGCTCGATGCCTTCCAGCAAGGCGTGGCCATGACGCGCAAGCGGGGCACCTGCGTGCTGGTGGGCCTGCCGCCGGGCGACTTCCCCACGCCCCTGTTCGACGTCGTCGCCAATTGCGTGACGATACGCGGCTCGTTTGTGGGCACGCGCCAGGACATGGCCGAGGCGCTGGCGTTTGCCGCCAATGGCAAGGTCAGGGCCGACGTGGAATTGCAGCCCCTGTCGGCCATCAACGACGTCTTCCACCGCCTGGAGCACGGCAAGGTGGCCGCGCGCGTCGTGCTCGACTTCAGCCAAAGCTGACCGGTCCGCCGGCGCCGCAGGGACCTCCCTGCCGCCGGCAAGCGCACGGGGCCGCGACGCGCAGCACGCGCGCGGCCAGCCTCCCATCTTTCCTTTCTCCCGCCGCCCGCTGCGCGGCGCTTCCCCGACACTGCCTGCGCCCTCCCCCTGCCAGCCCGGCAAGAAATATGCGCGAGGGCGCCGCCTTTTGCGCCCGCGCACGCCCGTGCGCCGTTGACACCCGCGAGTAGCTGTCCTATAGTCGCCGGGTTAACAAGAAATGAGAATGAGAATCATGTTCATTAAAATGAAGAAATGGCTCGCCTGCTATCCCCTCGTGGCCGCCGCCCTGCTGCTGGCCGCTGGCGCGCAGGCGCAGGAGACTGCGCCAGACACGGGCGCCAAGCAGTTGTGGCAGCTGATCGACTACGTGGCCGTCGATTACGGTGGCGCCGTCGAGCACGGCAAGGTGGTCAGCGAAGCGGAATACGCGGAAATGCTGGACTTCACGGACAACGCGGCGACGCAGATCGCCGCCCTGCCCGCGCACGCGTCGAAGGCAGCCATCGCCGCCGCCATCGCCGAGCTGCGCGCCGCCGTCGTCGCCAAGGCGGACGGCGCGCAGGTCAAGCGCCTGGCGCACCAGGCGAACGGCTTGCTCATCGCCGCCTATCCGATTCCCGTGGCGCCCAAGGCGCTGCCCAACCTGGCGCGCGGCGCGGCCCTGTATGCGGCCCAGTGCGCATCGTGCCACGGCGTGGCCGGCGGCGGCGACGGCCCGCTGGCGGCCAGCCTGGAGCCGAAGCCCATCGCCTTCACGGATGGCGAGCGGGCGCAGTCGCGCAGCCTGATGGCCCTGTACCAGGTCATTTCGCAGGGCGTGGCCGGCACCTCGATGGCCAGTTTCGGCCAGTTGTCCGACGGCGAACGGTGGGACCTGGCCTTCTTTATCGGCGGCATGTCGCACGACGCGGCGGCGCGCGCGCACGGTGAAAAACTGTGGCAGGACGATCCCCGGGCCAAACAGCTGTACGCGGACCTGGCCGCCGTGACGACCCTGACGCAGGAAGCGGCGGCCGCCAAGCTGGGCGCGGACGAAGCCCGGGCGCTGACGGCCTACCTGCGCAGCGCGCCCGGCAAGGCCGAGGCGCACAAGCCGGCCGGCCTGGCCCTGTCGCGCCTGCGCCTGGCCGAAAGCCTGGATGCCATGCGGGCGGGCGACCGCGCCGCCGCCACGCGCCTGGGTCTGTCGGCCTACCTGGACGGCTTCGAGCCGATCGAGCCGATGGTCGGCGCGCGCAACAAATCCCTGCTGCTGGCCGTGGAAAACGCCATGCTGGCCTACCGTTCGGCCGTAGCCAAGGGCACGCTGGCCGATGCCGAGGCGGCCGGCGACAAGCTGCAGCAATTGTTTACCCACGTGGAGGCGGAGCTGGGCGACGCCCAGGCGGACCCGATGACGACCTTTGTCGGCGCGCTGACGATTTTATTGCGCGAAGGCGTGGAAGCGCTGCTGATCGTCATCGGCATCATCGCCTTTCTGCGCAAGGCCAAGCGCCACGATGTATTACCCTACGTGCATGCGGGCTGGATCAGCGCCCTGGGCGCGGGCGGCCTGACGTGGGTGGCGGCCACCTACCTGGTGACCATCAGCGGCGCCAGCCGCGAAGTGAGCGAAGGACTCGGCTCCGTCTTCGCGGCCCTGGTCCTGCTCAGCGTGGGCCTGTGGATGCACCAGAAGAGCAGCGCCGGGCGCTGGCAGGAATACCTGCACGAGAAACTCACGGCGGCCATGTCGCGGCGCTCGGCCTGGGGCCTGTTCGCCCTGGCCTTCATCGCCGTCTACCGGGAAGTGTTTGAAACCGTGCTGTTCTATTCCGCCCTGGCGGCGGACGGCAATGGCGGCGCCCTGCTGGGCGGCTTCCTCGTGGCCATCGTGCTGCTGGCCGTCATCGCCTGGGCCTTGCTGCGCAGCAGCGCTCGCATGCCGATCGGCAAGTTCTTCTCGTGGACGTCCGCCTTCGTGGCCGTGCTGGCCGTGATCCTGATGGGCAAGGGCGTGGCCGCGCTGCAGGAAGCGGGCTGGGTGGGCGTGACCCCCGTCGATTTCGCCCGCATCGACCTGCTGGGCATCCTGCCGACGGCGGAAACCCTGCTGGCGCAGGCGGCCATCCTGGCCATCATCGTTGCCGGCTACGGCTGGAACCGCATCTCGGCCGGCAAGCGCAAGCCGGCCTGATCTGCATCGCGCCGGCCCGGGCACGCTGTGCCCGCCGGCGCGCTCCCCCCCACACGCATTCCTGCGGCCCTGCCGCCCCTTGCCAGCGCCGCAGGGCCGGCGCTTCGGCGCCCGGGCACGCCGTCCATGCCTATTTCCTTTTGGAGAATTTTTTCTTGTGGTCTTGCTGCCACATGCTCAAGTCCTCGTCCAGCACATTCCCGGGCGGATGCGCTTTCTCTGCCTTGGCGATTTCATCGACGGCACGCTGTTTCCTTTGATCATTTTTTCTCTGCCTGTAGTAGCCGACCAGGGAGCCGCCCAGCGCCCCAGTCATGGCTCCGGCAGCCAGCAGGCCGGCCCCCGCCACGACGGGAGCAGCGGCGATGCCCAGCAAAGCGGCCACCGGAGGCAAGGCCCAGTTGGCCAGGCCAGCCAGGCCGCCCGCGACGGCGCCCCAGCGCGCGCCGGACTCTACGCCCTCGCGTACATGGGTGTCTTTGAACTCGCCGCCGTCAAGCGCCCGGTCCGCGCGCGCCAGGTGCGCCGAGCGTGGCGTCATGGCGCCGCCCGCGTCGAAATTGGCATCGAAGCCGTCGCCCGGGTCTTCGCTGCGCAGGCTGGAGTTGGGACCGAGGGTGATATTGGAGCGCAGGCTCAGCAAGTCTTTCTCGCCTTTGACGCCCAGCGTTGCCTTGTCATCGTCCGTCAGCGACGGGTAGAGTTTCTTCAATTTACTTTTTGCAAGCTTGTGGTGGCCGCTATCGGCCGTTTCGGCAGTATGGCCCACGGTCAGGTGTCCGCTGGCGCTTTTCAATTCTCCGTCGATGGCAGCGTTGCGCCACTTCTCCTTTTTCTTGCCCAACTGAATCACAGCCTGCGGGGCGGCCTGCAATTGCACCACGGCCTGCGCCTGCGCGCCGTGATTCGCCATGGCTTGCCAAGATTTCAACTGCAGGGCCTGCTGGCTATTTTCCGCCAGCGCCTGCAAGGTCCCGGCGCCTGGCGCCAAGGGGACGGCTGCCTGCCCACCCCGCGGCTTTGCGGCGTGGGCCTGGCCGGCCGCCGTGCCGCCGGTGCGTGCCGCTTCAACATGGGCCATTGCGCTATCCTCCTGATGTCCTGCATTGCCAACCAAATCCCCAGGCCGCCGGCGGGTAGCCTAGAAGTCCTTGAACTGTTCGCCCAGCGTCCGGTCGTAGGCCCCGCCTATCATGCGCACGAGGATGTCGCGCGGCGTCATCGAAGGGGAACTGAGCTTGACCGCCACGATCTGCTTGTTGGCCTCGTCGAAAATCAGCAAGGGCTCGCCTGCGTGTGCGCCAGCATAGGAAATCTGATAATCCACGTCCTCTCCCAGGATGTACTGCGCGTGCGAGATGAACATCTGCACTTTCGGGATGGCGCTGGTGACGAGGTTTTTTTCCATGTCGATGCCGGGGTCTTCCACGCGGATGCCGCCCGTCCTGGCCGCCGACAGGCGCTTTTCCTTGATCGTCTGGCGCTCGATCAGCAGGCGGAACTGCGTTTGCGGCAATAAATGATGGTAGTCGCTGATGGTTTTCAGCAAGGTATTGACGGAGGAGCCGGAAATGGCCGTTTCCGTCAGGGCGATGGTGATCATGGGGGGACGATGCAGCAGACGCGGATTGCGCGCCAGCATGGAAAACATCCGGCCCTCCTCCAGGTTCATCATGGCCATGGCCAGGTTTTTGTGCTGCGTGGTGCGCTTCGCCGTTTTCGCGATCTTGACGTTCAGGAGGTCGTGCCTGACGGCAAGCAGATGGTCGGCGACGAGCGAACCGCCCCGTTCCAGGCTGAAGACCGCCGTGGCGTCGCCCAGCATATGCACCAGGTCGAGCAGCGCGCGGCGATTGTCGCGGATGAAGGGCGCCAGTATCGCCCCCTTGATGTACGGGCCGAATGTCTCTGCCGTCTTGCCCGTCTGCTGCAGGAATTCCTCGTTGTCCGTGCCGCGGATGACGCCGATGGCCTTGTGCCGCTCGTCCAGGTTCGCGTCAGACAGGCGGGCCCGAATGCCGTGCAGGTGGCCGAGCTCTGCATGCTCGACCGGTTCGAAGACCTCGTCGCCCCCCATGGACAGGGATGGCTCCTTGCGCTCAGCCTGCTCAACGGGCCCCAGCTCGTGCAGCCGGGCTGCATTTTCAAGCACTTGCACCAGCGCCGCATATTGATCCCCGAACGTGACCACCCACTGGCGCTGGTACTGCCTATCATTATTCATGGACAACAAAAAGGTCAGGCGATTCTGTACGCCGTCGAGGATGTCGGGGGAAATGCGGCTACGGCTGGAGTGATAGTTGTCCAGTATGTTGTCAAATTCAATTTTGCTTCCGAGCAACTTATTCGATATCGCCACGATTTTATCGTGCATGTCGACCAGGTCGTTGATGGCAGCCTGCCACGTGTCATAGGTATGGGCAATGCCATCGTTCGCCCAGGCAAGCAGGACGGTGTTCAGTTTCCTGTCCGCTATCGGTCCCCGGTGGTACTCCTCCGGTATCGCCGTGGTGCGCCCTGCGCCGCCTATTTTGAAATAGCCCTGCACCACCCCGGGCGATGCGGACGCCTGCCTGCGGGACGCGGCCAGGCCAGCGTGCCATTGCGCCGCCCGGCTGCCCATCACGTCGGCCTCTTGCTCGAGCGCCCGGTCGTCATTGACGGGCACGCCCCCTTTCATCTGCAGCGTCGGCCTGACCCGGCCCTGTTTCTGCTGCACCACATGCCAGGCTTCATGCGGCAAGTGCCTTTCCTGGCCCGGCGCCAGGTGGATGGCCGTGCCCTGCGCATAGGCGTGCGCGTGCAGCTGGGCCGGCCTGGGCGAGTTGTAATGGACGGTCACATCGTCGAGGCGATAGCCGGACAGGCCTTGCAGGCCCGCCTGCAGGCCGGCGGGCAAGCCGCCAGGCGTGGAAGGGGCAGCTGCCGCCGTGCCGCCCGTGCGCTGCACGGGCAGCCTGGCCAGGGCAGCGCCATTGGCCATCTCCGCCTGGGCCTGCAACTGGCGCAAACGGGGATGCCCGTGCATGCCCTGCGCCTGCAGCGTGCGGCCCTGGACCGGCGGCCCGGCCGCCTTGCCTTGGCGCGTATCGCGCGTGGTATCGGCGTGTGCCTGCATGGTTCAGTTCCCCGGCGGCGTGAACGTCACCTCCGCTGCCCTGGCTGGTCACCGTGACCGCCGTCACGGCGCCGTGCGCGACCGTGGCGACGGCCTGCGCCGTCATGCCGCCATTGCCAGGCGCGCCGATGGTGACCAAGGGCGCCGACAGGTAGCCGCTGCCAGGACTGCTGATGAGTACCTGCAGCACCACGCCGCCTTCCATCACGGCAATCGCTTGAGCCGCCTCGTAGGCGGCGCCGATTTTTTCATATGCCGCATGCAGGGCCTGGACATAGGGCGTGCGCGGGCTCAGGATGTCGGGTTCCGTGGGCGACGGCGCATACGGCGCGCGTCCCTCGGCGACGGCGATGCCATACAGGCCCCAGCTTTCTTCCGGCCAGGCGGGTGCCTGCCCGCCATCGTGGGTAAACGGGTAGGCCGGATACACGCTGCCGCCGCCGAGCATGGCGACCTTGCCCTGTGCGTCCGTCCGGTACATCTGCGTGGCGGGATCGAGCGGCGACTTGGCCTTGTCGACGTGCTTCGGGTCGAAGGAGGCGTTTTTCCACCATTCATCGGTGAATTCAAAGTAAAAGGCGCCCGCCACGAAAGCGAGGTAATTCTGCATCATCGCCACCGCGCTGCCGATGGTGGCCGCGCCCGCCGCCAGTCCCGCGGCATCGAGTTCCTGGGCCTTGGCATTGCCGACGGTAGGACCGGGCATGCCGGCTGGCGTATTCTGGCCCGCCGGCGTGCCCCACTCGGTCACGAACAGCGGACGGGCATCGGCGCCCTGGTTCGCCTCGACCACGTTGGCCTGGTAAATGGGGAAGTCGCCATCGATGCCGGCATAGATATTCAGCCCCCAGACGTCGACCACCTGCCCGATGACGCTCTCGATGGGCATGCCGTTGAACGCGGTTGGCGGCTGCTGCCCCGCCTGGTCCGTGACCGTCACGCTGCCGTTGTACAGCGTCTGGTCGTCCTGGAAGGCGATCAGCGCCAGCTTGTCCGGCGCGGCGGCCTTGATCGCCTGGTACATCGACTGGTAGTACAGCCAGGTGCGCGAATCGGTATTCACCACGGCATTGTTTTGCTCGTTACCCATGCAAAAGCCCAGCACGGCCGGGTGCTTGCCATACAGCGTCGCCAGCTTTTGCGCGGTCTGCAGGTAAAAGTTCTGATACGCGCTGCTGACGCTGGCGACCGCGTAATTGAAGCAGTTGCCTCCTTCGACGGCGATGCCCAGCACCACGTAGATGCCATTGGCGTAGCAGGCGTCGAGGAAAGGCGTGTGGTCGAACGACACGGTATAGGGGTACTGCGCAGGCGTGTACACCGACATCGGCGTGCTTTGCGTGATGCCCTGCAAGTAGTCCAGGTCGCTATTCTTGTACCAGTACCATGAAAAATACGTGCGCACGGCGTTCGCACCGGCCGCCTTCAGCAAGGGAATGTCACGGCTGCCGAGATCGCCGCCGGCGCCCGTCCACCATGGCGGCACGAACCAGTCGCCGACGCCCGGCAGGAAGGTGGCGCCGCCGACCGGCGTGGGCGAGTAATTCACGCCGCGGGCGAAGAAGGGCTGGCCGTTCCGGAAAATGCGCGTGCCCTGCACCGAAAACCTGTTCTCCGGCAGCAGGGCAAAGTCGGCCGCGATTGTCAGGATGAGCTGGTAGGCCCCCCCTTGCGGCGTGCGGGACAAGGCGGGTGGCTGCGCCGCCGACAGCGGCCAGGTGGCCGGCAAGGCATAGCCGACGGGCACGATGCTGTCGCCGTTCACGCCGAAAGTTTGCACCAGGGAAAACGCCGTCCCGCCGATGCTGCCATCGAGTTCCAGCGTGACGGTCACGGGCAGGCCCGCGGCCGGTGCCATGCTCACCGTAACGCTGGCATCGCTGCCGGCGGCGGGAACGGGCACGGGCACCGGCCCGGCGTGCAGGGTGGCAGTGCCATTGCCTGCCGGGGTGATGCAGGTGATTTGCGGCGTGAATGACAGCGCGCACGAGGACTGGTTGCGCAGCACCAGTTCGATGGTGGTCGCGGGACTGGAGGCGGAAGCGGCGGCGGGCATCAGATGGATCTCCTGTGTAGGACTCTTTGTAAGGGCTACGACCGGATGCTGGCCGCGTGCGGCCGGCGTGGCTCGCCTGCCGCCGCGTAGGCCATGGCGCGCCAGCCGCGGTACGGGAGCGGTACGTCGGAAAGCGGAGGCGGATCTTGCCCGGAGCCGCCCGTTTTCGGCCTCGGCGTTCGGATTGTACTTGCTTGAATAGTAAAAAAACACGCACATTGTCACGCCGCGATCCGGCCTCGCGGCGTCCCCGAATGGCGGCCTGAACAAATAAATTTATCGTGACAATAGGATAGTTTTATTACTTTTTTTGCATGCTACCATCGCTGCGGTTACATGATTCCAGGCAGCGACAATTACCATGGAACAGCATATGTCCTACCTGAAATCCCCGTCCCTTTCCTCGCCGCGCCCACGCTTTCCGGCGCGCGGTCCCATAGCTGCAGCGCCGTTTCCCGGGTACTGAACCATGTCGGACATACGCAATGTGCTGGAAGTGATTTGCCGGCAAGCCAACGAGTACTTGCTCAACATTCACAGTCGCAATGACGACTGGGTCGTGCTGTCGAGCATCGTCGACCACAATGGCCGCGTGAATGAGTTCATCAAGGACAAGGTGGTCATGACCGTGTACAACATCACGCGCGAAAACATGATCAGCACCTACACCCCGGCCCGGCCCGGCGGCGACGCCTTTGCCATTGTCAGTCCGCCCATCTACATCAACCTGCACCTGATGTTCATGGCAAATTTTTCCGAGAGAAACTATGCGGAAGGCCTGGCCGCCATCTCGGTCCTGATCTCGTTTTTCCAGCAGCGTCCCTGTTTCACGCCGTCCGACACGCCGGAGCTCAAGCCGGGCATCGACAAGCTGACGCTGGAGATGGAGAACCTGACGCCCGTCGACGTCAACTACGTCATGGGCATCCTGGGCACCAAGTACCTGCCCAGCGCCTTTTACAAGCTGCGGCTCTTGCCATTCGACTCCAACGCCATGCGGGCCAGGACATATGGCGCCATGGGCCTGGGCACGGCGCAAGCCCCGCAAGCCTGAGCCGCCATGGGACTCCAGCGCAACTACCTGTCGATGGGCATGACGTTCTCGCCCGACGGCGGCGATACGCTGCTGGTGAAACTGTTCAGCGTGACGGTGCGGCATACCTATTACAGCCTGTCGCGGGGCTTTTGCCCGGACCTGCGCATCGCCCCCACGCCTGCGAGTGAGGAGCTGATGGGCAATTTCGGCATGGCACTCAGGCAGGAGCGCTTCGGCTTCAGCATCTTCATCCAGCGGGGCCGGCTCAAGGACCTGCAGGCCTACCTGTTCGCCAAGGCCCTGCCCGGCCCCGGCGGCACGCTGGAATTCTGGGAACGCCTGACTTTTTCCATGCAGCTGCAAAATCCCGCCTTCATCGACATCACCCAGCTGCCGCTGACCACCAAGATCAATGAGCGCAATTTATATGCCAGCAATTGCCAGGCGCACCTGGAAGACGGCCTGGCGCTGCTGTCTCCCGGCCCCTTCCTGGACGGGGCCGCCTTTTACGACGTCGTCGGCCGCGACGTCACACTGCGCCTGCCCGCCGGCGCGCAGCGCGTCGTCGTCACCGACATCGCCGGGCGCGTGGTGCTGCCGCCGCCGGGCACGGAGCCGATCCCGATCTTTCCCGCCGGCAGCGGTGCCGGCGCCCCGCAATGGAGCTGGGCGCAGATCGACATGAGCGCGCTGCCGTTCGACCTGTACACCATGCGCGTACAGGATGCGCACGGGGACGATATTACTACGGGGAAATATCCGTGGAGCGTGCTGTACAGCCAGCCCCAGGCCGATGCCCTGCTGCTGCTGGACATGCTGCTGACGCAGCCCACCCCGGACAGTGCCGGCGTGTATCCGCTGCCGCCCCTGTTCGGCATGCCGCCCGCGCCACCGGCCGCCAGCGGCACGCCGTACGTGCTGCCCTTCGATGCACGGCATACCTATTGGCAATATTACATCGTCTCGCAAGGCCCCAGGGGCGTCTTGCGGGACCTGCGGATCAGCGGCCAGGGCGCCGACTTCGTTTGCCAGCCGGACCCGGTGCTGCTGCCGAACGGGGACCTGGCCACGGTGTTCATGGCGCAGCAGCCATTGCCCTTGAGCCAGCACGCCACGCAAGTCTTCCAGCTGACGGGCCGGCGCAGCGATGCCAAGGGCCACGAAAACGCGATCAGGATTTCCCGGCTACCGGTGGCGGCCGCCACGCCGGTGTGGCCGAGTCTCACTCAGCGGTTCCAGTCCGGGATTTCTGAGATTTATGTGTATGTTTGATCCGGCAATTCTGCCATGTTGCAGGTCTTTAACTACAAGGAAAAAAGTCCATGTCGACGAGTACAACCCTAGCGAAGAATCGGAAAACGCCCGGCGTTTATATCACCGAGTTCCCCTCGTTTCCGCCGTCCATCGTCGGCATGCCGACGGCGGTGCCCATTTTCATCGGTTATACGGAGACGGCCGTCGATCCGTCGAGCGGCCAGCAGATGTACCTGACGGCCGTGCAACTGAGTTCCCTGTCCGACTACAACAATTACTTCGGCGGCGACTTCGACGCCAAGGGGGTGGTCGAGTTCGTCGATAACAGCACCTTCGACGCCAAGTACGATTTCCAGGCGATCGTCAAGGTCCTGTCGGGCACGGACCCGAAGGCGCTGGCCGACCAAACGGACTATTTTTCCATCGGCACCTCGCTTGCACCGGATGCGGCGCTGCAACAGGCGACGGAAATGGCGGAAGAAGGCAAGAGCAAGATCAAGACCATCGCCCAGTTCAACCTGTATTCGGCGATGCAGATGTTCTTCAAGAATGGCGGCGGCAATTGCTACGTTGTTTCCGTGAGTAACTACTGGGGCAAGCAGAGCGTGCTGCCGACGCCGGAAGCCGATCCCGTCAAGATCAGCGCCACCGAACTGCAGAAGGGCCTGGACGTGTCGGCCGTGACGCGCGGGCCGACGATGCTGCTGGTGCCGGACGCCTGCCTGTTTCCCAAGGAGGAAGGCAAGGATGGCCAACCGGACAGCTATCCCGGCTATTCAGACATCGCCGTGGAGATGCTCAGGCAGTCGAAGAAGCTGCAGGACCGGGTCGCCATCCTCGACTTGCCCGGCGCCCTCGACGCGGAGAACTGGAGCGCCACGGGCATGGCCAAGCAGGCGAAGATCTTCTATACGGCGATCAGCGCCGCCGCCGAAGCGTTCAGCTATGGCGCCGCGTATGGCCCGGCGCTGCAATCGTCCCTGATGACGTCCGCCGACATTCTCTACAACAACCTGTCGGGCAGCGCGGAAAGCACCGTGTGGATGAACAGCCTGCTCACCTCGCAGGCGTACACGCTCTACCCGCCCGGCAAGGATGGCAAGCTGTCGGAAAAGTTCCAGGACGTGGCGGAACATATCGCCGCCGCCTTTCCCGTGGCCAAGACGGAGACGACGGACTTTGGCGACCCGGGGTCCATCATCGCCACCATGACCGCGGCGCCCAAGCAGCTGGTCTCGCTGGCGCCGGCCAAGCCGAATCCCGCCCTGAACGACACGCCGGCGGCCAGGGTGGCGCTGGACCAGTACCTGGAAAATGCCACTCCCCTGCTGAGCAAAATCGAACAGATCCTCGCCACCCAGCTCAATGTCGTGCCGCCAAGCGGCGCGCTGGCGGGCATCTGGACGCTGAACGACAACAACCGCGGCGTGTGGAACGCGCCGGCGAACATGACGCTGAACAACGTCATCTACCCGATGGTCGACCTGACCGACGCGGAACAGGGCGATTTCAACGTGCCCCTGAGCGGCAATGCCATCGACATCCTGCGCTCCATGGTCAACCGCGGCACCGTCGTCTGGGGCGCACGCACCCTCGATGGCAACAGCCTCGACTACCGCTATATCCAGGTGCGCCGCACCCTGAACTATATCGAGCAATCGATCAAGCAGGCGCTGCAGCAATACGTCTTCGCCGCCAACGACGGTGGCACCTGGACCACCGTGACGGCCGCCATCTCCAACTTCCTGACCCAGCTGTGGCAGTCCGGCGGCCTGATGGGCGACAAGGCCAGCGACGCGTTTACCGTCAATTGCGGCGTGCCCACCACCATGAGCGGACTCGACGTGCTCAATGGCTACATGATCGTCAACGTCACGGTGCAGCTGATTCATCCGGCTGAATTCATCGAGCTGACCTTCATGCAGACCATGCAGGGCGTGTAATTGATCTTCGATAATTCAATAACAATCCGATCACTTTTTAGCAGGAGTTCATGATGGCTGGTGAAATTCAATCCCCCAATGTTTGGCCGTTGCCAAAGTTCTATTTTTCCGTCACAGGTTTGCCGACCGGCACCGTCAGTTTCCAGGAAGTGACGGGCCTGTCCACCGAGGTGACACCGATCGAGTACCGCCACGGCGACAGCCCCAGTTTTTACCCGATCAAGATGCCGGGCCTGGGCAAGGTGGGCAATGTCTCCATGCGCAAGGGCATTTTCGTCAACGATACGACCTTGTGGACGTGGTTCGACCAGATCAGGCTCAATACCATCGCGCGCCTGACCGTGGTGGTCAGCCTGCTCGACGAGACGGCCACGCCGAAGATGGTGTGGACCCTCAACAATGCCTTCCCGATCAAGGTCACGGGCACCGAGCTGAAATCGGAAGGCAATGAAGTGGCCGTGGAAAGCGTCGATATCGCCTTCGAGACGATGGTCATCTCGGCGCCGTGACGATGTTTGCACCCTATTGCCCGCCGCCAGCGTTCTACTTTACCGTCATGGTGGCGGGCACGGGCACGGCCCTGCAGCTGAGCAGCATGGCCGACGCCGGCTTCCAGGAGGCGTCGGGCCTGGAAGCGAAGATCGAAACGGAGGCGCTGAAGGAAGGCGGCGAGAACCGCTATGTCCACCAGCTGCCTGGCGCCACCTCGTCGCCCAACCTGGTGCTGCGGCGCGGCTACGTGACGCGGCCATCCTTCCTGTCCGAATGGGCGGCGCAGACGGTCGGCTCCACGCTGGCCCAGCCGATCCTGACGCAGACGCTGGTGGTCATGCTGCTGGGCGCCGACCATATTCCCCTGGTGGCGTGGAACATCGCGCGGGCGTGGCCCGTGCGCTGGATGACGGGCCCGTTCGATTCGCAGAAAAACGAAGTATTGACGGAAGTCATGGAATTTGCCTACGCCACGGTGACGCGCATGCCGCTCACCGAAGCGGCCGCCATGGTGCCGGCGGTCTCGGCCCTGATACGCCCCTAGAGGAGAACGGACATGCCCCTGCATATAGGTGAAATCGGCGTGCGCGTGGCAGTGCGCGACCCCAGTGAGAAACCGGCCGCGCCCGCGGCAGGCGGCTGCGGCGGCGGTGGCCAGGCGCTGGCCGCCACGCAGCAGGACCAGATCGTCGCCGAATGCGTGCGCCTGGTGCTGCAGACCCTGCGCATGAACGAGGCGCGCTGACATGACGGGCAGCCTCGAACACATGATCATCCAGGCCTACGCCGATGAGGAATTCAACCAGCAGGTGGGCCAGTTCACCGTGTGGATCAACCCCGCCACCTATACGCACGAGTACGGCATCTCGCACAGCGACCGCCAGGCGCCGGGCAGCAATGGCGCGTCGCCCGAATTTAACAAGGTGTGCCAGGAAACGGTGGCCTTCGAGCTGGTATTCGACGCCACCGGCGTGGTGCCGCCGCCCATCCCCGGCACGCCCATCCCGAAAAAGGGCGTGACGGCGCCGATCGACGAATTCCGCCAGCTGGCCGTGACGGTCAACAGCGACACGCACCGGCCCAATTTCCTGCGCCTGATCTGGGCGCAGCTGCAGTTCGATTGCGTGTTGAGCAAGCTGAGCATCAGCTACACCCTGTTCCGCCCGGACGGCACGCCCCTGCGCGCCAGGCTGGCCGTGTCCTTCACTTCGTTCAGCAGCGAAGTGGAGCTGGCGCAGGAAGCGAACCTGCACTCGCCCGACATGACGCACCTGGTGACGGTGCTGGCCGGCGACACCCTGCCCGCCCTGTGCTTCCGCATCTATGGCAGCAGCCAGTACTACCTGGGCGTGGCCGCCTTCAACCGGCTGCCGGACTTCCGCCGCCTGCGCCCGGGCGCGCAGCTGGTGTTTCCGCCCCTGTCGGGAGCGGCGGCATGAGCGCGCCTTCCCCCGCCCTGCTGGCCGGCTCGATCGTCAACGTCGCCATCACGGCCGACGGCAAGCCCCTGAACTCCACCTACCAGGTGCTGGCCGTGGATATCTGGACCGGCGTCAACAAGCTGCCGCGCGCGCGGCTGGTCATCGCCGACGGCAGCCCGAACACGGCCACCTTTCCCATCAGCGAAACGACGGCCCTGATTCCCGGCGCCAGCCTGGAGATCGCGCTGGGCTACGACGGCGGACAACACACGGTATTTTCCGGCCTGGTGTGCCAGCAGGGCATCAGCATCAGCGGCAACGGGCCGTCGCAGCTGATCGTCGAGGCGACCGACAAGGCCGCGGTGATGACGCTGGCGCGCAAGAACGCCATCTTCGAGAAGACCAGCGACAGCAAGGTGATCGAAAAACTCATCAGCCAGGCCGGCCTGGGCGCGGACGTCAAGGCCACGACGGAAGTGCTGCCCGCCGTGGTGCAGTTCTACTGCTCCGACTGGGACCTGATGCTGGTGCGCGCGCAGCTCAACGGCATGGTGGTGGTGACGTCGGCAGGCAAGGTCAAGGTGGCGCCGCCCGACACGGCCGCCCCGCCCGTGCTGACGCTGACGTACGGCCAGTCCATCCTCGATTTCCGCGCCGGCATGGATGCCACCGAGCAGTACAAGGCCAGCGCCATCCAGAGCCAGGCCTGGGATCCGGCCACGCAGAAGGTGGCCGTCTCGGGCCAGGCCAGCACCAGCGTGAAGGCGCCCGGCAACCTGTCCTCGGAACAGCTGGCCGGCGTCTTCGACGTCAAGCAGTACCTGCAGCAGACGGCAGGCACCCTGGCGCCGGCCGAACTGACCGCCTGGTCCTCGGCCGAACTGCTCAAGACGCGCCTGGCGAAGATCCGCGGCGAAGTTCAGTTCCAGGGCAGCGCCCTGGCCGAGGTGGGCGCCATGGTGACCCTGGCGGGCCTGGGCGACCGCTTCAACGGCGCGGCCTACGTCTCCGGCGTGCACCACCGCGTGGCGCAGGGGCTGTGGCTCACGAGCGCCACGATCGGCCTGTCGCCGGACTGGTTCGCGGCCACGGCGCCGCAGATGGTGGCGCCGGGCGCCTCGGGCCAGCTGCCGGCCGCGGCCAGCCTGCAGACGGGCGTGGTGCTCAAGACGGACCAGGACCCGGACGGCGAATACCGCGTGCAGGTGTCGCTGCCGCTGCTGCAGGCGGGCACCCTGGGGCTGTGGGCCAGGCTGGGCGGTTTTTACGCCTCGAACGGCTTCGGCGCCGAGTTCTACCCCGAAGCGGGCGACGAAGTGGTGGTGGCCTTCATGAATGGCGATCCCCGCTTCCCCGTCATCCTCGGTGCGCTGTACAGCAAGAAAAACCCGCCGCCCGTGCCGCCCGACGGGGAAAACAGCCAGAAGACCATCGTCACGCGCGCCGGCATGCGCATCGATTTCTTCGACAAGGAGACGGCGCTCGAGATCTCGACGAAGAAAAAGCACAGCATCCGCCTCGACGACAAGGATGGCAAGCTGACGATCAAGGACAGCAACGGCAACACCGTCGTCCTGGCCGACAGCGGCATCAGCGTCGACAGCGCGGCGAAGATCACGCTGACGGCGAAGGGCGACATCAGCCTGGCCGCGCAGGGCAAGCTGGTGCTCAAGGGCCAGGCCGGGGTGGACATCGCGGGTGCCACCATCAGCGCCAAGGCCGACACCAGCTTCGCGGCGCAGGGCTCGGCCGAAGCCAAGCTGACCTCGGGCGGCATCGTCACCGTCCAGGGCGGCATCGTCAAGATCAACTGATCCCCACCATCGACCACAGGAGCCAGCCCATGCCCCCAGCCGCCCGACAGACCGACCTGCACCTGTGCCCCATGGTCACGCCCGGCGTGCCGCCCATCCCCCACGTGGGCGGCCCCATCACGGGGCCGGGCGTGCCCGTGGTGCTGATCGGCGGCCTGCCGGCCGCCTGCGTGGGCGACATGTGCGTCTGCGTGGGGCCGCCCGACTCCATCGTCAAGGGCTCGGCCACCGTCACCATCGGCGGCCGCCCCGCTGCCAGGATGGGCGACTCCACGGCCCATGGCGGCAGCATCGTCCTCGGCATGCCCACCGTGCTGATCGGAGGCTGAGGCATGGCCGACGACCTTGCGTCCCGCTTCCTGGGCACGGGCTGGACCTTCCCTCCCACCTTCAGCCGCGTCCTGGCGTCGGTGGAGATGTCCAGCGACGACGCGAACATCCAGCAGTGCCTGCGGGTGCTGTTCGGCACGGCCATCGCGGAACGCCTCATGCTCGCCTCGTATGGCACGAATCTGCGCCTGCGCGTGTTCGACGCCCTGACCGCCACGCTGGAAAATGAAATCCGCACGGCCGTGCAGAAGGCGATACTCAACTGGGAGCCGCGCATCGACGTCATCAGCATCGACATCACGCAACAATCGCCGCTGGACGGGCGGCTCGACATCAGCATCGATTACCTGGTGCGCAAGACGAATGCGCGCAGCAACCTCGTGTACCCCTACTATCTGTCCGAAGCGACCACGGCCCTGCCGCCGACATGAGAAAGCCTGCGCAATGAGCCTGTCCCCCGCTTCCGGCGCCCTGAACCAGGCGATGAGCCAGCTCGACCGGCTGGCCCATGCCCCGGACCCCGGGCACGCGCCCGTGGATGGCCGCAGCCTGGCCAGCCTGCTCGCCTTTGCGGCCGAATACGGCAAGCTGATCCAGTTCTACGACCTGGCCGACGCGCCCGATGGCGACTGGTCCGCCTTTTTCCGCGGCGACCAGAGCGTCGCCCTGGCCTTGCTGGCCGCGCTCGACCTGGCCGACATCGAGCGGCAGATCGACCTGCTGCTCGACGCCCTGCGCCACGTGATCGGCGTGGAACAGCGGCTGCGGCTGTGGCAGGACCTGAGCGGCAGCACGACGCGCCTGCTGGCCATCGCGCGCCGCGCCGGCGTGCCCCATGGGGGACTGCTGCCGGCGCTGGCCGAGGTCCCCGCGTGGCGCTCGCCCGGGCCGCTGCTGGAACCGGCCGCGCGCCTGGCCCGGCATTTCGGCGGCGAGACGGCCGAGGCGCGGCTGCAGCGCGAACCCCACGGCGGCGGCTGGCTGCAGGAATTGCTGGCACTGCTGGAAGAATTCCTCGCCAGCCTGCTGCTGGCCCTGCAGCAGGAGCGCGATGCCGCCGTCGCGGCCCTGCCGGCCTCCCTGCTCGACAAGCGGCACGCGCCCCAGTCGGGGCTGTGGGATGCCTTTGCCCAGCTGTTCCGCCACGCCCAGCACAGCGTCAACCGCTTTCCCCGCCGCCTGCTCGACTTTTACCAGGAACAGGTGCTGCGCCAGCGGACGCGGGCGGAAACGCCCGACCAGCTGGTCCTCGCCTTCACCCCCGCCGACGGCGTCAGCCAGACCAGCCTGGCCAAGGGCACGCCCTTTCTTGCCGGCACTGACAACGATGGCCTGCCCATCCTGTACGGACTCGATGCGGCCCTGACGGTGAGTGCCGCCAGCGTGACGGCGCTGCGCACCGTGACCCTGGCGCCGTGCGGCGACCCGGCCGCGCCGGCCGGCCGGCTGGTGCTGGGCGGCGAGGTGGCCCTGTCGGACACGCCGCCGGCCATCCCTGCGGCCTTTCCCCTGTTCGGCGCGGACCAGCCGGGGCTGCATGGCGCCCTGCTCAGCCAGGAAGCCAGCCTCGGCTTTGCCATCGCCAGCGACTGCCTGCTGCTGGCGGGCGGCTTGCGCGAGATCAAGCTTGAACTGTACCTGCAGCCGACGGCGGCGCAAGCTCCCGCCAGCCTGCCGCCCGCCGACCTGGCGCGGCTGCTGGGCATCGCCTTCGCGCTGCGCTATACGACGCCGGATGGCTGGGCCGATATCCACGGCTACCGCGTGGCGCCGCCGACGCAGCCGGACGGGCCCTACCTGCTGTCGTTCCAGCTCGACGCGGATGCCGCGCCCTGGGCGGCGGACCCGGCTCAGGCGGCGCTGCCGTGGGGCGGCCTGCCCACGCTGTCGGCGCGGCTGCTGCAGTCGCCGCCGCCGGCCCCGGGCGAGGCACGCGCGTATCCGTACGCGGCGCTGTCCGCGCTGAGCCTGTCGGCGCTGGCGCTGCGGGTGGCCGTCAGCGGCCTGGAACAGCTGCAGATCAGCGGCCCGGGCGGCCCGCTGGACGCGGGCGCGCCGTTCGCCCTGTTCGGCTCGCCGCCCGTGCAGCATGCGGCCCTGAGCATCAGCGCGCCCGAACTGTTCGTCAAGCGGCTGGACTGTTTCAGCGTCACCATCACCTGGTTCGGCCTGCCCGTCGCCAGCTCCGGCTTCAAGGGCTATTACGAAGGCTACGTGATTGACGCCGATGGCAACACCTGCGCGCCCGGCCTGCTGTTCAACAACCGCATCTTTACGGCGGGCCTCGAGGTGGTCAATCCGGGCAGCTGGACCTTGCGCAGCGGCCCGCCGTTCCAGCGCCTGTTCCAGCTGGGCGTGGCACAGATCGAGCCGGCGCCGCTGCTGCCGCGCACGGCCCTGCGCGAGCCGGTCATCGCCAGGTCCGCCGAGCGCTACTACGACCCGCAGCTGAGCGCCGTGCGCCTGCGCCTGGAAGACCCCAGCTATGCATTCGGCGACGTGCTGTACGCGCCCAACGTGATGGCCGCGTCGCTGCAGCTGACGGCCATCGCCGCGTCCTGCGCGGGCCTATGCACGCCGCCGCCCGTCGGCGATGGCGACGCGCCGCTGGAGCCGGTGCTGCGCGCCTGCCAGGAAGGCGACGACGCCAGCTTCCCCGCACGGGTCAGTGTTGCCGTTCAGCAATCCCTGGGCAGCCTGGACGGACAGGCGCTGGCCGCGCTCGACGCCGCCATCGGCCAGGCCGTCGCCATCGCGGAACAGCCGGCATGGCGCGACGGCCTGCGCGCGGCGCTGCGCCACCAGGCGGCGGGCGCATCGCTGCTGCAGCGCCTGCGCCGGCTGCGCGCGCCGGCGCAGGACGGCCCCGCCGTGCACGCCGGCCTGCGGCAGTGGCTGGCCGCACATGGCGCGGCCCTGCAGGCGGGCGGCGCCACGGCACGGGTGGCGCAGGCGCACGCCGCGCTGGCGGCCGGCGATGCCCTGCTGTCCGCCTGGCAAGCCAGCATCGGCACCCCGACGCCCGTGGCGCGGCCGGAACTGGCCGGCAGCATGCGCCAGCTGCAGGACAGCCTGCGCGCCGTGCCCGCCGACACGGACCCGGACTGCATCCGGAAATGCATGCACGATGCCGTCAAGCCCGCCTTTCCCAACCAGCCATGGCTGCCGATGGCGCAAGGCATCCAGGTCAGCTACGGCGCAGCCGCCGCGCAGCCGCCCGTCGCCGGCCAGGCGGGCGCCACCGCCCTGCATTTTTTCCATCTGTGCCCGTTTGACCGGATCGAGGCGGCCGGCTGGCAGGACGGCCAGGCGGTGCCCCTGCTGGCGCCCCTGGCCGGCGCCGGCACGCTGGACCTCACCCTGTCGGCCCCCGCCACGGAGCTCAGCCTGCTGTTCCAGATGGCGCCGCCGCCTGGCGGCTGGCCCATGGACACGGCGATGCCGTACTGGCAGCAGGGCGACGGCACGGCCTGGCAAGCCCTGACGCCGCAAAGCGACACGACCAACGGCCTGCGCCAGTCCGGCATCGTGCGCTTCGCGCTGGCGCCCTGGCCCGTCGGCGCGCCCCTGCGCCTGCGCGCCGCGTACGCCGCGGGCGATGCCGCCCGCTATCCCCTGCTGGCTGGCCTGCTGGGCAATGCCGCCAGCGCCACCTGGCTGGGCCCGGGCGGCGCCGGCACGCTGGGCACGCCGCTGCCGGCCGGCAGCATCAGCGCGCCCGCGGCACCGCTGCCGGAGATCGGCAGCATCGTGCAGCCGGAAGCGTCGTTCGGCGGACGCGCCCGGGCCAGCGGTGCCGCCTTCGACCTGTGGCTGGCCGAACGCCTGCGCCACAAGGACTACGGCATCCAGGCCTGGGACTACGCCAGCCTGGTGCTGGCGGCCTTTCCCTCGCTGTGGCAGGCGGGCGTGGTGGCGGCCAGCAATGGCGCCCCCGGCTGCGCGCCGGGCCAGGTGTGGCTCGTGGCCGTGCCCGGTCCCGCCACCCCGGCCATCGACGACCCCACCGTGCCGGGCTGCACGGCGCAGGCGCTGAGCCAGATCGCCGCCTACCTGGCGCCGCGCATCAGCCCCTTCATCGAGTTGCACGTGAGCAACCCGCCATACGTGCGCCTGTGCGTGCACGCCAACCTGCGCTTTGCCGACGACGACAAGACGGCCTGCCTGCGCCGCCTGAACGAGGAACTGGTCGCCTACCTGTCGCCATGGCCCACGCCCGCGCTGGGAGCGCGCGCCGCCAACTACTACACCTGGCAGGAAGTGGCCCGCTTCATCCGCCAGCGCCCCTACGTCAAGGCCATCCTCGCGCTGCAGCTGTCACCGGACCCCGGACGCGCGGGCGCGCCGCCCGCCTACTACACCTCGGCCCTGTCCCACGCGCTGGTGGCCGACGCCCCGCACGGCTGCGAACTGCTGCGCCAGCCGGCCATCGCGCCGCCGCAGGAGGCCGCATGAGCGCAGGGGACGACTTGCCGGCGGACAACGCCACCATCGCCCGCGCGCCGCCCGCGCACGCGGGCCTGAACTACCAGGTCCTGGTGGAGGAAGGCACGCGCCTGGTGCAGCAGCTGTCGGGCGAGCTGTGGACCAATTTTAACTATTCCGATCCCGGCGTCACCATCCTCGAGCAGCTGTGCTATGCCCTCACCGAGCTGTCCTACCGCGCCGGTTTCCCCGTGCCCGACCTGCTGGGCGCGCCGGGCAGCGGCGCCATCGCCCTGCCGCACCAGGGCCTGCGCGCGGCATGGGACATCCTGCCCGTCAGCGCCGTCACCGCCGACGACCTGCGCCGCCTGCTGCTCGACCGCGTGCCGGAGGCAGCGAATGTCTGGCTGACGCCGCTGGCGGCGCGCGACGCGGGCGGCGTGGACGGCCTGTACCGGCTCGACGTGCTGCCGCGCCGCGCCGACTGCAGCTGCGATGCGCCGGCCGAGGCTGTCTTGCCCGCGCGCCTGCTCGATCACTACGCCAGCCAGCGGGCCCTGTGCGAAGACGTGGCGGCCTGCGTCGTGCTGGCCCCGCTCGCCACCCGCCTGCAGGCCACGGTGCTGCTGAACCAGTTCAGCGATCCCGACGCCGTGCTGGCCCAGCTGCTGTTCGCCGTCGGCATGGTGCTGGCGCCGGAGCCGCGCCGCACTTCGCTGGCCGAGCAGCGCCAGGCCGGCCGCACGAGCGCGGAAATCTTCCACGGTCCCTCGCTGCTGCAGGGCTTTGTCCGCGCCGACCAGCTCACGCCGCTGCCCCGCTGCGTGCGCGTGGGCGCCGTGCTGGAAGCCATGGCCAGCGTGCCAGGCGTGCTGGCCGTCGATGCGCTGACGGTGTACGTCCAGGGCCATGCGCGCGGCTATGGCGTGGAGGACTGCATCGACGCGGGCGATGGCAACATCCTGCAGCTGGACACGGCCTGGCGCGACGATGGGCTGATATTGCTGTGTGATAACGCCGTCTGCACGCCCAGCCCGGCCAAGGTGCGCCGCCTGCTGGACCGGGCCTGGGCCCTGCAGCGCCGCCGCTATCCGCTGTGGGACGAATATGACGCGCTGTATCCGCCGCCGGCCGGCACGGGCCAGCCGCTGTCAGGCTACACGTCGGTGCAGGAACAGTTTCCCGCCGTCTACGGCATCGGCGCCTATGGCCTGCCGTCCGGCGCGGGCGCGGCGCGCCAGGCCCAGGCCAGGCAGCTGAAGGGCTACCTGATGGCCTTCGACCAGCTGATGGCCGATTACTTCAGCCAGCTGGCCTTCGTGCGCGAGCTGTTTTCCGTGACGGCCGGCGGCGAGCGCACCTATGCCTGGCAATCGCTGCGCGCCTGCGTGCCGGGCGCCGACGCGCTGCTGATGGCGGGCTATGAGCGCGGCATGCACGAACTGACTGCGCGCAACGACCCCGTGCTCGCGCGCCAGGGCGCCGTGCTGGGCTTCCTGCTGTCGCTGTACGCCTCGCCCCTGAACGCGGCGGCGCCCGTCTCCGGCTTGCCCGGTGCGGCTGCCGCCCGGCAGGCGGCGCTGGTGCGGGCCCGGCAGGAGTTGCTCAGGCGCATAGTGGAAGCGACGCGCGACCGGGGCCGCGGCATCGACTACCGGCAGGCCGACCGCCAGCACCCCATGGCGGGCCTGGAAGTGCGCTGCCGCATCGAGCTGGGACTGCTCGATCCCGCGCGCGGCGGCGCCGGCGATGGCGCGCCGGCGCCTTTCGGCCGCAAGCTGGCGCCGGAGGAAGGCGCGCGGGTCGAGACCGCGTTCCTGCCCGTTGACCATGGCGGCGACGACGACCTGGCGGGCGACGCCATGGCGGATGCGCCCCTGGCGGGCCGCGCCGTGGAGCCGGCGCTGCTGGCGGCCCTGGCCGACCCCTTGCGCTACCGCCTCGGCGCGCTGCAGGCGGGCGGGCCCCTGATCCTCGCCTGCCAGGACATGGACGGACACTGGTGGCAGCTGGCGCCCTGCCGCGACGCCGTGCATGCCGTGATGCTGACGGCCGCCCTGCTGCGCGCCGCGGGCGGCCACGAACGGCTGTACATCGTCGAATGGGTGCTGCTGCGCGACGCCCTGGCGGGGTCGTCCGGCGCCGACGGGCAGGCGGCGGCCCCATTCAACTTCCGCATCAGCGCCGTCATGCCGGCGCCGCGCGGCAACGACGGCGAGGAGACGGACGACGACGGCTGGCGCAGCCAGGCGCGCGCCATCCTGCGCGACAACACGCCCGCGCACATCGTCGTCGACGACCTGGTCCTGGGCCACCGGCGCATGCGGCGCTTCCTGCGGCTGTACGGCGAATGGCGCCACGTGCTGCGGCACGGTTCGCCGGCGCGGCGCAGCGAAGTGTGCCGGCGCATGGCCCATTTCCTGCACGAGGCGCGCCGGCCGGACGCAGCGCCGCTGCAGGCGCAGCCGGCGCGCGCGCATGACGGCACCGGCACCGGCGCCCCGCCTGTCGCGCCGCCACCACCGGGTCCCGTGCCTGCCGCCAGGCCGTGGCGCCGCCTGCTGCGCGGCGCGGCCCTCCCCGCGCCGGCCGGGTCCGCCGCGCCCGTGGCGGAGCACCTGGCCGGACTGGCGGCGGGCGCGCGCCCGGGCGCCTGCGGCGCCTACGCCGATAGCAAGCTCGACCGCACCTCGGCGGCGGCCCTTGCCCGCCAGGGCTACGCCTTCGTGCTGCGCGACCTGAGCTGGAGCGATCCCGCGCCCGCCGACGCCTTCAGTATTGCCGAGGCGAACGATATCCTGGCGGCGGGCCTGGCCCTGATGCCGGTGCAGCGCACGCCGCCCGAAGCGTGGCTGCCGCCCGGCGAGGCGGGCGCGGAACTGGGCGCGCGCGACGGCAAGCGTGCCGCGGCACTGGCGCGCTGGATCGGTTTTCCGTCCGGCGTCAGCGTCTGGCTGCACCTGGAGCAGCGCGGCACGCCGGCCACGCCGCAGGGCGTGCTGGCCTACTGCAACGCCTGGCATGATGCGGTGGCCAGGGCCGGCTACCTGCCCGGGCTGGGGCTGGACGATGGCGGCTTGCCCGGCAGCGAGGTCGAGTATGCGCCCTTGCGCTTCCAGCAATACTGGGGTGGCGGCAGCTGCCTGCGGGGCGGACCGCGCTCGGGCGCCTGCCTCGTGCCGGCCACGGACGGCGCCGGCGCACAGGACGGCGTCGCCTACCGCTGGCAATTCATCGAAGCCGACCGCAACGGCGATACGCCCGTCTGGCTGGCGCCGTCCGCATGAGCACGCTGCCACAGGGCGACCACAACGTCGGGCGCATCCGCCTCGACATCGATACGGCCTCGTTCGACGCGGCCCTGCAGCTGCGCACGCGGGCCGAGGAACTGGCCTGGCAGCGCCTGCCCGGCCTGCTCGCCCCCCTGTTCGATGCCCTGTGCCCGGACGGCGTGCAGCTGCGCATCGAGCGCATCGAGCTGGACCTGGGCGACATCGCGGCCCATGCACTGGAACAAGATTTTGCGCCGCGCCTGGAGCGCGCGCTGCGCGCCGCCCTCGCGCAAGCCATCGGCGCGGCCATGCACGCTCCCGGTCCGCAGGCGCGGGCGCTCGCCCTGCCGGCCGCCCGGCTGGACGAGTTCGAGACGTACCTGGCCGGCGGCACGCTGCCCGCGCGCGGCGCCAGCCACGCCTATGATCCGGCGCGCATCCTGCTGCAGCTGTGCCGCGAACAGCCGGCGGCCCTGCTCGCCATGCTGCGCCGGCGCGGTCACGAACGCAGCCTCGTGGAAAGGCTGGTGCTGCAGGCCGGCGCGCAAGGCTGGTCCGCCCTGCTGCGGGCGCTGGCGCCGGCCGACGCGGCGCTGATCCTCGATTACCTGGCCGGGCTGCGCCTGCTGCAGCCGCGGGTGCCCGCGCTGCGCCTGGCGCAGCCGGCACTGGAGCGGGCCCTGTCCGTGCTGACGCTGACCTACCTGCTGCACGATCCCGGCAGCCAGTTCAACCGCCGCACCTACCTCGCCTTCCTGCTCGACGGCGTGGCGCGGGCCGAAGGGATCGCCTACGCTACCCTGCTAGGCCTGCTGCACGCGGCGGCCGAGCGCACGCGGGCCAGCCAGCCCCTGGCCGGCTCCCTGCTGGGCACGCTCGACGAATTGCTGGCCGCGCTCGCCGTGGCGCCGCCCGCGGCAGGGACGCCCGCGCCCGGCCCCGCCGGCGATGCCCTGTCGCGCGCGCAGCAGGGCGAACTGGCGCCCCTGCTGCAGCTGCTGCACGCGGCCGACCCCGCCGCCCTGGCGCAGCTCGTCGGTGCCATGCCGGCGCCCGTCTTCGCCGCCGTGGTGCGGCAGCTGCAGCCCCTGCACGCGGCGCTGATCCTCGCCCACGTCGAACACCTGGCGCTGCTGCACCGGCAGCGCCCCCGCCTGAACCTCAGCCAGGAGGGCTTCGAACTCCAGGTGCGCCTGATGGCGCTGCGCTACCTGCTGCTGGAAGCGGGCTCGCAATTCAACCGCATCAGCTGGCTGCGCCGCACCATGCTTGGCCTGGCCGAGGCGGCCGGCGTCAGCTACCGCTTCCTGCTCGACAGCTTTGCCGCCGCCCTGGACGAGTTGCGCGCCCGCGTCCCCCTGTCCAGCTCCCTGCCCGAGGGCCTGGCCCAGCTGGTCGACGAGCTGGGGCCGCCAGGCGCGGAGGCGTCCGGGCACGCCGGGCCGGCGCACGCCTTGCTGGCGCGCCTGCGCGCCCACGGCGCCGACAGCGCCCGGGCCATCGCCCTCATCGGCTGCTGCACCCCGGCCCAGCTTGCCGACCTGGCCGCCGCCATCGACGCGCGGCACGCGGCAGCGGTGCTGGACGACATCGCCGCCCTGGTACAGCTGGCACGGGGCTGGCAGACGGACGCGGCAGGAGGAGGCGCGGCGCTGGCCGGGCGCATCCCCGCCCTGGCCCTGCACGCCCTGCTGGCCCTGGATGCGGCCGGGCAGGCCTACGACCGCCGCCTGTGGCTGCGGCACGTCCTGCAGGCGCTGGCCGGGGCAACAAGACTGTCCCTGGCCGGGCTGGGCGAGCTGCTGCGCCCTGGCGCGGCCGTCACGCCGCCGGCGCCCCATGCCGCCCTGCGCGAGGTGCTGGCCACGCTGGCCGGCGAGGCCGCGCCGTCCCCGCTGCCGGCCGGCGCGGCCGCCGTCACGCCGGAAGCGGCACTGGCGCTGGCCGAGCGCTACCTGCGCAGCGGCCAGCCGCAGCAGGGGGGCGCCGGCCTGTGCGCGCTGGCCGCCGCCCACCCGCAGGGCTTTGCGGCGCTGCTGCGGCGGCTGCTGGTGGCCGAATCGGGCGATACCGATGCCCTGACCCAGCGCCTGCTCGACTGGATGCTGCCGGAAGAAGTGGTGCACAGCCTGCTGCCGGGCCAGGCCCCGCACGCGGCGCGCTGGGCCGAGGCCCTGTCCGAATTGCCCGGTGCCAGCATGGCCTCGGCCTGGCGCCAGGTGCTGGCCGCCGCCTGGCGCGGCGAGGCGCTGGACGCCGGCGGGGCCGCCGCCTGGCCCGCGCAGCGCCTGGACCAGCCCGCCCTGCTGCGGCACTGGCTGGACCACGGCGTGCTGCCCTGGTGGGCCGCCGACGGCACGCGGGCCGACACCCTGCTGGCCGGCTTGCGCAGCTGGCCCCTGGCGGAATTGCACGCTCTGCTGGAACATGGCGATGGGCCGGCGGAGCTGGGCGCGTGGCGCCTGCGCCGCCTGTACCACCAGCTGGAAGCCGATGCCGCGCTGGAGCTGCTGGGCCGCCTGGCGCCCTGGGTGCTGACGCCCGGCGGCCCGCTGGCGGGCCTGGCCGCGGGATGCGACGCCGGGGAACTGGCCGAGCTGCGCATCCGCGCGGCGGCGGCCGCCATGCTGGGGGCGCCGCTGGACCTGGCGCGCCTGGCCATGCCTGCCCCCGCGCCGGCGCCCCCGGCCGCCACGGCGCCGCCGCCGGCCCCGTCCGGCGCTGACGCGACGCAAGCGCTGCTGGCCTGGCTGGCGGGCGCCGCGCCCGCGGACACGGTGCCGCCGCACCCGCGCGCCCTGCGCGACCTGGCCGGCCTGCTGGCGCAGGACAGCGCCCCGCTGCGCGCCGCCCTGCTCGCCGGCCTGACCCGGCCGGCCGTGCGGCAGCGCTGGATCGCCGCCCTGCCCGAGGAAATCCTCGCGCGCCTGCTGTACCGGCTGGCCCCGTCGCTGGCGCGCTTCATGCTGGACCTGAAAACCGTGCTGCTGGCCGCCTGGCGGCAGACGGCGCCGCCCGCGTCGGCCCGCCATCCCGCGACGCAACTGTGGACGGCCATGCTGGACGCGCTGGCCCAGGGCACGCCGCCCGCGCAGCGCGCCATCGCGGCGCGCCTGCTGGAGCGGCTGGCGCCGGCCCCTGGCCAGGAAGGCCGCCTGCGGCAGCAGGCGCAATGGCTGGCCAGCCAGGGCGGCTATGCCCACCTGGGCGCCGCCCTGCGCGGGCAGCCGGAGCAAGCCAGGCAAGCGGCCGCCCCGCCTGCCGCCGCCGCGCGCCAGGCACCGGTGTGGCCGCCCGCCCGTTCCGCCGCGCCGGCCGGGGCGCAGGATGGCGAGCGCATCTACGTGGCGAATGCCGGCCTGGTGCTGCTGCACCCCTTCCTGCCGCAACTGTTCCGCCTGCTGGGCCTGCTGAGCACGGATGGCGACGGCGCCGCGCGCATCCGCGGCACGGACGACGCCACGTGCGCCGTGCACCTGCTGGAATACCTGGCCACGGGCAATTACGATGCGCCGGAACCGGCGCTGGCGCTGAACAAGCTGTTGTGCGGGCTGGAGCTGGACACGCCGGTGGCGCGCGGCTGGGTGCCGCAGGCGGAGCAGCTGGAACAGTGCCACCAGCTGCTCGCCGCCGTCAAGGGCAACTGGTCCAGCATCGGCAACACCTCGGTGGCGGGCCTGCGCGAAACCTTCCTGCAGCGCGACGGACGCCTCGAACGGCGCGACGGCAAGTGGACCCTGACGGTCTCGCGCAAGACGGTAGACGTGCTGGTCGACCAGATTCCCTGGGGCTTTGCCGTCATCTTTCACCCATGGATGCCCAGGGAGCTCGCCGTCACATGGTAGACAAGTCCATCCCCGGCGCCCGCCTGGCCGGCCACGCGGGCGTGCTGGAACGCGAACTGGCCTGGCTGCGCGAAGTCATCGAACGGCAGTTCTCCCTGCGCTATGCGCCCGGAGCGCCCGCCGCCGCACCCCGGCCGCCGCCTGTCGCCGATGCGCCCGGCCCCTACGCGCGGCTGCTGCGGCGCCTGGGCCTCGATCCCGATGCGCGGCTGCTGCTGATGCTGGCCATGGCGCCGCATCTGGCGCCGGAACTGCTCGACAGCTTCCAGCTGCAGAACCAGGCGACGGGGCGGCGCTTCAGCGAATTTGGCGGCGTCACCGCGCAGGTGCACACGGGCTTCCTGCCGACGCTGGAAACGGCCATGTTCCTGCTGGCGGGCACCAGCCTGGCCCGGCGGCTGGAGCTGCAAGCCCTGTTCGGGCCGCGCCACGCGCTGCGCACGGCGCGCGTGCTGGAATTCGATGCGCCGCCCGCCGGCGAGCCGTCCACGGCCGCCGCGCTGCGCCTGTCGCGGGAATACCAGGCCATCCTGCTGCACGGTGCCGACGCCGACGGCGCGGCGCCCGACGATTTTTCCGCCGAGCGCATCGCCACGCCGCTGGAGTGGGACGACCTGGTGCTCGACGCCGTCACGCGCGAGCAGATCGAGATGATCAACGCCTGGATGTGCCATGGCCGCACCCTGCTGGAAGACTGGGGGCTGTCGCGGCGCCTCAAGCCCGGCTACCGCTGCCTGTTCCACGGCTTGCCGGGCACGGGCAAGACCCTGACGGCCAGCCTGCTGGGCAAGCACCACGGCGTGCCCGTGTACCGGGTCGACCTGTCGCGCATCGTCTCGAAGTGGATAGGCGAGACGGAAAAGAACCTTGCAAGCCTGTTCGACCGGGCGCAGGACCAGAACTGGATCCTCTTCTTTGACGAGGCCGAGGCCCTGTTCGGGCGCCGCACGGAAGCGCATACCTCGAACGACCGCTCGGCCAACCAGCAGATCGCCTACCTGCTGCAGCGCCTGGAAGACTTTCCCGGCATGGTGATCCTGTCGACCAACCAGCATGGCCACATGGACGACGCCTTCGCGCGCCGCTTCCAGAGCACCGTGCTGTTCCCCATGCCCGACGCCGGCGCGCGCCTGAGCCTGTGGCAAAAGCTGTTCCATGGCGTGGCCGTGGCGCCGGAAGTGGATTTCCACGCGCTGGCCGGGCAATATGCGCTGGCGGGCGGCGCCATCATCAACGTCCTGCGCCACGCCTGCCTGCGCGCCCTGCTGCGGGGCGAACCGGCCATCGTGGGCCTGGCCGACATCATGACGGGGGTCAAGCACGAACTGCAGAAGGATGGCCACTATATGCACCGCTGAGAGCGGCATGCGCTGGCGCACTGCCTGGCGGCCAGCTGCAGCATGCCCTCTTACCAGTAGCCCAGCACCTTCCACCACGTCGTGCCGACGACGGCAAAGATCAGCAGTTCCACCACGCACATGATGAAGCCGACCCGCCACCAGTTGCCCATGGTGACGAAACCGCTGCCGAAGATGATGGGCGAGGTACCCGTCGCGTAATGGGTCAGGGTCATCATGATGGCCGAGCCGGCCGTCATCATCAGCATGAAGGGCACGTGGTAGGCGGCGGGGATCAGGTGCAGGCCGACGGTCAGGAAGGCCAGCAGCATGGCGCTGATGTGGGCCGTCGTGCTGGCAAAAAAGTAATGTGAAAAGACAAACACCAGCACCAGGACGCCGGCGATCGGCAGCCAGTCCATGCCGCTGGCGACGATGGCGCCCTTCATGCCGGCCGAGAACCAGGCGATCACGCCCGTCTTGTTCAGCTGCTCGGCCATCATCACGAGGGCGCCGAACCACACGAGGGTGTCCCAGGCGCTTTTTTCCGACAGCACGTCGTCCCAGTCGATGGTGCCGGTGATGATCAGCACGAACAAGCCGACGAAGGCGACCACCGTCGCATCGAGGGAAAACGCGGGACCGAACAGCATGGCCGGCACGTTGGCCCACAGCAATAACAGCAGGGCGAACGTGCCCAGCATGACTTTTTCCGACGGCGACAGCGGGCCCATGCCTTTCAGCTCCGCCTTGGCGTAGGTGACGGCGTCCGGCGTGGCCTTGAGCTGCGGCGGCGACAGCCAGTAGATAATCAGGGGCATCACCAGCAGGCAGACGAGGCCCGGCAGCAGCATGCACAGGGCCCAGGTGGTCCACGTCAGGTGGAAACTCTGGCCGCTGGCCTTGGCCACGAAGTCGACCACCAGCGGGTTGGGCGCCGTGGCCGTGAGGAACATGGCCGAGGTGATCGGGTTGGCATGGTAGTTGACGAGGGCCAGATAGGTGCCCACCTTGCCTTCCGTGCCCTTGGCCGGGTCCGAATCGAAGGCGTTGGCGATGGATTTCATGACGGGGTGGACGATGCCGCCGCCCCGTGCCGTGTTACTCGGCGTAAATGGCGCCAGCACCAGTTCGCAGATGGCCAGGCCGTAGCCGATGCCCATGGTGCGTTTGCCCAGCAGCGAGATGAACAGCAGGCCGATGCGGCTGCCCAGCCCCGTCTTCTTCAGGCCGCGCGAGATCAGGATGGCCACGACGATGAGCCAGATCAGGGGATTCGAAAAACTGCTGAGCGCATCCGTGATGGCGCCCTTGGACGAGGTGGACGTCACCTGCGACAGCGAGACGATGACGATGGCCATCATGGCCATCACGCCGATGGGCATGACCTTCAAAATGATCGCCAGGATGGTGGTGAGGAAGATCGCCACCAGGCCCCAGGCCTTGGGCGTCAGGCCGTCCGGCGCGGGCAGCAAGAGCATGCTGACCAGCAAGACCGTGCAGATGAGGGCCGGCACGAGCCGGAAGGGGACGGCTTCCTTGAAATGCAGGAACATGTCGCGCACTGTCTTATACATCGTCATTACCTTTCACTGTGGGCCGGGCATCGTGACAACACGCAATCGTGCACGCAGAGCCGTGGGGCCGGCAGGCCCCAAAATGGGCCCGCAAGATGACAGATGCCCAACAATTCTGTTCGGCAATATCATACACGCAAGCCTTCCCGCCCCCGTTCCATTACGGTATCGCGCGTCCCTTATCTTCAAAATCATTGACCTGTGCGCGACATCCGTCGCATAATTGCCCCATCAGTCGCCAACATCAGGAATCGCATTGAATACCCGGAACCGCCATATCGACGCCCTGCGTGGCGCCGCCATCCTGGGCGTGCTGCTGCTGCACTTCGCCCTCGCCTACGGCCTGAAGAACAGCCCGCTTGAAGTCCTGCCCGCCTGGCTGCTGCGGGCCGCCTACCAGGGCAATTACGGCGTGACCATGTTTTTCGTCATTTCCGGCTACCTGATCACGTCGACCTCGCTGCAGCGCTGGGGCGACCTGGCGCGCATCGACCTGGCCGCGTTCTATGTTTACCGCATCGCCCGCCTGCTGCCTGCGCTGCTGCTGGCCCTGTCCATCATCGTGCTGCTGGGCGTGCTCGACGTGCCCTTCTTTAGCAATGGCGATGGCGGCAAGGACTTGCCCGCCAGCTATTTCATCATCGCCGTCGCTTCCGTGCTGACCTTCTGGCACAACGTGCTGATGCAGAGCGCCGGCTATTTCAATTACTGCCTCAATGTGTACTGGTCGCTGTCCGTCGAGGAAATGTTCTATCTGCTGCTGCCCCTGTCGTGCCGGCTGCTGCGCCGGCGGCAGGCGTTCATGCTGCTGTGCGGCGCCGCCATCGTGGCCGGGCCCGTCTACCGCAACCTCCACGCGGACAACGAGATAGCCTTCATGTACGGCTACCTTGCCTGCTTCGACGCCATCGCCATCGGCTGCCTGACCGCCCTGCTGACGCGGCATTGGCAGCCGGGCGCGCGCGCCGGCCAGGGCTTGCGCGGGGCGGCGGGCCTGGCCCTGGCCTGCCTGTACGTGCGCGGCATCGGCGGCCACGAGGTCTTCGGCTTTACGTGGATCGCCCTGGCCAGCGCCGCCTTCATCGTCGGCGCCACGGCGGCGCCGGCGGCCGGCCAGGGCCGGTCCGGTCCGCTGCAATGGCTGGGCCGCCACAGCTACGAACTGTATTTGTTCCACATCATCGTGCTGGCCGCCATGCGCAACGTGGTCGACAAGGCGGGCCTGGGCTACGGGGAACGCCTGCCGTGGCTGGCGCTCTTCCTGGCCGCGACGGCGCTGGCGGCGGCGCTCGTGGCCCGCCGGGTCTCCGGGCCGGCCAACGCCGCGATCCGCCGCCGCTTCCGGCGCCGCGCCGCGGCAGCGCCCGTCCCGGTACAATAGGCGATGCCTGCGATCAACCTCCCCCTTCCGGCCCGCCACTGCCCCCTGTGCGGCGGCCCGAACGGCTGCGCGCCGGCACTGTCGGGCAGCTTCGCCACGCCATGCTGGTGCCGGGTGCAGCCCATCGATGCGGCCGCCCGCGCCCGCGTGCCGGCGGCGCTGCGGGGAAAAGCCTGCCTCTGCCAGCGCTGCGGCACGGCAAGCCCTGCAGCCGAAAAAGAGTAGCGCATTTCCTTGTGGCAATGGCAAACTATGCGTTTCCGCCACTCTCCCACGACGCCATGACGCTTGCCCAGACAGCACGTGCCGATGCCTATTTCCAGGCGCACACAGGTTTTTCCTTCGATCAGCTCCTCGCGCCCATCGCCGCCGACGCGCCCGCAGGCGGGTCCTTGCGCGGCTCCCCCTTCTATGCCGGCATACGGCAAGCGCGCGCCGGGGAAGACGCCAGTTTGCCGCTGGGCAGCTGGGAGCGCGAGCTCAAGCGAGCGGACTGGTCCCGCGTCACGGCGATGGCGGCGTCAGCCCTGGCGCTGCACAGCAAGGATCTGCAGCTGGCCGTCTGGCTGCTGCAGGCGCAATTGCAGCGCACGGGACTCGATGCCCTCGCCCCCGGCTGTTGCCTGCTGCAGCAACTGTGCGCCCGATACTGGGAAACGCTGTATCCGCCAGCACCGGCCGGCGACACCGAGGCCCGGGCGAACATATTCCACTGGCTGAATGAAAAACTGCTGCGCGACGTGCGCCTGCTGCCCCTGGCCCGCGACGAGCACGGCGGCGAATTCGGCTGGGCTGACTGGGAACAGGCGCAGCGCAATGCCACGCTGCAGCTCCACCCCGCCGAGCAGGACGGTCCTTCCACTGCCGCCTTCCTGGCCGCGCTGCGCGCCACGCCGGCAGCCAGCCACGCGGCCATGCTGGCGGACCTGGCCGCCGGCCGCGACAGCCTGGAGGCGCTGGCCGCCAGCCTGCCGCAGCACTTCGGCGACGCCGCGCCCGGCCTCGGTGCGCTGGGCGCGCTCTTGCAGAAAATGCATGCCATGCTGGCGGCGGAGCTGAAAGCGCGCGGCGTCGCCGAAAAGTGAGCCAGGTCAAGAGATGGCATGCCGGCCGGGCGCCGGATGCCGTGTTTTCAGCCCGATCCTGCCAGCCGCACTATAATGTCGGCACCGCGTGCGGCAGCAATGGCGGCGATAGACGGTAACAATTTCGTGTGGAGGCCAGTACAATAGCGTCTGGGCCTACACAGGGTTTCACTTTTGCCAGCAGTTGCCAGCAACTAACCATTTTTTTGACCAGCCAACAAACACTATGAGTTCGATGAATGAAGAGCGCGTATTAAGCGTGCACCACTGGACGGATACCCTGTTCTCCTTTACCACCACGCGCGACCCGTCGCTGCGTTTCTCGAATGGCCACTTCACCATGATCGGCCTGCGCGTCGATGGCAAGCCCCTGCTGCGCGCCTACAGCATCGCCAGCGCCAATTACGAAGACCACCTGGAATTTTTCAGCATCAAGGTGCCGGGCGGTCCATTGACGTCGCGCCTGCAGCACTTGCAGGTGGGCGACACCGTCATCGTCGGCCGCAAGCCGACGGGTACGCTGGTGTCCGACTACCTGCTGCCAGGCAAGCGCCTGTACATGCTGTCGACGGGCACGGGCCTGGCGCCTTTCCTCAGCATCGTGCGCGATCCGGACATCTACGAGCGCTTCGACCAGCTGATCCTCGTGCACGGCGTGCGCCAGGTCGACGAGCTGGCCTACCGTGAATTGCTGGAAGAGCACCTGCCGCAGCACGAATTCCTCGGTGAAATGGTCAGCGACAAGCTGCGCTACTACCCGACCGTGACGCGCGAAGACTTCCGCAACATGGGCCGCATCACGGCACTGATCGAGAACGGCAAGCTGGCCGAAGACCTGGGCTTGCCGGAACTGAACCCGGCCGAAGACCGCGTGATGATCTGCGGCAGCTCGGACATGCTGCGCGACCTGAAGGAAATGCTGGAAGCGCGCGGCTTCAAGGAAGGCAACACCTCCACGCCTGGCGACTTCGTTGTCGAGCGCGCGTTTGCCGAGAAGTAATCCGCACGCCATTGCCTAGTCTGTCCCGGGGCCCGGCCCCGTCGCTTCCTGCGGCGGCGCCGGGCCTTTTTCATGCCCGCGCCGGATTCAGCGGGCCAGCGGCGCGCCGCGCTGGTACTGCAAGCCGTTCATGAAGCGCTGCACGGGCGTAAAGGCGCTGCTGAGGATATCGTCGTGGGCCGCGTAGTAGCGCGTCTCGATCTTCAGCAGGCCCAGCACCGTCGCGTCGAGCTTGTCCGTCTGGTAGGGCCGGCTTTCCAGCGCGGCGCGGGCGGCCGCCGAGGGCCGCGGCTGCTGGTTGTCCCAGATCAACATGGGGATTTCATAGCCGCTCTTGTCTGACGCGGAATGGCCCGCGTGGTTGCGGCTGTAGCCCACTTCCTGCCCGTGGTCGGACACATACAGCAGCGCGGCGGCACGGCCGGACTTGGCCTGCTCCGCCATGGCGATCAGGTTGCCCAGCACATAGTCGCCGTAGCGGATGGCGTTGTCGTACTCGTCGCGCTGGTTGCGTATCCAGCTGGACCGGCCCTGGCTGGCCATCTGCGCGCTGACGGCGTCGTCGGCCTCGTCGAAATGCGCAAAGGGGCTGGGGTAGCGCATGTCGTAGCTGGGATGGGCGCCCAGCAGGTGCACGACGATCAGCTTTTTCGGCGCCGTGTCGCGCAGCGCGTGCGCAAACGGCGCGAACAGGTTGGCGTCGAAATTGTTTTCGCCCCGTCCCGTGCCGTAGTTGATGAAGTCGCTTTCATCGGCCTCGCCCGCCAGCATGCCGATCCAGCCGTCGTTGCGCGTCTGGTTCGACACCCAGAAGGTCTTGTAGCCGGCCGCCTCGGCCAGCATCAGCAGGTTCGGCTTGGCCATCCACGCATCGGGGTTGCCGATGTCGGCCGGCGTGAGCATGGTCATCATCGATTCCACCGTGCTGGCGGCGGGCGAGATCACGTCGTTGAACACCAGCAGCTTGGCGCGCATGGCGTCGAGCCGGGGCGTGGTGGCGCGCGCATAGCCGTACAGCGACATCGAGGCGCGGTTGGTGCTCTCGCCGATCACGAGGATGACGGTGCGGGCATCCTCGCCCGCGTAGCGCACGTTCCAGTCGCGCGGCGCCGCCATGGCCGTCGCCAGCGCCTGCTGCATCGATTGCATGGCGGCCAGCTGGGCGCTGTACTGCTGGTAGCGCAGGGGCCAGAACAGGGCCGGATTTTCGCGCCGCATGGTGGTGTTGAGGTGCAACATCACGAGAAATACGGCCAGGCAGGCGGCCAGGCCTTTCTGCGCCAGGCCCGGCGCGGCGGCGCGGGCCGGCTGCCAGCGCTGCAGCCGGCGGTCGGCCAGCAGCACGGCCGCCGTCACCAGCACGAACCAGCCGGCCGCCTGCGCCAGGGCCACGCCGTTGTGAGCGAAAAACTCGGCCGTTTCCGCTTGATCCGTCGCAAACATGGCCTGTAAAACGGCATTCGGATTGGGCCGCATGCCAAAATAGCCACGCAGGAAGCCCTTGACGGCGGCATCGAGGTAAAACACGGGCACGACGATGCGCACCAGCACGGTGATGGCGGCCGGGCGGCAGCGCCAGGCGTGCAGCACGCCGCCGATGCCCAGCAAGAACGCCGCCAGCAAGACGCCCAATTTCAGGCATTCGTTGGCACTTAACTGGTCGAAGAGAAAGAAAAGGAGCAGGCCGGCAATGCTTAACAGGACGCGGCAAAACAGTATCAGCATGAAAACAATAAACAGTCAGAATCGGCGTTGAATGGAACTGCGTGGCCCTGCCCGTGTCGACGGGCCAGCGATTGTAGCGCAGTCCCTTGCAACCGGTATCACCATTTTTGCACGACATGAAGTAGGAAAGGCCAGGCACGCTCCTGACAGAAACTGTCAGTGCCGCCGCTTATGCTGTCGCCATTGCGGAACAGCAACTCCGCCCCTACCCTCCCATCACCACAGGACCTTGCCATGACACGCGCCATCACCATCCTTACCGAAAACTTTGCCGACTGGGAAACCGCCCTGTTCAATTCCACGGCGCGCCTGTACTACGGCTTCTACACGCAGTTTGCCACGCCGGGCGGCCTGCCCGTGACCTCGTCCGGCGGCATGCTCGTCACGCCGCAGCTGGCGCTGGAAGACATTTCGCTCGATGAACTGGACCTGCTGATGGTGTGCGGCGGCAGCATCTGGCAAAGCGGCAAAGCCCCCGACCCGGGCGCCCTGCTGCGCGCCGCGCGGGACCAGGGCGTGGTGCTGGCCGGCATCTGCGACGGCACCCGCGTGCTGGCCCAGGCCGGCGTGCTCGACAAGGTGCGCCACACGTCGAATGGCGCCGCGAACCTGCGGGAAACGGGCTACGCGGGCGCCGCCCTGTACCAGGACGTGCCGTGGGCCGTGGCCGACGACGGCATCGTCACGGCGCCGGGCACGGCCCCCGTCAGCTTCACGCGGGAAGTCCTGCGCAGCCTGGGCATCGACGATGACAACCTGGCCAGCTACCTGGCCATGCACGGGGCAGAACATGGACAGGCAAGCCGGGCGCCCCTGGTCGCCTGATTCTGCTTTCTGGCGGCCAATTTCGACGGCGCGTCGCAGATGACTGGCGCCGCGCGCCGCACTTAATTAAAGTGCATCCTTCACCGCGACCCGGAAAGGATGCCATGAAACACCTGAAATACCTGTCAGCCTGCCTGATCCTGGCATGCTGCGCACCCGTGGCGCTGGCCCAGGCCATGCCCCTGCTGACGCCGGAACAGCTGCGCGCCGACTTGCGTTTTATCCAGGAGACGATCGCTGCCACGCACCCGGAGCCGGGCTTTTCCGCCGATCCCGCCGCCGTGGACCACGCCTACGCCGCCATCGGGGAACAGCTGCAGGCGCCGATGTCGTCCGACCAGGCCTGGCGCGTGCTGGCCACCCTCAATCCCCTGTATGCCGATGGCCACCTGGCCATCACGCCGGCCGCGCCGCAGGCGCAAAGCCAGGCCTTCCTCGACGGGGGCGGGCGTTTTTTCCCCTATGAAGTGACGCTCGATGGCGATGGCGGCCTGTACATCCGTGCCCTGCTGGGCGGCGCGCCGACGCCGCTGCAAGGCGCGCGCATCACGCGCATCAACGGCGTGCCGGCCAGCGCCATCGTCGCCGACCTGCTGGCCCGCTGCCACGGCGACACGGCCGCGTTTCGCGCCAGCCTGCTGTCGCTGCGCTGGCCCTTCCTGTACTGGAAGGTGCTGGGCGCGCCGGCCAGCCATGTCTTGCAGCTGGACGACGGCCGGGAATTGACGGTGCCCGGCGCCGCCGCCCTGCCCGCCTATCTGGCCGGCGATGGCAGCTTCGCGCAGCAATTCCGCTTCGAACTGCTGCCCGGCAAGGCGGCCCTGCTGACCCTGGACACCTTTGCCTGGCCTGACAAGGCGCAATTCACGGCGTTCACGGCCGAGGCTTTCCGCCAGATGCGCGCGGCGGATGTACGCACCCTGCTCATCGACGTGCGGGCGAACGGCGGCGGCAACGATGACATGTGGATCGATGGCGTGCTGCGCTATATCGCGGACAAGCCCTACCGCTGGGCCTCGACCTACCGCAAGAAGGTGATACGGGGACGCGACAGCGCGCGCGAAAAGCTGGGCGACGTCATCGATGGTGAGATCACCTCCTGGCAGCAGCCGCGGCTGGACGATCCCCTGCATTTTTCGGGCACCACCTATCTGCTGGTGGGCGGGCGCACGTATTCCTCCTCCATCCTGTTGAGCAATGTCATGCAGGACTTCGGCTTTGGCAAGGTGGTGGGCGCGGCGGGCCAGGCGCGCACGCGCCAGAGCGGCGGCACGCAGAATTTCGTGCTGCCCAACAGCGGCCTGGTGCTGGGCGTGCCCCGCCTCCTGTTCCAGCGCCCGTCGGGCGCGGCCACGCCCGTGCTGCTGCAGCCCGACATCGTGCTGCCGGACAACCCCTACGATGCGCGCGTGCTGGTCGATGCCGTGCTGAAGCTGGACAACTGACGAGCTTAACGGGCGGCCAGGCTGCGCAGGCGCTCCGCCGCGTGCGTATTGCCCGGGTCCAGCTCCAGCGAACGGCGGTAGTGGGCGACGGCCAGCGCCGTGGCGCCGTCCGCCTCATGCGCTTCGGCCAGGCTGTCGTGGCCATTCGCGCTGCCGGGCGCCAGCTGCACGGCCAGCTGCAGCACGGCGACGGCCTGTTTCGTCCGCTGCTGCGCCAGCAGGCGGTAGCCCCAGGCATTCAGGTCGCCTTCGTCCGGGCCGGGCAACCCGTGCCGCTGCCGGATGGCGGCCAGCTTGGCGTCCAGTCCCTCGTAGCCCGTGCTGGCCAGTTCCTGCCGCAGCAATTGCATGGCGTAGGCCCCGCCCCGCTGCTGGCGCAGGGCTGGCAGGTAGAAGCTGGCGACCGTGTCGATCAGCTGTTCCGGCTGGCCGCCGGCCAGGTTGCTGAGGATAATGACGGCCAGGTCATCGTCGGGATACACGTAGAAGGCGGAACGTCCGCCGCCGATGCCGGCCACGGCGCGGTGGGCGGCGCGGCCGATGGCGGGCCAGCCCAGCGCCCACGGCGCCGGCTTGCCATTGTTCAGGCTGCTGGCCTGCCATAGCCGCTGCACGCTGGCGGGGGCCAGCAGGCGCCCCGATTGCAGCGCGACGAGCCAGCCGGCCAGCTCGCCCGCATTGCTGTTGATGCCGGCCCCGGCCCGCATGAAGAGGGGAAAGTCCTCGATGACGTTGCGGTAGCCCTTGCCGCCGGCGCCCAGCACGTAGGAACTGGCCTTGTTGATGACCACGTCCTTCGCATCGCCAAAGCCGCTGTGCGCCATGCCGGCCGCATCGAACTGCCCCCGCTGGATGAAGTCGACGTAGGACTGGCCGCTCTGGCGCTCGATCAGTTGCGCCAGCAGGACGTAATTGCTCTGGTTATAGCGGTAGCGCTGGCCGGGCGGCGCTTCCACGGGCAGGGCCTGCACGGCTTGCCAGGCGGCCACGGGGTCGTCCGGCTGCGGCCCCACCAGCTTGCCGCTGCGCTGGTCCAGCACGTCGGGCAGGCCGGAAGTATGGCTGAGCAGCTGCGTCACCGTCACGGCTTGCCAGGCCGGCGGCAAGCCCGTCAGGTACTGGCCGATCGGCGCCCCCAGGTCCACCTTGCCCTGTTGCACCAACTGCATCACGGCCACGCCCGTAAACGCCTTGGTGGCCGAATTGATGGAAAACAGGCTGGCCTGCGTCACGGGCACGCCATATTGCAGGCTGGCCACGCCGAAATTGCGCGCCAACACGACCTTGCCCTGCCGGATCACCGCCACCTGCATGCCCGGTATCTGCCGCTCGCGCATCTCGTCCTGCAGGAAGTCGACAAGCTGCTGGCTGGCCTCGGCGGCAAGGCCGGCCGGCGTGGCGCTGGCGGCGGGCTGTGCCGCCGCGGCTGGCCCGGCCAGCACTGCGGCAAGCAAGAAAACGCGCAGGACCGGCGGCGTGCGGAATGGCATGGCAAAGCTCCTTTTCATGTGCAAAAAGCAAGCTTACCCTATACGCGCGTTGCCGCAATGCATTTTCCTCGCCGGCCGCCCGCCGCCTGGCGACGCTGGCGTGGCGACGGTCCCCCGGCATGTTGATCCAGATCGAATCCCGGCACGCGCGCGCGCGCATCCGGGGCGCGGGCGGCTACACTGAAATCCTGGCTGGCGCGCAGAGTGGCGCACAGTGGCGGCGGGAGAACACATCATGGCCGATCTGGTTTCTGGCAACAATGCCCATGTCTTTGGCCTGGCGCGGCCCCATGCAACGGGGCAGGCGTCGCTGCACCAGGCGCCGCCCCGCAATACGGCATTCCGCGACCTGCCACCGCCGACGGGCAGCGCGCCGTTCCGCCTCGACTTGCGCGACATCGTGGCGCCGGCCGTGTATGACGCCATCGTCCGGAACAGGAAGCTCGTCTTCCACCTCAATGGCGACATGGGCGGCATCCAGTACGCCGTGCCGCAGGAGCTGGTGGCGAAGGGCATGGAAGACGATTTCCAGGCCGATGCCAGCGCGCTGCCGGCCTTTCTGTACATCACGGGCGACTGCGTGTATTTCAACGGCCAGGTCAGCGAATACTACAAGCAGTTCTACCAGCCGTATGAATTCTACCTGGCCCCCGTGTTCGCCGTGCCGGGCAACCACGATGGCGAAAACCTGCCGGACGACGAGACCCTGGATGGCTTCGTGCGCAATTTTTGCGCGCCCCAGCCCGTCAAGATGCCGGAATCGGGCGATTCCCACCGCACGGCCATGGTGCAGCCGAACGTGTACTGGACCCTGCTCACGCCGCAGGCCAGCATCATCGGGCTGTACAGCAATGTGCCCGCCGGCGGCGAGGTCCGCACGCCCCAGAAGGAATGGCTGGCGTCGGAACTGGCCACCCTGCCCCGCGACCTGCCTCTGCTGCTGGCGCTGCACCATCCGATCTACTCGGCGGACGACCACCATTCCGGCAGCACCTACATGAAGGACCTCGTCGCCGAGGCATCCGCCGCGGCGGGACGCCACCCGGACGCCATCCTTGCCGGCCACGTCCACAACTACCAGCGCCTGACGCGCGACAATGGAGACGGCGGCAAGACCCTGTTCCTCGTCACGGGCGCGGGCGGCTACCATAACCTGCACCAGATCATGAAGGTCAACGGCCAGCGCCTGATACCGCCCGCCGTCTTCCACGACGATGCGGGAGACGCCGTCACGCTGGAAAACTACTCGGACGACCACCACGGCTACCTGCGCGTCGAACTGTCCGACGGCGTCATGCAGGGCAAATACTACGAAGTGCCCCGGCCGCAGGAGCCGTTCAGCAAGGGCAGCCATTTGCTCGACTATTTCCGCTTCGACCTGCGGCAGAAGGCCTACCTGCCCAATACCCTGTCATGAGCCGCAGCAAGCCGGCATGGCGCGGCGCGCCTAGCCTTCGCGCCACACATCTTCGTAGCCGGCGCGGTCGAGGATGAATTTGGTCCCGCTGGGCAAGGCCAGGTAGGCGAGCACCTGCGGCAGCAGTTCGGTCAGGTGGGCCGCATGCAGGGGCTGGTAAAAATCGGACGCGTCGCTGTGCGCGCCGCAATGGATGAACCAGCTGATGGTGCCGTTCTCGGGCAGGTCGATGCGCGTGCCATAGATGGGTGACTGGTCCAGGCTGCCGATGGCCAGGGCCACCATGTCCTCGGGCGCCTGCGCGGGCAAGCCGTATTTGTCGCAGATGCGGCGCTGGTTTTCGTGGATCTGCGCACTGCTCTGGTCCTTGCTCTGGTCCTTGCTCTGTTCGTTGATCAATTCCTTGCTCTGGTCCTTGCTCTGTGCGTCGATCACTTCCTTGTCCTGTTCCTTGCTCTGTGCGTCGATCATTTCCTTGTCCTGTTCCTTGCGCTGTGCGTTGAGTACTTCCTTGTCCTGTTCGTTCATCGGCTCGTTCATCGGCTTGTCAAGATGCAAGGTAGCGGTAGGACAGCCGCATGGCGTCATCGTGGCCGGCGACTTCCAGGTGCAGGATCGCTTCGCCCGGCTTGCCGTCCGCCAGCAACTGGCATTCCATGCCCAGCGGGCCGGCGTCGGTGGCGTACACATCGACGGCAGGCCGCCCGCCCTTGCCCGGCGCGAAGGCAAGGGCCAGCGGCGCCAGCGCCAGGCGCTGCTGCGGGGCAAAATAACCGTCCAGCATGTCGACGATCTCGTCGGCCAGCGCGGGGGCCACGGCCCAGTCGCGTTGCAGCGCAACAGGATCGCGCTCGTCGAGCGTGCGCACGAATGCGTCCGCCAGCGCATACGCTTGCCGCCGCTGCCTGTCCGTGACCGCCATGTCCATATGGTAATTCCTTAAGTTTCAGCAAGCGCCATTATAGTGCGCCGCCGCGCCGGCGCGCCACGCATTTGCCTGGATAAGCATCGCCATCTCACCACGATAGTGCAGTGCAATAATATTGCACCAATATCGACATTTAAATCAAGCAACGATAATTTATTGAAAGACAATAATAAGGTATTGCCGCGTGATATTTGGTGAGTATCTCTGAATTATATTCCGCCGCGCACGAATCAATTACACGTTGACGCATATTTAATCCGGCGCTAATATCGAATGGCCATACACCATGGCATACAGCACAGGCAGTACTTAACCACCACAAGAGGATAGTACAATGCAAAGACTCAAGCAAAGCAAATTGTTCGCGTTCAAACTGGCTGAAAAACAGGTAAACACCCAGACAGCAAGCCCGGCGGTCCCGCCCCGGCCCTGGAAGGTACGCAGCGGCATAGCCGTTGCCGGCTGCAGCGAATTCATCGCCGGCAGCGGAAATTATCGCTACGAATCGCGCCTCCAGCCGAATGACAGCGGCCAGTATTGCTGATCACGGCAGCGCGGCATCAACGCGCCGCCGGCGGCGTTCATTCCATTCCGTTTTGATTCCCTTTTGAATCCATCTGCCTGGCGTGCAGGCCATTTCCGCCTGCGCAAAATGCAGCGGCATTCCATCCGGGCCGTACGCAATTTCCCTGTCCCGGACCTGACACTTGCGGCACGGCCCCACCACACGAGGATCACACCATGCAGAACCAGGCAAAATCATTCGCTTTCAAGCTTGCAGAGAAACAGGAATCGCCCCAGGCAACAACCCCGTCTCAAGCGTCTGTCGCATGGAAAGTACGCGACGGCGTCGCCGTGGCCGGTTGCAGCGAGGTCGAGCGTTTCCAGTATCGCTATACCTCCACGGTCAATTCCCGCGACACCGGGCAATTCTGCTGAACGCGGCATAGCCATACACCTCGCCCTAGCGGGGTTTTATTTATACTGCAATATGAATACCGTGCACCGGCAGCCGTGCGGATTATTCCTGCCCGACATATTAATACCAGGTCATTTTAAATATATATCATTCATTGATTGACTGAATATTTTTTTGAACTTAATATTTAAATGCCGAATCACGGCAAACGGGCAAATCAGTACTTAACCATTACAAGAGGATAGTACAATGCAAAATCAAACCAAATTATTCGCTTTCAAACTGGCTGAAAAAGAAGAGAAAAAAGAAGTCCAGCAGCCATGGCAGGTGCGCGACGGCGTCGCCACGGCAGGCTGCACGTATTACGGCAATCCTGACGATTACAATCTGCGCGACAACTCGCGCCTGAATCCGAACGATACCGGCATCTATTGCTGATCTCCGCCGCACCATCAATCCCGCGCCGCGCGCGGTTTTCAGACACTTCCACCTATTCATGCGCATACCGGCGCCAATCGCGGCAGGGCTTTTCCATCCGCGGGAAATGAATATGCGGGATATTGACCATCAGAGGAACCCAAAACATGCAAAAGCAGAATCAGACAAAATTGTTCGCATTTAAACTGGCGGAGAAAAAGGACGAGAAAAAACCGGCCCTTCCTGCCCCCTGGAAGGTACGCGACGGCGTCGCCGTGGCCGGCTGCACGGCCGTCGACAGCGAGGAGCAATACCGCTATTCGCGCGTTGGCTCGAGTGACGGCGGAGAGTTTTGCTGATACACCGCCCGCGGAAAGCCTTGCCACGGCAAGGCTTTTTCACTGTCTTTTGTCACTGGGACCTGCATGCATAAAAAGGTTTTGATCATCAGCCATGGCGGCGATCTGCATGCCGACCTGGTCGCCGCCATCCTGGCCGAACGCGGCCACGCCCCCTTCCGCATCAATCTCGACGCCTTTCCCCGCGACTACCAGCTGTGCCAGCGCCTGCACGATGGCCATGCCGGCGCGCGCCTGCGCCTGCTGCCCGATGGCGAGTGGCTGGATCTGCGGCACGTGGGCGCCGTGTGGCTGCGCAAGCCTGCCGAGTACGCCTATGCCAGCGCCGACCTGGCGCCGCAGGAGCGCGCCTATGCCAAGCTGGAAACGGAACAAGCCATTTTCAGCGTGCTGCACGCGCTCGATTGCTACTGGATCAGTCATCCGCTGGCGCTGCGCGGCGCCAAATGGAAGGGCGAACAGCTGGCGCGGGCGGCACGCATGGGCTTTCGCGTGCCCGCCACCGTGATCACCAACGTGCCCGACGACGTGCGCGCCCTGCGCGCCGCCGTTGGCGGCCCCATCATTTTCAAGGCGATGTCCACGCCCACCCTGGCCGCCGACGCGGTGGACGGCGCCGACCGCGTCAGCCACGGCATCGGCACCACCGTGCTCGACGACGCCATGCTGGACAGCCTGGATGCCGTCAGCGAACTGAGCTGCCAGTTCCAGGAATATATCGCCAAACAATATGAACTGCGGGTCACCGTGATCGGCAAGCAACTGTTTGCCGCCCGCCTGTATTCCCAGGACGATGCCCGCACGGCCATCGATTCGCGCGACATGTCGGCCCCCATCCGCTACGAGGCGGCGACCTTGCCGGACGAGGTGCGCCAGCGCTGCCTCGCCTTCGTGCACAGCTATGGCCTGGAATACGGCGCGCTGGACCTGATCGTCACGCCCGAGGGCGAGTACGTTTTCCTGGAAAACAATCCTGTCGGCCAATTTTTGTACGTACAGCAACTGGTGCCTACCCTGCCATTGCTGGAAACCATGGCGGACGCGCTGATCGAAGGAGCTGTATGCCACAGCCAGACCTGAACCTGCTTCCCCGCCAGCTGCGCGAACTGGAACAGGTGCGCGACAGCCGCACCATCGTGCTGGCCGCGTCGCACCTGGACATGGAACTGCTGCCCGCCGTCTACGAACTGTGCCGCCAGACGGGCCCCGTGGCGCGCCTCGACGTGGTGCTGCACGGCCGCGGCGGCATCGTCAACGCGGCGCGCCGCATCGCCCTCGTGCTGCGCCAGCATGCGCGCCACCTGAGCTTTATCGTGCCCTTCCACTGCCAGTCGGCCGCCACCCTGCTGGCCCTGGGCGCCGACGAGATCATCGCGGGCGACCTGGCCCTGTTCTCGCCCATCGACCCGCAGCTCGACGGCGCCGAAGGCGGTTCCCTGTCCAGCCTGGACATCAAGCTGTTTGGCGACATGGCCCGGCAATGGTTCGGCGTCGACGAGCACGCGGCCCGCCAGCAAGCCCTGTCCCTGCTGTGCGGCAACATCTTCCCCCCTTCCCTGACGGCGTTTTACCGCACCACCATGGAAGTGGCGCAGATCGGCGAAGAGTTGCTGGCATGGCAATTGCCCGATGCCACGCCGGAAGCGCGCCGCGCCATCGTCGCGCAGCTGGCTGGCGGCTATCACTCCCATAACTATGCGCTGACACGGGAAGAGCTGGCCCGCCTGGGCCTGAACATGGCGCGCGATGCGCATGCCGAGCGCCTGGGCTGGGACATCTCGGTCCAGCTGCAAGCGAGCATAGGGGGCGCCCTGCGCAGCACGCCCGACGAGCCGTGGACGGATGCGCTGCTGGCCTCGCGCGACGGGGTGCAGCTGCGGCGCCAGCGTCCGGGCGGCTTCGCGCCCCTGTGGAGCGCGGAAGCGCAGCCAACATGCTGACGCTGCTGCTGGCCGATACGGCCCGCTGCTGCATCGCCCTGCTGCTGCTGGCGGCCAGCGTGGGCAAGCTGCGCGGCTATGGTGCCTTCCGCGACAACCTGTCCGCCTCGTTCGGCCTGGCGCCCGCCATCGCCGCCTGGGCCGCGCCCGGCCTCGTGGCGGCGGAACTGCTGCTGGCCGCGTGGATACTGGGCGGCGGCACGCGCCTGCCCATGTTGCTGGCCTTATTGCTGCTCGGCACGCTCACGGCCATCCTCGCCTACCGCTACTTCACGCACAGCGTCGTGCGCTGCAGCTGCTTCGGCGAAGCGGCGCGCCCCGTCTCGCACTACGACCTGCTGCGCAACGGGCTGTTCGTCGGCATCAATGCCGCCTACTTCGCCCTGGCCCGGGAGGCGACCCTGCCCGCGGCGTCCGCCGTGCTGGCCGCCGGCCTGGCATCCATCGTCTGCGTGGCCGCCATTTCCCTGCATGACATCGCCACCCTGGCAAAGGCGGACTGATGGATGACACGACCCTGCAACTGGTGCTGGCGGCGCTGGCGTTCGCCATCGCGGGCAATATATGGCTGAGCCTAGCCGTGCTGCGCGCCAGCCGCCGCGAACGGCAGCCGGCGGCCGCCCTCGTGGCGGGCGAGCCCCTGCCCGCCGTCCACGCCCGCCCGATGGCTGGCGGCGCCCGCTTCCAGCCCGGCGCCCCGGGGCAAGCCACGGTGCTGCTGTTCCTCGCCAGCCGCTGCCCGAAATGCCGCGACAAGCTGGCCGGCATCGACGGCTTGCTGCCGCAGGCCCGCGCGGCAGGCCTGGCCGTTTGGCTGCTCAGCGAGGAACCGGTCCGCCGCCTGCGCGCCTTTCTGCCGAGCAACACCTTGCGGGCGGCGGCGGCGCGCCTGCGCCTGCGCGACTACCGCCGCCTGAATCCATTGATGAGTTCGCCATCCTATGTCTTCGTCAGCCATGCTGGAACCGTCGAGGCCGCGGGCCTCGTCGGCGACGACGACTGGCTGGCCCTCGTCGACCAACTGAACTGCGACATTGCCGAGGAGCGCGCCGCATGAATGTCCATCCCCACCTGGAGCGCCTGCGCCTGCTGTACCCCGTGCGCTGGCGCATCGCCGCCGGCCTGCTGTGCATGGTCCTGACGGTGGCGGCGCAGCTGGGCTTTCCGCAAGCCATCGCCTACTTCATCGACCACGTGGCCGAACTGACGGCGCGCGGCGTGACGCCCGCCATGGTGGCCGCCATGTTCGTCTTCAGCGTGCTGTACGCGCTGGCCTCCACCGCCCGCTTCTATCTGCTGCAGTCGAGCGGCCACATGATCGTCATGGATGTGCGGCGCCGCCTGTTCGACGTGGTGATCAACCAGCCCATCGCCTTCTTCGACAAGCACCACGGGGGAGAACTCAACAGCCGCTTGACGTCGGACGTGTCGGCCCTGCATGAAAGCCTGACCATCGGCGCGGCCAATGCCCTGCGCTCGCTGTGCGTGTTCGTCGGCGGCATCGCCATGCTGCTGCAGCTGTCGCCCATGCTGAGCCTGCCCCTGGCCCTGTTCATCCCCATCAGCCTGTATTTCGGAAAAATAACAGGAAGCAATTACCGCCAGCGTTCGCGCGCCATTGCCGCCAGCCTGGCCGCCAGCGGCAAGGTGGCGCAGGAGTATTTTGCCCATGCCCGCCTGGTGCAGGCGTTCAACCAGCAGGGCGGCGCCATGGACCGCTACGCGCAAGCCATGCGGCAGCTGCTGGGCGTGTCGCTGGCCGGCACGCGCCTGCTGGCCGTGTTCCAGGGCGCGCAGGGCATGGTCGCCTTCGTGGCCCTGCTGACGACGCTGTGCTTCGGCGCCCACCTGATCGGCCAGGGCCGGCTGACGGTGGGCGAGCTGACGGCCTTCGTCATCTATGCCAGCATGGTGACGGACACGGCCGGTTCCATCAGCGAGTTCTGGAACACGTGGATGCGCACCATGGGCTCGACCGACCGCATCTTCGAGATCCTGCGCAGCCACCGCCCCGTGCCCGCCGCCGCGCCGCAGCCGCCGCTGGCCGGGCATGTCGCGCTGCGCGAGGTGCGCTTTTCCTATCCGGAGCGCACGCAGGCGACGGCCCTCGACGGCGTCAGCCTGACCATCCGGGCGGGCGAAAAGATCGCCCTCGTGGGCGCCTCGGGCGCGGGCAAGTCCACCATCGCCAGCCTCGTGCTGGGGCATTACCAGCCCGGCGCGGGCAGCCTGCAGTTCGACGGCATCGACGCGCGCCTCTTCGGCGTGGCGCAGCTGCGGCGCCAGATGGCCGTGGTGGAGCAGGAGCCGGCCCTGTTTTCCGGCAGCATCGCGGACAATATCGCCTTCGCCGTGCCCGGGCGCGAGGTGGGGCGCGGGGAAATGCAGGCGGCCGCGCGCCTGGCGCACGCCCATGATTTCATCACGGCCTTCCCGGACGGCTACGACACCCTCGTGGGCGAACGGGGCGTGCAACTGTCGGGCGGACAGAAGCAGCGCATCGCCATCGCCCGCGCCATCCTGCGCGCGCCGAAGATCCTCATCCTCGACGAAGCCACCAGCGCCCTGGACGCCGCCAGCGAACAGCTGGTGCAGCAAGCGCTCGATACCCTGATGCAAGGCCGCACCACCATCATCATCGCCCACCGCTTTTCCACCATCGTCAAGGCGGACCGCATCATCGTCATGGAAGATGGCCGCATCTGCCAGCAAGGCACGCATGCCGAGCTGCTGCGCGCGGGCGGCCAGTATGCGCGGCTGATGCAGCAGCAGCTGGCGCAGTTCCAGCAGTTGCATGACAGTGCGGCCACCGTGTAGAGCAGGCCACGATGAAAACTACCTACCATGGCAGCTGCCACTGCGGCGCCGTGCGCTTTGCGGCCGAGATCGACCTGGCGGCCCCCAGCCTGCGCTGCAACTGTTCGTTCTGCCTCAAGGTCCGCTGCTGGGCCAGCCTGGTGCCGCCCGACGCCTTCCGCCTGCTGGCCGGCGAGGCGGACTTGAGCGAATACCGCTTCGGCGCGGGCCGCGAGACCCATTATTTTTGCCGCCACTGCGGCGTGCGCCCGTTCGGCCGCGGCGACTCGCCCCGCAGCGGCCCGTTTGTCGGCATCAGCGTCAACTGCCTCGACGATGCCGCCGCCGCGCAACTGGCGCACATGCCCGTCACATTTGTCAACGGCCGGCATGACATATGGGACGCGCCGCCGCAGGAGACGCGGCATCTGTAAATAGTGCGGAGTAGAAATGGTTGCCAGTCACCACGGAGTTTTCCTACGTGGCGACAAGTAGTGTCCCTATGGTGAGGCCCCCTTCGGGCAGGGAGAATGGCCTCGGCGGTGCAAGCGAGCGCCGTATGCCAGGCAGGCGCATTCCATCCGCGACGGCATGCGCTTCCCTACCGTATCAACCACAGAGGAAACCACCATGACTTCGAACAGCAATGACAAAACCGGCGGCCAGTCGGGCAGGCAGCCATCGGGCAGCCAGCAGTCGGACAAGCAGTCCGGCAGCCGCCAGTCGTCCGGCGGCACCCAGGGCGGCACGCACGAGCAGCACGTGGAAGCGGGCCGCCAGAGCCACAAGAATGATGCCGACAAGCAATCTGGCTCGCAACAGTCCGGCCAGCAATCGGGCCAGGGCAAGGGCGGCGCCGGCAGCCAGCAGTCGGGCACAGGCATGCGGGGCGGCACGCCTGAGCAGCGCGGGGAAGCGGGCCGTCAAAGCCACAAGAATGACGACAAATCCTGAGCCCCACGCCGTGTGACGGCCCGGGGCCGGAGCAACGCGGCAAGGCGGGCCGGCACGCCAGCCTCGCCTGCCGCCTTGCCCCCGGCCAAGACGCCTGCATGCCGGGCCGTGCAATTAGCCGGCATACCCCGTTGTCTGGATCGGCATTCTGGGCGATAATTACGCCCATGAACGATACCACCACCTTACCCCCATTGCCCGATCGCCTGTCGATCGACCCGAGCAGCCCTTACCACGTTGCCGCCGTGTTCGAGAACGACGTCGGCATCCGCTTCAACGACAAGGAACGCCTTGACGTGGAAGAATATTGCATCAGCGAACGCTGGATCAAGGTCGCATCCACCAAGTCCCTCGACCGCCGCGGCCGTCCATTGCAAATCAAATTGAAAGGCAAGGTCGAAGCGTTCTACCGCTAAGACGTGCCGTCCTGGCCAGGCGCCCTGCGCCCTGGCCGGCGTTTCCCGCCCCGCTTTCCCTGTCTTTCTTCCCCCCTGCAGCTCCTGCCTGCGCCTGCTTATCCTCCGCTTTGCCCAGCGCGCCCGCCGCCCTCACCCTGGCCCTTTTCACCGCGCTGCAACTTTTTCGCAACTTTTTTCATTTAGCCAAACAAGTTGTTTGACATCTGATATCTTACTCTGCAATACTTGCTTCATCGGTTCAGTCATTCGGAACCGCAACAGCCCAGCCGAGAACATTCACGATGCTTCAGCCAGACGCTACAACGATGACCGCGCCGTTCGACCTGCAGTTCGACACCAGCTGGCCCGCCTTCCCCGTGGCCCTGCGCGACGCGGCCGGCGCCGCGCTGGACGGCCAGCTGTATGCGGGCCTGGGCAGCGCGGGTGTCGCCTGGTACCGTCTCGACACGGCCCGGCGCGCTCACGGCTGGCAGCGCATGGCGGACTTTCCAGGCACGGCTCCGGCTGGCGCCGCCTGCGCCGCCAGCGGCCAGTTCCTCTATGTGTTCGGCGGCGCCATCACGCCTGCGGGCCACAGCGCCCGCCAGTCCGACGCCGTCTGGCGCTACGACACCACGCTTGATGCCTGGCAGCAACTGGACCTGCAACTGCCGCTGGGCTTGCTGGGCGCCTCGGCCCTGGCCCAGGCGGATGGCAGCATCGTGCTCTTCGGCGGCTACCACCGCGCCCAGTTCGACGACTTTTGCACGGCCCATGCGGCCGCCGGCGAGCTTGAGCGGCCCGCCATCCTGCGCGCCTACATGGCCCGCCCCGTCGCCGCCTTCGAATGGAACCGCCATCAATGGCGCTTCGCCCCGCGCACTGCCACCCTGCAGGATGACGGCGTGCTGCCGTTTGCCGGCACCTGCGGCGCCGTCGCCATCGCTGCCGCAGACGGTCCCATCGTGTCCAGCGGCGAAATCAAGCCGGGCCTGCGCACGCCGCTGGCCTGGCATGCGCGGCCAGACGCCGGCGGCTGGGAGCGGCGCGCCTTGCCGGACACGGCACCCGGCGTGCCGCAGGAAGGCGTGGCGGCCGCGTTTGGCGGCCTGTGCGGCGGCATGCCCGTCCTCGCCGGCGGCACGCACTTCATCGGCGCCAGCGCCAACTATGCACAGCAGCAACTGCACGCCCATGCGGGCCTGGCCAAGTCCTGGCGCCGCGAGCTGTACGGCTTTGCCGGCGGGCAATGGCGCCTGCTGGGCTTGCTGCCGGCGCCCCGCGCGCATGGCCTGTCCTTCCAGGTGGGCAACAGCCTGCTGCTGGTGGGCGGCGATACCGATGGGGGCGCTGCCACCCTGGAAACCTTGGCAATAACGTTATCGAATGGCCCCGGCCATGATACCGTGTCGTACCCTGCTTAATTAGTGAGAAAACAATGGTCACAAAGATACCGGCTTACCGCCACGCGCAAGTCAAAATCAAGGAATTCATCGAGCAGAACAACCTGAAGGCGAACGATGCCCTGCCGCCCGAGGCGCGCATGGCCGAGGAGCTCAACATGAGCCGCCCCAGCCTGCGCGAAGCCGTCAAGGCCCTCGAATCGCTGGGCGTGATCGAGTCGCGCCACGGCGAAGGCATCTTCGTGAAAGCCTTTTCCTTCGATTCCATCCTCGACAACCTGCCGTATTCCATGGTCGCCAACGACGACCAGATCACGGACCTGCTGTACGTGCGCACCTACCTGGAAATCGGCGCGATTCCTTCCGTGGTGAAAAACATCACGCCGAAGCACATCGCCGTGCTGCGCGACCTGGCCGACACGATGCTGGAAAAGGCGCTGCGGCAGGAAACCTTCCCCGCCGAAGACCGCGCTTTCCATGCCGAAATGTACTCGTGCCTGAACAACCGCTTCCTGCTGGCCTTGATCGACCTGTTCTGGAACGTCTTCAACAATATGCACAAGGCGTCCACGGCCGCCCAGCTCGACCCCTGGGCCATGGAAGCGACGGCGCGCGACCATATCGCCATCGTGGAAATGCTGGAAAACAAGGATGAAGCGGGCCTGATGCGGGCCTACACCGAGCATTTCGATTCCATCTTCAAGCGTTACCCGAAAGACACCGCCTAGCCAGCAACACGCGGCGTCACCTTTTTTTGTTCATCACATAGAGGTTAGAAATCCATGTTTGCGTCCCGTCCCTCCGTCAAATTTCTGCTCCCCGCGGCCTTCGCCGCCCTTGCCTGCCTGTCGGGAGCCGCCCAGGCGGCCGACCAGGTCTTCGTCGGCGCCTTCGACGTGGGTCCGTCCGGCAATGCGCAGAAATTCAATCCGCTGACGGCGGCCGCGGGCTTCAGCTTCTACAACAAGTATTTCTCCACCCTCACGCTGTACGACGTCAGCCTGCAAAAGATCTCGGGCGACCTGGCCGAAGGCTGGACCTATGCCAAGGATGGCAAGACGCTGACCCTGAAGCTGCGCAAGGACGTCAAGTGGCACGACGGCAAGCCGTTCACATCGGCCGACGTGAAGTTCACCCTGGAGCTGATCCGCAGCCCCGAGCTGGCCAGCGTGTTCGCCCCGCGCCTGGCGGACGTCAGCGCCGTCAGGACGCCGGACGCCAGCACCGTCGTCATCGAACTGGCGCGCCCCGACGTGACCCTGCCCGACGCCTTCACCAGCATCATGATCGTGCCCCGGCATCTGCTGATGAGCGTGCCCATCACGGAATTGCGCAACGCCGCCTGGTGGAAGACGCCCGTGGGCACGGGCCCGTTCAAATGGAGCAAATACCTGCCCGACCAGTATGTGGAGCTGACGGCGAATGCCGATTACTACCGTGGCAAGCCGAAACTGGACAAGCTGATCAACCGCTACTTCAAGGATGCCAGCGCGGCCGCCCTGGCCCTGGCCTCGAATGAAATCCAGTTTACCTACCTGACCATGGACCAGGTCAAGGAAAACCAGGCCAGCAAGGCGTTCAACGTGATTTCCGGCCCGTCCCACGTGCTCAACTACCTGGGCGTGAACCACACGGACCCGCGCTTCCAGGACGTGCGCGTGCGCCAGGCGATCCTGTACGCCATCGACCGGCCCGCCATCGTCAAGAGCATCTACAACAACAGCGCCACCCTCGCCCACTGCGCGCTGACCCTGCCGAAGTTCCAGCCTGCCAAGCTGGACAAGTATGAAACGAATGTCGCCAAGGCGAAAACCCTGCTGGCGGCCGCCAACTGGGAACAGCTGAGCAAGGGCCAGCCCGTGGAACTGCTCACGTATTACAACGACCAGGTATCGAAGGACGTCATCGCCAGCCTGCAGTCGATGCTGGCGCAGGTGGGCGTCAACCTCAAGCCCCGCTTCGTCGACAGCCCCACGTATGGCCAGCTGGTCGATGCCAACCGCTTCAGCATGGTCTTCGCGGGCGGCGGCGTGGGTCCCGATCCCAGCGCCCTGACGCCCATGCTGCACTCGGCGTATGCGCCGCCCAAGGGCGTCAACCGCATGCGCGTCAAGCTACCGCAGCTCGATGGCCTGCTCGACGCGGGCCAGCTGGAAACGGACGACGCCAAGCGCACGGCCCTGTACCGCGACGCCTGCGGCATCACGAATGCGCAGCTGCCCTGGATCCCCCTGTGGAGCGCCAACCGCTTCGGCGGCTTCGCCAGGAATGTCGAGAACATGATCTGGACCCCGGCCCCGGCCGGCGGACGCTACCAGGACAAGCCGGAGCTGTGGCAGCTGCGCTGAGCGGCGTCCCCCCTCACCGTCACACGTCATCCCGTTGGCGGGCCACGGCCCGCCGGTTTTTGCATAGCTGAGAAGGCAGGGGGCCATGCCGCCTGGAAGAAACATGTTCAAGTACCTCGTGAATCGCCTGCTGGTCAACATCCCCACCCTGCTGGCCATCCTGGCCACCGTCTTCGTGCTGGTCAACATGGCGCCCGGCGACCCCGTCGACGCCTTCGTGCCGCCCAGCCAGGCCCTGACGGACGTGCAGAAGGAGCAACTGCGCCACACCCTGGGCCTGGACCGTTCCGTGCCCGTGCGCTTCGTGCTGTGGCTCAAGCAGACGGCCAGCGGCGACCTGGGCTACCGCTACAAGGACGGCGCCCGCGTCATCGATGAAATCGCCAGCCGGGTGGCGCCTACCTTGCTGCTGGCTCTGTCCGGCCTGGCGCTCGGTTCCGTGCTGGGCATTATTTTCGGCGTGATCTCGGCGCGCCGGGCGAATGGCAAGCTGGACCACGTGCTGTCGCTGTTCGCCTATGTGGCCATCAGCAGCCCCGCCTTTTTGGTGGGCATCGTCGGCATGTATGTGTTTTCGCTGCAGCTGGGCTGGTTTCCCAGCGGCGGCTACAGCACGCCGGGCAAGGAGGGCATGGGCGACATCCTGTATCACCTGGCCTTGCCGGCGGCCGTGCTGTCGGTGCAGTTCATCGCCATCACCATGCGCTACACGCGGGCCGGCCTGCTCGACACCCTGAACCAGGACTACATCCGCACGGCCATCGCCAAGGGCGTCAGCCCGAACCGCGTCATGCTGCGCCATGCGCTGCCCAACACCCTGGTGCCCATCGTCACCGTGATCGGCGCCAGCTTTGGCGGCCTGATCGGCGGCGCCGTGTTCGTCGAGACGGTGTTTTCCTGGCCCGGCATGGGCATGCTGTTCCTCGACGCCATCGAAAGCCGCGACTATCCGCTGATCATGGGCATCGCCCTGTTCGTCTCGCTGGCCATTCTCGCCGTCAACATGCTGACGGACCTCGTGTATTCCTGGATCGACCCGCGCATCACCCTGAAGTAGCCGCATAGCACATTTGACAGGCATTGCCCCCTGGCGACAGGCGGGGCCGGGACCCGTGCGTCCCGCCGCGCCAGGAAAGTTATAAAAAAACAAGAGATAACCAAGAGGATATTTATGACGCAAGCTCCCCTCCCGCCCTCGCGCTGGAAGCAATTTCGCTCCAGCAAGGTGGCCTTTGCCGGCCTGTGCCTGTTCGTGCTGATCGCCGTGCTGTGCGCCGCCTCCGGCCTGCTGTTTTCCTACGACCCGAACGCCATCGACCTGGGCGCCGCCCTGCAGGCGCCGTCGCGCCAGCACTGGTTGGGCACGGACCAGACGGGGCGCGACATGCTGGCCCGCACCCTGGCGGCCGGCCGTATCTCGCTGGCCGTGGGCGTGTCCAGCGTGGCGCTGGCCCTCGTCATCGGCACCTTCCTGGGCGCCATGGCCGGCTACTTCGGCGGCTGGATCGACAATCTGACCATGCGCTTCGTCGACATGGTGATGACCTTCCCGCCCGTCATCGTGCTGATGACCCTGGCCGCCGTGCTCGGTTCCGGCACGGGCAAGACGGTGATCGTCATCGGCCTGCTGTCGTGGCCGCTGGCCTGCCGCCTGGTGCGGGCCCGCATCATGAGCATCCGCGAAATGGAATTCGTCGCTGCCGCGCGCACCCTGGGCGCCGGCCACGCCTACCTGATTTTCAAGCACTGCCTGCCCAACACGATCGATGTGCTGGCGGTGTTCGCTTCCCTTGGTTTCGTCTCGGCCATCATGGCCGAAGCGGGACTGAGTTTTCTCGGCCTGGGCGTGCAATTGCCGGACGCCAGCTGGGGCAGCCTGATCAGTATTGCGCGGGAGGCTTCCGTCCTCAAGCAATACCCGTGGATCTGGCTCCCCTCTGGCGTGCTGATCGTTGTTACCGCCCTGGCCGCCAACTTTATCGGCGATGGCTTGCGCCAGGCCTTTGACCCTAAACATAGCAAGGAATAATCATGGCAGCATTGAAATTACACGGCATCATCCCTCCCGTCGTCACGCCGCTGGACCAACAGGGCAAGATCGACGAAGCGTCGCTGCGGCGCGTGATCCGCCACCTGATCGATGGCGGCGTGCACGGCCTGTTCCTGATGGGTTCGACGAGCGAAGTGATTTTCCTCAATGGCGCCGAGCGCGCCGAAGCCATCCGCATCGCCGTCGATGAAGCGGCCGGCGCCGTGCCCCTCGTGGCCGGCGTGATCGACCCCACCACCGAGCGCTGCATCGAACACGCGAAGCAGGCCAAGGAACTGGGCGTGCAAGGCCTGGTCGTCACGGCGCCGTTCTACACGCGCACCAGCCCGGCGGAAACCATCGACCATTTCCGCTACATCCAGCAAGCCGTCGACCTGCCCATCATCGCCTATGACATTCCCGTCTGCGTGCACAGCAAACTGAGCCGCGAGACCTTGCGCGCCATGTACGACGAAGGCTTGATCTGCGCCGTCAAGGACAGCAGCGGCGACGACGGCAACATGCGCATGCTGATGCGCGACTTTGCCGACGCGCCCGACTTCGCCATCCTCACGGGGTCCGAAACGACGGTCGACTACGCCCTGCTGGGCGGCGCCCACGGCTGCGTACCCGGCCTGGGCAACGTCGACCCGGCCGGCTACGTGCGCCTGTACGAGCTGGCCCGCGCCGGCGACTGGGAAGGCGCGCGCGCCGAGCAGGAACGCCTGATCGCCCTGTTCGACATCGTCTTCCACGGCGTGCCCTACACCAGCCCCAACGCCTCCGGCGTGGGCGGCTTCAAGACAGCCATGCAGCTGATGGGCATCATCGACCACCGTTTGATGAGCAAGCCGAACCGTTTGTTGCCGGACGCGGCCGTCGAGCGCGTGCGCACCATCGTGGCCGCCGCCGGCCTGCTCTGATTCCAATATAGCAAGGAGATGTGATGACCGATGCTGAAGTATTGCTCGATGTACAAGGGCTGACGACATCGTTCCCGACGCCCGCGGGCGTCGTCAAGGCCGTCAACGGCCTGTCGTTCTCGCTGCGGCGCGGCGAAACGCTGGCCATCGTGGGCGAATCGGGCTGTGGCAAATCGGTCACCTCGTTCTCGCTGATGGGGCTGCTGTCCAGCCGCGCCACCATCGCAGGCCAGGCGTGGCTGACGGCGGCCGACGGCAGCCGCTTCGACGTGCTGGGCCTGGCGCCGCAGGCGCGCCAGGCCGTGCGCGGCAACCAGATGGGCATGATTTTCCAGGAGCCGATGACCTCGCTCAATCCCCTGCAGCAGGTGGGCCGGCAGATCGCCGAAGCCATGACGGTGCACGGCGTGTGCGGCAGGAAGGCGGCGCAGGAACGCGCCGTCGAGCTGCTGCGCCTCGTGGGCATTTCCGCGCCCGAGGTGCGGGCGCGCCAGTATCCCCATCAATTGTCCGGCGGCATGCGCCAGCGCGTGATGATCGCCATGGCCCTGGCGTGCAAGCCGCAGGTGCTGATCGCCGACGAACCGACGACGGCGCTGGACGTGACGATCCAGGCACAGATCTTGCGCCTGCTCAAGCAGCTGCAGCAGGAAGTGGGCATGGGCGTGCTCTTCATTACGCACGACATGGGCGTCGTGGCGCAGGTGGCGGACCGCGTGGCCGTCATGTATGGCGGGCAGCTGATGGAAACGGCGGCCACGGCCGACCTGTTCCGCCAGCCCGCCCACCCGTACACGCAGGGCTTGCTGGCCGCCGTGCCCCGCCCCGGCCAGGGCGGCAGGCTGTCCGGCATCCCGGGCCAGGTGGAGACCGTGTACGGCGAGCCGGCCGGCTGCCGTTTCGCCGGCCGCTGCCCCATGGCGCAAGCGCGCTGCACCAGCGAGGTGCCCGCCCTGCGCACCCTGGCGCCGGGGCAGCAGGTGCGCTGCCATTTTGCAACGATTACAACAGGGAGCGCGCATGAAGCCGCCATCGCATAAAGTAGGCAAGGAGATTCTGTCCTTCGAGCACGTGGGCGTAGCCTTCCACAGCCGCGCGGGACTGCTGGGCAAGCGCCAGTCCGTGAAGGCCGTGCAGGAGGTCAGCTTCGGCCTGCGGCGCGGCGAAGTGCTGGGCATCGTGGGTGAATCGGGCAGCGGCAAGTCGACCCTGGCCAAGCTGGCCATGCAGCTGCTGCGCCCGGACAGCGGCGAGATCCGCTACGAAGGCCAGCCGCTGGCCAGCTACCGGGGCGAGGCGCTGCGGCGCCTGCGCGGCGAAGTGCAGATGGTGTTCCAGGACCCGAACGCCAGCCTGAACCCCCGCCTGACCATCGAACAGTGCCTGCGCGAACCGTTCATCTTGCACCGGCGCGGCAGCAAGGACGAGCAGCTGGCCGAAATCACCCGCCTGCTGGGCGTGGTGGGCTTGCCCGCGACGGCCCTGCGCCGCTATCCGCATGAACTGTCGGGCGGCCAGAAGCAGCGCGTGGTGATCGCCCGCGCCCTGGCCCTGCAGCCGAAGGTGTTGATCGCCGACGAAGCCGTGGCCGCGCTGGACGCTTCCGTCAAGGCGCAGATCATCAATCTGCTGCTGGACTTACAGCAACAGTTTGGCCTGTCCATCATTTTCATTTCGCACGACCTGCCCATGGTGCAAGCCATGTGCGACCGCGTGCTGGTGCTGTACCTGGGCCGCCTGATGGAAGCGGCGCCGCGCGCGGCCATCGCCACGGGCGGCGCGCATCCGTACACGCGGGCCCTGTGGAAAAGCTCGCCCGCCGCCGACCCGGCCCGCCGCATGGCGCCCGAGGACGTGCTGGGCGGAGAGATTCCCAGCCCGCTGGCGCCGCCGCCGGGCTGCGTCTTCCACACGCGCTGCCCGCAGGCCCAGCCGGCTTGCCGGCAGCAGGTGCCGGCCCTGCGCACGATCGAACCCAACCACGACGCCGCCTGCCTGCTGCTGGCGCCGTCCCCTGTCCACGCTTGAACGAACCGACCCATGACCGATCTGCATCCCACCTCTCTATTGACCCGCCTGCAAGGCGGCCTCGTCGTATCGTGCCAGCCGCTCGACGACAGCCCCATGGACAGCCCCGCCATCATCGTTGCCATGGCGCGCGCCGCCATGGACGGCGGCGCCACGGCCCTGCGCATCGAAGGCGCGGACCACGTGCGCGCCGTGGCGCAAGCCTTGCCGCACGCCATACTCATCGGCATCGTCAAGCGCGACCTGGCCGACAGCCCCGTGCGCATCACGCCCTACATCGAGGACGTGCATGCCCTGGCCGACGCGGGTGCCGCCATCATCGCCTTCGACGGCACGGACCGCCCCCGCCCCGTGCGGGTCGCCACCCTGCTGGCGGCCGTGCGCGCGGCCGGCAAGGCGGCCATGGCCGACTGTTCCACGCTGGAAGACGGCCTGGCCTGTCATGCGCTGGACTGCGACCTGGTGGGCACGACCCTGTCCGGCTACACGCAGGACACGGCCTACCTGCCGGAAGACCGGCCCAACACGGTGCTGATCGGCCAGCTGGCGGCGCGCGGCGTGCGCGTGATGGCCGAAGGGCGCATCCGCACGCCGCAGGACGCCGCCGACTGCCTGCGCGCGGGCGCCTGCTGCGTCACGGTGGGTTCCGCCATCACGCGCATCGAGCACATCACGCAGTGGTTCGCCGCCGCCTTGCATGGCGCGCCGCCGGCGGGCGAGGCCTGAGATGCTGCTGGCGATCGATATCGGCGGCACCAAGCTGGCCGCCGCCCTCGTGCGCGAGGGCGCGATAAGCGCGCGGCGGCAAGTGCCCATGGCCGTGGACGCGGCAGGATTTGCCGCCGCCATCGACGCGCTGGTGGAGGGCTGGCCCGCGCCGGAGCGCATCAGCGTGGCCACCACCGGCTACGTCGATGGCGGCAAGGTGTATCCCGTGAACCGCAGCATCATTTCTTTCTGGAATGGTTTTCCATTGGAACAACTGTTGCGCGCACGCTTCGCCTGTCCCGTGACCCTGTTCAACGACGCCCAGGCGGCCGCGTGGGGAGAATACTGCGCCCGGCGCGACATGGGCGAGGCAGGCTACCCCGCCAACCTGCTGTTCATCACCCTGTCGACGGGGGTGGGCGGCGGCCTCGTACTGGACCACCGCCTGCGCGCGGGGCCGCACGGCCTAGCCGGCCACGTGGGCCACGCGCCCAGCCGGCTGGCGCCCGCCGACGGTGTCAGCCTGTGCGGCTGCGGCCGGCCGGGTTGCCTGGAAATGCTGGCGTCGGGCACGGCCCTGGCGCGCCAGGCCAGCGCCGTCTTCGGACGGCCGCTGGACAGCGCGGCCCTGTTCGCCCTGGCGGCGACGGAACCGCGCGCGGCCGCCATCCTCGACCACGCAGCCCTGGGCGTGGCCGAAGCCATCGCCGGCCTGCACATGAGCGTGGACCTCGACGCCGTCGTCATCGGCGGCAGCGTGGGGCTGGCGGCGGGCATGCTGGGACGCATCGCCAGCGCCCTGGCGGGGCTGTCCCTGCCCTGCCCGCCATCGCTGGGGGCGGCCCGGCTCGGCGCGGATGCGGGCTTGCTGGGTGCGGCCGCCTGCCCCGCCTGACCCCGTCCGCCAGGCTGCAAAGGCCCGCGCCATGCGGGCTGCAGCCGTTCGTCCCTGCCCCGTAAACACCCTGATCGAACAAAAAAGCAACAAGCTTATAAGTTGTTTGACATTAGATATCATATATCTTTACACTGATTTTCGAGCCAAGCAGCACCCCACCCAAATGCTCATGTATTGAAATTCTTTCCAACAAAAACAAGTAACAAACAACTGGAGAAGTCAATGAAAGTTAAGCGCACCCTGCTCATCGCTGTCCCACTGGCGGCCTGCACCATTTCCGCCTCGGCGCAGGTGACACTGCCGCCCATTAACATCAGTGGTCAGTTCGAGTATTCGATCAGCGATCGCCAGGGTTTGACGGAGCAAGGCGACAACGAGCACCGCCAGCGCAGCCATCCCGGCGTGCTGCTGGCCTTCGGCAGCGTGTTGCCGCTGGATAATTCGGGCCTCAGCGCCGAACTGTTCGTCTCGACCAAGCTGGTCACGGGCGATGCGACACCCGCGTGGACGAATTCCTTCGGCAACCGCGAAGCGTGGGGCGGCATCAACAGCCCCTACGGCGCCGTGCGCTTCGGCCGCCAATGGCTCGACAGCTATATCAACGTGCTCGACCCGTATGCATCGGGCGGCAACATCGGCGAGATGAGCGAACTGGGCACGGGCGCCGGCAAGGGCTATCCGGCCGGCCTGACGCGCATCTCGAACGCCATCTGGGCCGACAATTCGCTTACCTACACGAGCCCGAAAGTGGCCGGCGTGGCGACCCTGCGCGCGCAGTTCTACTGGAATGGCAGCAGTTTCACGGATGACAAGCTGGTGTCGGCCACTGCGCCCAACATCGCCCCCAACACCACGGCGGCCAACGGCTACATCCTGGGCGCGCGCCTCGACTACCCGGCCGCGCGCATCGACCTGAACTACGGCTCGCAGAAGCAGAACCTGAAGAACGCCCTGGCCACCAGCGACAACAGCCCCCTGGCCGACGGCGTGTACGACACAAAGCAGATCATGGTGGGCGGCATGTTGCCCATCGGCACGCACTCCGTGCGCGCGCTGCTGGTGCAGGACAAGACCCAGCGCCCGAACGGCAGCAGCATCAAGGATAATGAGCTGATCCTGGGCGGCCAGTACAGCGTCACGCCGAACTTCCACCTGCGCCCCGTGTTCATGATCCACAAGGTCGACACGGTGCCGAACGACGCCAACGACTACAAGCAGTTGCGCGTGGAGCTGGCCTACAAGATGAACCTGGGCCTGGCGCGCGGCTCGACCTCGTTCTGGTTCCGCCCCACCTACCGCAAGTGGGATACGAGCGGCAACAAATTCACGGAACTGCGCGCCGGCTTCACGACGAATTTCTAAGCGCTGGCCACTTTCCTCCACCTTACCTACTCTCCATCATGAAAAAACTGAGCTGTGCATTGCTGCTGTGCTGCGCGTTTTCCTCCGTCCAGGCCGCTGACGCCGCCCCCCGCTGGCCCGACTTCCCCGCCCCCATCAAGAATGGCGCCGGCGCGCGCATCGGCGCCACCGTCTACGCGGGCCTCGGTTCGGCCGGCAAGGCCTGGTATGCGCTCGACACGGGTACGCCGGGCGCATCCTGGGTGGCGCTGGCGCCGTTTCCCGACGCGGCCCGCGACGCAGCCAATGCCGTCGCCATCAACGGCCTGGTCTACCTGTTCGGCGGCTCGGGCAAGAACGCGCCCGAGGACAAGGCCCTGACGGTCTTCGACACGGCCTATGTGTACGATCCGGCCGCCAACAGCTGGCGCCAGCTGCCCACGCGGGCGCCGCTGGGCATCTTCACGGCCAGCGTAGTTTCCGTCGACCAGCGCAACATTGTCTTCTTCGGCGGCGTCAACAAGGCCATCTTCGACGGCTATTTCCAGGACTACGCCGTGGGCGCGGCCGACAACAAGGAACGCCAGGCCGCCGTCGCCGGCCACTACTTCGACCAGCGCCCGCAGGACTATCTGTGGACGGCGCAAGTGATGAGCTACAACCCGCAGACGAACCAGTGGCGCAACCTAGGCACGGACCCGCAGCTGCCCACCGTGGGCGCGGGCGTTGCCGTGCACGGCAACGTGCTCACCATGGTGAATGGCGAGATCAAGCCGGGCCTGCGTTCGCCGCAGGTCAAGGAAGTCGCCATCGACGGCGACAAGCTGACGTGGAAGCAAGGCGGCAAGCTGCCCGCGCCGCCGGGCGCCGCGCGCCAGGAAGGCGTGGCGGGTGCGTTCGCCGGCTACAGCGGCAAGGTGCTGCTGGTGGCGGGCGGCGCCAACTTTCCCGGCGCCTGGCAGCAGTTCGACGGGGGCCAGAACTATGCGCACAAGGGCTTGAAGAAGACCTGGCGCGATGACATCTATGCGCGCCGCGACGGCAAATGGTCGCACGCGGGCAAGCTGCCGGCGGGCCTGGGCTACGGTACGGGCATCCAGCTGGATGACGGCGTGCTGGTCATCGGCGGCGAGCTCGACGGTGGCGCCGCCAGCAAGGACGTGTTCCTGCTGCAATGGGATGGCAAGGCCGTGCAGATCCTGCACTGACATTGCCCGTGGCGCCTGGCCCGGGCCGCAAGGCCTGCGCCAGGCGCGTTTCCCCGTATTCATTGAGAAAAATCATGACTGAAGCTTACCGGCAACATCACGGCCGCATCCTGTGCGATGCGCACTGGCTGGACGGCACCCTGACGGTGGCGCCGGACGGGCGCATCGCCGCCATCGAGGAGCGCGCCGGCGCGCCCGGCCCTGGCCCCGCCGCCACCCTGCTGCCGGGCTTCATCGACCTGCACGTGCATGGCGGCGGCGGCGCCGACATCATGCAGGGCGGCGACGCGGCCGCCCGCATCGCCGCCGCCCACGTGCGCCACGGCACGACCTCGCTGCTGGCCACCACCATGACGGCGCCCATGGCCGAACTGGAAGCCGTGCTGGCGGGACTGGGGCAGGCCTGCGGCGCGCGCCGGCCGGGCGCCGCCCGCGTGCTGGGCGTGCACCTGGAAGGCCCTTTCATCAACCAGGAAAAGCTGGGCGCCCAGCCCGACCATGCCTGCGTGGCCGTGATCGACAGCCTGCGCCGCCTGCGCAGCCTGGCGCCCATCCGCGTCATCACCATCGCGCCGGAAATCGCCGGCCACCTGGCCATCATCCGCGAACTGAGCGCCGACGGCGTGCGCATGCAGATCGGCCACACGAGCGGCAGCTACGACGATGGCGTGGCGGGCCTGCGCCACGGCGCCACCAGCTTCGCCCACCTGTTCAACGCCATGACGGGCTTGCACCACCGCCAGCCCGGCATCGTCGGCGCCGCCCTGGCCCATGCGCGCTACGCGGAAATCATCCCCGACCTGCTGCACGTGCACCCGGGCGCCCTGCTGGCGGCCCTGCGCGCCATTCCCCACCTGTACTGCGTCACCGATTCCACCTCCGCCACCGGCATGGCGGACGGCGATTACCGCCTCGGCTCCCACACGGTGCATAAATGCCAGGGCGGCGTGCGCCTGGCCGACGGCACCCTGGCCGGTTCCTGTCTGACCATGGACCAGGCCTTGCGCAACCTCGTCTCCGTGGGGCTGGACCTGGCCGACGCCTCGCGCCGCCTGTCCGCCTATCCGGCCGATTACCTGGGCGTGACGGATCGGGGCCGCCTGCGGGCGGGCGCCTGGGCCGACATCGCCATTTTCGATGAGCAACTGGCCCTGCGCGGCGTGGTGGCCGAGGGAGAACGCATTGAACTGGCCCACGCGTAGGGGCGCCGCGCCGGCGCTGGCCCTGGTCCTGGCCGCCTGCGGCGGCGACGCCGTCCCGCCTGCCGCCGCGCCGCGCGCCGCCGTGCGTCCGCCCGTGGCGGCAGCGGTCGTCACCGCCGAAGCGGCCAGGGCGGTGCGCAGCCCCTTGAGCATCGGCTATGTGGAATACCCGGCCGCCGACGGCTTGCATGCCTACGCGGCCGTGCCCGTCGTGCTGGAACTGGAGCAGGCGGACGTGAAGCATCCCGCGCTGGAGGTGCAGGCGGCGGGCAGGACCCTGGGGCGCGTGGCCCTGGCCCGCCCCGCGGCGACGGGCGCGCACTACGGCAGCCGCCACTGGAGCGCGACCATCCCCGCCGCCTGGGCCATCCGCGGCGCCAGCTGGCGCGCCGTCGCCGACGGCCACGAGGCCAGTGCGCCGCGCGCGCTGCCGCTGGCCGACTAGGCAGGCAAGGACACGGGACGCGCGCCTGCCACCCGTCAGGCGCGCGGGACTTCCCCAGTACGGGATGGTTTGGGACCGCGCGACACGCCCGGTCCCGGGAAAGGAATCACCGCAATGTCAACTGTCTTGCCGATTCAATCACTGCACCGCCTGGCCGCCGCCTGCGTCCTTGGCCTCGGTCTTGGCCTGGGCGCCGCGCCCGTGGCCCAGGCGGCCATTTCCGCCAGCACGCCGTTTCCCGCATCCGATGCCAGCTATGGCTGCTACCGCATCCCCGCCGTCGTGACATTGCAGAACGGCACCATCCTCGTCTTCGCGGAAGGCCGGCCGTCGGGCTGCGCCGACTTCGGCAATATCCAGGTGGTCATGAAGAAAAGCCTCGATGGGGGCGCGACGTGGTCGGCCCTGTCCGTGGTGGCATCGAATGGCACCCTGCAGGCGGGCAACCCGGTGCCCGTGCTCGACACCATGGACCCCGCGTATCCGGGCGGCCGCCTGTTCCTGTTCTATAACACGGGCAATGCCAGCGAAAGCACCATCCGCAACGGCGGCGCCGGCGTGCGCGAGCAGTGGGTGGTGACGTCGACGGATGGCGGCGCGACGTGGGGCAGCCCGTCGAACATCACGGCGCAGACGGCGAAGATCGGCGCGGCACCGTACAACAACGGGGCCGGCTGGCGCACCCTGGCCATGGGTCCGGGCCACGGCGTGCAGATGCGCTCCGGGCGCCTCGTCGTGCCGGGCAATTTCACGGCGGGGCCGCCGCAGACGGGCTATGCGGATGGCCGCGCCTATGTATTCTATTCGGACGACCATGGCGCCACTTACCAGATCGGCAATGACACGGGCTACCCGTCGGCCAACGAGTCGACGGCGGCCGAACTGAGCACGAGCCAGCTGATGATCAACAGCCGCGATCAGAGCGGGCTGACGAAAAAACGCATCGTCTCCGTCAGTTCCGACGGCGGCGCCAATTTCAGCGCCGGCTTCGCCAACGCCACCCTGATCGATCCCGTGTGCGAAGGCAGCCTGCTGAACCTGGGCTGGAATGGCAAGCAATACCTGTTCCACGCCAATCCCGCCTCCACCAGCAGCCGCAACAACCTCACCGTGCGCGCCAGCAAGGACGATGGCCAGAGCTGGCCGTTTTCCCTGCTGATCACGGCGGGCGCCTCCGCCTACAGCGACCTGACGCAAGTGGATGCCGGCAACCTCGGCATCCTGTACGAAAACGGCAGCAACGGCATCCGCTTCATGAAGATACCGCTCAGTACCGTGATCACGGCACCCTGAGCCGTCCCCGTCCTTCGCTGTTGTTCCCTGTTGTTTCCTGTTACCCCCCTCTTTCCCGCCCTGCCGCGCAGCGGCGGGTTTTTTTTCGGCTATGTCACCATCAAGTGTGGGAACGCTCCCAACGTTGCCTTCAATAAGGTTTCTGGCGAGCGGATGCGCCCGGCGTCGAGTATCCAGCGCCATCCCAGGTAGTTCGGCAGGTAGCGCGTGGCCACCCCGTGAAACGGCCGCAGCCATTCCCGCAGGCGG
>NZ_RFSK01000030.1 GCF_009923995.1 Janthinobacterium sp. | reverse complement strand
CGCCGTATCGGCGCGCTTTCCAGTTGAGCGCACCGCTAAAGCGCCCATGGCGGCGTTGCACCGCCTTGCCGTACTAGTGCGTACTGCCTGCGGCGCTGCGCCTTGCCCTGAGCGCCGTATCGGCGCGCTTTCCAGTTGAGCGCACCGCTAAAGCGTCCATGGCGGCATTGCACTGCCTTGCCGTACTGGCGCGTACTGTCTGCGGCGCTGCGCCTTGCCCTGAACGCCGTATCGGCGCTTTCCAGTTGATTACACTCTGTTGCCCTGCGCAAAAAACGCGGACGGCGAGCTGCCGAAGGTCTTCTTGAACATGGCGGAAAAGGCCGACTGGCTGGCGTAGCCCAGCTCTTCGGCCACCTGCGACAGCGGCACGCCGCGCGCGATCATGGGCGCCGCGTGGGCCAGGCGCACCTGCTGGCGCCACTGGCCAAAGCTCATGCCCAATTCCCGTTCGAACAGCCGCGCCAGGGTCCGCTCCGAGGCGCCGACCTGCTGCGCCCAGTGGTCCAGGGTCAGGTTCGAGCCGGGCTTGTCGATCAGGCTGTCGCACAGGCTTTTCAGCCGTTTGTCACCCGGCAGGGGAACGCGGATGGGGCGCGTGGCCGAGCGCTTCAATTCATCGAGGATCAGCTCGGCCAGCAGCGCCTCGCGCGCCGGTTCCTGGCCCGGATCGAGCTGTTCCAGCGCCATGATCAGCTGGCGCAGCAGTCCCGACACTTCCAGCACCTTGCAGTCGCGGCCCGCGAACGGCGCGCGCGCGGCATGGATGCACAGGGGACGCAAGCGGGTTTTTTCCAGTATCGTGACGGCATGCTCCACGTTGGGCGCGATCCAGATGGCGCGCATGGGCGGCAGCACCCAGCTGCTGTTGTTGGCCGTGATGCGCAGCACGCCTTCGAGCGCCATGGTGACCTGGCCCCAGGGGTGGCTGTGCGGTAATAAAAATTCATCGGGTTGCAGGTCGCGCGCGATCATGGTCACGGGAATGGTCGCGCTGGGCGCTTCCCGTGGCGGACACATGCGGGTATGGTGGAGGATAGGTACACCCATCAGCTTGGCCTTAATTCGATAAATTATGTCGTTCTGTCGGAAAACGGACGATGGTATTTTGCATACACTTGAGCTTCACCAGTATAAGACAGGGTATGACATGATAACAACTAACTCCCCCGCGCATCCGCCGCCGCGCCCCTCCTTGCGCAGCGATGCCCGCGTCATCGGCCTGGTGGGCCTGGCGCATGGCGTGTCGCATTTCTATCACTTGATCCTGGCGGCCCTGTTCGTCTGGCTGAAGCCCGCCTTCAACCTGTCGTATGCGGAACTGGGCCTGCTGATGACGGTGTTCTTCATCATCTCGGGCGTGGGCCAGGCGCTGGCCGGCTTCGTCGTCGACCGCTTCGGCGCGCGCGCCGTGCTGTTTTCCGGCGTCTTCCTGCTGGGCGTGTCGGCGTTGGCCCTGTCCGCCGCCCACAGCTACACGGCCCTGATGCTGGGCGCCATGCTGGCCGGCATGGGCAACAGCGTCTTTCATCCGGCCGACTACACGATCCTGAACCAGCGCGTCTCGGCCGCGCGCGTGGCCTACGGCTTTTCCGTGCATGGCATCAGCGGCAATATCGGCTGGGCGCTGGCGCCACTGTTCATGACCTACGTGGCCACCCGCTACGACTGGCGGGTGGCCCTGCAGTGCGCGGCCGTGCTGCCGTTCGGCGTGCTGCTGGTCCTGTTCCTGAACCGCCACGCCATCCGCCCTGAACCCGTGAAACGGGCCGCGCCGGGCCAGATCGCCGGCGGCGAAGGCACCTTGGACTTTTTGCGCCTGCCCGCCGTGTGGATGTGCTTTGCCTTCTTCTTCATCACCGCCATCGCCCTGGGCGGCATCCAGAGCTTCGCCAGCGTGGCCCTCGTCAAGCTGTACGGCATGAGCCTGGCGCTGGCCACCAGCGCCTACACGGCCTACATGCTGGCCTCGGCCGTGGGCATGCTGGCCGGCGGCGTGGTGGGCGCGCGCAGCCAGCAGCCGGACCGCAACGTGGCCATCGCCTTTTCCGCCGCCGCGCTGCTGGCCGTGCTGCTGGGCATGGCCGTCGTGCCGGCCTGGGGCGCGGTGCTGCTGATGGGCGCCATCGGCCTGACGTCCGGCGTGGCGGGACCGTCGCGCGACCTGATGATACGGGCGGCGGCGCCGAAGAATGCCACGGGGCGCGTGTACGGCGTCGTGTATTCCGGCCTCGACAGCGGCCTGGCCGTCGGTCCCCTGTTCTTTGGCGCGCTGATGGATGGCGACCATCCGGCCCTGCTGTTCGTCTTCATCGGCGTGTTCCAGGCGCTGGCGATCGCCACGGCCGTGGGGGTGGGCGGTAAAACGCGTGCCGCGGCGCTGCAAAAGGCATAGAATCGTTGCCATCGGACACCATCTTACTGAAGGGAGCGAGCATGACTTTTGCCACCACCGACCTGTGCGACGACTATGCGGCCATGCTGGACGATGGCACGCTGGCCGTGTTGCCGCCCGTGTACCGCGCCTTTGGCCAGCGCGTGCGTTTCAGCGGCCCCGCCACCACCTTGCAAGTGTTTGAAGACAATGCCCTCGTGCGCAGCACCCTGGAAGCGCCGGGGCAGGGCCATGTGCTGGTGATCGACGGCGGCGGCAGCCTGCGCCGCGCGCTGGTGGGCGGCCAGCTGGGCGTGCTGGCGGAAGGCAATGGCTGGGCCGGCATCGTCGTGCACGGCTGCATCCGCGACAGCGAGGAAATCAATGTCTGCCAGATCGGCGTGCGCGCCCTGGCCACGCACCCGCGCAAGAGCGGCAAGACGGGCGCCGGCCAGCGCGACGTGCGCGTGGAAATCAGCGGCGTGGCCGTGCAGCCCGGTGACTGGATCTATGCGGACGCGGACGGCATCCTGGTGGCGCGCCAGGAACTCGACTGACTGCCGCAACCGCCCCCTGCAACGCGCCGCCCGGCGCGTTTTTTTTTTGCTGCGCCACCACGCTTAAACGTTACAAATCGTCCACATTCAATATATTTTTGCAAAGTTCTTTGATTTCCGTCAAAGCTGCGATATGATTTCACTTAAGGTAACTTTAATATCAATCAGGCAAGGAAAAACTGATCATGAAAATCGCCACCATCGCCGCAGTTGTCGCCCTGTTTGCTGCCGCCAGCGCCAGCGCCAGCCCCGTCAACCTGATCACGAATGGCGATTTTGAAGCCGTCGCGCCGGGCTCCACGTTTTCCAGCGGCTTTCAAGTGGTCAACAATGGCTCGTCCGCGATTACGGGCTGGACCGTGGGCGCCACGTCCGTCGACCTGATCCGCAATGCCTACAACGCCATCAACGGCTACAGCATCGACATGCTGGGCACGCCTGGTCCTGGTTTCCTGTCGCAAACTTTCAACGTCGTTGCCGGCCAAACCTATAACCTGAGCTTTGACATGGCGCGCAATCCGGGCGGACCGGCAGGCCAGGGCGTGGCCGTCAACTTCGGCGGCGTGGCGCAGAACTTCTATTCGACGGCTGCCGCCTCGAACACCTTGTACAGCAACACGCTGAGCTTCACGGCCGCTTCCACGGGCCTGGCGACCCTGTCGTTTGCCAGCGCCGCCAAGGCCGGCACGCCGTTCGACAATTACTCGGGCGCCGTCATCGACAACGTGGCCGTCATGGCTGCCGTGCCGGAACCGGAAACCTATGCCATGCTGCTGGCCGGCCTGGGCCTGATGGGTTTCCTGCGCCGCCGCAAGGCCGCCAAGTAAGCCTGCTTTTGTCCGCGATCAAACCGCCTGCTGCGTCGCACGGGCGGTTTTTTGCCGTTCAGGGGTCGTGCGCGTAACCGTCGACCTGGATCACGAAGCGCTCGATCCGCGGCCAGTCGGCCCGCGTGCGCACCAGCGTTTCCCCCGTGGCCATGAACATGGCGTAAGCGTAGCCCGTGCGGCGGTCGCGCCAGGAGTGGCGCGTGCTGTCCCACATGCAGCAATAACGCTGGAGCCTGGGCAAGCCATACGCGCGCCGCAGGTACGCTTCCGCCTGCCGCGCATGCTTGCCATCGACTGCGTAGCGGGCTTCGAAGGGCTGGTCCTGGCGCTCCCTGTTTTGCTGGCAACCCTCGTAGACGAGGTACGGGGGCTTCTTGCCCAGCCGGGACAAAAAGTCGCCGCAGGCCAGGGGCGCGGCCTGCGCGCCGCCCGCACCCAGCAGGAATAGCCACGGCAGCCATCTAGCGGGCCGCATCGGCATCTCCACGCAAGGGACAATCGGCCGCCGCCGGCCCCATCCGCCGCACCAGTTCGCCCCGCAACTGCGTCAAGCCCGCGATGCGCGCATCGATATCGCCCAGCTTGCGCGACAGCGCCGCTCGCAGCAGTTCCGCCGTGGCGGGATCGCCGGCGCTGGCCAGCAGCGGCATGTCGGCCTCGATTTCGGCCAGCGTAAAGCCCAGCTGCTGCGCCGTGCGCAGGTAGCGCAGCCAGTCCGCCGCCTCGGGCGGGTAGTCGCGGTAGCCGTTCGCGCCGCGCCGCGCGCGCAGCAAGCCCCGTTTTTCATAGAAGCGCAGGGTATCGCGGCTCAAGCCCGTCGCCTGCGCCATCTCGCCGATCTGCATGGGAATTCCTTCATAAAATGCTTGACCATGGAGTGTACTCCAGGCTTGAGAATGGGCGCTTTCCATTCGACAGGAGTTCCCATGTTGTCCGTTTCCGCTTTCCGCCGCCTGGTGCGCGCCAGCGCCATCTACGATGTGCTCATGACGGTCCCGTTTGTCACGCCGTGGACGTTTCTGCTCCTGCGCGAACACTTGAACGCCCTCAACGTGGGCCTGGGCGGCGCGCCGCTGCCCCACTTCGAACCCCTGCATTTGCTCATCAGCAGCATGATGGGCAGCGTGGTGATGGTCTGGTCGGTGCTGCGCCTGCGCGATCCGGCGCTGCGCTTCGGCCGCTACGACGCGGCGGCCCGCTACCTGTTTTCCACCTGGATGGCGTGGGCGCTGCTGGTGACGGGCCAGCCCCTGCTGTGGCTGTTCCTCGTGCCGGAGCTGGCCTGGGGCGTGGCGCAGAGCCTGCCGCTGCGCCGCGGCGCAGGCGCGGGGGCAGGGCAGCCGCACGAATCGTTGTTGAGATGACGATAACGAAATGCAATAATGCTCGTGCTCGCAGTGCAACAATGGCTGCAATGAACGACTATTAAGGGAATGACTATGCAGCAGGATGCCGCTGGAAAAAACATGGCTTTGCTCGATCCGGTGGTGGCGCCGCGCATCGCGGTGACGCGCCTGGTGACGGGCCTGCTGCAAGGCTTGCTGCTGTACTGGCTGTACAGCACGGCGCAGGACAAGGTGTGGCCCGCCACGGAAGCCTACCTGCTGGGACCGCTGATGCTGGTCAGCCTGCTGCTGCCCATCCTGCTCGTGTCCAGCCTGGGCCACATGTCGGCCAGGCGCATCGCCCTGTGGATGGCGGGCGCCGGCGTCGTGATGGCCGTGCTGGCCTGGCATGACGTGGCGCGCGGCGCCGAGCACGTCATCTGGGGCAACTACAAGCCGGGCGCGCCCCTGCGCGTCATTTCCGCGCAGTTATTCGGTTTCAGCGTGGTGGGCTTCTATATCGCCCACGCGCTGGTGCTGGCCAGCGCCCAGGATGGCCAGCGCATCGCCCGCTATCCCACGTATTTCGAGATCGCCTGGAAGCTGGGCATCCAGCTGCTGTTTTCCCTGCTGTTCGTGCTGGGCCTGTGGCTGGTGCTGTGGCTGGGCGGGCAGCTGTTCCTGCTGATCAAGCTCGGTTTCCTGAAGAAATTGCTGGGCCAGGCGTGGTTCGTGATCCCCGTCATCTGCTTCGCCTTTTCGTTTGCCATCCATATCACGGACGTGCGCCCGTCCATCGTGCGCGGCATCCGCACCCTGCTGCTGGTGCTGCTGTCGTGGCTGATGCCGATCGCCGCCGTGCTCGTCTCGGGCTTCCTGCTGACCCTGCCATTCATCGGCTTCGAGCGCCTGTGGGCCACGCGCCATGCGGCGTCCGTGCTGCTGGGCATGGCGGGCGTGCTGGTGGTGCTGATCAATGCCGCCTTCCAGAACGGCGAAGTGGGCCATGGCGTGGCGCGCGGCATCCGCCTGGGCACGCGCCTGGCCTGCCTGCTGCTGCCGTGGGTGGTGGGCATCGCCATCTATGCCCTGACCCTGCGCGTGATGTCGCATGGCTGGACGGCCGACCGCCTGATCGCGGCCGCCTGCCTGCTGATCGCCACCTGCTACGCCGTCGGCTATGCCTGGGCGGCCAGCAAGTATGGCGACTGGCTGCACCTGATCGCCAACGTCAACGTGGCTACGGCCTTCGTCACCCTGCTGGTGCTGTTCGCCCTGTTCTCTCCGCTGGCGGACCCGGCGCGCATCTCCGTGGCCAGCCAGATGGCGCGGCTGGACAGCGGCAAGGTGGGCGTGGACAAGTTCGACTTCGAATACCTGCGCTTCGAGGGAGCGCGCTATGGTCAGGCGGCCTTGCAGGAATTGACGAAACGCACGACGGGGCCGGACGCGGCCATCGTGCGGGCCCGCGCCGAAGCCATGCTCAAGCGCCAGAACCGCCTCGACGAGACGGGCGCCCTGAGCGACGTGTCCATCAACCTGACCCTGCGCCCGGCGACGGCGAAACTGCCGGAAAGCTTCCTGCGCCAGGACTGGACGCAAGTCGGTCCCGCCTGGCGCCTGCCCGCCTGCCTGAAACGGGCAGGGCAGCAGTGCGACGCCTACCTGCTCGATTTCGACGGCGACGGCAAGGAGGAAGTGTTGCTGATCAGTAATGATCCGCGCGCCTCGTCGGTCTTGCTGGCGGAGAAGGACGATGGCAGCTGGTATGCGCGGGGGCAAATCCCCACGGACGCCCTGCGCTGCAAGCCCCTGCGTGAAAAGCTGCAGGCGGGCGAATTCCAGCTGGTGCCGCCCAAGGTGCGCGAACTGGAAGTCGATGGCCAGCGCGTGCCGATGACCCTGTACACGCAGGAGGAAGAGGTCAGCTGCCCCGAGGAAGCGGCGCCGGGCCAGTAAAGGGCGGGGAGCAAGGCTGGCGCGCCGTCATGGAAATCATCCCTGCGCCGCGCCAGCCTGGACGCTCGCCGTCGGCCGACGCCTCAGGCTTCAGGCGCCGTCCAGACCAGGTTCCACAGGTGGCCATCCGCTTCCTTGGTGGGGGAAAGGGGCAACCGGCGCGCCTAGTTCTTCGTGCGCACCTGGCGCACGTGGTTTTCCAGTTCGCTGAACGAGGGGCGTTCCGTGGCGGAAATGACCTTGCGGCCGAATTCCACGGCCAGCGCCGGCGCGTAGCCGTTCAGGCTGGCCAGCAGGGTGACTTTCACGCACTGGTACATCTTTGCCGTTTCATGGTGCTTGCGGCGCAGCAAGCTGGCCAGCGGCGCGATGAAGCCGTAGGCCAGCAGGATGCCGATGAAGGTGCCCACCAGCGCCTGCGCGATCAGCACGCCCAGCTCGGCGGGCGGCAAGCCCACGGACGCCATGGTATGCACCACGCCCATCACGGCGGCGACGATGCCGAAGGCGGGCATGGCGTCGGCCAGCTGCGAAATCGTCTGGATCGGCATTTCCGCATCTTCGTGGTGGGTTTCGATTTCGTTATCCATCAGGTTTTCGATCTGGTAGGCGTCCATATTGCCCGACACCATCAGGCGCAGATAATCGGTGATGAACTCCAGGATGTGCTCGTCGCCGAGCGTGTACGGGTATTTCACGAAGATGGGGCTGCGGTAGGGATCGTCGATATCGTCCTCGACGGACATCAGGCCTTCCTTGCGGATCTTGCTGAGGATTTCATACATCAGCCCCATCAGTTCCATGTAGCGGGCCTTCGTGTATTGCGCGCCGTGGAACAGGGTGGGGATGGCGGCGAACGTGGCGCGGATGGCCTTGGCGTCGTTGCCGACAAAGAAGGTGCCCAGCGCGGCGCCGCCGATCATCAGCAGCTCCAGCGGCTGGAACAGGGCGCCCAGATGGCCCCCCTGCATGGCGAAGCCGCCGAAGACGGAAAACAGCACGACGATAAATCCGAGTATGACTAGCAAAACTTACTCCCTCATAATATTGCCATATCGCAATATTATAGTTTAACCTGATTCGCTCCCCGTGGCCCCGTCCGGCTGCAGGCGCTGGCCGAGAAAATTGATAAAAGCGCGCACTTTGGCGGGCAGTTGGTGGCGGCTGGGGTAGTAGGCGTACAGGTCGGCCGGCGCCAGGGTGTAGTCGGCCAGCACCACGCGCAGGCGGCCGCTGTCGAGGTAGCGGGCCAGGTCCCATTCCGAGCGCAGCAGGATGCCGTGGCCGTCCAGGGCCCAGCCCAGCACCACGTCGCCATCGTTGCTGGCCACCGTGCCGCGCACCTTCACCGTGTGCGTGGCGCGGCCACGGCTCAGGCGCCAGATGCCGTAGGCGTCGTCGTTCTGCCGGTGCACGATGCAGCGGTGGCGGGCCAGCTCGTCGGGGGACTGCGGCGTGCCGTGCGCCTGCAGGTAGGCGGGCGAGGCGCACAGGAAGCGCCGGTTCGACATGATCTTGCGCGCCGACAGCCGCGTGTCGGGCAGGTCGCCGAAGCGGATGCCCAGGTCGTAGGCCTGCTCGACGAGGTTGATGGGGCTGTCCGTCAGCTGCAGCTGCACTTCCAGCTGCGGGTGGCGCAGGGCGAATTGCGACAGCAGGGGCGCGATCACCGTGCGGCCGAAGCCCAGGGTGGCATTCACGCGCAGCAGGCCGCGCGGCTCCGCGCTGCCGCTGGTCAGCGACTCTTCCATGGCGCGGATATCGTCGAGAATCTGCCGCGCCTGTTGCAAATAACTTTCGCCATCGCCCGTCAGGCTGATGCGCCGCGTGCTGCGGTTCAAGAGGCGCACGCCCAGGCGCTGCTCCATCAGTAGCAATCGCTTGCTGACGGCAGGCGGCGTGATGCCCAGCTCGCGCGCCGTGGCCGACAGGCTGCCCAGCTTGGCCAGCAGCACAAAGAAAGCCATTTCCGTGGTGGCGTCGCTTTTCATTATTAACCTGAAGTGAAGAATGGTTTAAATTGCAGTCGATTATATGACTTCCATTCGCGGGTAAGCTGATGTCCTTGTTTTCATCCCCAGGAGACCCCCATGAAAATCGTTGAAATCCGCGAAAAGACCATTCCCATTTCATCCCCCATCCGCAACGCCTACATCGATTTCACGAAGATGACCCTGAGCCTGGTGGCCGTCATCACGGACGTGATGCGCGACGGCAAGCCCGTCGTCGGCTACGGCTTCAATTCGAATGGCCGCTACGGCCAGGGCATGCTGATGCGCGAGCGTTTCATCCCCCGCATCCTCGATGCCGATCCCGCCAGCCTCGTCACGGACGACGGCAGCAACCTCGACCCGCACAAGGTGTGGGACTGCATGTACACCAATGAAAAGCCGGGCGGCCACGGCGAGCGCTCGGTGGCCATCGGCACCATCGACATGGCCATCTGGGATGCCGTGGCGAAGATCGAGCGCAAGCCACTGTTCCAGCTGCTGGCCGAGCGCCACGGCACGGGCGCGCCCGACAAGCAGGTGTTCGTGTACGCGGCCGGCGGCTATTATTATCCGGGCCAGAGCCTGTCCGCCCTGCAGGACGAGATGCGCAGCTATGTCGACCGCGGCTACACGGTGGTCAAGAAGAAGATCGGCGGCGCTTCGCTGGACGAGGATTTGCGCCGCATCGACGCCATCATGGAGGTGCTGCAGGATGGCCAGAAGCTGTGCGTGGACGCCAACGGACGCTTCGACCTCGATACGTCGATCGCCTACGCCAAGGCGCTGCGCCAGTACGACCTGTTCTGGTACGAGGAGGCGGGCGACCCGCTCGACTTCGAGCTGCAGGCCACCCTGCGCAGCTATTACGACAAGCCCATGGCGACGGGCGAGAACCTGTTTTCCATGCAGGATGCGCGCAACCTGATCCGCTATGGCGGCATGCGCGCCGACCGCGACTGGCTGCAGTTCGACTGCGCCCTCAGCTACGGCCTGGTGGAATACCTGCGCACCATGGACATGCTGCACCAGCATGGCTGGTCGCGCAGCCGCTGCATCCCGCACGGCGGCCACCAGATGTCCCTGAATATCGCGGCGGGCCTGGGCCTGGGCGGCAATGAATCCTACCCGGACCTGTTCCAGCCCTTCGGCGGCTTCCCCGACGGCGTGCGCGTGGAAAACGGCCACATTACCATGCCGGACCTGGTCGGCATCGGCTTCGAGGGCAAGGCCAACCTGTATGCGGAAATGCGCGCCTTGAGCGGCCAGTAAGGGCTAGGCGCTGCGCTGCCAGAAGCGCAGGCGGTTGCCGAACGGGTCCGCCACTTCCAGGATGCGGCCCCAGTCCTCGTCGCGGATGCCGGGCCGCGCAAACGGGTAATCCTTCGCCTGCAGTTCCGCGTGCAGGGCGGCGATGTCGTCGACGGGGAGCAGCAGCGCCGCGCCGGGCGTGGCGTCGCCGTAGTGCTCACTCAGGTGCAGCACGAGCCCGCCCCGCGTCACCTGCAGGTACAGGGGGGCCGTGGGCGCGAAGCGGTGCTCCCAGTCCAGCGTGAAACCGAGGAAGCCGAGGTAGAACTCGCGCGCCTTGTCTTCGGAAAAGCTGCGCAGGATGGGGATGGCGGGGGACAGTTGCATGGCGGGCCTTTCAGGAAGGTGGCGATAGCGCCATTCTAGCGTCAGGCCGGCGCCTGCCGCTTCACGCGCGCGGCGGGGCTGGTCTGTTCCCAGCGGAACAGCCACATGATGACCAGCTTGGTCGTCGCGCTGACGCAGGCGAGCAGCAGCAGGGGCCAGCCTGTTTTCAGTCCCATGACGCAGGCAAAGAAGATGGTGCTGGCATCCATGGCAAGGATGAACTGGCTCATTTTCAGGGACACGGCGCCCGTCCTGCCCGAGCGCCAGATCAGGCGGATCTGGTGCGCATAGCCCTGCGCCAGCAGCACCGTGACGGCGACGATCAGGCTTTGCGACACCAGCCGCTTTTCATCCGTGAAGGTGGCGCCGAAAGCCATGCCCGCCACGCCCGCGCCCAGCAGCAGCGCGCAGGCCAGCAGCGCATTGCGCGATGTCAAACTGCGGCGGTCGCGGTCGATCTCGACCAGGATGGCCAGCGCGATCAGCGAGGCGATCAAACGGGGCCAGACGATGTAATGGTTGAACGGCGTGATCGAATAGCCGTACACGAAGAAGGCGCAATACGCGAGGAAGCTGACGGTGAACTGGTTGATGGAAAGGATGTCCGTCGTCTTGCCGGCGCCGATGCCTGCATCGCGCTTGCGCCGCCAGATTTTTGCCAGCTGCGACCACAGGCCATACAGGCTGACGACGATGAAGAGGGAATTGAGGCTGCCGGCGACGGCGTAGAGGGAAGGGAGCTGCAAGGTGTCTCCTGGACGTGGCAAGGCGTGGCCGCGCGGATGGCCCGTCTTGTCTATACATTTTATTTGGATAAGATACTCGCATGAAATAAATTGGCAGGCAAGCAATGTTTCGCGCTTGTCCGCCTGCACACCGCTTGCCTGAATGCATGGGGTGGCGCGCTTGCCCCTATAATTACGGCATGACTTTCTTATCACACCGTGCCCGCTCCGTGCTGGGCACCATCGGCAAAATGGCCGTGACCCTGATTCTCCTGTTGACTGCCCTGTGGGGCGCCCTGGCGCTGTGGTACCAGTTGGCGGGGGGCGTGGCCGCGCAAGGCATCGGCGCCCTGCTGTGGGGCGCGCTGGGCGTGGCCAGCGCCGTGCTGTGGTGGATGCGCGGCGACGCGCGCGTGCTGCTGCCGTATGCGGCCGGCTTTCTCCTGTTGTTGCTGTGGTGGAGCCTGATCATGCCGAAACAGCAGCGCGTGTGGGCCGACGACGTGGCGCGCAATGTCACGGGCAGCGTGAAGGGCAGCATCGTCACCCTGGAGAACGTGCGCAACTTCGACTGGCGCAGCGACGACGACTACACGGTCAAGTGGGAACAGCGCAGCTACAACCTCGACGAGCTGCGCACGGTGGACGCGGCCCTGTCGTACTGGACGGGGCCACTGATCGCGCACACCCTGATCTCGTTCGGCTTTGCGGACGGGCGCTTCCTGACGTTTTCCATCGAAATCCGCAAGGAAAAGGGCGAAAGCTTTTCCGCCATCGGCGGCTTCTTCAAGCATTTCGAGATGAGCCTGGTGGCCGCCGACGAGCGCGACATCCTGCGCGTGCGCACGAATGCGCGGGGCGAGGACATGCATCTGTACCGCGTGATGATGCCCAAGGCGGCCATGCGCTCGCTGTTCCTCGCCTACCTGGACGAGGCGGAATCGCTGAAGCGCCAGCCGCAGTTCTACAACACCCTGACGGCCAACTGCACCACCATCGTCTTCGAGATGGTGCGCCGCATCGTGCCGGGCCTGCCCGTCGATTACCGCCTGCTCGTGTCCGGCTACCTGGACCGCTACCTGTACGACGTGAAGGGCCTGGTGCCCGGCCTGGCCTTCCAGCAGCTGCGCGACGGGGGCCACATCACGGCGCGCGCGCGGGCAGCGAATGACGACCCCGACTTCTCGCACGCCATCCGGCGCGGCATGCCGGGCTACGATGAAGCGGGCTACCCGCAGCTGCAAATGCCCAGGCAATGATTTATTGTCGCAACGACGCCCAATCAAACCGTAGCGAGCGGAAGGACGAGGTGGCCGAGAAGCGGAACTGTACGAATAGTACAGTGAGCATCGCAGGCCGCCTGTGCCGACGCGCAGCAGGTTTGGTTGGGTGTTAACGGTCATTGCCTTATACTGTCGCTATTCCGACCGGCCGCCTTTCGCGGCCGGTCTCACTTTACGAATAAAGAAGGCCCGCTATGCCATTTTCCTCCCTGGGTCTGATTCCCGCCCTGGTCCGTGCCGTTGACAAGGCCGGCTATGCCGCGCCGACGGCCATCCAGGCGGCCGCCATTCCCGCCATCCTGCGCGGCAGCGACGTGCTGGGCGCCGCGCAGACGGGCTCGGGCAAGACGGCCGCCTACGCGCTGCCGCTGCTGCAGGCGCTGATGGCGCCCGCCGCCGGCCCGCGCCAGGTGCGCGCGCTGATCCTCGTGCCGACGCGCGAACTGGCGGCGCAGGTGGGGCAGACGGTGCACGCGCTGGCCAAGCCGCTGCCCGTCAAGCTGAAGATTTCCGTGCTGTTCGGCGGCGTGTCGATCAATCCGCAGATGATGGATTTGCGCGGCGGCGCAGATATCGTCGTCGCCACCCCGGGCCGCCTGCTGGACCTGGTGCGCCAGAATGCCGTCAAATTGGGCGGCGTGTCGCTCTTCGTCCTGGATGAAGCGGACCGCCTGCTCGACATGGGCTTCAGCGAAGAAATCAACGCCATCCTGGCGCTGTTGCCGGCGAAACGCCAGAACCTGTTCTTTTCCGCCACCTTCCCCGACAGCGTGCAGGCGCTGGCCGACAGCCTGCTGGCGGACCCCGTGCGCATCGAGGTGGCGTCCGAGCCGCAGGACAAGCCTGACATCGTCCAGCGCGCCATCACGGTGGACGTGCCGCGCCGCACGCAACTGCTGCGCTACCTGATCCTGCAGCACCAGTGGGAGCGCGTGCTGGTCTTCGTCGCCACCAAGTACGCGGCCGAGCACGTGGCCGACAAGCTGCAGCGCGCGGGCCTGCACGTGGGCGCCTTCCATGGCGAATTCAGCCAGGGCACGCGCAGCCAGCTGCTGGCCGACTTCAAGGCGGGCCGCCTGCAGGTGCTGGTGGCCACGGACGTGGCCGCGCGCGGCATCGACATCGCCGGCCTGCCGGCCGTCGTCAACTACGACTTGCCCCGTTCCGCCGTCGATTACACGCACCGCATCGGCCGCACGGGCCGCGCCGGCGAGAGCGGCACGGCGGTCAGCTTCGTGACGGCCGATACGGAAGCGCATTTCCGCCTGATCGAAAACCGCAACGACTTGCGCATCGTGCGCGAAGTGGTGGCCGGCTTCGAGCCGACGGAGCTGCCCACGCCCGTCAACCCCGCCACGGATACGGTGAACGGCGGCGTGAAGGGCGCGCGCAAGAGTAAAAAGGACAAATTGCGCGAAGCGGCGGCCAGGGCGGCCCAGTCTGCCGAGGGCAGCGGCGACAACTAAATCGCCCTTATGTGCGCTGGCCGCTTGAACGGCCAGCCGTCCCGCCGTAAGATTGTGTTTCTATAAAGCAAGGGGACGGTATGCACATGAAGATCATCACGCGCGCGGGCGCCATGGCTTGCGCGCTGGCGCTGGCCGCTTGCGCCGGCCTGGGCGGCAAAGCGGACAAGCCGGACGAGAGCGCCGGCATGCAGATGCCGGGCAAGGCGCCGGCCAATGCCGCCGTGGCCGCCACCTGGTACAACCCGCCCAGCGAATTTCCCGGCATTTGCCTGACCCAGTTCAAGGATGGCAGCCTGCGCTTCGACGGCGGCTTCGCCTTCTTCAATCCGGGCCGCTGGACCTATGATCCCGCCACCGCCGAGCTGAGCCTGCAGCTGGCGCCCACGCCCTCGCTGGAGTTGTCGCATGCGCAGATTGTCCTGCACAAGAATCTGCTGCGCATCGATGGCAAGAAAAACACGCTGGTGTACGGCGTGAAGGCGGACACGGATGCCATCGGCCTGGGCGGCTTTGTGTTCTACCGCGACATGCCGTGTCCGGCTCGCGCATGAGCATGGCGGCGCGGCCCGAGATTAGTGCCGCAAGGGAATAATTAGTCGTATAATTTTAGGCAAAGAAGTTTCAGGCAAATAGGCTGCCGCGCCCGGCTGTGGCGCGCGGCGTTTTCCCTTCCAGGCAAGCTCCGATGCCGCTGCGGCGGCGACAGGATGGTCCGATGGATTTGCACGACGAGCACAGGATGGCCGAGGCCGGGGCGGTTGCCGCCGGCGTCGCCGCGCCGCCCGAGGCGCCCCCGCGCACCTTGCTGCTGGTCGACGACGAGCAGAATATCCTCGCCTCGCTCAAGCGCCTGCTGCGGCGCGATGCCTACCATATTCTCACGGCCGGCAGCGGCCAGGAAGGGCTGGAAGTGCTGGCCAGCCATGCCGTCGACGTGATCGTCTCGGACCAGCGCATGCCCGGCATGCTGGGCGCTGATTTCCTGCGCAAGGCCAAGCTGCTGTACCCGCAGACGATACGCATCATGCTGTCGGGCTACACGGAGCTGCAAGCCGTCACGGACGCCGTCAATGAGGGCGCCATCTTCAAGTTCCTCACCAAGCCGTGGGAAGACCACCAGCTGCGCGAGCATATCGCCGAAGCGTTCCGCCTGAAGGGCATCGACGACGACAACGCGCGCCTGAATGCCCAGCTGCGCGACGCCAACCAGGCCCTGGCGGCGGCAAATGCCGCGATGCAGGTGCTCGTGCGCCAGCAGCAGCACCAGATCAGCCGCGACGAGGTCAGCCTGGGCATCGCCCGCGAACTGCTGCAATTCCTGCCGCTGGCCGTGATCGGACTCGACGAGGATGGCATGATCGCCTTCATCAATGCGGCCGCCGCCGGCCTGTTCGAGCGGGGCGCGGCCCTGCTGGGCAACGAGGCGGCCGTGGTCCTGCCGCAGCTGTTCGATGGCCAGGGCGCGCCCGGCCTGGCCGCCATCGACGGCCAGCCGTACGCGGTGGCGATTCATCCCATGGGCGCGAACTCCCGCTCGCGCGGCAGCCTCGTCACGCTGACGCGCCATGGAGCGCCCACGTGAGCGGCGACGTGCCCGGCGGCCGCGAGATCGCGCTGGAGCAGGCGCAGGAAGGCATGCTGCTGGCGCAGGCGCTCAGCGATGCCGGCGGCGCGGTGCTGCTGGCGCAGGGCGCCACCCTGACGGCGGCCAACCTGGCCGCGCTGCGGCGGCGCGGCGTGGAGCGCTGCTGGATCGTCGCCGGGGAAGAGGACGACCCGGCCGCGCAGGCGCATGCCGAGCAGGAGCGGGCGCGCCGGCTGGAACGCCTGGCCGTGCTGTTCCGCGCCACGCCGCCGGACGGGCCGGGTGCGCAGCTGCTGGCCTTGCTGCAGCGCTACCGGCAGGGAGGCCAGGCATGACGGGGCCCAGCTTTGAACAACTGGTGCGCCAGATCCAGGAATTGCCCGCGCTGCCGGCCGTGGTGCTGGAACTGCTGTCGAGCATAGACCAGGAAGACACGGACGTGCATGTGCTGGCGCAAAAGATCGAGCTGGACCAGGCGCTGGCGGCGAAGACCTTGCGCATCGCCAATTCCTCGTTCTACGGCATGCAGTCCAAGGTCACCAGCATACCGCAAGCCGTTTCCGTGCTGGGCTTTCACAGCATCCGCACCCTCGTCACGGCGTGCGCCCTGACGGGCAGCTTCGCGCCGGTCGGCGGCGGCTTCGATTTTGCCGCCTTCTGGCGCCATTCGCTGGCCACGGCCGTGGCGGCGCGCGTGCTGGCGCCGCAGCTGCAGGTCAATCCGGAAACGGCATTTACGGCCGGCCTGCTGCACGACCTGGGCACCCTCGTGCTGGCCACGCGCTTTCCCGCCGAACACGCGCAGATCCGCGGCTACCGCGCGGCGCACGACTGCCAGATGGCGGCGGCAGAGCAGGCCGTCATCGGCATGGACCATGCGCAGGTGGGCAGCGCCCTGGCCGCCTACTGGAAATTTCCGCTGACCATACAGCAGGCCGTCGCCGATCACCACGCCATCGACCGGCTCGATGGCGGCGGCTTGGCGCTGGTGGTGCACGTGGCCAATGCCATTGCCCACGGGCTGGACCTGTCCGGCCAGGACGACGCCCTCGTGCCGCCCCTGTCGGCCACGGGCTGGGAGCGCTTCGCGTCGGACGACGCGGCCTGGTTCGCGCTGTTCGCACGCATCGAGCGCACCTTCGATGAAATGTCGCGGATCATGCTGGCATGAGCGACGACCTGCACGCGAGCCCGCCCGGCGCCGCCGCGCCGCCGCCCGACGCGATCGCGCTGTCGGCGTTTTTCGACGGCCATCCCGTGGCCACCTTCGCCATCGACACGGACCACGTGGTGACCCACTGGAACAGCGCCTGCGAGCAGCTGCTGGGCTATTCCGCCGCCGACATGGTGGGCACGCGTAACCACTGGAAGGCGTTCTACCGCCAGCCCCGCGCCTGCCTGGCCGACCTGCTGGTGGCCGACGACATCGCGCTGGGCGAAAACGAGCTGTACCAGGGCAAGCTGAAACGCTCCGCCGTCATTCCCGGCGCCTACGAGGCCGAGGATTTCTTCGCGAATATCGGCCTCGACGGCCACTGGCTGCACTTCACGGCCGCGCCCCTGCGCGACCGTCAGGGCCGCCTGGTAGGCGCCATCGAAACCCTGCGCGACGTGACGGAGCGGCACCATGCGGAAAGCGCCCTGCGCAAGGCGCACGCCAACCTGGAACACCTGGTGGCCAGGCGCACGGCCCAGCTGGCCGAGATGAACGAGCGCCTGGCCGACGATATCCGCCAGCGCGAACTGGCCGACACGGAATTGCGCGAACGCAACCTGGCCCTGACGGAACTGAACAACAAGCTGTCGCTGGCCCAGCAAAAGCTGCTGCAGTCGGAAAAGCTCGCCTCCATCGGCCAGCTGGCGGCCGGCGTGGCGCACGAGATCAACAACCCCATCGGCTACGTGTTTTCCAATTTCGGCACCCTGGAAGGCTACCTGGCCGACCTGTTTTCCATGCTCGACGCCTACCAGGAGGCCGAACCCGGCATTGCCGTGCCCGAGGTGGCGCAGCGCCTGCGCGCCCTGCGCGAACAGATCGACCTGGCGTTCCTGCGCACCGACATCCCCCTGCTGATGGACGAGTCGAAGGAGGGCATCGTGCGCGTGCGCCGCATCGTGCAGGACCTGAAGGACTTTTCCCGCACGGACGCGCACCAGGAATGGGTGTGGGCCGACCTGCGCCAGGGCATGGACACGACGCTCAACATCGTGAATAACGAAGTCAAGTACAAGGCGGACGTGGTGCGGCAGTATGGCGACATCCCCGACATCGAATGCCAGCCCTCCGAGCTGAACCAGGTGATCATGAACCTGGTCGTCAATGCGGCCCATGCCATGGGCGAGCAGCGGGGCCGCATCACCCTGCGCACGGGCAGCGACAGCGCGGCGGAGGTGTGGATCGAGGTGGAGGACAACGGCGGCGGCATCGCGCCCGAGCACCTGTCGCGCATCTTCGACCCCTTCTTTACCACCAAGGCCGTCGGCAAGGGCACGGGCCTGGGCCTGTCGCTGGCCTACAGCACGGTGCAGAAGCACCATGGCCGCATCGACGTGCGCAGCACGCCCGGCTGCGGCACCACTTTCCGCATCACCTTGCCCGTGCGCCAGGCGCAGGCCGTCGCCCCATGACTGAACAGGACAACATGAGCACCAGCACCGCGGCCGCGCCGCCCACCATCCTGTGCGTGGATGATGAACCGAATATCCTGTCGGCGCTGCGGCGCCTGTTCCGCCCGCACGGCTACCGCGTGCTGACGGCCGAGAGCGGCGCGGCGGGCCTGACCCTGCTGGAGGCCGAGGCGGTGGACCTGGTCATTTCTGACATGCGCATGCCGCACATGGATGGCGCGCAATTCCTGGCCCAGGTGCGCCAGCGCTGGCCCGCCACCATGCGCCTGCTGCTGACGGGCTACGCGGACATCCAGTCCATCCTCGACGCCATCAACGAGGGCGAGATCTACCGCTACGTGACCAAGCCGTGGGACGAGAACGATATCGTGCTGGTGGTGCGCCATGCGCTGGAACGGCGCGCGCTGGAGCAGGAAAAGCGGCGCCTGGAAGCGCTGACGGCCAGCCAGAACGTGCAGCTGCAGGCGCTCAACGCCAGCCTGGAAGCGAAGGTGGCCACGCGCACGCAGCAGCTGAAGCAGTCGCACGACGAGGTGCAGGCGGCCAACGAGCGCCTGAAGGCCACGTTCGTGACGACGATCAAGGTATTTTCCAACCTGATCGAGATGCGCGGCGGCAAGCTGGCCGGCCATGCGCGGCGGGTGGCGGAGCTGGCGCGCAAGCTGGCGCAGACGCTGGGCCTGGAAGCGCAGGAGACGCGCGACGTGTTCATCGCGGCCCTGCTCAAGGATATCGGCAAACTCAGCCTGAGCGACGAGCTGCTGGAATTGCCCGCCAGCGCCTGGACGGGCGAACAGCTGGCCGCCTTCCGCAAGCATCCGCTGCGCGCCGAGCAGCTGCTGATGGCGCTCGACGAGCTGCGCGCCGTGTCCGTGATCCTGCGCTCGCAGCTGGAGCGCTTCGACGGCGGCGGCTTTCCCGACGGCCTCGTGGGCCTGGCCATTCCGCTGGGGGCGCGCATCCTGGCGCTGGCGTCGGACTACGACGGCCTGCAGATCGGCGCCATGGTGCAGCGCAGCCTGCGCGCCGACGAGGCCCGTACCCTGATCTACGACAGCGTCGGCAAGCGCTACGACCCGGCCGTGGTGGCCGCCTTCCGCGCCGTGATGGACGAGACGGAGCCGCCGCCGCGCGACCTGACGGTGCTGTCGGGCCAGCTGGAGCCGGGCATGGTGCTGTCGCGCGACCTGATCAGCCGCGACGGCCTCATGCTGCTGGCGGCCGAACACGTGCTGACGGCCCGCGTGATCGCCCAGCTGCTCGACTTCGAGGGCAAGAATGGCGGCCGCCTCGGCATCCGCGTGTATGCGCCCGTGAAGGAAGGCTAGGGCGCTGCCCGGGCCGCCGGCGGCGCCACGGGCAGGTGCACGGTAAAGCGCGTGCCGCGGCCCACTTCCGAGGCCACCTCGATGCGCCCGCCGTGCTTGTTGACGATGCCGTACGACAACGACAGGCCCAGGCCCGTGCCGCTGCCCACGGCCTTGGTGGTGAAGAAGGGCTCGAAGATGCGGTGCAGGTGCTCGGGCGCGATGCCGGCGCCCGTGTCGCCGATTTCCACCCACACCCAGCCGTCCGCGTGGCCCGTGCGGATGCTGATCACGCCTTCGCCGCTGATGGCCTGGCCCGCGTTGACGAGCAGGTTCATGAAGACCTGGTTCAGCTGCGAGGCCAGGCAGTTGATTTGCGGCAATTCGCCATACTGCTTCTCGATGCGCGCCTTGTATTTCAGTTCATTGCTGACAATGTTCAGGGTGCTGTCCAGGCCCGCGTGCAGGCTGGCGATCTGCCAGTCCGTCTCGCCCACGTGCGAGAAATCCTTCAGCGCCTGGACGATGTCGCGCACGCGCTTCAAGCCATCCATCGATTCGTTGACGAGGTCGACCATGTCGGCCTGCAGGTAGGCCAGGTCGGCCCGTTCGCGCACGCTGGCCACGCGCGCGGCCAGGGCGGCCGCGTCGGCTGGCTGGCGCATCGCCGCCTCGTACTGGCCGATCACGTCGAACAGGGTGCCCACATAGGCTTGCAGCGAACTCATGTTGGAATTGACGAAGCCGATGGGATTGTTGATTTCATGCGCGATGCCGGCCGCCAGCTGGCCGATGGACGCCATCTTTTCCGCTTGCAGCAGCTGGTCGTGGGCTTCCTGCAGCTTGCTGATCAGTAGTTGCTGCTCCTCGCCGCGCGCCTGCAGCATCGCTTCCATGCGCTTGCGCTCCGTGATGTCCGTCAGCGAGCCGATCACTTCGAACGGCACGCCGTGCTCGTCGCGCACGAGGCGCAGGCTGTCGTGCATCCACAGGTAGCTGCCGTCGCGCACGCGGAAGCGGTATTCATAGGCGCGCGCGCCTTCGACGAAGATCTGCGCCAGGCTGGAAAAGATGCCGGGCGCGTCGTCGGGGTGGATGTGGTCGAACCAGAAGTTGGGGTCGGCCACCATCTCGTCGGGATGGTAGCCCAGCACGTTCAAGGCATTGTTGCTGACGAAGGTCATCTTGAAGTCGCCGCTGGGCACGGTGCAATAGATGATGGACGGGGTGTTGTCGAGCAGGTATTGCAGGCGCCCGGCCGAGGCCGCCGGCGTGCCGCCGTCCGCCACCCTGGCCTCGGAAGAAAAGAAGTCGAAGTCCTCGAACTGCATCGTCACACCTCGCTGCCTGCGCGGCCTCGCCGTGGGCCTGTTGCGATTATGCCTGAAGCGGGGGCGGCTGGCACGCCGCGCGCCGGCTCAGGAGGAGAGCGGCTTGCCGCTCCTGTCCACGATATCCATGCGCCGCCGCAGGCGTTCGGCTTCCTGGGCATCGCCCGCCTGTTCCGCGCGCAGGCGCTGCACGCCCAGCCAGGCCAGCAGGGGACGGCGCCAGCCTTGGTCCGAGGCCGTCGCCACGGCCGTTTCCAGCAGGGCGGGGGTGGCGCGGCCCGAGCGCAGCAGCACGCCGGCCGCCACCAGCTGCGACAGCGGGTCGCTGATGGCGGCCACGGCGCCCGCAGCCGCCGTGTCCTGCGTCGCCGCCGCCGCGGCGCGCTGCGCCTCGGGCAGCAGGGCGATGTCGGCCGCCTGCGCCTTGCCGGCCAGGTAGGCCGCATACGCGCGGTCGGGTGCATCGGCGTCGGCGCGCAGCGCTTCGAAGCCCGGGCAATCGTCGAAGGCCAGGCTGGCCACGCGGGCAGCGCAGCGCAGCAGCTCGACCCTGGCGATCAGGGCGAGCTTGCCGGTGGCGCCCACCTGTTCGCGCGCGCGCTGGAATTCCGTCTGCTCCACCAGGGCGTTGCCGCCCAGGTAGGCGGCCTGGAAACGCTCGATCGAGCCTTGCGCATTCATCTTCCAGTCCGGCACGGGCGGGCCGCTGGAGCAGGCGGCGAGGGCCGCCAGGGCCAGGGCGGACAGGGCGGGATGGATTTTTCTCATGGCAGCTTGATCTCCGGGTTGCGCTTGAATGGCCACTTGCGGTTGATGTCATTGACCAGCTGCTCGACCTTGCGCAGGTTGCTTTCCACGTCGGCGCGCAGCGGACCCAGGTCCGCCGTCGCCGCCTTGGCGTTGGCGCCCACGGCCTGTGCCTCGACCAGCACGGCGTCGACCTTCTTCAGGCTGGCGCGTGTGTCGGCCAGCAGGGCGTTCAGCTGCACGATGGTGGCTTGCGCATCCGTCATGACGCCTTGCTCGCCGAACACGCGCCGGTCCGCATTGCCCACCAGGGCATCCGTGCGGCGCGCCAGCTGGTCGGCCGTGGCCAGCAGGGCGTTGGCCCGCTCGACGAGCAGGCGCGACTGCTTGTCGTCGCCCGTCAGCAAGCCCATGGCGCCGCCCGGACCGCTGAGCTTGCCAGTGACGGCCTGCACGTTGCGCATGGTGCTGTCGAGCGCGGAATCGGTGCCCGTCAGGCTGCCCAGGTTGTTCAGCAAATCTTTCGCGGCCGACAGCAGGCGCGGGATTTCCGCCGCCATGTCGCCCACCAGCAGGTCGCGCGTGGCGTCGTCGGGCAGGGGCGGGTCCGTCAGGATGCCGCTGTAGGCGCGCAGCTTGGCGCCGCCCACGATGCCCCGTTCCAGGGTGAAGATGGAGCTGGTGCGCAGCCAGTGCGCATCCTTCCTCGGCACGTCGACGATGACGCGGGCCTTGCCGTCCGGCGCCAGCTCGATGCGCTGCACGCGGCCGATGGGAAAGCCGGAGAAGGTCAGGTCGGCGCCCACGCCCACGCCGTCCGAATCGTCCGTCGTCAGCACCAGCGTCTGCGTGGCTTCGAAGGCGCCGCGCGCGTACATCAGGTAGACGACGGAGCCGACCACCAGCACGAACATGAAGACGAGCAGGATAGCTGCCTTCAGTTCGGCGTGGCGCACGGGCGGCGGCGCGGGCAGGACGGTTTCCTGCGTGAGACCGGCGGGCGCCGTGACGTCGACCTGGTCGGGAGTGGGTGGCTGGGGCTGGCTCATGGCTTCTGGCTCTCGTATGGGTGGTTCGTGGATCGCTGGCGGTGGCGGGCGCGGGGCATCAGTAGTAATTGCCCATCAGCGATGCCACTTCGATCAGCAGGATGACGGAAAACAGGCGCAGCATCTCGGACAGGCCGTGCGCGGCCCACAGGCGGTTGCGCCGGCTGTGCGGGTCTTCCGGGTAGTACGAGGAGGCGAGGGGGATCAGGGCCACGGCAAAGCTGAAGAAGATGACCTTGAGCATCAGGATCAGGGCCACGGCGGGATTGAAGATCTGTCCCACCACGCGCGTGTAGCCCTGCAGCGCCCACGGGGTAAAACCGTAGATGGTGAGGTAGGCGAGCACCAGCGAGGTGACGCAGCTGACGATGGCCAGCATCCACACGGCGAAGATGCCGGACATGACGCGCGGAAAGTATTCGCGGCGCAGCAGGTCGACGCCCTGGCGCTGCATGGTGTCGAGCACGCCGGAAGAGCGCATTTGCGCAAACGCAATGCCGTCCGGCAAGGTCAGGCGCAGGGCGACGAACAGGGCGGCCGTCAGCGGGATCAGTTCCAGCACCAGCACGCGCACCACCATTTCCAGCGCATAGCGCGACAGGCCGTAGCTTTGCGCGCTGACGACGACAATGCGGATGAGCACCAGGCTGACGAGGGCGCAGGCGACGCTGAACCACACGAGGTTGGGCGCCGTGTTCGTCACCAGCCGGTGCGCCAGGATGGGGCGGTTGGCGCGGTTATAGCTCGACGGCGACAGGGCCAGCGAAAACACGAGGATGGCGAAATGCAGCAGCCGCCACCAGCTGCCCAGCCAGGCCATGGTGGCCCGGTGCAGGCGGCGCAGGCTGATGATGAGGGAAACGGATGGGGTCATCATGGCATCTTAACATTGGATGCGCTGCGGACAAGCGATTGTCCAGCCGTGCGCAGGCCCGCTAGGGGGCGGCCACGCCGGCGATGATGGCGTCGGCCGCGGCGCGCACCCTGGCCGAGCGGTTCAGGTCCGCGTGCATGACCAGCCACACGTCGTAGCTTTCCGCCCGCTCGGGCCAGATGCGCACGAGCTGCGGGTCGATGTCGCCCAGGTGGGTGGCCAGCTCGGCCACGCCCAGGCCCGCCCGCGTGGCTTCCTGCAGCATCATGGCCGAGTTCACTTCCATGGCCACCCTGGCGTTGGCGACGGGTTCGCCGGCGATCTTGTCTCCATGGCGCGGCGTCACGGACTGGTGGTAGATGACGATGTCGTGCCCGGCCAGGGCCGTGCCGCGCACGGGTTCGCCCCGTTCGGCCAGATAGCTTTTTGAGGCATACAGGCCCAGGCTGCGCTTGACGAGGTGGCGCGAGATCAGGTCCGGGTCGGTGGGCCGCACGCCGCGCACGGCCAGGTCCGCTTCGCGCCGCGTCAGGCTGGCCAGCGCGGGCGCCACGTTGAGTACGATGCGGATGTCCGGGTGGGCCGCATGCAGCCGCTGCATGGCGCGGATGACGAAATGGCTGGCCATGGTGTCCGTGGTGGCCACGCGCACCAGGCCGCTTAAACGGTTGTCGACGCCCTGCATCTCGCGCTGCAGCTTGTCGGCGGCCCGCTCCATCGCTTCGGCGGCGCTCAAGGCCAGTTCGCCGGCCGGCGTGGGCACGTAGCCCGATGGCGTGCGCAGGAACAGGGTGGCGCCCAGCGCGCTTTCCAGCGCGGCCAGGCGGCGCCCGCAGGTGGCCTGGTCGATGCACAGCAGGGCCGCCGCGCCGCGCAGGGTGCCGGCGCGGCCGATGGCGAGAAAGATGCGCGCGTTATCCCAGTCCATGCTCCCGTCCTCTTTTTGTTGATGCATTTTTGCATCGGTGTGCCGATTTTATGCCTGTTTACTGCATTCTTCAAGCTTCCTACAATGACTGCCCCCGCTGCCTTTGCAAGGAAACCATCATGTCTGTCCCTCCCCCACGCCGCAGCAACGGCCTGATCCTGCTGACCCTGGCCTTCGGCTTCGTCATGGCCATGCTCGACGTCACGGCCGTCAACGTGGCGCTGTCCGATATCGCGCTCGACCTGGCCATCCCCCTCACCGGCCTCGTGTGGGTGGTCGACGGCTATACCCTGACGTTTGCCGCGCTGCTGCTGGCCGGCGGCGCGCTGGCCGACCGCTACGGGCCGAAAACCGTGTACCAGGGCGGCCTGGGCATCTTCCTGCTCGGTTCGGTCCTGTGCGGCGCCGCGCCCGACGGGCATTTCCTCACGGCCGCGCGCCTGCTGCAAGGGGCGGGCGCGGCCCTGTTCATGCCCAGTTCGCTCAGCCTGCTGACGCACAGTTTCGACGATGACAAGGTGCGCACGCGCATGCTGGGCGCCTGGTCGGCCCTGGTGGGCGTGGCGGGCGCGTCCGGTCCTTTGATCGGCGGCATCCTCGTGCACCAGTTCGGCTGGCGCAGCGTCTTCTGGGTGAATGTGCCGCTGGGCCTGCTGGCCATCGTCATGGCGCAGCTGCTGCTGGCGGCACCGGCGCGCCAGCCGCGCGCGCTGTCGCTGCTCAGCCATGCGCTCGGCGTGCTGGCGCTGGCAGGCCTCAGTTTCGTGCTCATCGAAGGACCCGTGCTGGGCTGGCTGTCGCCGGGCGTGCTGGCGGCGGGGACGCTGACGGCGGCGTCGGCCTTGCTGTTGCTGCGGCGCGAGCGCCGTGGCAGCCATCCGCTGCTGCCGCGCGCCCTGTTTGACAGCAGCAGCTTCGGCGCGGCCAATGGCGTCGGTTTCCTGATCAATTTCTGCGTCTTCGGCCAGCTGTTTTTGCTCAGCCTGTTCCTGCAGCAAGCGGGCGGCGCCGATGCCCTGCAGTCGGGCTTGCGCCTGCTGCCCATGATGGCGGCCTATACGGTGGGGAATTTTATGGCGGGAAGTATTGCGGCGCGTCATGGCACGCGCCGGCCCATGCTGCTAGGCTTGCTGGTGGGTGCCGGCATGGCCTTGCTGTTGATGGCCTTGCGTCCCGCCACGCCCTACGTCTTGCTGGCGCTGGGCACGGCCGTCATGAACGTGGCCATCGGCATCGCCATTCCCGCCATGACGGCCACCGTGATGCGGGTGGCCGGCAAGCAGCATGCGAACAGCGCGGCGGCGGCCCTGAATGCGAACCGGCAAATCGGCGCGCTGGTGGGCGTGGCCCTGATGGGCAGCATCCTGCACATGGTGCAAGACTGGTCGCTGCGCCTGCCGCTGGCCTACGCGACGATCGCCGCCGCGTATGCGCTGGCCGCCAGCCTCGTCTACCGCCACGTGCGGGTGCCGACGGCGGCCGCCGTCTGACGGATTATTGCTGGTGCTTGCTGCGCCATTCGACCAGTTCCTCGATGGTCAAAATGGGCATGCCGTGCAGTTCGGCGAAGCGCTCGATATCGTCGCCGCGCATCATGGTGCCGTCCGGATTCATCAGCTCGCACAGCACGGCGGCCGGGTTCAGGCCCGCCAGGCGCGACAGGTCGACGGAACCTTCCGTGTGGCCACGGCGCTCGAGCACGCCGCCGGGCGCGGCGCGCAGGGGGAAGACGTGGCCGGGACGCACCAGGTCGGACGGCTTGGCATCCTTGGCGATGGCGGCGCGAATGGTGGTGACGCGGTCGGCGGCCGACACGCCCGTCGTGACGCCCTCGCGCGCCTCGATGGAGACGGTAAACGGCGTGCCGTAGCGGCTGCCGTTGTCGGACGACATGGGCGGCAACTCCAGGGCGCTGACGACGTCAGTCGGCAGGCACAGGCAGACGATGCCGCTGCATTCGCGGATCAACAGGGCCATGGTTTCGTTGGTGAGTTTCTCGGCAGACAGGATCAGGTCGGCTTCGTTTTCACGGTCGAAATCGTCGAGCAGGATGACGGGCACGCCGGCGCGCATGGCGGCCAGGGCGGACTGGATGCGACCTTCGAGGTCGTTGGAAAGCAGGGTATAGCTGTTGACTAACATGGTGGAACGCTCCTCGCATCAGCGAAAAACGCAACAGGGCAAGCGAATAGACGCAACTGACCGCATCGCCGTGGCGATGGGACATCACACTACTGCACATCTTCTTTCATCCGGACTATACCGTCGGCTCTGGAGTCACACCAGATCTGCTGACCTCACCAGGCGGTGCCTGGCAAGCGCTCGCGGGCTTGACCGTTGCCGGTCTTACCGCCGGTGGGGAATCGCACCCCGCCCCGAAGACGTATTGTTGTGCCGGTCACATGACCGGCGGCAATACTTTAGCACAGATGAAAAAAACCGGCAGGGCAGGGATGCGTTTGTTATTCGGCAAAGTTGCCTGGGAAAAGCAGTTTTCCCTAAGCTATTTTTAATGGCGGAAAGAGGAATTCGGTGTAAGGTATGCTTACTGAATCTTACCGTTGAGAATACATGAAGCTGAGTAAATTACGCCTGATCTCGGGCGCCGTCCTGCTGGCCTGCGCCTGCATGGCCCAGGCGGAAATCCGTTTGAGCGATCCCCTGCCTGTGGCACCGGAAGTTACCGTTGGAAAACTGCCGAACGGCTTGACCTACTACATCAAGAAAAATGCCCGTCCCGCGCAGAAAGTGGAGCTGCGCCTGGTCGTGAAGGCTGGCTCCATCCTCGAAGATGACGACCAGCAAGGCTTGGCGCATTTCACGGAACACATGGCCTTCAACGGCTCGACGCATTTCAAGCGCAATGAACTGATTTCCTATCTGCAATCGATCGGCGTGAAATTCGGCGCCGACCTGAACGCCTACACGAGTTTCGATGAAACCGTGTATGTCTTGCCGATTCCGACGAACAGGAAGGAAAACCTGGAAAAGGGTTTCCTCGTGCTGGAAGACTGGGCGCACGGCTTGAAATTCAATCCGGCCGACATCAACAGCGAGCGCGGCATCGTGCTGGAAGAGGCACGCCTGGGCAAGGGCGCCAGCGACCGCATGAACAAGGTGCTGTACCCGAAGCTGCTGAATGGTTCGCGCTACGCGGAACGCATGCCGATCGGCAAGGAATCCATCCTGAAGACCTTCAAGCCGGAAGCCATCAAGCGTTTCTACAAGGATTGGTACCGTCCCGACCTGATGGCCGTGATGGTGGTGGGCGACGTGGAGCCGAAGCAGGCCGAAAAGCTGATCCAGCAGCATTTCGGCAAGCTGAAGAACCCCGCCAAGCCGCGTCCCCGCCTGTATGCGGAAGTGCCCCAGCGTTCGCAGACGGAAGCGCTGGTCATCACGGACAAGGAAGCGCCGGACGATACCGTCTTCATCCGCTACCCCATCCGTCCGGCGCAGGAGCCCGTCACGATTGCCGACTACCGCCGCCAGATGATCGAAAACCTGTACGGCCAGATGCTCAGCGCGCGCATGCAGGAATTGTCGCAGCAGGCCAACCCGCCGTTCATCCAGGGCGGCAGCAGCATGGGCAAGCTGGTGCGCGGCTATGAATCGTTCAGCGCGTATGCCTTGCTGGGCAAGGGCGGCGTGCAGCCGGCCGTCGATGCGCTGGTGCAGGAAGACGAGCGGGCGCGCCGCTTCGGTTTCAGCCAGGATGAGCTGGACCGCGCGCGCAAGAACATGCTGCGCAACTACGAGCGCGCGTACAGCGAGCGCGACAAGTCCGATTCGGCCGGTTTCGTCGCCGAATATTCGCGCAACTTCCTCGAGCAGGAAGCCATCCCCGGCATCGCCAACGAGCTGCTGTATGCACAGGAGCTCTTGCCACAGGTAACGCTGCAGGAAATCAACGAGACGGTGGCCAAGGTCATTCCCGACCAGCAAAAGAAACTCGTCGTCTTCATGGGTGCCGAAGCGAAGGCGGGCGATGCCGCCCCGACGGTGCCGACGCAGCAGCAATTGCTCGATGCCGTGGCGCAAGCGGAGCGGCAGAAGGTCGAGCCGCGCACGGAAAAAGTGCTTGCCAGCAAGCTGATGGACGGCCCGCCGGCGGGCGGCAGCATCGTCGCGGAAAAGCGCAACAGCGCCATCGGCGTGACGGAACTGACCCTGGGCAATGGCGTGCGCGTACTGCTCAAGCCGACGGATTTCAAGAATGACCAGGTGCTGATGGGCTCGACCCGCTTCGGCGGCCAGTCGCTGTTTGGCGACGCGGACATCTATAACGCCCGCTATGCCAGCGCCATCGTCGGCAGCATGGGCCTGAAGGACCTGGCGCCGCTGGACTTGCAAAAAGTCATGGCCGGCAAGACCGTCAACGTGGGCGCCTCGCTGGGCGAACTGAGCGAAGGCTTCGGCGGCTCCTCGAGCAGCGCCGACGTGGAAGCCATGCTGCAGCTGGTGTATCTGTATTTCCACGACGTGCGCAAGGATGCGGGCCTGTACCAGTCCTTCATCGGCAAGCAGCAGGACCTGGCGAAAAACAGCATGGCGCAGCCGGAAGCCGTGTTCTACGACGCCATCCAGCACGCCACGTTTGGCGACAACCCCCGCGTCGACGGCGTGCCCCGCGTGGCCGACTTCGACAAGGTGGGCCTGGACCGCTCGCTGGACATCTTCCGCCAGCGCTTTTCCAGCGCGCGCGACATGACCTTCATCTTCACGGGCAGTTTCGATCTCGACAAGATCAAGCCCCTGATCGCCAGCTACCTGGGCACCTTGCCCGTGGCCGACGTGGCGCATGCCTACCGCGACGTGGGCATGCGCCCCGTGAGCGGGGTGGTGAAGAAGGACATCTACATGGGCAGCGAGCCGAAAAGCACGATTTCCATCACCTTCAATGGCGACGCGGCCTACTCGGACGAGCAGAAGCTGACCCTGCAGGCGCTGGGCGAGGTGCTGAACCTGAAAGTCATCGAAGTGCTGCGCGAGAAGATGAGCATGATCTACGGCGGCGGCTTCGAGACGGCCATGGGCCAGCACCCTTACGGCCATTACTCCGTGGCCCTGACCTTGCCGACGGGGCCGGAAAACGTGGACAAGGTGATCGCCGCCGCGTTTGCCGAAATCAACAAGATGAAGACGGACGGGCCTTCGGCGGCCGACCTGGAGAAGGTCAAGCTGAACTGGATCACGCGCCAGCAGAAATCCTTGCGGGAAAACAATTACTGGATGAGCCAGCTGATGGGTTCCGTGACGCAGGGACGCGACCCCGCGCAAATCCTGCGCTTCGAGCAGCGCGTGCGGGCCATCACGCCGCAAGCCGTCCGGCAGGCGGCGCAGCGCTACCTGAACATGGACAATTATGTGCAGGTGGTGCTGTATCCGGAACGTAAAAATGTTGCGGTAAAGTAATCCTTGTTGTGGACATGCGGGGCGGCAGGGCGACGAAGCTGTTAAACTGCCGCCTATTGATGTGATATCGCCAATTAACAAGCAAGGAATGCACGATGGCCAAGAAAGAAGAGCTGGATCCGGAAACCCTGGAATTGATCAACTGGTGCATCGAGGTCGAAGGCTTCCTCGTGGCCGGCGGCGCCACCGTGGCGCAGGCGCAGGACCACATCGAAGAGCAGGTCGAGTGGTTTACCGACCAGTTCTATGACGGCTTGACGCCGGAAGAGGCGGCCAAGGAAGCCTTGGCCTGACCGGCCACAGAGATTTATCAACAACAACGCGGGCGGTGCCTGCCGGGCATCAGCCCGGTAGCGCCGCCCGTTTTGCTTTTCTGAAAAGATTTCTATCGGGCAACTTATTTTCCCTTGACTCCAGGCATCCATGACTCTCCGTTCGCGCATACTCTTATTGTGTTTCAGCACCTTGCTGGGCATCGTCCTCATCGCTTCCTTTTCCCTGTATTCCCTGCGCCAGACCATGATGGCCGAGCGCGTCGAGCAATTGACGGTGCTCGTCGAGCTGGCCAACGCTGCGGTGGAAAAGGCGTATGCGCTGGAACAGTCGGGCAAGCTCACGCGTGAGCAGGCCCAGCAGCAAGCCAAGCTGGCCATCGGCAGCTTCGTCAAGGACGAGATGTATTATTTCGTGCGCGATTTCAGCACGGACCTGCTGTACGTGCACCCGAACGCAGCGCGCATCGGCGTGCCGCAAAAGAACATGAAGCAGTCGGGCGACCGCTACCGCGCGGCCCTGGCCAACAGCCGCATCGGCCTCGTGCAGGCGGACGGCACGCGGCCCGGCGTGGCCGAGCCCGTGGCAAAGATGTATGCGGTGGTGAAATTTGCGCCGTGGGACTGGCTCATCGGCACGGGCACCTACATCGATGACATCAACCACAAGTTCTGGGCCCAGGCGGGCGTGCTGCTGGCCATCGGCGCGGCGCTGATGCTGGTGGTGGGCGGCCTGGCGGCCCTGATGCTGCGCCGCATCCTGGGCCAGCTGGGCGGCGAACCCGATTACGCGGCCGCCATCGTCGCGCAGATCGCCCAGGGCGACCTGACCACGCACATCGACACGCGCCCCGGTGACACGTCCAGCCTGCTGATGGCGATCAAGGCCATGCGCGACAACCTGGCGCACCTGGTGAGCCAGGTGCGCACGGATGCGGAATCGATCTCCACGGCATCGGGCGAGATCGCGTCCGGCAACCACGACCTGTCGGCGCGCACGGAACAGCAGGCGGGCTCCCTGGAAGAGACGGCCTCGACGATGGAAGAAATGACCTCGACCGTGCGCCAGAATGCGGACAATGCGCGCCAGGCCAACCAGCTGGCCATTTCCGCTTCGCAAGTGGCAAGCCAGGCGGGCGGCGTGGTGGGCCAGGTGGTCGAGACCATGGGCGCCATCAATGCCTCGTCGCAAAAGATCGGCGACATCATCGCCGTCATCGACGGCATCGCCTTCCAGACGAATATCCTGGCCCTGAATGCGGCCGTGGAAGCGGCGCGCGCGGGCGAGCAGGGCCGTGGCTTCGCCGTCGTGGCGACGGAAGTGCGCAACCTGGCGCAGCGCTCGGCCGCCGCCGCGAAAGAGATCAAGCAATTGATCGACAGTTCCGCCGAACAGGTGGGCGCGGGTGAAAAACTCGTCGCGCTGGCGGGCGAGACGATGGAAAAAGTCGTTTCCAGCGTGCAGCACGTGACCGATATCGTGGCCGAGATTTCCTCGGCCAGCGCCGAGCAGAGCGCCGGCATCGAGCAGATCAACCAGGCCATCGTCGAGATGGACAACATGACGCAGCAAAACTCGGCCCTCGTCGAGCAGGCATCGGCGGCGGCGCAGGCCATGAACGAGCAGGCGGCGGGCCTGGCGCAGATCGTCAGCGTGTTCAAGGTGGGCGCGGCGGTGCAGCGCGCGGCCCCGGCACCGCGCCGGCTGGGCCGCTAGGCGACTTTTTCTTGAGCGCAAGGGAACTTGGCGCCTGATCGTCTGTCAAACCCTTCTTGGTCCTTCGCGGACGTAGAGTAGAGGTGAGCATGACAGACGGTTTTTCCTATCACGCGGCGTTCGCCCGCAACCTGGGCTGGGTCACGCAGGCGGAGCAGGAGAGCTTGCGCGGCAAGCGCGTGGCCATCGCCGGCATGGGGGGCGTGGGCGGCGTGCATTTGCTGACCCTGGCGCGGCTGGGCATCGGCGCCTTCCACATCGCCGACTTCGACACCTTCGATATCGCCAACTTCAACCGCCAGGCGGGCGCCATGGTCTCTACCCTGGGCCAGCCCAAGGTGGCCGTGCTGGCGCAGATGGCGCGGGATATCAATCCCGAACTGGAGATTAAACAATTTCCCGATGGCATACATGACAGCAATCTGGCCGAATTCTTCGACGGCGTGGACCTGTACGTGGATGGCCTAGATTTCTTCGCTTTCCCCGCGCGCCAGGCCACGTTCGCCCGCTGCGCGCACCTGGGCATCCCCGCCATCACGGCCGCGCCGCTGGGCATGGGCACGGCCGTGCTCAACTTCTTGCCGGGCGGCATGACGTTCGAGGAATATTTCGGCTGGGGCGACTTGCCCGAGGAAGAAAAAGCCCTGCGCTTCCTCGTCGGGCTGGCGCCGGCCGGCCTGCACGGCCCCTACCTGGTGGACCCGTCCGCCATCAATCTGAAGGAGCGGCGCGGGCCGTCGACCATCATGGGCTGCCAGCTGTGCGCGGGCGCGGCCGCCACGGAAGCGTTGAAGATCTTGTTGAAACGCGGCAAGGTGCTGGCGGCGCCGCACGGCCAGCATTTCGATGCCTACCGCAACAAGCTCGTGCATACCTGGCGTCCCGGCGGCAACCGCCACCCGCTGCAACGCCTGGCGATGGCCATCATCAAGCGGCGCCGCGCGGCGCAGGGGGCATAAATGGCGCCAGCACTGCAGATCGATCCCGTCCTGGAAAACATCCTCGACCAGGCGCGCTGGGCGCCCAGCGGCGACAATACGCAGCCGTGGCGCTTCGAAGTCGTCGACGGGCGCCACGTCGTCGTGCACGGCTTCGATACGCGCAGCCATTGCGTGTACGACCTCGACGGCCATCCCAGCCAGCTGTCGCTGGGTGCCTTGCTGGAAAGCATGGCGCTGGCGGCCAGCAGCCATGGCTTGCGCATGGCGGCGCGCCGGCGCGCGGACATGCCCGAGACCTTGCCCACCTTCGACGTGCATTTTGTCGACAGTCCCGGCCTGGCGCCCGACCCGCTGGCGGCCTTCCTGCCCCGGCGCAGCGTGCAGCGGCGCCGGCTCAGCACGCGCCGCCTGCGCGCCAGCGAAAAGGCGGCGCTGGCGGCCAGCCTGCCGCCGGGCTACCAGGTGCAATGGTTCGAGGGCTGGCGCGCGCGCCTGGCCTGCGCGCGCCTGATGTTCGACAATGCCCGCCTGCGCCTGACCATGCCCGAAGCGCACAAGGTGCACCGCGACGTCATCGAGTGGGGCGCGCGCTACAGCGCCGACCGCATCCCGGACCAGGCATTGGGCGTGGACCCCATGACGGCGCGGCTGATGCGCTGGGTCATGCAAAGCTGGCGCCGCGTGGACTTCTTCAATACCTGGCTGGCGGGCACCGTCGCGCCGCGCCTGCAGATGGACTTGCTGCCAGGTATCTACTGCGGCGCGCATTTCCTGCTGCTGGCCGAGGCGCCGCCGCGCCACACGGACGACTATGTGGCGGCCGGCAGGGCCGTGCAGCGCTTCTGGCTGACGGCCACGCAGCTGGGCCTGCAACTGCAGCCGGAATTGACGCCGCTGATCTTTTCCCGCTACGTGCGCGAACGGCGGGCCTTTTCCCGCACGGATGGCATGCAGGAATTGGCGCAGGACCTGGCGGCGCAATGCCAGGCCGTGCTGGGGACGGCGGCCGCCGGGCGGGCCGTGTTTCTCGGCCGCCTGGGCGCCGGGCCGGCGGCGCAGGCCCGTTCCCTGCGCCGGCCGCTGCAGGACTTGCTGGTGGCGCCGGCCGAGGCAAGGCCGCCGGCGTGAACGGCATGCGCCGGGGCGCTGCCGCAGCGGAAAAAGCCGCCGGGGATGCCGGCGGCTTTTCAGCGGGGTGATGCCCATGTCAGGACTTGCGCTGTCCCTCTTGCTGGCGGCGCGCAGTCATGCCCAGGCCAAACAGGCCGATGCCCAGCAGGGCGATCGTGCCTGGCTCAGGTACTGCCGCCTGGAACAATTCCAGGCCGCCCCCATCGGCCATCGCGACGAAACTGTCGGTCAGGCTGCCGCCGACGAAACTGTTCGTATTCCCGCTGAGAGACTCCAGGGGGAAAAACGGATTGGGATTGACGAAGAATAATTGTCCTTGCGGAGTCAGCGTCGCGTTAAGCAAGGCCTTGAAGTCGCCTTGGGCCAGGCCGTCGAAAATGTGCGCTTCGCCCACATCGAGGGTGTAGGTCACGATTGCATAGTCATCCGCGGAGATGCCGCCCACGTTCACCGGCGAGCCTGCGACGTTGCTGAGCGACAGCGTCGTATCCTGGTTGGGATCGATGTACAGCGTCATGGTCAGGGTCTGGAAGGTGGCATGGATGCCGGCAGCCAGGGCGTCCGCCTGGCCGGTGATGGTGAACAGGCCATACATGCCATAGCCATTGAGGGCGTTCAGCTGCGATGGAATGCTGCCGTTGGCGGGGGTGCCGAACGCGGCCTTGCTCAGGAAGCCCGTTTCAGTGAAGGGATCGTTGCCGCCGCCGAGACCACCCACGATGGTCTGTTCGATGCGCGCGTGATATTCAAAGCTGATGCGGTCGGCCACCACCAGGTTGGGGGCGGCGCCGGGAACGGAACCTTCATTGACGGTAAACAAAGGACCGGCGGATGCGGGCGCGCTGATCAGCGCGGCGCCGATGACGGCCGCGGAGAGTGCGAGACGCAGGAATGAGGACAGCGGTTTCATGGCATTTCCTTCAGCGTGAGGGTTGATCGGACCAGGTCACTGTGGCGTCTGCCTCAGATAACCTCATACGCCCTTCAAGCAGAATTTGTACCATCTCATCTTTCTATTTACATTCAAGGACTTACAAAAACGGGTCAGCCATTTTGCGCGCGCGTGTAAAGAAAGCCGACGTTTCGCGCCGCCTGTTCACGGCGGCCGGGAAGGCCAGGGCCGGCGCGGCCCGCGTCTGGCACGGGACGGCGTGCCGGCAGGGCGCCGCTTGCGGGCGCCAGCCTTTCCCGTCCTGGGCTACAGTTGCAGGCAAAGGAGGTCACACCATGCAACTACCATCCCGTCACGCCCCGCTGCGTGCGCACAGCACGCCCGAACCGGATATCCCGCCGCCGCCCGAAGGCGATCCGCTGGTGCCGCCAGCGGAAAAGCCGCCCCACACGGAGCCCGTGCCCGTCGAGGAGCCGACGCCGCCGCCACCCGTCAAGATGGGCTGAACGCGAGGCGCCGTGCTGCCGCACGCCCTGTTTATTTCTAGTCGGAAATGGATTGCGCGGGCGGCCGGATAGCCACGCCATTTAAACAACAAAAATGCCAATAAACGTTGCCGAGTGGATACAAATCAAGGCTGAACTGCTGTGTGTCATGCGGCCGTCACGATTCTGTTCTTATAATGAGACATCATAAAAATTCTTGTACAGGAGACCATCATGGGCAATTCCTTGCATAACAAAATTTACCTGGGCCGTCGCCCTGTGATCACCAGCAAGAACATGGTGGCACTGGCGCTGGCTGGCGCCGTGGCTGGTTGCGGCCTGGCCTGGCTGCTGCTGCGCAGCTACAAATAAGCGCCGTCCTGGCGTCTTTTCAGCGCGCCGTCCGCGGGGCGGGCGGCGGCTGAATCACGTTGCCTGTTGCCGATGCGCAGCGGGGCGCGTACCATGGGGGCCGAACACCTGGCCTTTTATGGAAAAGTAATGAAGAACGAGAAATTAACAACCGATGAATATGACGCGCTGGAGCAAGTTGCACGCGGCATCAAGACCGAGCGCCCCAGCGCTTGCGTTGCTCGCAATGCCAAGCGCCTGTCCGGCCTGAAGCTGCTCAGCTACGCGCGCGATGGCCGCCTGTCCATCACCGAGAAGGCCCAGCAGATGCTGTTCCTGCGCCGCTGCATCATGGGCTTGCGCGCCGTGGCTGCCGATCCGCTGACCAAGCTGGACACGGACGTGGCCTACTTCCTGGGCAAGAAAGCCCACATCGTGGCGCGCGCCGAAGGCGAGGGCCACGACATTTCCGACAAGGGCCGCGACTCGCTGGCCGACATCGACACCCTGGGACTGTAACAGCCGGTCCCTGCCACCGGCCCCTGGGGCCGGTTTTCATATCCCCCATGCATTGATAAACCATCCCCTTTGGAGAACACTTTGGACAGCGCGATGAACTGGTCGGCCCACGAACTGACGATGACGGTCCTGATGACGCCCGATATGGCCAACTTTTCCGGCAACGTGCACGGCGGCACCATCCTGAAATATCTCGACAGCGTCGCCTATGCCTGCGCCAGCCGCTATTCGGGCAGCTACGTAGTGACCCTGTCCGTGGACCAGGTGATGTTCCTGCAGCCCATCCACGTGGGCGAACTGGTGACCTTCCTGGCCTCGATCAACTACACGGGCACGACGTCGATGGAAGTGGGCATCCGCGTGGTGACGGAAAACATCCAGCAGCGCCTGGTGCGCCACGCCAACAGCTGCTACTTCACCATGGTGGCCGTGGATGCCAACCGCAAGCCCGTGGCCGTGCCGCCGCTGGTGCTGGAGACGCCGGAGCAGCAGCTGCGCTTCGAGCAGGCCAAGCTGCGCAAGCTGTCGCGCCAGAAGGTGTCGAAGAAGTAAATTGCCGGACAATAAAAAAACGGCCACCAGAGCGATCTGGTGGCCGTTTTTTTATTGTCTGCCGCCTGCTGGCGGCAGGGAACCGTGATTAACGGTCGCCGTAGCTGCGGCGTGCGCCGTCGGTGCTGCGCGGGTTGGAACCCTTGTAGCCGCCGCCGGTGCTAGGTGCGCCGTCTTTACGCGGTGCGCCCGGCTTGCTGAACGTGCGTTGGCCCGGTTTCGCGCCGCCGCGGTTGTCGCCTGGTTTCCAGCCGCCTGGACGGGCGCTCGAACGTGGTGCCGAGGCCGTTTTCTTCGGCTCGAAACCTTCGATGACATTGACCGGGATCAATTGCTTGGTGAAGCGTTCGATGCGCTTGACGTTCATGCCTTCAGCGTGGTTCACCAGCGAGATGGCCAGGCCATTGCGGCCAGCGCGGCCGGTACGGCCGATGCGGTGGACGTAGTCTTCCGGGAACTTCGGCAGGTCGTAGTTGAACACGTGGGTGATCGTTGGCACGTCGATGCCGCGGGCGGCAACGTCGGTGGCAACCAGCACCTTCACCTGGCCGCGGCGCATGCCGTCCAGGGTGCGGTTACGCGCGCCCTGGTGCATGTCGCCGTGCAGGGCGGCAGCCGAGAAACCGGCGATGTTCAGGCGGTCGGCGATGGTGTCGGCGTCACGCTTGGTGGCGGTGAACACAACAGCCTGGTCCAGCGTTTCGTCGCGCAGCAGGTGGTCCAGCAGGCGATTCTTGTGCGACAGGTCGTCGACGAAGTGCACGCGCTGCGTGATGTTTTCATGCTTGTTGCTCGAGCTTGCCACCTGGATGACCAGCGGGTTTTTCGTGATGCGGCGGGCCATGTTGCCGACCACGCCATCCAGGGTTGCCGAGAACAGCATGGTCTGGCGGCCTTCCGGCGTCGCTTCGACGATTTTTTCGATGTCGTCGATGAAACCCATGTCCAGCATGCGGTCGGCTTCGTCCAGCACCAGGATTTCCAGTTGCGAGAAGTCGATCTTGCCCGAATCCATGTGGTCGATCAGACGGCCAGGGGTAGCGACCAGGATCTCAGGATTCTTGGCCAGCAATTGCATCTGTTTCGGGTAAGGCATGCCGCCCAGGATCGATACGGCCTTGATGCGGCGGATGCCGGTGCTGTACTTGTCGGTGTTGGTGGTCACTTGCAGGGCCAGTTCGCGCGTCGGCGTCAGCACCAGCATTTTTGGCTGGGCAGCCTTGAAGCGTGGACGCTCGCCACGGGCGCGCGATGCTTGCATTTCCTGGTTCGGCGTCTTGCCGGCGGCGCTTTGTTCGGCGCTGGCCAGTTTGTGCAGCGACGGCAGCATGAATGCTGCGGTCTTGCCCGAACCGGTCTGCGACGAGACCAGCAGGTCACGGCCTTCGATCGCGGCGGGAATCGCTTGCGACTGTACCGCGGTTGGCGCGGTGTAGCCCGATTCGGTCAGAGCGGCGAGGATGGACGGATGCAGGCCTAAGGATTCAAATGTCATTCTTTTTCTTTCGTGAAAATCAGCGTTCTTGCAAAAAGCAGAACGCAAAATAGCAACGCCAACCAAAACGAAATGACTCAACTAGAAAGAAATTTCGGCACAAAAGCTTTGCGCCGGGACGGTGTCAGGTGCGACACACAAGGCGGGAGGGCTTTATTAAGCGGCATCCTGTGGATGCGCTAAGGCTTGCGAAGCTGCTAAGTTTGTAGTGCATGTAACTGCGGTGTTGCCATCGCTTCAAGGAAACATATTGCAGCGCACAACGACACTATACCGTATTTGCCGGCATTTTGCACTGTCTAAATGGGAATAAACGCGGGGCCTACCACGTTTTGTCCGTGTTTCCTATGTGAAATCAGTATGAATACGTAGTTTTCGCGCAGTTCCCGGCCCATCAGGCGAGCAGGGCGCTCATGTCGGCGGGCAGCGGCGGCGTCTGCGTCGCTTCCCGCGCCAGGTTGATTTGCCGCGCCGCCCGGGCCACGTCGATCAGGCCGCGTTCCAGCTGGTAACTGCCCCTGGCATGCAGCCACGCCAGCACGTCGGCCAGGTGCCAGATGGTGGCGCTGCCTTCGTGCACGGGGGCGGGAAAGCTGTGGCGGTGTTTGTTCATCAGCTTGTGCAGGTTTTGCCGGGACAGGCCCAGCACCTGGGCCACGTCCGTCAGCCCCACGAAGTCGGGCGCGGCCTCGACGAGGCGGGCGCCGGGCACGACGGCTTTCACGTCGGCCATGGCGCTTTGCAGCGCCGCGCTGGCGCTGCCGGCCTCGCGCGTGAATTCCAGCGCCAGGCGGCCCGCTTGCCCGATGCCCACGAGCGCATCGTCGCAGCCGCCGCTGCCCAGGCGCCCGGCCAGCGCGTCGAGGTCGGTTTCGTCGTCCGGCAGGCGGTATTTGAGGGTGAAGATGTAGTCCATGGCTATTCCCTGGTCTGGCGCTGCTCGAAGGCATGCAGCAGCTTGTGCACGCTGCAATGATCGACCGCCCGGCGGATCGCCCGCGCGTGGTTGCCGGGATTTTTCGGCGTGCTCCAGATGCAGGCGATGCAGAATGCGCCGCAACGGCAGCCGTCATTATTGTAGGGGCAATAGATCTTGCCCCAGGCATGGCTGCCGCCCGTTTCCACGCGCCAGCCCTGGCTTTCCGCGTGGCGCAGCGCCGCTTCGATTTCTTTCTTGGGGTGCGGGGAGCGCGCCATGCGATGCCTCCAAGGTAGACCGTTATTTGACGGTTGTCAAGTGACAACCGCCAAATAACGGTCATCACCGCATTACTCTACTTCCGGATTGACGGCCATCACTTGCGAAAAGCCGCCATCGACGTAGGTAATCTCGCCCGTGATGCCCGAGGCCAGGTCGGACAGCAGAAAGGCGGCCGTGTTGCCCACTTCTTCGATGGTCACGTTGCGCCGCAGCGGGGCGTGCTCGGCCACGAAGCCCAGGAGTTTACCGAAATCCTTGATGCCGGAAGCGGCCAAGGTCTTGATGGGGCCGGCGGAGATGCCGTTGGCGCGGATACCGCGCGGACCCAGCGATTCGGCCAGGTAGCGCACGGACGCTTCCAGCGAGGCCTTGGCCAGGCCCATGGTGTTGTAGTAGGGCACGGCGCGCACGGCGCCCAGGTAGGTCAGGGTCAGCACGGACGCGCCCGGATGCAGCAGGGGCAGGGCGGCCTTGGCCATGGCAGGAAAGCTGTAGGCGGAAATGTCGTGGGCGATGCGGAAACTGTCGCGCGACAGGCCGTCGAGGAAGTCGCCGGCGATGGCTTCGCGCGGGGCGAAGCCGATGGCGTGCACGAGGCCGTCGAGGTGTTCCCAGTGCTGCGCCAGGTCGCGGAAGACGGCGCTGATCTGCTCATCGCTGGCCACGTCGCAGTCGAAGACCAGTTCGCTGCCGAATTCGGCCGCAAATTCCGTGATGCGCTCCTTGAAGCGCTCGCCCACATAGGTGAAGGCGAGGGTGGCGCCTTCACGGTGGCAAGCCTTGGCGATGCCGTAGGCGATGGAGCGATTCGACAGCAGGCCCGTGATGAGGATTTTTTTGCCTTGCAAGAAAGCCATGACGACTCCTGTCTGGGTGGTGGGCGGGTAGAGCGGATGTACCACCGGCCGCGACAGCTAGGCTGTGGCGGCCGGTGGGCATCAGGTGCTGGGCGGGTGGCGTAGCCTGACAACGCCTGACAGCAGCGTCGCGACGCGCACTAGCTTATGCCAGGTGTACTCAATGGCGGGCCTTGGCGCGGTTGTTGCCGCCGCCGCGCTGGATGCGCGGTTTCACCAGGGAGATGGGCGCGGCCTGCACCTTGCCACCCTTGGCGGCGCGGTGCGCGGCCTTGGCGACCCGTTCGGGACGGTCCGCTTCCAGCAGCATGGTGGCGCTGTCGGCGATTTCCTGGGTGATGTCCTTGTTCATCGTGGCCGACGTTTTCGGCACGAGGATGGTGGAACCGGCACGCAGGCGGGTACGCTGGGGAATGTTGTTGGCCTGGCGCAGCACGTCGGCCGTGGTGCCGAATTTCGACGCCAGGGTTTCCAGGCGTTCGCGCGCGTTGGTGATCTTGTGCGTGGTCCAGCTCGACAAGGCATGGCCCCATTGCGCCAGGTTGGTGGTGAACTTGGCGGCGTTTTCCTGTGGCAACAGGATCTTCGTCTTTTCGCCGCCGATGATGACGGGGCGGTTAAATTGGGGATTCAGGGCCTTGAATTCGTCCATCGACAGTTCGGCCAGCTGGGCGGCGACGGTGATGTCGATGTCGCTCGTCTTGTCGATGGCCGTGAAGTAGGGCTGGTTGTCGACGACGGGCAGGGTCAGGCCGTACTGGGCCGGATTGGCGATGATGTTCTTCACCGCCTGCAGCTTGGGCACGTAGTTGCGCGTCTCGGCCGGCATCAGGTCGGCCAGGCTTTCGAAATCGGTGGGCTTGCCCAGCGCCTGGTTTTTCTTGATGGCGCGCTGCACGGAGCCTTCGCCCCAGTTGTAGGCGGCCAGGGCCAGTTGCCAGTCGCCAAACATGTCATACAGGCGCTGCAGATACGTCAGGGCCGCATCGGTCGAGGCCAGCACGCCGCGGCGCTCGTCCTTGAACATGTTCTGCTTGAGGTTGAAGTCGCGTCCCGTGGCGGGCACGAATTGCCACATGCCGGCCGCATTCGCGCTGGAGAACGCCTGCGGGTTGAAGGCGGACTCGATGAATGGCAGCAAGGCCAGTTCCGTCGGCATGCCGCGCTTTTCCAGTTCCTGCACCACATGGAAGATGTAGCGCGAGGCGCGCGCCGTCGTGCGGGCGATGTAGTCGGGGCGGGTGGCGTACCAGTTGACGTGGTTGGCCACCAGCTGGTTGTTAATGTCGGGAATCGCATAGCCGCTGCGGATGCGGCCCCAGACGTCGGCTTCGCGCAGCGGATCGGAGCTGTCGCTGAGGTTTTTCAGCAGGCGGTCGGTCTTTTGCAGGCGGTTGTCGAGGGTGGGGAGTTTCGCCGTGACTTGGGGCGTCATCGGGATCAGGGCAGGTGCGGCGGCGGCGACTGGCGCGTTATCGCTCTCAACACCGGCTTCGTACGCCTGGCTGAGGGCGGGCGCAAGCGCCAGGGCCAACGCCGCCAGGACGGTCGATTTAAAGGAGTTTTCGTGCATAGTGTTCCATTGTTGTCGTCGGAGAAACATCGGACAGACCCATGATTAAGCAGCGAGTGTACGTATATCCACATGCCGGAGTCAAGAATTATGTCAGCATGATGACAGCACATAGGCGGAAATAGCTAAGTTTCCATTCGCCAATAGTGCAATTATTGCAAATTTAATTTGCCGTTTGCGTGATTCGGCCGCTGTTATAGCATACATGGCGACGAAGCCGGCGCAAGCCTGGCAAGCGCCGGGTATGAGACTGCGCAAAGAGTGCGTACAATTTGGCTTTGGCTGGCCAATTGCGCGCCGGCCACGTCACCGATAGAGAGTACGCATATGAACACCCCGCCGCGCCACGACGACGACCACGCCGTCATCATCGCCAATACCGTTGCCTGGATGGAAAAAGCCGTGATCGGCCTGAACCTGTGCCCGTTCGCCAAGGCCGTGCACGTCAAGAAGCAGATCCGCTACGTGGTCTGCGATTCCAGCAATCCGGAAGATCTGCTGGCGCTGCTGATGGACGAGCTGCAAATCCTGGCCGATGCGGACCCCGAGCAGATCGACACGACCCTGCTGATCCACCCGTACACCCTGAACGACTTCCTCGACTACAACGAATTCCTCGACGTGGCCGACGCGGCCGTGGAAGACATGCACCTGGCCGGCGAACTGCAGGTGGCCAGTTTCCACCCGCACTACCAGTTTGCCGAGACGTTCGAGGACGACATCAGCAATTACACCAACCGTTCGCCATACCCCACCCTGCACCTGCTGCGCGAAGACAGCATCGAGCGCGCCGTGGAAGCGTTCCCGGAAGCGTCCGAGATTTTCGACAAGAATATTGCCACTCTGGAAAAACTGGGCATCGACGGCTGGGAAAAGCTCGGCGTGCCGAAGGTGTCCTGATGGCGGACAAGGACTTGCCGCTGCGCCCGGACACGCCCTGCGTGGCCGTGTGCTCGACCACTTTCGATGAAATCTGCCGCGGCTGCGGCCGCACCGTGGTGGAAGTGGCCCACTGGGTGTCGATGACGGATGAAGAGAAGGAAGTGGTGTGGGTACGCATTCTGGCGCAGGGGTATCCGCGCCGGAATACTTGATTTGACCCAACGGCAACTGCTGGGGTCAGACCCCCAAGGACGCTAACGCAGAGCTCAGCGTTGGCGGCCGCGAGGGTCTGACCCCGGTACTATTGGCGTCAGCTATTAATAACTGCCAATAAAATCTTTTTTACCGACTTCGATGCCGTTGTGGCGCAGGATGTCGTACGCCGTCGTTGCGTGGAAGAAGAAGTGCGGCAGCGCGTAGTGGAACAGATAGGTCTGGCCCGTGAAGTGCTTGGTCTTTTCGCCGCTGCCGGTGGTGATGGCGCGCGTTTCGCTGCCGTCGATGTCCGCCTGCGGCAGGCTTTCCAGGAAGGCGATGGTTTTCACGATGCGCGCCTTCAGTTCAGCAAAGCTCTGTTCGCTGTCTTCATACGGCGGCACGGCCACGCCGGCCAGGCGCGCGCCGCAGCCTTTGGCGAAGTCGGTGGCGATCTGGATCTGGCGCACGAAGGGCAGCATGTCCGGGAACAGGCGGAACTGCAGCAGGGCGTTCGGGTCGATTTTCTTGTCTTGCGCGTGTGTTTCCGCCTTGTCCAGGATGGCGGCCAGGCTGCCCAGGATCTGTTTGAAGACGGGGATCGATGCGGAATAGATGGAGAAGGTCATGGTGGTTCCTCTAGGTGAAGTGGCGCGATGATAGCAAGCGGCGCGGTTTTCTGCTGGCCGCCATGGGCGCTGCGCACGCACGTGTGGTTTTTCGGCCCTGTGCATATGGCATGCGGCGGCTGGCAGCGCGTGTTTATTGGTGACTTTTCCCGCTTTTTCCATGCATAATTGCTTCTGAAAAAGTTTCTTCCCGCCCCATCCACCCGGATTCCCCCGTAAAACGTTCGATGATCGCTCGCCAGATCCCTGTTGCCCCGTTCCTGCATGTCTAATTCACCCTACCAACGCCTGCGTGCCCGCCTGAGCGCCCTGTATGGCTCGTCGATCTATGGCGCCCTGCTGCTGGTCGTGTTTGGCGGCCTGGTCATTCCCGCCATCATCGGCAGCTACCTGCTGGTGGGCGTGCACGAGCGCCAGTCGGCGCGCACCAGCCTGAACGAATCGCTGCAGCGCAACGCCGACATCCTCGCGCTGGGCATGCAGGAATCCCTGTGGAACATGAATGCGGAATCGGCCCATTCGCTGGTCGAATCGGTGATGCGCGACCGCGCCGTGCTGCTGGTGCAGGTGGTGGGGCAGGGCGACACGGAATTCATCCGCCTGCAGGCGCCGCAGCGTTCCGTGGGCAATGTGTACCGGGCCGAGCGCGACATCCTCGTGCGCGGCGAACGCATCGGCCACGTCGTGGTCGAGATGGACGATGCGCGCAGCCAGCAGGAGCTGCGCGAAAAGCAGGTGGCGTATATTTTCGTGCTGGGCGCGCAGCTGGCCGTGTCGATGGCGCTGATCGTGCTGTTCCTGAACCGCCGCCTGCTCAAGCCGCTGCGCCGCCTGATGCGCTTTTCCGACCGCCTGTCGCACGGCGATTTCGACACGCGCCTGGATTCGGGCAGCAATGACGAGCTGGGCCGGCTGGCGGCCCAGCTGGAACAGATGCGCGCCGCCATCGGCCAGCTGTTCGAGGACGTGGGCCAGCGCGAGGAGCGCTTCCGCACCATCGTCACGCAGGTGCCGGGCGCCGTCTTCCGCTACCGGCCCGACGGGCCCATCGACTTCGTCAGCGACGCCATCGAGGAAATCGCCGGCTATTCCGCGCGCCAGTTCATGCGCGGCACCACGCATGCCTGGGCCGACCTGATCTGTCCGGAAGACCGCCGCGAACACCGCCGCGCCGTCAGGCAGGCCGTGCTCGAGGTGCAGCCGTACGCGCTGGAATACCGCATCATCGACGCCTTCGGCACCGAGCGCTGGGTGGCCGAGAACGGCCAGCCGCAGGCGGGCGAGCACGGCGTGACCTGGGTGGACGGCATCATCGCCGACATCAGCCAGCGCAAGCACCACGAAATGCGCATCGAGGCGCTGCTGACGGAACAGAGCGCCATCCTCGACAACGTCATGTTCGGCGTGATGTTCGTGCGCCACCGCCGCATCATTTCCGTGAATCGCCGCTGCGAAGACCTGTTCGGCTATGATCCCGGTCAAATGATGGGCAATTCGACGGCCATCGTCTTCACTTCCTCGTATGATTTCGAGGAGGCGGGCGAGCGCCAGTACCCGGCCCTGGCCCTGGGGGGCGACTTCAGCGAGGAACGCCAGTACCAGCGCCGCGACGGCAGCCTGTTCTGGGCGCTCGTCAGCGGCTGCGCCCTCGATCCGCTGCGGCCCAACGAAGGCAGCATCTGGGTGTATGCCGACATCACGGCGCGCAAGGAAGCCGAGGAAAAGCTGCGCCTGTCGGCCACCGTGCTCGAACATATCGCCGACGGCGTGATGGTGGTCGATGCGGACGGCATCATCGTCACCATCAATCCCGCCTTCACGCAGATCACGGGCTATAGCGAAGCGGAGGCGCTGGGGCGGCATGCGTCGCTGACGCGCTCGGAACGCCACGACGCGGCCTTTTACCAGGCCTTGTGGGAGGAACTGGCCGTCTCCGGCTTCTGGCGCGGCGAGATCTGGAACCGGCGCAAGAACGGCGAAATCTACCTGGAGTGGCTGACCATCAGCGCCGTGCGCGACACGCGCGCCGGCACCACCCATTACGTGGGCGTGTTCAGCGACATCACCCTGATCAAGGAGTCGCAGGAAAAGCTCGACCACATGGCGCACCACGACCCCCTGACGGCGCTGCCGAACCGGCTGCTGTTCCACGACCGCCTGCAGCACGCCCTGCAGCGCGCCGGACGCGACCAGGAGCAGCTGGCCATCCTGTTCATCGACCTGGACCGTTTCAAGAACGTCAACGACACCCTGGGCCACCACGTGGGCGACGAATTGCTGCAGAAGGTGGCCGGCCAGCTAGCGGCCCGCCTGCGCGAAGGCGACACCCTGGCGCGCCTGGGCGGCGACGAATTCATCGTCCTGCTCGAGCGTATCGATGGCGAGTATGGCGCCACGCAGGTGGCGGAAAAGCTGATGACCATGTTCGAGCAGCCGTTCACGGTGGCCGACCATGAACTGTTCGTCACCTGCAGCGTGGGCATCAGCCTGTATCCGGACGATGCGCTGGACTTGAACATGCTGATCCGCAATGCCGACGTGGCCATGTACCAGGCCAAGGCGCGCGGGCGCAACGGCTACCGCTTCTACGCGCCGTCGATGACGGGCGAGGGCGTCGAGCGCCTGCGCCTGGAAACCTTTTTGCGCCGCTCGATCGAGAAGAACGAAATCTTCCTCACTTACCAGCCGCAGGTGGAAATCGACACGGGCCGCCTGGTCGGTGTCGAGGCGCTCGTGCGCTGGAATCACCCGGAACTGGGCCTGGTGCCGCCGGCCCGCTTCATTCCGCTGGCCGAGGACAGCGGCTTCATCAACCAGCTGGGCAAATGGGTGCTCGACGCGGCGTGCCGCCAGATGATGCACTGGCAGGCGCAGGGCCTGCGCGTGCCGAAGATGGCCGTGAACCTGTCCGTGAAACAGTTCGAGCGGGGCAGCATCGCCGGCATGGTGGCCGACATCCTCCGGGAAACGGGCCTGGAACCGCAGCGCCTGCAGCTGGAAGTGACGGAATCGGTGATCATGAACACGGGCGACGCGCTGGGCTTCATCAACGACCTGCATGCCATCGGCGTGGGTCTGGCCATCGACGACTTCGGCACCGGCTATTCCTCGCTGGCTTACCTGAAACAGCTGCCCGTGCAGACGCTGAAGATCGACCGCTCCTTCATCAAGGATATCTCGACGGACGTCAACGACGAGGCCATCGCCATTGCCATCATCCAGCTGGGCAAGAGCATGCACTTGTCCGTGATCGCCGAAGGCGTGGAGACGGAAGAGCAGGCGGCGTTCCTGCTGCGCCACGGCTGCAAGCTGGCGCAAGGCTATTTATATAGCCGTCCGGTGCTGGCGCAGGATATGCTGGAGCGCTGGCTCGACCACCCACCACGATAAAGGACTACCCATGGCCGCACACTCTTCCACTTCGCGCCGCCGTTTCCTGCTCGGTGGCCTGGGCTTCGGCGTGGCCGGCGTGGGCGCCCTGGTGCTGGGCTGGGGCGTGCTGCCGCCGCGCCAGCGCCTCCATGGCAGTGCGCCGCTGCCCGTCACCGACGGGGCCGTGGCCCTGAACGGCTGGCTGGCCATCCAGGCCGACGGCACGGTGCTGCTGGCCATGCCGCGCAGCGAAATGGGGCAGGGCGTGCATACGGCCCTGCCCATGCTGGTGGCGGAGGAACTCGACGTGGCTTTGAGCAGCGTCAAGCTGATCCAGGCGCCCATGGATAAAATCTTTGGCAATGTCGCCATGCTCAAGGACAGCCTGCCGTTCCACCCGGACGACCAGGGTCGGCTGAAGGCGCTGGCGCAGTGGACGGTGGCCAAGGCTGCGCGCGAACTGGGCGTGATCGTCACGGGCGGCTCGTCCAGCGTGAAGGATGGCTGGGGCCCCATGCGCGAGGCAGGCGCCTGCGCGCGCGCCATGCTGCTGCAAGCGGCCGCGGCACAGTGGCAGGTGCCGGCCGCGCAGTGCCGCACAGAACAGGGCGAAGTGCTGCATGCGGATGGCCGGCGCGCCAGCTACGCCAGCCTGGCGCAGCGCGCCGCCGGCATGGACCCGGGCACGCCCGCGCTCAAATCCCCCGGGGAGTTCAAGCTGATCGGCCAGCCGGCGCCGCGCCGCGACACGCCGTCGAAAGTCAACGGCAGCGCGCGCTTCGGCATCGATGCCCGCCCGCCCGGCATGCTGTATGCGGCCCTGCAGCTGCCGCCGCGCCTGGGCGATGCCGTCGCCGCCTTCGATGCGGTGCCCGTGCTGGCGCTGCCCGGCGTGAAAAAGGTGGCGGACCTGACGCCGGCGCTGCGCCAGCGGGGCACGGCGTCTCCCTCCTGCGTGGCCGTGGTGGCCGACACGTACTGGCGCGCGAAGACGGCGGCCGCCGCCCTGGCCGTGCAGTGGCAGGCGGGGCCGCAGGCGGCCCTGTCCAGCGATGCCGTGTATGCCGGATTTGCCCGCCTGCTCGACAGCGAGGCGGGCCATGCGTATTACGCCAGCGGCGACGTGGAGGGCAAGGCCGTGCAGGCCTTGCGCAGCGTCAAGGCCGAGTACCGCGCGCCTTTCCTCGCGCATGCCGCCATGGAACCCGTCAACTGCACCGCGCAGGTGAAAAATGGCAAGGTGATGTTGTGGGTGTCGACGCAGGCGCCCGGCATCGCCGTCGACGTGGCGGCCAAGGTCGCCGGCGTCGCTGCGCAGGACGTGACGATCGAGGTGCTGCTGCTGGGCGGCGGTTTCGGCCGCCGCCTGGAAGTGGACATGGTGGCGCAAGCCGTCGCCATCGCCCTGCAGTGCGATGGCCTGCCCGTGCAGCTGCTGTGGACGCGCGAGCAGGATACGCAGCACGATATGTACCGTCCCGCCGCGCTGGCCCGCTTTGCGGCCCGCCTCGACGCGCAGGGCCGTATCGCGTCCTGGGACAACAAATCCGTCAGCGGTTCCATCACGCACCAGTTTTTGCAGCGCAATTTCGGCTTGCCGGGCGCGGGGCCGGACAAGACCACGGCCGAAGGCGAATTCGACATGCCCTATGAGATCGCCAACCAGCGCATCGCCCACGTGATCGCCGACAGCCCCGTGCCGATCGGCTACTGGCGCTCCGTCGGGCACTCGCATAACGCGTTCTTCAAGGAAAGTTTTATCGATGAGCTGGCCCACGCGGCGGGGCAGGACGGCGTCGCCTTCCGCCGCGCCATGCTGGCGCAGCACCCGCGCCACCTGGCCGTGCTCGATGCGGCGGTCGCCAGGGCGGGCACGCCGCCGCCCGGTCACGCGCACGGCGTGGCCCTGCACCAGTCCTTCGGCAGCATCGTCGCGCAGGTGGCGCAGGTATCCGTGGAAAACGGCGAAATCCGCGTGCAGCGCGTCGTGTGCGCCATCGATTGCGGCATCGCCGTCAATCCGAACATCATCGCCCAGCAGATGGAATCGGCCGTGCTGTTCGGCCTGTCGGCGGCGCTGGGCGGCGAGATCACCTTCAAGGAGGGGAAAGTCGAGCAAAGCAACTTCCACGACTATCCCGTGCTGCGCATGGGCCAGACGCCCCAGGTGGAGACCCTCATCATCGCCAGCGCCGAGCATCCCGAGGGCGTGGGCGAGCCGGGCACGCCGCCCATCGCGCCGGCCGTGGCCAACGCCGTCTTCATCTTGACGGGGAAACGGCTGCGCAGCCTGCCGCTGCGCCTGGCCTGAGATGGGTCAGGCCAGGGTAGCGGCCAGTAATTGACGCAGATTGCAGTCGCGCTGCCAGTCGCGCCGCTCCGGCGTGCTGGTCGACAGCCGCGCCAGTTCCTCGGCACCAAGCGCCTGCTGCGCCTGCACCATGAGGTGCGCCAGGCCGCCGTCGGGCAAGACCGTGCCGAAGAAGGCCACGTTGTCTTCGCGCTGGATCAGCAGGGTGGGGAAGTTGTCGATGTCGAGGTCGCCCACCACGTCGGCCTGGTCTTCGATGTCGATCCAGACGAAGAGCGTGTCCGGGTGGCGCGCGGCCAGTTCCTCGAACGTGGCGCGGTAGCTGCCGCACGTGCCGCACCACAGCGCGCACAGGCAGGCCACGGTCCAGCGCGGGCCGGCCAGGGCTGCCGCGACGTCGCTGCGGTTATCGGTCGTGAGGGTCAGGCTGTGCATGGTCATCTATATGAGTAGGGCAATGGACGCGGGGCGCCCGATGCGCGTATTCTACCGCGCCCGGCCGGCGCAGTCCCGAGAATGCATGGGCTTGTTTATCCGTGTTTTTTGATGCAACCCACCTTTCTGGTGGATAATGCTGGTAATTGCGCGCTGATTACGCTGGTCCATGCTGTTTCCTGGCCCCGCAGCCTGACTCCTCCAGTCTGTTTCATGCCCTGCCCGGTGTCAGCGCTCCCGCCTTTGTTTATTTTTATTATGGAATTAGCCAGCTTATGTTGAGTTACCGCCACGCCTTTCACGCGGGTAATCACGCCGATGTGTTGAAGCATTATGTGCAGATTCAGTTGTTGCAGTACCTGAATCAAAAAGATACCGCCTATAGTTATATCGATACCCACTCCGGCGCAGGCGTATATGCGCTCGACGGCGGTTACGCCTCGAAGAATGCCGAGTACGAAACGGGCATCGCGCCCCTGTGGGACCGCACGGACCTGCCCGCCTCGCTGGCCGAGTACATGAAGCTGATCAAGGAAATGAATCCGAGCGGCAAGATGCGCTATTACCCGGGTTCGCCGTACTGCGCCGACAAGGTCAGCCGCGAGCAAGACCGTCTGCGCCTGTTCGAGCTGCACCCCGCCGATGCAAAGATTCTGGCAGACAACTTCCGCAAGGTCGAGGCGCATGCGCTGGCCCAGGGCGAGCGTCCCACCGTGCGCGGCAAGCGCGTCATCATCACCAAGGCGGACGGCTTCCAGAGCCTGAAAGCCCTGCTGCCGCCCCCATCGCGCCGCGCGCTGGTGCTGATCGATCCGCCATACGAAGACAAGATGGATTACCGCAAGGTCAAGGACACCCTGGCCGACGCCCTCGTGCGCTTCCCGTCGGGCATGTATGCCGTCTGGTATCCGGTGCTGCAGCGCATGGAATCGCGCCAGTTCGCCGACAAGCTCAAGCAGCTGCCCTGCTCGGACTGGCTGCACGTGACCCTGACGGTGAACACGCCGTCGCCGGACGGCTTCGGCCTGCACAGCAGCGGCATGTTCATCCTGAACCCGCCGTACACCCTGGAGCCGATGTTGCGCGAAGTCATGCCGTACCTGGTAAAAGTGCTGGGCCGCGACGATGGCGCCAAGTTCGTGCTGGAGACGGGCAAGGGCGGACAGAAAAACACGGGCACGCGCCGCGTCTGAGGGCGCCTGAACTAACCTGCTGCGCGTCGGGACAGGCGGGCTGCGATGCTCACCGTACCAGTACTGGAGTACGGTTGCGCTTCCTGGCCACCTCGCCCTTGCGCCCGCTACGGTGTTGTCAGGTGTCGTAACCATCGTAGTTAAGCAAAGTAAACGCCACGGCAAATATGTTCGTGGCGTTTGTCGTTTACTGTCCCAGCAGCAAGAACACGGTGGGTTTCTTGTGGAAGTCCGGTGCCTTGCCGGCGGCCAATTGTTTCTTCCACTGCCCGCCATTCCACGTCTGCACGCTTTCCGTGTCCAGGCTCAGGTCGGTGGCGACGCAGATCAGGGTGGACGGGGCGCATTGCGCCACGAGGGCTTCGAGCATGGCGGCGTTGCGGTAGGGCGTCTCGATGAAGAGCTGGGTCTGCTTTTCCGTGCGCGAACGCACTTCCAGTTCCTTGATGCGCTTGGCGCGCTGGGCCGCATCCGTGGGCAGGTAGCCGTTGAAGGCGAAGCTCTGGCCGTTCAAGCCGCTGGCCATCACGGCCAGCAGGATCGAGGACGGTCCCACCAGCGGGCGCACGCGGATAGAGTGCTGGTGCGCCAGGCGCACCAGGTCGGCGCCGGGGTCGGCCACGGCGGGCACGCCCGCTTCCGACACGAGGCCCGCGTCGCGTCCCGCCAGCAACGGCGCCAGCAAGCCGGCCAGCGCTTGCGCCGGGGTGTTGACGTTGAGTTCGGAAATGGTGATTTCCTGCAAGGGCTTGGCCAGCGGATACTGGCTGCCGATCAGTTTCAGGAAGGCGCGCGCCGTCTTGGCGTTTTCCGCAACGAAATAATCGAGCTGCGAGGTGATCTGCTGCACCTGGCTGGGAATGATGTGGCCCAGCGGGTCGGCGGGGCCGTCGGACAGGCCGAGGTGGTTGGGGATCAGGTACAGGATGCCGGTCATAGTGTTAGCTTTGTATAGACCGGGGTCAGACCTTCGGGATCGGAGCGTGCTCCATTGAGCCTGCTCCTCCGTCGGGTCTGACCCCAGGGTGATTAAAATGTGAAAAACGCCACGCCTGCCTTGCGCAGCATGCCGGTGAGGGCGATCAGCGGCAGGCCGGTAAGGGCGGTGGGGTCCGTGCTGTCGATGCGTTCGAGCAGGGCGATGCCCAGGCCCTCGTTCTTGGCGCTGCCGGCGCAGTCGTACGGTTGCTCGATGCGCAGGTAGGCGTCCAGTTCCGCGTCGGGCAGGTCGCGCACGGTGACGCGGGTCTGGATGTCTTCCACCTGCGCCACGGCGGGCGTCTGGCGCCCATCGAGCAGGCACAGTGCCGTGTGGAACACGGTCTGGCGGCCGCGCATGGTTTGCAGCTGGCGCAGGGCAACGGCATGGTTGCCCGGCTTGCCGATCTGCGCGCCGTCCAGGGTGGCGACCTGGTCGGAGCCGATGACGAGGCTGCCGGGATGGCGGTCGAGCACGGCCTGTGCCTTGGCCTGCGCCAGGCGCAGGGCCGTGGCGCTGGGGCTTTCGCCGGGCAGGGGGCGTTCGTCGAGGTCGGGCACGGCCACCTCGAACGGCAGGCGCAGGCGTTCCAGCAGTTCCTTGCGGTAGGTCGAACTCGATGCAAGAATCAAGCGCAATGGGGCGGAAGTTGGTATCATTCGGTAGTGGATGGCGGCCGGCATGGCCGCACTGGTCGATGTCAGCGGAATTTCACGCAAATTCCAGGGCGCGGAGCCCACAACTGAGGCTCCATGCGGCATGACGATGTTGATGAAGATGTCACGAAATGGCAATCGGCTTGTAATCAAGGCATCAAAAAAGATGCTTAGCCTTTGACTCGGCGCTTAAAACCCTGTTATTATCGCAGGTTTTCCGGGGAAATTTTCTACCAATGAATGCTTTTGTGATCGACGCCTTTGATTTTTGTCGTATCAGCGGGAGCCGCGAGGGTGTAACTCCTGTCGCTGAAATGACCCGGTTGACCAAGGATTGTGCAGATGCTTCCGGCGATATCGCCTGGAAGGTCGTCGGCGGCACCAGCAAGCTGGGCTACCCGCAACTGACCTTGTCGGTCAACGGCACCGTTCAGCTGGTTTGCCAGCGCTGCCTGACTCCGTATGCTTACGCGATTGATTCTTCGACTGTTCTGATGCTGGGCAAGGATGACGAGCATGCGGACGAGATCGAAGAAATCATCAACGATGAAACGATCGACGTGATCGTCGGCAGCCGCAGCATGGATGCCTCGGCCCTGATCGAAGATGAAGCCTTGCTGGCCCTGCCGCAGGTACCCAAACATGACGTCTGCCCCGATACGGCGCAGCTCGATGCTCTCAAGACTGAAAAGAAGTCGCCGTTTGCGGCACTGAAAGACTTGAAGCCAGAATAAGTTAAGAGAAAAGTTAAGTAGTAGTGGTAGTTTGTAGGGGGCCTCAAAAACCGTAGCGAGCGGTCCAATATCGTCTTGAGTAGCGCAAGCGTACGGAAGTACGCTGAGCAACGCCGAGGCGATAGTGGGGCGCGCAGTAGGTTTGTGAGGTTCCGTTTAGAGAACGTGTCAAACGCGTGTAGTAATCGAGTATGGCAAGTGTAGTGAAATGTAATTGTAATAAACGATGTCGGTCCGGGCTATTTTCGGGTAGTCTTTGCCGCTGGGATACTCGATTCGCATGTATTTGCTAATCGATTGTGCTAAAATTTTAGAACTTATGTATTAGGAGTCATCATGGCAGTTCAACAGAACAAGAAAACCCCTTCCAAGCGCGGCATGCACCGTTCGCACGACTTCCTGGTCGCGCCGCAATTGAGCGTCGAGCCAGTTACCGGCGAAACCCACATGCGTCACCATATCAGCCCTAACGGCTTCTATCGTGGCCGTAAAGTGCTGAAGACCAAAAACGACGAGTAATCGACGTTTTTGTTGGGTAAGATGAAAGCGGTGTTACGTGGTTATTCGGCGTGGCGCCGCTTCTTCTTTTTTATCGGCTGCAATTCATCTTGCACACCGTCATTTTGAATCAAGCTTGCCAGAGCTGTGGTCGCATGCGCCGCCTTGGTATGCTCCAGTCCGATTCACATCTTGCCGCAAGCCCGCAGCGGTACTGAATCAAAACAAATGACAATCAAAATTTCTATCGACTGCATGGGCGGAGATCATGGTCCCTCAGTCACTATCCCCGCAGCAATTTCCTTCGTAAAACATGAGCCTGAAGCCGAACTGATCCTTGTTGGATTGGAAGACGTGATCCGTGCCGAACTGAAAAAACACAAAGCCGACGCGCACCCGCGCCTGTCGGTACTGCATGCCTCCGAACAAGTTACCATGGACGACCCCCTGGAAGTGGCCCTGCGCCGCAAGAAGGATTCGTCCATGCGCGTGGCCATCGAACAGGTCAAGAGCGGCGTGGCGCAAGCCTCCGTCTCCGCCGGTAACACGGCAGCCCTGATGGCCGTGTCGCGCTATGTATTGAAAACCATGTCCGGCGTCGACCGCCCGGCCATCTGCAGCATCCTGCCGAATCAAAAGAACGGCCCCACCTACATGCTGGACCTGGGCGCCAACGTCGATTGCGAACCGCATCACCTGCACCAGTTCGCCATCATGGGTTCCGTGCTCGTGTCCGCCATGGAAGGCATCGCCCGTCCCACGATCGGCTTGCTGAACGTGGGTACGGAAGATATCAAGGGCAATGAAGTGGTGAAACTCACCTCGAAGCTGCTGCAGGCCGACCACGAGCGCGGCGCGCTGAACTTCTACGGCAACGTGGAAGGCAACGACATCTTCAAGGGCACGACCGATATCGTCGTCTGCGACGGTTTCGTCGGCAACGTCACCCTGAAAGCCATCGAAGGCCTGGCGCGCTTCATGAAAGACGTGCTCACTTCCGAATTCAAGCGCAATCCGATTACCATGCTGGGCGCGCTGATCGCCCGCGGGGCCCTGAAAGCCATCGGCAACCGCCTGAATCCGTCGCGTTATAACGGCGCCAGCCTGCTGGGCTTGCGTGGACTCGTCTTCAAGAGCCATGGCAGCGCCGATGCCTATTCCTTCGAATGGGCCTTGCGCCGCGCCTTTGATGCGGCAAAAAATGACGTGCAAGCGCACCTGGCCAGCCTGATCGCCGAGCTGATGCCGCGCACGCCAGTACCGGACGAACCTACATCAACAAGCTCTACCATTTAGTGGACGGGTACTTGCATGACTGTTTTTAGCAAAATCTACAGCAAAATTATCGGTACCGGCAGCTACCTGCCGGAGAAACGCGTCACCAACCAGGATTTGACCGAACAGCTCGCCGCCAAAGGCATCGAGACGTCGGATGAATGGATCGTGTCGCGCAGCGGCATCTCGGCGCGCCATTACGCGGCGCCGACGCAAAATTCCTCGGACCTGGGCGTGGAAGCGGCCAGGAAGGCCCTGGAAATGGCTGGCCTGAGCGGCAACGACCTGGACCTGATCATCGTCGCCAGCTCGACCCCCGATTTCTTCGGCAGCTTCCCCAGCACGGCCTGCATCGTGCAAAACAAGCTGGGCATCACGAATAACTGCGCCGCCGTCGACGTGCAAGCCGTCTGCAGCGGTTTTGTCTATGCGGTGGCAACGGCCGACAGCTTCATCCAGTCGGGCATGCACAAGAACGTGCTGGTGATCGGCGCCGAAGTGTTTTCGCGCATCCTCAATTTCGACGACCGCGGCACCTGCGTGCTGTTCGGCGACGGCGCCGGCGCCATCGTCCTGACGGCGTCCACCGAGCCGGGCATCCTGGCCACCAAGCTGCACGCCGATGGCCGCCACTCGAACATCCTCAGCGTCCCGGGCAGCCTGGCCGGCGGCGCGCTGGACGGCAGCGCCTTCCTGTACATGGACGGTCCGGCCGTGTTCAAGCTGGCCGTCTCCGTGCTGGAAAAAGTCGCCCACGAAGCCCTGGAACACGCCAACATGACCTCGGACCAGATCGACTGGCTGATTCCGCACCAGGCGAACATCCGCATCATGAACAGTACGGCCAAGAAACTCGGCTTGCCGCTGGACAAGATGGTCGTCACGGTGGACCAGCATGGCAACACCTCGGCCGCCTCCATCCCGCTGGCACTGGACATCGCCGTGCGCGACGGCCGCGTCAAGAAGGGCGACAACGTCATGATGGAAGGCGTGGGCGGCGGCTTTACCTGGGGCGCCGTGCTGGCGCGCATGTAATCCCGCAATACTATTAAAAAAACGGAGTCACCATGACACAATTTGCATTTGTTTTCCCAGGCCAAGGTTCGCAAGCGATTGCGATGCTCGACGGCTTCGCCGGCAACCCCGTCGTGGCCCAGACCGTGGCCGAAGCGTCGGACGCCCTGCAATTCGACCTGGGCAAGCTGATCGCCGAAGGTCCGAAGGAAGAACTGGACCTGACCACCAACACGCAGCCCGTGATGCTGACGGCGGCCGTGGCTTTCTACCGCGCCTGGCTGGCGGCCGGCGGTCCCGTGCCGACGGTCGTCGCCGGCCACAGCCTCGGTGAATATTCGGCGCTGGTCGCCGCCGGCGTCATCGATTTCAAGGATGCCGTGCCGCTCGTGCGTTTCCGCGCGCAAGCCATGCAGGAAGCCGTGCCCGTCGGGCAGGGCACGATGGCTGTCGTGCTGGGCCTGTCGGACGACGACGTGCGCGCCGCCTGTGCGGAAGCGGCGGCGGAAAACCCGGCCCTGGTGGTCGAGCCCGTCAATTTCAATGCACCTGCGCAAGTGGTCATCGCCGGCCACACGGCTGCCGTCGAGCGCGCCTGCGAACTGGCCAAGGCCAAGGGCGCCAAGCGCGCCATGAAGCTGCCCGTCTCCGCGCCATTCCACTCGTCGCTGCTGAAGCCGGCATCGGACCGTCTGCGCGAATACATGGCGGGCCTGACGTTCGCCGCGCCGCAGATCGCCCTGATCAACAACGTCGACGTGGCCATCGTCAATGACGTGGCCGGCATCAAGGATGCGCTCGTGCGCCAGGCTGCCAGCCCCGTGCGCTGGGTGGAAACCATGCAAAAGGTGGCCGCGGACGGCATCACGCAAGTGATCGAATGCGGTCCGGGCAAGGTCCTGATGGGCCTGGCCAAGCGCATCGATCCCGTGCTGGTGGGCGACGCCATCGTCGACCAGGCCTCGCTGGAACGCATTTTGACGCAGCTCAAGTAAACAGCAAGCGGCAGTGCAGCGATGCCTGCCGCCAGCCATCTTTAAGGATACTCATGAATTTAGCAAATCAAGTCGTGCTGGTCACGGGCGCCTCGCGCGGCATCGGCCGTGCCATCGCCACCGAACTGGGCAAGCAGGGCGCCACCGTCGTCGGCACCGCCACCTCGGAAAGCGGCGCGCAAGCCATCACCGATTACCTGGCCGCCGAAGGCGTGACGGGCAAGGGTCTGGTCCTGAACGTGACCGATGCGGCGCGCTGCGCGGCCGTCGTCGACGAAGTGCAGAAAACCTACGGCAGCCTGTCCATCCTGGTCAACAATGCGGGCATCACGCAAGACCAGCTGGCCATGCGCATGAAGGATGAAGAGTGGGACAGCGTGATCTCCACCAACCTGTCGGCCGTGGGCCGTTTGTCGCGCGCCGTACTGCGCGGCATGATGAAAGCCAAAACTGGGCGTATCATTAATATCACGTCGGTGGTTGCCTCGTCGGGCAATCCGGGGCAAATGAACTACGCGGCGGCCAAGGCCGGCGTGGAAGGCATGAGCCGCGCGCTGGCGCGCGAAATCGGCAGCCGCAACATTACCGTGAACTGCATCGCGCCGGGCTTCATCGATACCGACATGACCAAGGCGCTGAGCGAAGAGCAGCACGCGGCGCTGTTGACGCAGATTCCCTTGTCCCGCCTGGGCAAGCCGGAAGATGTGGCGGCTGCCGTGGCCTTTTTGGCCTCGCCGCAAGCGGCGTATATCACGGGCACGACCCTGCACGTGAACGGCGGTATGTACATGAATTGATGTGAACGCTAGACGGGGCGGCCATTTGTGGCATGATTCACGGGCCGTTTTTGTCTATAATCGCATCTTTTAGCAGCAGCTTCGGTCGAATTAGCAGCAGACACCGAAATTAGTATTCGGACGCGCAAACCTGATAAAATGCGCGCACTTTCCGTAACACACACTTTGGAGCCATAACATGTCGGATATCGAACAACGCGTTAAGAAAATCGTCGCTGAGCAACTGGGCGTTGCAGAAGCAGACATCAAAATCGAATCCTCCTTCGTCGACGACCTGGGCGCCGATTCCCTGGACACCGTGGAACTGGTGATGGCCCTGGAAGACGAATTCGAAATGGAAATCCCTGACGAACAAGCTGAAAAAATCACCACCGTGCAACAGGCGATCGACTACGCCACCGCACACGTCAAGGCATAAGCCTGTCTGACCGACTTCAGGAGAATCGCTTGAGCCGTTCTAAAAACCGTCGTGTTGTTGTCACCGGCCTGGGCTGCGTTTCACCTGTCGGCAATACTATTGCCGAGGCGTGGGGCGCAATCATTGAAGGTAAATCCGGCATTGCCACGATTACCAAGTTTGATGCACAGCCATTCACCACGCATTTTGCCGGTGAAGTCAAAGGCTTCAATATCGAAGATTACATCTCCGGTAAGGAAGCCCGCCACATGGATACCTTTATCCATTACGGCATGGCTGCGGGCATCCAGGCGATCCAGGACTCCGGTCTGGAAGTGACCGAAGAGAACGCCGAGCGTATCGGCGTCATCATCGGTTCCGGTATCGGTGGCTTGCCGCTGATCGAGGAAACCAAGTCCGAGTACGAAAAGCGCGGTCCGCGCCGTATTTCGCCATTTTTCGTGCCTGCCTCGATCATTAACATGATCTCTGGCAACCTTTCGATCAAATATGGTCTGAAGGGCCCGAACCTGGCGATCGTCACGGCCTGCACCACCGGTCTGCACAGCATCGGTGCCGCCGCGCGCATGATCGAGTACGGCGATGCCGACGTCATGATCGCCGGCGGTGCCGAATCGACCGTGTCGCCGCTGGGCCTGGGCGGTTTCGCCTCGGCACGCGCCTTGTCGACCCGCAACGACGATCCGGCAACGGCGTCGCGTCCGTGGGATACCGACCGCGACGGCTTCGTGCTGGGCGAGGGCGCCGGTGTCATGGTGCTGGAAGAGTACGAGCACGCGGTGGCCCGTGGTGCCAAGATCTATGCCGAAGTGCATGGTTTCGGGATGAGCGCAGATGCTTATCACATGACCTCGCCGCTGGAAGATGGTAGCGGCGGCAGCAAATCGGTGATCGCGGCCCTCAACAACGCAGGCTTGAACCCGGATCAGATTCAGTACCTGAACGCGCACGGCACGTCGACCCCGCAAGGCGACGTGGCGGAAGTGATGGGCATCAAGCGTACCTTCGGCGAGCATGCCAAGAATCTGGTTGTCAACTCGACCAAGTCGATGACGGGCCATTTGCTGGGCGGCGCGGGCGGTCTGGAAGCGGTGTTTACGGTCCTGGCAGTGCACCATCAGGTGTCGCCACCGACCATCAACATCTTCAACCAGGATCCGGCTTGCGATCTCGATTTCTGTGCCAACACGGCGCGTGAAATGAAGATCGATTATGCAGTGAAGAACTCGTTCGGCTTCGGCGGCACGAATGGCACACTGATTTTCGGCAAAGCGAAATAAGCAGGAACTTTCAAGCGCTCGCTGCGGTCAAACCGTAGTGAGCGCTGATTCGGTGCCAACGTTCGTTGGCACCTGAATTTGCCCGGCATGTTGCCGGCGCGCCTTTTTTTCCCATGTTGTATGTCTATCGCTGTTTCGGCGGTCATCCGTACGCCTGTCTGTTTGCGCTGGCTGCAAGCGACGCTGGGCCTGTGTGCCGTGCTGGCCGCCTGGCCCTTGAGCGGTCTGTGGAGCCGTGCGCCCGTATCTGGCGAACTCGTCGGCTGTTACGCCCTGGGCGGGGCTGGCGCCGTGCTGAGTGCGGCTGGAGGCGCGTTTTTACTGCTTTTGCTGCGTTCGCGCAGAAAGCCGCAGGCGCTTGATATTTCGCCGGTTGGCCAGCTGCGGCTGGCGGTATATCTGGAGCATGGCGGCGCGGCGCCGGTGCCGCCGGCAGCGTCGGCAGTGCGCCTGCTGCCCGGCTCGACCCTGTGGCCTGCGCTGCTGGTGCTGTGCCTGATGGACGATGCCGGACGGCGGACGGTTGTGCTGGCCCAGCGGGGCAGCGGCTGTGCCGCGTTCCGCCAGCTGGCCGTGGCTTGCCGGGCGCTCGCGGCGCGGGGAAAGGAAGAATAAAAGTGGGGTGAACACTGAACTTCTTGCAGCGGGCCAACTCTATATCCATACGGGCGCCCACGCTGCATGCCAACGGGGACATGGGGCGTGAGGACAGAGCGCGAGTATGATCAGTTACTGGTCGAGCGGGTGCGGGCTGGCGACAAGCGGGCATTTGACGTGCTGGTATCGAAGTACCAGCGCCGCCTGATGCGCCTGGTGTCGCGCCTGGTGCATGACCCGGCGGAGGCCGAAGATGTGGTGCAGGAAACCTTTATCAAGGCGTATCGGGCGCTGCGGCATTTCCGCGGCGACGCCGCCTTCTATACGTGGTTGTATCGCATCGGCATCAATACGGCGAAGAATTACCTCGTCACCCAGGGGCGGCGCGCCGCCACGTCCAGCGACGCCGACGCCGAGCAGGCGGAATCCTTCGATGACGGCAATAAGTTGCGCGATAACAATACCCCCGAATCAGTGCTGGCCAGCAAGCAGATTGCGGCGACCGTCAATGCCGCCATGGATGTGCTGCCCATCGAGTTGCGCACGGCCATCGTACTGCGCGAAATAGAGGGACTGAGCTACGAAGAAATATCGGAGATCATGGCATGCCCCATCGGCACCGTGCGCAGCCGCATTTTCCGCGCGCGCGAAGTGATCGCGGAGAAATTGAAGCCTTTGTTGGACATGCCGATTGACAAGCGCTGGTAATGTGATGAGTATGAGGTTGGCATGGCTGCGCCCGGTTTCCGCACCGATCCTCTTGAAATGGCAGGGCCTATCATGGACACGCACACACGATTGCTCGAGACGATTTCCGCCCTGGCCGATGGCGAGCTGGCGGCCAGTGAGCTCGAACTGGCCTTTGCCGCCCTCGACACGGACGAGGGCCGGCAAGCCTGGGATGCGTATCGCCGCATCGGCGATACCTTGCGCTCGGACCAGTGCGGCCATGAGTTGAGCGCCCAGTTCGACGCGCGCCTGGCCAGCCGCCTGGCGGCCGAGTCCGCGCCGCTGGCACCCGTGACCGCTGCCATCGTGCCGCCCGGCCTGCCGGAACCGCTGGAGGCGGGGCCGCTGGTGCAGCGCTAGGCCCGTCACGCCGCCGCGCGCCTGCGCGCCCCCGGCACCTTACGCGAGGCTTAACGGCCGTCTGCCGCTCTTGACATGGGCCTTCTACACGATTGACACTATGAACAGGCAATATCTTGCTTTTGCGATATATTGTTGTATGGTTTGCCATGCGTGCTGCCGGGTGTGTCGTCCCCCGAAATTCCGCGATGCGGGTGAATCATGCACGTGGGCAATCGCCTGATCCGTTTTAATATTCGAAAAGATCCTTTCCATGAAAAAAAACATGTGTGCCGCCAGCAAGACGTTTTCAGTGAAGACGCTTTCCGCCTTATTGTTCGGTACGGCTGGTGTCTTCCTCGCCCCGACCATGCTGGGCCTGGCGCCGCAAGCGCAGGCGGCCGTGCCGGCCGTAAAGTTGCCTGATTTTTCCGACCTGGTGGACGCCGTCGGCCCCGCCGTCGTGAATATCCGCACCACCGAGCGCCTGAAAATGGGCGGCGCCGGTGCCGGCGGCCAGGATGAACAGGAAATGCAGGAATTCCTGCGCCGCTTCTTTGGCGGCGCCATGCCGACGCCGCGCCAGCAGGCGCCGCGCGGCGGCCGTCGTGCCGTGCCGCAAGAGCAGGAAGTGCAGCGCGGCGTCGGTTCCGGCTTCATCATTTCGGCCGACGGTTACGTGCTGAGCAATGCGCACGTGGTCGATGGCGCCGACGAAGTCTACGTGACCCTGACGGACAAGCGCGAATTCAAGGCCAAGGTGATCGGCGCCGATGCGCGCACCGACGTGGCCCTGCTGAAAATCGAAGGCGGCAACCTGCCGCGCCTGACCATCGGCGACTCGAACAAGATCCGCGTGGGCGAATGGGTGATCGCCATCGGTTCGCCCTTCAACCTGGAAAACACGGTGACGGCCGGCATTATTTCCGCCAAGTCCCGCGATACGGGCGATTACCTGCCCCTGATCCAGAGCGACGTGGCCGTCAATCCCGGCAACTCGGGCGGCCCGCTGATCAATATGCGCGGTGAAGTGATCGGCATCAACTCGCAGATCGCTACCCTGTCCGGCGCCTACAACGGCATCTCGTTTGCCGTGCCCATCGACGAAGCCATGCGCGTGGGCGAGCAGCTGAAGAAGACGGGCAAGGTGGTGCGCGGACGCATCGGCGTGCAGATCGGCGAAGTGAGCAAGGACGTGGCCCAGTCGCTGGGCTTGCCGAACGCCAAGGGCGCGCAAGTGTCGATGGTGGAAGAGGGCGGTCCTGCCGACAAGGCGGGCATCAAGCCGGGCGACATCATCCTGAAATTCAACGGCACGGCCATCGAGCGCTCGTCCGACCTGCCGCGCCTGGTCGGCGGCGCGCCCGTCAACGGCAAGTCCACCGTCACCGTCTGGCGCAAGGGCGCGCAACAGGACATTCCCGTCACCGTGGTCGAGCTGGAAGGCGACAAGACGGCGAAGAAGGGCGTCAAGGAGCCGGAAGCGCAAGCCGTCAACGCGCTGGGCCTGAAGGTCAGCGACGTGCCGGCCGCGAAGAAGCAGGAGCTGAAAATCGACGGCGGCGTGCAGGTCGACGACGCGGACGGCGTGGCCGCCCTGGCGGGCCTGCAGCCTGGCGACGTCATCTTGCAGTTGAATAATGTTGCCGTCAAAGATGCCAAGCAGTTCAACGCGCTGGTGGCCAAGCTCGATCCGAAGAAATCCGCGGCCGTGCTGGTGCGCCGTGGCGACGTGGCCCAGTTCGTCTCGCTGCGCCCGTCGGCGAAGTAACTAGGTGATCCTCCCGCATTCCGGCCGCAGCCGGGATGCGGTATCCTGCCCGCCATGCACTTTACCCTCTATTCCCGCAGTTATTGCCATTTATGCCAGGACATGCTGGACGCCTTGCTCCTGCTGCAGCCGCCCGCTGCGCCCTTCACGGTGGACGTGATCGATATCGATGCCTCGCCCGATGCCTCGCTGCTGGCGCGCTTCGACGAGCTCGTGCCGGTGCTGTTCGGCGACCTGGCGCAGCCTGAGCTGTGCCATTATTTCCTCGACGAAGCGGCCGTGCGGCGCTGCCTGGTATAGGCTAAATACCAATATTGACACTGCAATGCACCATTCTGGTGCTGAAATCAGGCAAAATTGTGGCCTTGCCCCGGCGCCGGCCTCATAAGACGGGCTTTCTACTCTGAAATCCGGTAAAATGGGGAGGTCGAAAAAGCTACTGTCCGAGGCAGCAGCTTCTGTCGCTTCAAAAGCGCTCGCCTGGGCATGCAGATGTCCTGCTCGGAGCGCTTTTTTCATCATGAGTGGGGCGCCGGGCCTGGCCCGAGCATGATCCCCATGATTCCTGTTAAAGCAGTGTCGTCAACTTCGCACTTATATTAGTTAATGAACAACATACGCAACTTCTCCATCATCGCCCATATTGACCACGGTAAATCGACCCTGGCTGACCGCATCATTCAATTGTGCGGCGGCTTGTCCGACCGCGAGATGGAGGCGCAGGTGCTCGATTCGATGGATCTGGAGCGCGAGCGCGGCATTACCATCAAGGCGCAAACGGCGGCCCTGCACTACAAGGCCCGCGATGGCCAGATCTACAACCTGAACCTGATCGATACGCCGGGCCACGTCGACTTCAGCTATGAAGTGTCGCGCTCGCTGTCCGCCTGCGAAGGCGCGCTGCTGGTCGTTGACGCATCGCAAGGCGTGGAAGCGCAAACCGTGGCCAACTGCTACACGGCGCTGGACCTGGGCGTGGAAGTGGTGCCGGTCCTGAACAAGATCGACTTGCCGAACGCAGACCCGCCGACAGCCATTGCCGAGATCGAAGACGTGATCGGCATCGATGCGGGCGACGCCGTGCATTGCTCGGCCAAGACGGGCCTGGGCGTGCAGGACGTGCTGGAGTCCTTGATCGCCAAGGTGCCGCCGCCGAAGGGCGACCCCGATGCGCCGCTGCAGGCGCTGATCGTCGACTCCTGGTACGACTCCTACGTGGGCGTGGTGATGCTGGTGCGCGTGGTCAACGGCACCCTGAAGCCGAAGGACAAGATCCGCCTGATGGCCACCGATTCCGTGCAGCTGGTGGAAGACATCGGCGTCTTCTCGCCCCGTTCGCAATCCTTGCCGCAATTGTCGGCAGGCCAGGTGGGCTTCATCATCGCCGGCATCAAGGAATTGAAGGCGGCGAAAGTGGGCGATACGGTCACCCTGGCCAACCGTCCTGCCGCCGAGCCATTGCCTGGCTTCAAGGAAGTGCAGCCGCAAGTGTTTGCCGGCCTGTTCCCCGTGGAAGCGAACCAGTACGACGCGCTGCGCGACTCGCTGGAAAAACTGAAACTGAACGACGCGGCCCTGATGTACGAGCCGGAAGTGTCGCAGGCGCTGGGCTTCGGCTTCCGCTGCGGCTTCCTGGGCCTGCTGCACATGGAAATCGTGCAGGAACGCCTGGAGCGCGAATTCGACATGGACCTGATCACGACGGCGCCGACCGTCGTGTACGAAGTGATCCAGCGCGATGGCACCCTGATCAACGTCGACAATCCGTCGAAGATGCCCGATCCGTCGCGCATCGAGGAAGTGCGCGAGCCTATCGTCACCGTCAACCTGTACATGCCGCAGGAATACGTGGGTTCCGTGATCACTCTGTGCATCGCCAAGCGCGGCATCCAGATGGACATGAGCTACCACGGCCGCCAGGTCAAGCTCGTGTATGAAATGCCGATGGCCGAGATCGTGCTGGACTTCTTCGACCGCCTGAAATCGACGTCGCGCGGCTATGCCTCGATGGACTACGAGTTCAAGGAATACCGCGCGGCCGACGTGGTCAAGGTCGACATGCTGATCAACAGCGAAAAGGTCGATGCGCTGGCCATCATCGTCCACCGCTCGAACAGCCAGTACCGTGGCCGCCAGGTGGCCGCCAAGATGCGCGAACTGATTCCGCGCCAGATGTTCGACGTGGCCATCCAGGCCACCATCGGCGCCAACATCATTTCGCGCGAAAACGTGAAGGCCTTGCGCAAGAACGTGCTGGCGAAGTGCTATGGCGGCGATATCAGCCGCAAGAAAAAATTGCTGGAAAAACAAAAGGCGGGTAAGAAGCGCATGAAGCAAGTGGGTTCCGTGGAGATCCCGCAAGAAGCATTCCTGGCAATTTTACAAGTGGACGATAAATGAACCTGCAAGTGATCTTAGGAAATTTCGCTTTAATCCTGTTCGTGCTGATGGTGCTGACGGGCCTGGTCTGGTGCCTGGACGTGTTCTACCTGTCCAAGCAGCGCCGCAAGGCGGCCGACCGCGCCCTGGCCGAGTTCGATGCGCGCCAGTCCCGGCTGTCGGCCGAAGGCATCAAGTCCGATGCGGGCGGCAACCGCGCCGCCATCGAGGCAGCCCTGTTGCGCCAGCCCACCTGGGTCGAGTATTCGGGCAGCTTCTTCCCCGTCATCGCCCTCGTGTTCTGCCTGCGTTCGTTCCTGTACGAGCCATTCAAGATTCCGTCGAGCTCGATGGTGCCGACCTTGCTGGTGGGCGATCTGATCCTGGTGAACAAGTTCACGTATGGCATCCGTTTGCCGATCGTCAACAAGCGCATCATCGAAGTGAACGACCCGCAGCGCGGCGACGTGATGGTGTTCAAGTATCCGAAAGATATGTCGCAAGACTATATCAAGCGCGTGATCGGCGTGCCCGGTGATAAAATCACCTATGAAAACAAGCGCTTGACGGTCAACGGCAAGGAAGTGCAGTACACGCCGCTGGACGACTACCTGGACGACGAAAGCACCGTGTACCACAAGCAGCTGGAAGAAAACCTGACGGGCGTGAGCCACCGCATCCTCAACGATGAGCCGGCGCCGACCTTGAACTTGCGCGAAGTCAAGGATTTCCCGCACAAGGAAGCGTGCGACTACAACGAAGACGGTTTTACTTGCGTGGTGCCACCAGGCAACTATTTCATGATGGGCGACAACCGCGACAATAGCGCGGACAGCCGCTACTGGGGCTTCGTGCCGAACGAAAACATCGTCGGCAAGGCTTTCCTCGTATGGATGAATTTCAGCAACCCGAAACGCGTAGGCGGCATCCATTAAGTCTTTCTTGCATGCACTACCCATGGCTGCCGCGCCGATTCCCCGCGCGGCGGCCAGCCGAATCAATCAGATGACACAGAAACAACAATGAATCTTCAGCTATTGCAAACCCGTCTAGGCTATACGTTCCAGGATGCTGGCCTGTTGCAGCAAGCCTTGACGCACCGTAGCCACAGCAGTTTGCATAACGAGCGGCTGGAATTCCTCGGCGACTCCATCCTCAACTGCGTGGTCGCTTCCATCCTGTACGAACGCTTCAAGGCCATCGACGAGGGCGACCTGTCGCGCCTGCGCGCCAACCTGGTGAAGCAGCAGTCGCTGTACGAAATCGCGCAAAAGCTGGAATTGTCGCAGTTCCTGCGCCTGGGCGAAGGCGAACTGAAGTCGGGCGGCTTCCGCCGGCCATCCATCCTCGCCGACACGCTGGAAGCGCTGCTGGGCGCCATCTTCCTCGACACGGGCTTCGATGCGGCCAGCACGGTGATCCGCGCCTTCTACATTCCCATCCTCGACTCGGTCGATCCGCAGACCCTGGGCAAGGATGCCAAGACCCTGCTGCAGGAGTTTCTGCAAAGCAAGAAAATTTCGCTGCCACAGTACAACGTGGTGGCCACCCACGGCGCCGCCCACAGCCAGGAATTCGAGATCGAATGCCTGGTGCCGAAATTGAACATCCAGGTCTACGGCCGTGGCGGAAGCCGCCGCGCCGGTGAGCAAGCCGCCGCCAAACTGGCGCTGGAGGTGGCCGAGCAGGCACTGCTGAAGTCGCCAGCCGCCAGCCGCAAGCCCAAACCGCGCGCCGCCCAGCTCAAGCTGGCCGGCATTGCCACCATCCAGAGCGACGACGCGCAAGCCCCTGCGGCCCCCGCGATCGCCGCTCACACTACACAGAATCGACACTAGCATGACCACCACCAAAATGCCTGACAACTTCCGCTGTGGCTATATCGCCATCGTGGGCCGCCCCAACGTGGGCAAATCGACCCTGATGAACGTGCTGATCGGCGCGAAGGTCAGCATCACTTCGCGCAAGGCGCAAACGACGCGCCACCGCATCACGGGCATCCAGACCTTGCCGGACGCGCAGTTCATCTACGTCGACACGCCCGGTTTCCAGACGCGCCACTCGAACGCGCTGAACAAGACGCTGAACAAGACGGTCACCAATACCCTGATTTCCTCGGACGTCATTCTGTACGTGATCGAGGCGGGCACCTTCGGCCCGGCCGACCAGCAAGTGATGGACCTGCTGCCGAAGGAAGTGCCGTGCATCCTCGTCATCAACAAGTCCGATCGCGTCAAGGATAAGGCCGTATTGTTGCCGTTCGCGCAAAAAATCGCCGCCATGCGCGACTTCGCCGCCATCGTGCCCGTCTCGGCCAAGCTGCATTTCCAGCTGGAAGGCTTGCAGAACGAGATCAAGCGTTTCTTGCCGGAAAACCAGCCCATCTTCGGGCCGGACGACATCACGGACCGCAGCGAAAAATTCCTCGCCTCGGAAATCGTGCGCGAAAAGCTGTTCCGCTTCGTCGGCGACGAACTGCCGTACACGAGCACCGTGCTGATCGAGAAATTCGAGCAGGAAGGCGATCTGCGCCGCGTGTTTGCCGCCATCCTCGTCGAGCGCGATACGCACAAGTCCATGATTATCGGCAACAAGGGCGCGCGCCTGAAGGAAGTCTCCACCCAGGCCCGCCTGGACATGGAAAAACTGTTCGGCGGCCCCGTGTACCTGGAAATCTGGGTCAAGGTCAAATCGGGCTGGGCCGACAACGAGGCGGGCTTGCGCGCCTACGGCTACGAGTAATCCGCAACCCGGGGGCGACGCCACACGCATGAGCACCACCACGCCAGCGCAGCCTGATCTCGCGCCAGCTTCACTCGTCGTTCCCGCGCCGGCGGCCCTCGCGCCGCCGGCCGCCATTCCCGCATGCGCTCCACCCGCCGCGCCGCGGCGCAGCCGTCCGCCCGCGCGCGACGGCAAGGTCACGGGCCAGCCCGCCTTCGTGCTGCACAGCTATCCGCATAAAGAAACCAGCCTCATCGTCGACGTGTTCACGCGCGAATACGGCCGCATCGCGCTCGTCGCCAAGGGCGCCAAGCGCCCCCATTCGCAGCTGCGGGGCGTGCTGCAGACCTTCCAGCCCCTGCAGGCGGGCTGGACGGGCAAATCCGAGCTGCGCATCCTGACGGGCGCCGAATGGGTGGGCGGCATGTTGCCGCTGGAAAAGACGGCCTTGCTGTGCGGCTTTTACCTGAATGAACTGCTGGTGAAACTGCTGGCGCGCGACGATCCGCATCCCGTCCTGTTCGACCACTACGTTGCCACCTTGAATCAACTGGCGCACAATGAACCGCCGCCCATCGTGCTGCGCAAGTTCGAGCGCGCCCTGCTCAAGGAAACGGGCGTGGCGGCCGACCTGACGCGCTGCACGGGCACGCGCCAGGCCGTCGATGCGGGGCAGGTGTACGTGGTGGACCCGGAGCGGGGGCCGCGCCCGGCGCGCGCCGCCGACGCCTGGCCTAAGATCACGGGCAAGACCCTGCTTGACATGGAGCGCGAAGAATATGGCGATGTGGCCACGCAGGCGCAAAGCAAGCTGCTGATGCGCTTCCTGCTGGCCCATCAGCTGGGGGGCGCCACCTTGAATACGCGCCAGATATTGATCGATTTAATGCAGCTGTAGCGGCGCTGTGCCGCGCGACAGCACTTTACGGATACCATCACTATGAGCTTTTTGCAGCCTTCCGGCCCCGTCATCGACTTGGGCGTCAATATCGACCACGTGGCCACCTTGCGCAATGCGCGCGGCACGGCCTATCCGGATCCGATCCGCGCGGCCCTGCTGGCCGAACAGGCGGGCGCCGACGCCATCACCCTGCATTTGCGCGAAGACCGCCGCCACATCAAGGATGCGGATGTGATCGCCATCGCGCCGCAATTGCTCACGCGCATGAACCTGGAAGCGGCCGTCACGCAGGAGATGATCGACTTCGCTTGCCGCATCCGCCCGGCGGACGTGTGCCTGGTGCCGGAAAAGCGCACGGAAGTGACGACCGAAGGCGGCCTGGACGTGGTGCGCTACTTCAAGGAAGTGCAGGCGGCCGTGCAGCAATTGCAGGGCGAGGGCATCCGCGTGAGCCTGTTCATCGATGCGGACGAGCAGCAGATCGCCGCCGCCGCCGAGTTGAAGGCGCCCGTCATCGAGCTGCACACGGGCCGCTATGCGGACACCGAAGGCGCCGAGCAGCTGGCCGAGCTGGAGCGCATCAAGGCGGGCGTGCTGTTCGGCGTGGGCCGGGGCTTGAAGGTGAATGCGGGCCACGGCTTGCATTACACCAACGTGCAGGCGATTGCCGCCATCCCGGAAATTGCCGAACTGAACATCGGCCACGCCATCGTCGCCCATGCCGTGTTTGTCGGCTGGGAAAACGCCGTGCGCGAAATGAAGGCCATCATGGTGGCCACGCGCCTGGCCAGCAAGGCATAAGCGCGCGGACACAGGAGGCAGCATGATCTACGGCATCGGTACCGACATCTGCAAGATTCCCCGCATCGAGGCGGCGCTGGCGCGCCACGGCGAGCGTTTTGCGCAAAAGATACTGGGGCCGCAGGAGCTGGAAAAATTCCGCGCCCGCAGCGCCAAGCATGCCGTGCGCGGCGTGCGCTTCCTCGCCACCCGTTTCGCCGCCAAGGAGGCGTTTTCCAAGGCCATCGGCCTGGGCCTGCGCATGCCGATGACGTGGCCCGCCGCGCAGATGCTGAACCATCCCAGCGGCAAGCCGATGATCGTCTGCAGCGGCGTGCTGGCGGAGTTCATGGAGCAGCACCGCCTGAGCGCGCAAGTGACCGTCAGCGATGAAGAAGAGTATGCCGTGGCGTTTGTGATCGTGGAACAAGCGGAGTAGCAATGAGATGCCGGGGTCAGTCTTTTCGATCGGAATGCGTCCCATTGGGACGTATTCCCCCGGCGGGTCTGACCCCATTTAAGAGCCAGCAATGACCGAAGCAAGCCCAGAATCTTCCTTGGCGGAAACGCCGCCCGACCCGCGCGCGCAAGTGCTGGCCACCGTCGCCAAGCTGCCGAACCTGCCCGGCGTGTACCGCTATTTCGATGCGGCCGACAAGGTGTTGTACGTCGGCAAGGCGCGCGACCTGAAAAAGCGCGTCTCCAGCTATTTCCAGAAGAACCTGGCCAGTCCCCGCATCGCCATGATGGTCGAGCGCATCGCGCGCCTGGAAACGACCGTCACGCACAGCGAGGCGGAAGCGCTGATCCTGGAAAACAACCTGATCAAGGCCCTGCAGCCCCGCTACAACATCCTGTTCCGCGACGACAAGTCGTACCCGTATCTGAAAATCACCAGCGGCGATGCGCCGCGCATGGTGTATTACCGGGGCGCGGTGGACAAGAAAAACCAGTATTTCGGGCCGTTCCCCAGTTCCTGGGCCGTCAAGGAATCGATGCAGATCCTGCAAAAGGTGTTTTTGATCCGCACCTGCGAGGACAGCGTGTATGCCAACCGTACGCGGCCGTGCCTGCTGCACCAGATCGGCCGCTGCAGCGCGCCCTGCGTGGACCTGATCAGCAAGGAAGACTACAAGAACGACGTGGAAAACGCGGCGCGTTTCCTGCGCGGGCGCCAGAGCGAAGTGCTGGCCGACCTGGAAAAGAAGATGCACGCCTTTGCCGCCAAGCTGAAATTCGAGCAGGCCGTGGTGGTGCGCAACCAGATCGCCTCGCTGTCGCGCGTGCTGCACCAGCAAAGCATGGAAACGACGGGCGACGCCGACGTCGACATCATCGCCGTGCTGGTGCAGGGCGGGCGCGCCTGCGTCAACCTGGCCATGGTGCGGGGCGGGCGGCACCTGGGTGACCGCGCGTATTTCCCCAGCCAGCTCAGCGACGCGGCGGCCATTGCCGAAGAACCCATCGAAGTGGAAGTGCTGGCCGCCTTCCTGGCCCAGCACTACACGGAAAAATTCATTCCCGGCACCCTGATCCTGAACATCGAATTTGACCAGCCGGCCCTGATGGTGGCCCTGATGGAGCAGTGCGGCCACCGCATCAACCTGATCTTCCAGCCGCAGGGACAGCGCCGCCAGTGGCTTGAGCTGGCGCAAAAGGGCGCCGAGATTTCGCTGGCCCGCCTGTTGTCCGAGCAGGGTTCGCAGCAGTCGCGCACGCGGGCGCTGGCCGAGGCGCTGCGCCTGGAAACGGAAGACCTCGACAGCCTGCGCGTGGAGTGTTTCGACATCAGCCACACCCAGGGCGAGGCGACGCAGGCGTCCTGCGTCGTGTTCCACCACCACGCCATGCAGAACGGCGAATACCGCCGCTACAACATCAACGACATCACCCCCGGCGACGATTACGCGGCCATGCGCCAGGTCCTGATGCGCCGCTACGAAAAAGTGGCCAACGGCGACGGCGTCATGCCCGACGTGGTGCTGATCGACGGCGGCAAGGGCCAGATCGAGATGGCGCGCCAGGTGTTTGCCGAGCTGGGGCTCGATATCAGCCTGATCGTCGGCGTGGCCAAGGGGGAAGGGCGCAAGGTGGGCCTGGAAACCCTGCTGTTCGTCGATGGCCGCGCGCCGCAGGAACTGGGCAAGGAATCGGCCGCGCTGATGCTGATCGCGCAGATCCGCGACGAGGCGCACCGCTTTGCCATCACCGGCATGCGCGCCAAGCGCGCCAAGACGCGTCAGACGTCGCGCTTGGAAGAGATAGAGGGCATAGGCGCCAAGCGCCGGCAAAAACTGCTGTCGCGCTTTGGCGGCTTGCGCGGCGTGGTCGA
>NZ_RFSK01000029.1 GCF_009923995.1 Janthinobacterium sp. | reverse complement strand
AATGGCCATATGGCCATTGGTGCTTTTGCGCAGATACCCCGTGTCGAGGTTACAGGAAGCGATCCAAAATCTTGCGTGTCGTCTTGTCGATATTAAACATGTCGCGGATCAGGAAGTGGATGCCGTGGTTGTCAGCGATCAGGAGCGACGTGGCGCCGATGCGGCGGATGTCTTCCTCGCCCTTCAGCACGAACTGCGTCTCGCCCCGATCCGTGTCGACGTACCAGGTGCACGGCGTGGCGAAACTGCTGACGCTTTTCACGCGCGCGATCTCCGGCATGAATTCGCGCCCTTCCAGCTCTTCCTGCAGCAGGCTGCGCGCCGGCTCGGGCAAGGCATCGACGTGGTCGATCCACGCCACTTCCTTGCCATTGCCCAGCACCAGCGAAATGCCTTCGTCGGGCGACTGGATGGGAAAGGCGCGCACGGGCGCCACGCCTTCAAACACCTGGCCGTCCGCGTCCGTCATCACCAGCTTGCCAAAGGGGTCGCGATGTAAAGTAAAAGTTGTGCTGGCCATGCTTATTCCTTGTCATCCAGGGCGAGTTCGTTGTTGCGCGCCTGTGCTTCGTAGAGGCGGAAATAGGCGCCCTCTTTCGCCATCAGTTCATCGTGGCTGCCCACTTCGACGACCTGGCCGCGGTCCAGCACCACCAGGCGGTCGGCGCGGTGCAGCGTCGACAGCCTGTGCGCGATGGCGATCGTCGTGCGGCCCTGCACCAGGTTGTCCAGCGCCTTCTGGATTTCCTTCTCCGTTTCCGAGTCCACCGACGACGTCGCTTCATCCATGATCAGGATGCGCGGGTCGATCAGCAGGGCGCGGGCGATGGAGATGCGCTGGCGTTCGCCGCCGGACAGGCCCTGGCCACGCTCGCCCACCATCGAATCGTAGCCTTGCGGCAGGCGCAGGATGAATTCGTGCGCATGCGCGGCGCGCGCAGCGGCGATGACTTCCTGGCGCGTCGCGTGCGGCTTGCCGTAGGCGATATTTTCCGCGATGGTGCCGAAGAACAGGAACGGCTCCTGCAGCACCAGGCCGATGTTGCGGCGGTAGTCGGAAACGGCAAACGAGCGGATGTCGACGCCATCGAGCAAAATCGCCCCTTCCGACACGTCGTAGAAGCGGCAGATCAGGTTGACCAGGGTGCTCTTGCCCGAACCGCTGTGGCCCACCAGGCCGATCATCTCGCCCGCCTTGATGTTCAGGGTGATGCCGCGGTTGACGGCCCGGTTGCCGTAGCGGAAACCGACTTCGCGCAGGTCGATGCGGCCTTCGACCTTCTCCAGTTTCACCGGCTGCGCCGGCTCCGGCACGCTCGACACGTGGTCGAGGATGTCGAAGATGCGCTTGGCGGCGGAAGCCGATTTCTGCGTCACGGAGACGATGCGGCTCATCGAGTCGAGGCGGCCATAGAAGCGCGTGCTGTAGGCGATGAAGGCGGTCAGCACGCCGACGGTGATTTCGCCGCGCGACAGCTGCCAGATGCCGAAGCACCAGATGACCAGCAAACCCATCTCCGTCAGGAAGGAGACGGTGGGCGAGAACAGCGACCAGACCTTGTTCAATTTGTCGTTGACGGCCAGGTTGTGCGCGTTGGCGTCGCGGAAGCGGGCCGCTTCGCGTTTTTCCTGCGCAAACGCCTTCACCACGCGGATGCCGGGGATGGTATCGGCCAGCACGTTGGTCACTTCGCTCCACACGCGGTCGATCTTTTCAAAGCCCGTGCGCAGGCGGTCGCGCACCAGGTGGATCATCCAGGCGATGAAGGGCAGCGGCGCCAGCGTCATGATGGCCAGCCACGGGTTCATCGACCACAGAATGACGCCCGTCATGATGATCATCAGCACGTCGGACGCGAAATCGAGCAGATGCAGCGACAGGAAGACGCAGATGCGGTCGCTGCCGCTGCCGATGCGCGCCATCAGGTCGCCCGTGCGCTTGCCGCCAAAGAATTCCAGCGACAGCTTCATCAGGTGTTCATAGGTGGCCGAGCGCAGGTCGGCGCCCATGCGCTCGGATACGAGGGCCAGCACATAGGTCTTGCCCCAGCCCAGCAGCCAGGCCAGCAGGGCCGAGCCGAGCAAGCCGCTCATGTAGTACACCACCAGCCATGGGTCGATGTGCTTGCCGTTCTGATACGGGATCAGCACATTGTCCATCAGCGGCGCCGTCAGGTACGGGGGAATCATGTGCGCGGCCGTGGAGAGCAGCATCAGCAGGAAGCCCAGGGCCAGCTGGCCGCGGTAGGGGTGGGCGAAGCGCCACAGGCGGAACAGGGTCCACGTCGATGGTGGCGTGTGCAGCACCTTGGCGCAGATCGGGCACTCCTCCTGCTCGGGCTCCAGCGGCGCCTTGCAGCTGGGGCACACTTCCTGCTCCGCTTCCAGCACGGGCTGGCCCGTCAGGTGGCTGTCGAGGCGTTCGACGAATTGTTCCAGCACGCGGATGGCATGCAGGTTCTGGCCCAGGGTGAAGCGCCACGACGCCAGGCGGCCGTGGTCATCGAACAATTCCAGGTGGCCCACGCCGGCGTGGTCGTGGTGCGTGAGGCGCAGTCCGGGACGGAAAGACCAGCTTTTCCACGCGCTTTCGCCCGGCGAACGGGCCAGTAAACGCTTCTCGGTGACAACTATTATGCCTTTTGTGAAACGTAATCGCGCATCGAGGTCAACCTCAACGCTACTTAAAACGTTCTCCCCTGGAGAAAGGTTCTTTTCCACTTCCGCCAGCCAGGTTTCTGGCACGGTCGCCGGCAGGGAAGCGAGGGGGATAGTTGTTGCAGGAACACTCAGTTCAGTTGTCATCGTAAAGCATACTCCGGCTCGAGGCCAAGCCCTTCAAAGGGCGGGATTTGGGGGATGGGGCAAGTGCCCGATCAAGGTTTGTGTACTGCGCGATGGCGGGGCAGATGCACCACTGGCAATTTCCTGTATTGTATCGAATGGATGCATCCCGGTAAGGAATGGATGGCAAAACGGCGCAAAAAAACGCCAGATAGTCGCAGCAAGTGCCAGGCAGGCGCGGCGCTTTTGCAACGCGGCACAAGGACTGGAGTATACAACAGCTAGCCGTAACGCAAATGTCTCTCCCCAGCCACGGAGATGGTGTTTTTTTAGTAAGAATGGCAACATTTAGTAACAATTAGAATGGCAACACCAGCAGAATACGAGAAGCAAACGCGACAAGAGGCCGCTAAAAGTGGCACACTGCGCATACCCGGGATAAAGAACCAAGCACGAGCCTGAAAAGACTCTGTAAAGCCAACATAAAGTATCTGGCGCCCAGACGCCTGGCTTGTTATCAAGAAACCACTTACATGATCAAGAAGAAGAACATCGAATTCGTCCGCGTCACCCACTTGCGCGGCCCCAACATCTGGACTTACCGCCCGGTGATTGAAGCCTGGGTCGACATCGGCGAACTGGAAGATTACCCATCGAACACCCTGCCCGGCCTGTACGAGCGCCTGGTGGCGTGGCTGCCCGGCATGATCGAGCACCGCTGCGGCGTGGGCGAACGGGGCGGCTTTTTCGAGCGCCTGCGCGAAGGCACGTGGTCGGCCCACATCCTCGAGCACGTGGTGCTGGAGCTGCAAAACCTGGCCGGCATGCGCACGGGCTTCGGCCAGACGCGCTCGACCAGCCAGCGCGGCGTCTACAAGATGGCCTTCCGCACGCGCGAAGAGCACGTGGGCCGCGCCGCCCTGGCCGCCGCGCGCGAACTGCTGATGGCCGCCATCAACGATGAAGCCTACGACCTGGAAGCGGCCCTGGCGCCGCTGCGCGACATGGTGGACGCGCGCTGCCTGGGTCCGAGCACGGCCAGCATCGTGGATGCCGCCACCGAGCGCCGCATCCCTTCCCTGCGCCTGAACGAAGGCAACCTGGTGCAGCTGGGCCACGGCGCCGCGCAGCGCCGTATCTGGACGGCCGAAACGGACCGCACCAGCGCCATCGCCGAAGGCATCGCCAGCGACAAGGATCTCACCAAATTCCTGCTCAAGTCCTGCGGCGTGCGCGTGCCCGAGGGCAGCCTGGTGCGCAGCGCCGAAGCGGCCTGGGAAGAAGCGCAGGACATCGGCGTGCCCGTCGTCGTCAAGCCATATGACGGCAACCATGGCCGCGGCGTCTCGCTGAACCTGATGACGGAAGCGGACGTGAAGGCAGCCTACGAACTGGCCGCGCGCAAGGGCGACAGCTCGGCCGTGCTGGTGGAAAGCTTCATCACGGGCGACGAACACCGCCTGCTCGTCGTCGGCAACAAGCTGATCGCGGCCGCCAAGGGCGAATCCCTGTGGGTCGACGGCGACGGCACCTCCAGCGTGCTGGAACTGGTGAACACGCAGATCAATACCGACCCGCGCCGCGGCGAAGGCGAAGACTTCCCGTTGGGTACCGTCAAGCCGCACGAATCGGGCGAGATCATCCTCGAACTGCAGCGCCAGGGCATGACCGCCCTGTCCGTGCCGCAGGCGGGCCAGAAAGTGCTGATCCAGCCGAACGGCAACGTGGCCATCGACGTGACGGACGACGTCCACCCATCCGTCGTGCACGCGGCCCTGCTGGCCGCCCGCGTCGTGGGCCTGGATATCGCCGGCATCGACCTGGTGACGAAGGACATTACCCGTCCGCTGGAAGAGCAGCGCGGCGCCATCATCGAAGTCAATGCCAGCCCTGGCCTGCTGGCGCACATCAAGCCGGGCGTGGGCCAGCCCCGCCCTGTCGGTGCCGCCATCGTCGACCACCTGTTTACGGAGGAAGAAACGGGCCGCATCCCGCTGATCGGCGTGACGGGCACGCGCGGCACCAGCCTGATCGTGCGCATGCTGTGCAAACTCCTGAACCTGTCCGGCCTGCACACGGGCGCCGTCTGCAGCGAAGGCATGTACCTTGACCAGCGCCGCGTCGTCAGCAGCGACTGCGTGAACTGGGACGCGGGCCAGCGCCTGCTGCTCAACCGCACCGTGCAGACGGCCCTGTTCGAGAGCAATCCGCGCATGATCCTGGCCGAAGGCCTGGCCTACGACAAATGCCAGGTCGGCATCGTCACGGACATGGGCAGCCTCGATAGCGTGAAGGATTTCGACGTGCTGGACGACGCCGGCCTGTACAAGGTCGTGCGCAGCCAGGTCGACGTGGTCGTACCGAGCGGCGTGGCCGTGCTGAACGCGGCCCACCCGCAAGTGCTGGAACTGGCCGAGCTGTGCGACGGCACGGTGACCCTGTACGCCCAGGATGGCAGCCTGCCCGCCATCGCGGAACAGCTGGCGAAAGGCCAGCGCGCCGCCTTCGTGCGCGGCAACCACATCGTGCTGGCCGAAGGCGGCATCGAAACGGTCTTGCTGTGCCTGGACTTGCTGAAACCGGCCACGGCCGGCAATGTCGACAGCGTGCTGGCCGTGGCCGCCGCCGCCTGGGCTCTGAACCTGCCCGTCGACCTGATCTGCGCCGGCCTGCGCACCTTCGACGCGGCCCCCGGCTGCATCGGGAACTGAAAACCAGAGACGTCAAACCAAACCTACTGCGCGTCGCGATGTGCGGCCTCCGATGCTCACTGTGCATCCGCACAGCTCCGCTTCCCGGCCACACATCCCGTCCGCTCGCTGCGGTTTGATTTGACGTAAAAGCCCGGCTTCGGCCGGGCCCACAAGAACACAACAGGATTACGGTTTAATTATGGAAGTATCTCGCGTACGGGCCCTGCGGGGCCCTAACCTCTGGAGCCACGACACCGCCGTGGAAGCCATTGTTTCCTGCACCACGCAGGAACTCGACATCGCCCAGCTGCCCGGCTTCGAAGCCCGCCTGCGCGCGCTCTTCCCGCAACTGAGCCCGCTGCAACCGCTGGGCAACTACAACGCCGCGCCGATGGCGCAGGTGCTGGAACTGGCGGCGCTGGGCTTGCAGGCGCAAGCCGGCTGCCCCGTCACCTTCAGCCGCACCACGCCGACCCTGGAAACGGGCATCTTCCAGGTCGTCGTCGAATACTCGGAAGAAGCCGTCGGCCGCCTGGCCCTGGAACTGGCGCAGCAGCTGTGCCGCGCCGCGCTGGAAGACGCGCCGTTCGACCTGGCTGGTGCCCTGCACCAGTTGCAGGAGCTCGATGAAGACGTGCGCCTGGGTCCATCGACGGGCGCCATCGTCAACGCCGCCGTGGCGCGCAACATCCCGTTCCGCCGCCTGACCGAAGGCAGCCTGGTGACGTTCGGCTGGGGCAGCAAGCAGCGCAAGATCCAGGCCGCGGAAATGGACGGCACCAGCGCCATTGCCGAAGCCATCGCGCAGGACAAGGAACTGACGAAAAAACTGCTCGATTCGGCCGGCGTGCCCGTGCCGCAAGGCCGCGTCGTCGTCGACGCGGACGACGCCTGGGCAGCCGCCTGCGAGATCGGCCTGCCCGTCGTCGTGAAACCCAAGGACGGCAACCAGGGCAAGGGCGTGACCGTCAACATCACCACGCGCGAACAGCTGACGGCCGGCTTCATCGCGGCGCAGGAATTCCGCGACGATATCCTCGTCGAGCGCTACCTGCCGGGCCACGATTTCCGCCTGCTCGTCATCGGCAACAAGATGGTGGCAGCGGCCCGCCGCGACCCGCCGCAGGTGGTGGGCGACGGCCAGCACACGGTGCGCGAACTGGTCGACCAGGTCAACCTGGACCCGCGCCGCGGCAGCGGCCACGCCACCTCGCTGACGAAGATCCGCTTCGACGACATCGCCCTGGCCAGCCTGGCCAAGCAGGGCTACGTGGCCGACTCGGTGCCGCCGGTGGGCCAGCGCGTCATCCTGCGCAATAACGCCAACCTGTCGACGGGCGGTTCGGCCACCGACGTCACCGTCGACGTGCACCCGGAAGTGGCGGCGCGCGCCGTCGCCGCAGCGCACATGGTGGGCCTCGATATCTGCGGCGTGGACGTGGTCTCCGACAGCGTCTTGAAACCGCTGGAAGAACAGAACGGCGGCATCGTGGAAGTGAATGCCGCGCCGGGCCTGCGCATGCACCTGGCGCCGTCGTTCGGCAAGCCGCGCCCCGTGGGCGAAGCCATCATCGCCGCCATGTTCGCCGAAGGTGACGATGGCCGCATCCCCGTCGTTGCCGTCACCGGCACCAACGGCAAGACCACCACCGTGCGCCTGATCGCCCACCTGCTGACGGCTTCCGGCCTGCGCACGGGCATGACGAACACGGACGGCGTCTACATCGAAGGCCGCCAGATCGACAGCGGCGACTGCAGCGGCCCGCGCAGCGCGCGCAACGTGCTGCTGCACCCTGACGTCGACGCGGCCGTGTTCGAGACGGCGCGCGGCGGCATGCTGCGCGAAGGCCTGGCCTTCGACCGCTGCCAGGTTGCCGTCGTGACCAACATCGGCGCCGGCGACCACCTGGGCCTGAACTACATCACCACCGTGGAAGACCTGGCGGTGCTGAAACGCGTGATCGTGCAGAACGTGGCCGACAGCGGCGTGGCCGTGCTGAACGCCACCGACCCGGCCGTCGCCCGCATGGCCAAGAACTGCAACGGCACGGTGACCTTCTTCGCCGCCGACAAGACGCACCCCGTGATGGCCACGCACCGTGCGCAGGGCAACCGCGTGGTCTTCGTCGAAGACGGCAAGCTGGTGGCGGCACAGGGCAAGGAGCGCCACGAGATCGCCCTGTCGCAGGTGCCGATCACGCGCAATGGCGCCATCGGCTTCCAGGTCGACAACGTCATGGCCTCGCTGGCCGCCGCCTGGGCCGTGGGCCTGGACTGGAAGACCATCGCGCTGGGCCTGAAAACCTTCGCCAATGAAGCCGACAATGCGCCGGGCCGCTTCAATGTCTTCGATTATCGTGGAGCCACCCTGATCGCCGACTACGGCCACAATCCGGACGCCATCCTGGCGCTGGTGCAGGCCGTGGAAAGCATGCCGGCCAAGCGCCGTTCGGTGGTCATCAGCGGCGCCGGCGACCGCCGCGACGAAGACATCCGCCAGCAGACAGAAATCCTCGGCGCCGCCTTCGACGACGTGCTGCTGTACCAGGACCAGTGCCAGCGCGGCCGCGCCGACGGCGAAGTGGTCGCACTGCTGCGCCAGGGCCTCGACGGCGCCAAGCGCACCAGCCATATCGATGAAATCAACGGCGAATTCGTCGCCATCGACAAGGCCCTGGCGCGCCTGGGCGAAGGCGACCTGTGCCTGATCCTGATCGACCAGGTGGAAGAAGCGCTGGCCCACATCGCCAAGCGCGTCGCCGAAGCCTGAGCGTCGTAGCCTTGCGCACTAGGGCGGCCTGCGGGCCGCCCTTTTTGTTGGCGCGCGCCATGTGCCGCCGCGCACCCGCATGGTGCAGAAATACCCCATACCCTCCTTGCAAGCTTGTAAATTCGGGCATGAAAATTGCTCATTAGAAAACATACTGGGCTGACGGGAAGGTGGGGCACGCATGGTGGGCAGAATCTCGCGCATGATCGGGAAATTGACGGTGGGGCGCAAACTGGCGCTGATCTATTTGCTCGACCTGTCCGCCGTCATCTTCATTTCCGGCATCCTCATCAACGAAAAATACCTCGCCATCGACTTCTCGCGCAAGGAAATGGCGGGCAACGCCTACATCGCCGTGATCCGCGACGCGCTCCTGCCCCTTACCCGTGCACCGGACGATGCAGGCCCATCGGCAGCCGCCATCGACCAGGCGGAGCGCCGGTATGGCCCCGGCATGCGCAGCGCCGAATTGAGCGGGGAATTTTCCGCCCTGCTGCGCCAGGTCGGCGCTTCGCCCACGGCGCATGACGGCATCGCCCCCTCGCCCGCCTTTGCCGCCGGGCGCGAACTGCTCACGCGCGTGGGCAACCAGTCCAACCTGATCCTCGACCCCGACCTGGACAGCTACTACACCATGTCGCTGGTCATCCTGCGCTTTCCCGAACTGCTGGAAGTGATCAACAGTACGCGCGACCTGGCGTTGCAGCTGGCCACGGCCGAAGGCGTCCGGCGACAGCGCCTGCAGACCCAGTTCCTGATCCTCGAAGGCCGCATGGACGCCACCATGGGCGGCATCCGCAGCGACTACACGGAAGCATTTGCCGCCAGCACGCCCCTGCTGCGCCAGCATCTGGACGGCTCGCGCGCGACGCTGCAGCAGGCCGTGGTGCAGTTCCGCGCCAGCACCCAGGCGCTGGCCGGCACGCAAGCAGCCCCCGCCGGGACGCAGGAACTGCTGCGGCACGACGCGGCAGCCATCGCAGCCCTGCAGCGTGCCTGGCGCGAGACGGAAGGCGAGTTGCAGCGCCTGATCCAGCTGCGCGTGGACGGCTTTTTCACGCGCATGTGGCTGCACCTGGGCACGGCCGTGCTGCTGCTCGTGATGATCCTGGGCCTAGTGTTTTTCGTCGCGCGGCAGATCGCCCTGCCCATCCGGCGCCTGGCGCGCGTAGCGCAGGAGGTGCGCGCAACGGGCGACCATAGCCTGCGCGCCATCTGGGACAGCGAGGATGAAACGGGGCGCCTGGTCAGCGCCTTCAACACCATGCTGCAGCAGCTCGACTTCCAGCGCGTGGAGCAGCAGGACCTGGTGGCGCGCGCCAGCGCGGCCGATGCGCAGCGCCAGCTGGTCGACGCCATTCCCATCCCGCTGATGGTCACGTCCATCCCGCACCACCGCGTGCTGCACGCCAACCAGGCGGCGCACGCATGGCAGGGCGGCCTGGAGCTGGACCCGTGGGTGGGCGGCATGAGCGCGCACGCCCGTTCGCGCTTCTTCCAGCGCCTGAGCGACCTGGGCGCCGTGGATGAATTCGAGGTCTGCTGGAGCGGCGGCGGCACGCCCACCTGGGCCCTGATTTCCGCGCGCCTGATCGACTACCAGGGCCAGCGCGCCGTGCTGTCGACCTTCACGCCCATCAACAAGACCAAGCTGATGGAATCGCGCCTGGAACTGTGGGCCAAGGTCTTCGAAGCGTCGGCCGAAAGCCTGATCGTGATGGATGCGGACATGCGCATCATCACCGTCAACCAGGCCTTCCGCCGCCATTCGCTGTACGACATGGTGGAGCTGATCGGCAAGCGCCCGGCCTTCCTGCTGTCGCCGCACAACAGTCACGAACAGCTCGACAGCCTGCGCCAGACCCTGGCGCGGCGCGGCTACTGGCAGGGCGAGATCTGGATACAGCGCAAGTCGCTCGAAGCGTATCCCGCCTGGCTGGTGATGAACGCCGTGCGCGACCTCGACGGCGTCACCACGCACTTCATCGCCAGCTCGCTCGACATCAGCGAACGCAAGGCCAGCGAACGGCAGATCGAGCACATGGCCCACCACGATGCGCTCACGGGCCTGGCGAACCGCCATGTGTCGAAGCTGCGCCTGGCCGCCGCCATCGCGCAGGCGCGCCGCAGCGGCGAAAAGGTGGGCGTGCTGTTCGTCGACCTGGACCGCTTCAAGCACGTCAACGACGCGCTGGGCCACCACGTGGGCGACGCGCTGCTGCAATCGGTGTCGGCACGCCTGCTGCAGCTGGTGCGCGAGGGCGACACCGTCAGCCGCCTGGGTGGCGACGAATTCGTCGTCATCCTCAACGGCATCGGCGATGCCGCTGCCATCGCCGACCTGCTCGACGCGCGCCTGATCCCGGCCATGCGCGAACCGCATCAGGTGGAAGGCAGCGAATTGTACGTTTCATGCAGCGTGGGCGTGGCCATCTACCCGGACCACGGCACCGACATGGATACCCTGATGCGCCACGCCGACGCGGCCATGTACCAGGCCAAGAGCGGGGGCCGCGACCATGCGCGCATGTTCACGCCGCAGATGGAAGAGCAGCAGCTGCAGCAGCTGCACCTGGAAACCGATTTGCGCCACGCCATCGAACGCCACGAACTGGTGCTGTACTACCAGCCGCGCATCGATGCCCGCAGCGGCCGGCTGAATGGCGTGGAAAGCCTGATCCGCTGGCAGCATCCGCAGCGGGGGCTGATCGCGCCGGACAGCTTCATCCCCGCCGCCGAGGAATCGGGGCTGATCGTGCCCATCGGCGCCTGGGTCATCCGCGAAGCATGCCGCCAGCACGTGGCCTGGCGCGAAGCCGGCGCGGGCGACATCGGCGTGTCGGTCAACCTGTCGGCCATCCAGCTGAAACACGGCGGTCTGGTGGCCACCCTGCGCGAGGTGCTGCGCGACTTCCCCATCGCGCCGGGCCTGATCGAATTCGAGCTGACGGAATCGATCCTGATGGAGAACGTGGACGACACCATCGCCACCCTGCAGGCGATCAAGGCGCTGGGCTTTGCCCTGTCGATCGACGATTTCGGCACCGGCTATTCGAGCCTGAACTACCTGTGCCGCTTCCCGCTCGACAAGCTGAAAATCGACATGAGCTTCGTGCAGAACATCCACAAGTCGCCGCAGAACCTGGCGGTGACGAAAGCCATCATCGGCCTCGGTCACACCCTGGGCCTGAGCGTGACGGCCGAGGGCGTGGAAAGCGCGGCCGATGCCGAGGTGCTGCGCCACGCTGGCTGCGACGAGCTGCAAGGCTATTACTTTGCCCGCCCCATGCCGCAGGCGCAGCTGGCCACATGGCTGGCGCAAACGGCAGCACCCTGCCCCGCCTGACGCCTTACTCCGCGCTGGCGCGCATTTCATTGGCGAACAGCGAAGCCGCATGCGCCATCGAGCGCGTGGCGCGCGCCAGGAAGTGCGCCCAGTGCTGCTGTTCGAGCAGCAGCATCTCGACGCAGAACCACACCTGGCCGCGCAGCACGTGGCCCTTCACCAGCTTGATGCGGCGGTTGACTTCATCGAGTGCCGCCAGCACGCGCTGCTGCTCCCCGGGCGACTCGATCGGCCAGACATTCGGCAGCAGCAGCTTGCCAAATGCGGCATCGTCCGCGTCAAAGCACAGCACATAGCCCATGCCTTCAAAGCGGAAGACGATGTCGCCGTCGCTGTCGGTGCTGGCCTGGTAGCCCTCGGCCTGCAGGTGCTGCAGCAGGAAGGTGGTGGCGGTGCTGGCGCTCGTGGTGGTGATCGTGGTGAGTGTGGACATGCGATTTCCTTTCAGTGAGTGGGATGGCGGCGCGCCGCGCTGGCGCCGCTGCATCCCTGTCTCAACGCGGCAAGCCGCACAAAATACAAAACTATTTTTCATCGCGTGTGGAGCACCTGCAACGGGGCATGCGGCAGCGCGGCGGATGCGCCCGCGCCGCCAGGGCGCATGAATGCAGCAGGGATACCGGAATTGATATTGACATCGCAAAAGAAGTGATTTGTGGGGCAAAGTCATTCCCCATACCATGATTCTTGAGCAAGTTTCAGCTCTGGCGGCCACTGCCGCAGCGTTCTCAACATAACTAAAATACAGGTGGAGACAAGATGAACCAATCGATAGCAACGGGCACCCCCACGTCCCGGCACAATACACGCTTGACCTTGAAGGCGACGGTGGCGGCACTGGCCGGTGCCGGCCTGCTGAGCAGCGCTTCCGTCTGGGCGCAGCAGGCTCCGGCCGTCGAACCCGCCACGGTGGAAAGCACGCAGGCCACGCAAGCGCAAGAGGCGCCGGCCGCAGCGACGGCTGACACGCCGGGCATGGCCGTGGTGGCCGTCACGGGCGTGCGCCGCGCCGCACAGAGCGCGCAGACGATCAAGAAGAACAACGACCAGGTGGTCGACTCCATCGTCGCCGATGAAATCGGCAAATTCCCCGACAAGAACGTCGCCGAAATCCTCGGCCGCGTGACGGGCGTGCAGGTGCGGCGCGAAGGCGGCGAAGCGGGCGGCGTCATCATCCGCGGCTTGCCCGGCGTGGTGACCCTGCTCAACGGCCGCGAGATGTTTACCTCGGTGGGCCGCAGCCTGTACCTGGCCGACATCCCGACGGCCATGCTGCAGCGCGTGGACGTGTATAAATCGCAGGGCGCCGACATGGTCGAAGGCGGCACGGCCGGCGTGATCGACGTGCGCACCAACCGCCCGTTCGACTTCAAGGGCTTCACCTCGTCGGTGAACACGCGCGTCGAGCACCGCGACAAGTCCGGCTCCACCGATCCCAATCTGAGCGGCATGGTCTCGAACCGCTGGAAGACTCAGTACGGCGAAATCGGCGCCCTGGTCGGCCTGTCCTACCAGCGCAGCAAATACTATGACGAGACGATCTGGAATGCCGAACCGGTGGTGCGTCCGGAAGCGGGCAACATCACGGGTCCCGATTCCGTCGGCATGATTCCCACCGTGGGCGACCGCAAGCGCTACGCCGCCAACGCCGCCTTCCAGTGGCGCCCGAACTCGCAGGTGGAAGTCTATGCGGAAGGCATGTCGACCCTGATCAAGCATGCCTTCGACAGCCAGTTCTTCGTCGGCGCGCTGCCATGGGGCCAGGACCCGGACATCACCCTGATCCCCGGCACCAACCAGGCCGGCACGGTGGGCAAGATCGATGGCCCATGGTCGCCGTTCACGCTCGGCTCGACCCAGGCGCGGCGCGACCGCTCGATCGGTTCGCAGGGCGCCATCGGCGCGCGCTGGGACGTCACGCCGCAACTGCGCGTAACCACGGAACTGGCGCGCACGGTCAGCAACTTCGAGCGTGAATTCCCCATCCTCGACTTCCTCGCCCATCCGACCAGCGTCATCGGCAGCACGAATGTCAACGGCGGGGCGCAGATCAGCTACCCCGGCTACAACATGGCCGATCCGAAGAACTACACCCTGCTCGGCTTCTACGATAACCACAGCCACGACGAAGGCAGCTCCACCGACTGGCGCGCGGACGCCACCTACGACATGGACAGCACGGGCTTCTTCCGTGAATTCTCCACGGGCGTGCGCATCGCCAAGCGCAAGGCCGAATCGATCCGCGAAAAGAACGTGCAGGGCGGCCTGTCCTCGCCCATCACCGCCGACAGCATTCCCGGCCTGGCCTGCACCTCGCACCAGAACACGGGCAACTTCGGCCTGCAAAGCTGGATCACGCCATGCCGCGACTTCATGCTCAACAACACGGCCCTGCTGCGCCAGCTGTTTACGGGCAGCAGCGAACGCAGCCCGGAAGATCCGCTGACGCACTTCCAGGACGTGGAAAAAACCAATGCCGTCTACGGCAAGGCGCGCATCGGCTTCGACCTGGGCCAGGTGCCGTTCGACGGCACCCTGGGCGTGCGCGTGGTGCAGACCAAGCAGGACCTGCAGGGCAATTCCTCGCAAAACGGCGTCATCTCGCCCGTGCGCGTGAATACCTCCGACACGGATGTCCTGCCCAGCATGACCTTGAAAGCCATGCTGCGCCAGGACCTGATCGGCCGCATGACGGCCGGCAAGGCGATCCAGCGCGCCAACTTCGCCGACTTCAATCCCGGCGTGACCCTGAGCCAGAGCCTGGACATGGTGCGCCCGACGGGCGGCGGCGGCAACCCGGACCTGAAGCCGGTGGAAGGCAAGAACCTGGACCTGGCCCTGGAATGGTATTTCGCGCAGACGGGTTCCGTCACGGCCACCGTGTTCCGCCACAACTTCAAGAACTACATCCTGTCCGGTTCGGCCAAGGAAACCTACAATGGCATCGAATACGACATCACGCGTCCGCGCAATACCTCGAAGGGCCACTTGCAGGGCATGGAGATGGCCTACCAGCAGTTCTACGACAAGCTGCCTGGCTGGCTGGGCGGCCTGGGCCTGCAGGCCAACGCCACCTACATGAAGGGGGAGCTGGAAGAAATGGATGGCAACTCGCATCCGTTCACGGGCATGTCGAAATGGTCGGCCAACGTCGTCGGCCTGTACGAGCAGGGCCCGTGGTCGGCGCGCCTGGCCTACAGCTGGCGCGACAAGTTCGTCGACGACTACAACTATCGCGGCAAGGGCATCCACCTGACCGTGGCACCGACGAAAACCCTGGACGCGTCGATCTCGTACAAGATCAATCCGACCATGACCGTCACGCTGGACGCCAACAATCTGCTCGACTCGACCTACCACGACTATCACGACTCGCCGGAGTATGTGCGCGACGTGCGCCGGTATGACAAGGTCGTCGGCCTGTCCCTGCGCTGGAGCCTGTAAAACCGGCCGGGATCTTGTTGCCGCGCCTCGGTTCATACTGACTTCGGCGCGGCGCCTGACCCTGGACGTTTTTGGCATGGGCAGTCACACCTGAGCAAACCGGCTGCGCGGCGCGCGTTGCCGCCGGCGAGGCTCACGGCACCAAAGTGCCGCTGTGCCTCCCGGCCGCACATCACTGCCGCGCGCGATGGCTTTGTCCGGCGTCGAAACGTCGTCGAGATTCATGATTTTTTCTTCCTTGCGAGGGTTTTCAGCGCCAGCCGGCAACGGTTGGCGTTTTTTTTGCCTTGTGACATCTCTTCGCCATGGGAATTGATTTAGCGCAAGATGGGAAAGCGCATGCCTTTTATGCTGTCAGCTCGACCATCCAGACCGGCGACAGCACATGCGCGATGCACGGCCCATCGATGCCCAATTATTCCAGCCCGACATTCCCATGCGGCTGGACATGCGCACGGCGGCGCTGGTGGAGCATGCACTGGCCCTGCAGGAAATGGCCGGCACGGGTGCCGCCGCCCTGTTCCTGCACTGCCACGACGTGCCGCTGGCCACCGCCTTGCGCGTGCTGACGACGGGGCCGCGCCGCAAACCGGCCGGGCCGCACCTGTTTGCCCGCCTGCGTCCGCGCACGGCGGCCCTGGCGCCAGGCTTGCCGCTACCGGTGCGCTGACGAATCCTGTACCATCGCCGCAACGTATTGAATGAGGCACGGCGATGCAGGCAGCGACACCCCCCGATAACCATGCGGCATTGATGGCCCTGATCAAGGCGCGCTTTGCCGAACTGAGCCCGCAATTCCAGGCCGGCGCGCGCTACCTGGCCGACCATCCGGACGAGGTGGCCGTGTCCTCCATGCGCAGCATCGCCACGCGGGCCCGGGTGCAGTCGGCCGCCCTCGTGCGCCTGGCGCAGCAGCTGGGCTTTGCCGGCTGGCCGGAGCTGAAAGCCATCTTCGTCGCGCGCCTGCGCGCTGGGCCGAGCGGTTATGCGGAAAAGGCCGGCGCGCTCGCCGGCAAGGAGGGAAAAGAACGCGACCTCATCGCCGACGTCTTCACGGTGCAGCAGCGCAACCTGGCCGCCACGGAAAGCGCCAGCCACGCCGCCCTGGATGCGGCCGCCAGCCTGCTGCAGGCGGCGCCCCGCGTGCACGTGGCCGGCTTTCGCGCCGCCCACCCCATCGCCTACACCCTGCATTACCTGTACCGGCTGCTGCGTCCCAGCGTGCAGTTGCTGAGCGGCCAGGGCGGCACCCTGGAAATGGACTTGCGCGCCCTGCAGGCGGGCGAAGCCGTCGTCGTCATCAGCTTCGCGCCGTATTCCAGCGAAGCGCTGCTGGTGGCGCAGGCGGCGCGCCAGGCCGGTTGCCGGCTTGTCGCCATCAGCGACAGCGCCATCTCGCCGCTGGCCCTGCAGGCCGACGCCAGCATCGTCATCGCCGTCGACAGCCCCTCGTTCTTCCCTTCCATCGTGGCCGGCATCGCCGCCGTCGAAAGCCTGGCGGAATTGCTCGTGGCGCGCGCCGGGCCGGACGCCGTGCACGCCATCGGCGCGGCGGAAAGTCAGTTGCGGGCACTGGGAGCCTATGCAAAACATCAAATGATGTAAATTAAAATCAAATACATCAAATGTTGCATCGAGACGCGGCGCGTCCTATAATCGGCCTTCCCCTTGCCGATATGAAAGCGATGCCATGAGCCATGTCTTCCACCGCAGCCTGACCGCCAGCTACCCTGTCGCCGTCGGTGGCGACGGTCCCTACCTGATCGATGCCGACGGCAAGCGCTACCTGGACGCCTGCGGCGGTGCCGCCGTCTCCTGCCTCGGCCATTCGGATGCGGCCGTGATCGCCGCCGTGCAGCAGCAGATTGCCACGATGGCCTACGCGCACAGTTCCTTCTTTAGCAGCGCGCCGATGGAAGAACTGGCCGATTTTCTCGTCGCCCGGGCGCCTGCCGGCATCGACAGCGTGTATTTCGTCTCGGGCGGCTCGGAAGCCGTGGAAAGCGCCTTGAAGATGGCGCGCCAGTACTTCGTCGAGCGGGGCCAGCCGCAGCGCCGCCACGTCATCGCCCGCCGCCAGAGCTATCACGGCAACACCCTGGGCGCCCTGGCCACGGGCGGCAACGCCTGGCGCCGCCAGCAGTTCGAACCGCTGCTGATCGACGTCACCCACGTGTCGCCCTGCTACGCCTGGCGCGATCAGGCGCCCCATGAAACGGATGGCGACTACGTGGCGCGCCTGGGCCGGGAACTGGAAGACAACATTGCCGCACTGGGTGCGGACAACGTCATGGCCTTCATCGCCGAACCCGTCGTCGGCGCCACGGCCGGCGCCCTGCCCGCCGTCGCCGGCTATTTTGCGCGCATGCGCGAGATCTGCCAGCGCCACGGCATCCTCCTGATCCTCGACGAAGTCATGTGCGGCATGGGCCGCACGGGCAGCCTGTTCGCCTGCGAGCAGGAAGGCATCACGGCCGACCTCATCTGCATCGCCAAGGGCCTGGGCGCCGGCTACCAGCCCATCGGCGCCGTGATGGTGTCGCAGGACATCCGCGACACTATCCGCGCCGGCACGGGCTTCTTCCAGCACGGCCACACGTATATCGGTCACGCCACGGCCTGCGCCGCCGCCCTGGCCGTGCAGCGGCAGATCGAGGAACGCGGTTTGCTGGCCAACGTGCGCGCCATGGGCGACTTGCTGAAAGAGCGCCTGCAGCAGCGCTTCGGCGCGCACCCGCACGTGGGCGACATCCGCGGCCGCGGCCTGTTCCTCGGCCTGGAACTGGTGCAGGAGCGCGCCAGCAAGCAACCCTTCGACCCGGCCCGCCGCCTGCACGCGCGCATCAAGACGCGTGCCATGCAGGCCGGACTGATGTGCTACCCCATGGGCGGCACCATCGACGGCCTGCACGGCGACCACATCCTGCTGGCGCCGCCCTACATCATCGACGCCAGCCATGTCAATGAGATCGTCGACAAGCTGGGTACGGCCATCGACGTTTGCGTGGGCTGACTCCACCCGCAATTGCCTGTCGTGGACATCCGGCTGCCTCACAGCCGGCCCTGCATTCGCTCCCCCGTCCAGGACGCCCGCCCCGCAGCCGCCATGGCGACCGGGATCAGGCAAGCGGACCACTTTCTTGTCGTCATCCGACTGTGCAGCGCAGCCCCTCGCGCTCGGTCGGCGTTCCTACGGCCCTCCCGCACGTCACGGGCGCCGGGCAGGCGTTCCTGGGCACACCATCCGCCCCCATGCCGCACAAACGCCCAAGCCCTCTCGTCCGCCATTTTTGTTCACTCCTTGCCAATATTAATTGACTTATTCGAAACAATCGTTTTAAATCAGGAAGTTACTCAAAATCAATCATCTTGCGCACGCAGCCATCGCCTTCCCCTATGCCGATGCCTGATGCCCACGCTGATGCACTCTGAAGCCAAGGTATATGGAACTGCTCGACTCCCTGCGTCAGCCCTCGTTGCAAGACGGCACTATCAGCGGTCACTATGAAGTGCGCCGCTTGCTGGGCGAAGGCGGTTTCGGCCATGTGTTCGAGGCCTGGGATGCCAAGCTGTGCCGCAGCGTGGCGCTTAAGCGCCTGAAGCCGCAAGCCGACGTGCTGCATCCGGAAAAACTCATCAATGAAGCGCGCCTGGCCGCCTCGCTCAGGCATGCGGCCTTCGTGCGCATCTTCGCCATCGAGGGCCAGGGCACGGGCCAGTCCATCGTCATGGAATTGGTGGAAGGCCAGACCCTGGGGCAGTTCATGCACGGCGGCAAGGCCGACCTGCACGCCGCGCTCGACATCGCTTACCAGATCGCCGACGCCATGGACGAGGCGCACGCCATGGATCTCGTGCATGGCGACCTGAAACCGTCGAACCTGATGCTGGAAGCGAATGGCAAGGTGCGCATCCTCGATTTCGGCCTGGCGCGCCACATGGACCCGCAAGCCACGCAAACGACGACCCTGTGCGACTTGCAGGGCACGATCGCCTACATGGCGCCCGAGCGCCTGATGGGCCGCCTGCCCGACACGCGCGGCGACGTGTATGCCTTGGGTGCCATGCTGTACGAAATGCTGGCCGGCCAGCGCCACTTCGCCCACCTGAACGGCCTGGCCCTGGCCGCCGCCCACATGCAGGCAACGGAGCCGTGGCCCGACCTGCCGGAAACGGTGCCGCCCGCCATCAACGCCCTCGTGCGCGCGATGACGGCGCACGACCCGGCCGAACGGCCGCGCACCATGCGCGACGTACGCGAGGCGATCGGGGCGCAGCGCGGGGAACCGCTCACCTTGGCCACGCCCCTTGCTAACGCGACGCCCGCGAAGGAAGAACCGCCCGCCAGCGTCTCCATCCGCCTGCCCCTGCCCCGCAAGCGCACGCTGAAATGGGGCGCGGGTGTGGCACTGCTGGCGGTGCTGGCGGGATGGCAACTGCCCAACATCATTCCTGCCGTCAAATCGTTCGTCACGGGAGAAAAAGCACCCGCACCGTATTCGGAAATGGCCAGCATGGCGGCGGGGATGGAAGCGTTGCGGGTGTATGATCGGGATAGTAGCCAAGAGCAGGCAATCGAACATTTCAGTACGGTACTCAAGCACAACCCTGACAGTGCTGCAGCCTCAGCAGGTTTATCACTGGCTTCAACCCTGCGCTATAGCGGTAATGGCCGGGATGATACATGGCTGCAGCGTGCCGATGCCAGTGCACAACAAGCGCTGGCGTTGGATAATCAATTGGCTCTAGCCCATGTTGCACATGCGCATGTACTTGAGTTTCAGGGAAAGCAAGATCAGGCGCTAACTGCAATCGCCACAGCATTAAACCTGGACCCACACAATCTCCTCGGTTTGGGCACCAAAGCACGCCTACTCATCCGCGCACAAAAATTTGACTTGGCCAAGCAGGTACTTGACATTGCTACTGCTCTATACCCAAAAGAACGCCTGTTCCCTTTACTACTTGGCACTTCGCTGTATCAGCAAGCCGACTATTCCGGCGCAGAACTGGCGTTTCGCAAAAGCATAGAGCTTGATCCCCAGTCTGTAAATGCCTACGCATATCTGAATGCTGTACTCTTGCGTCAAAACCGCAATGATGAAGCCTTGCGTATATTGCAACAGGGCTTGCAGTTTCAGCCGAATTGGGAGCTTTATACCAATCTGGGAACTTCTTTGTTTGCCAAAGGCGACTATCTTGGCGCCATACAGGCATTTGAAAAAGCAGTGTCCTCAAGCAAAGGGAACCCTGGCACTTATCAACTGTGGGCTAATCTTGCAGATGCACAACGTTGGATACCAGCACAGGCTGAAGCATCACGCCGGTCTTACCTGCGCGCCATCGAACTGCTCTCCCCAATTTTGACAAGAATGCCCGACGACGCCACCGTTAACTCGCGGATGGCCTTGTATTTAGCCTATGCGGGAACAAAAAAAGAAGCATTGAACAAGGTGCAGAAAGCCCTTGCCATCGCCCCTCATCTACCCGATATTCAATTCCGGGCGGCATTGACGTACGAGTTATCCGGTAACCGTGATGCGGCCATGGCTGCGGTACTAGAAGCCGCCAGGCTAGGCTATCCTCTCAATCTGATCGAAACAGCTCCCGATCTATTGAACTTCAGGCGAGATGCTCGCTACCAGCAATTTATTATCAATATGAAAAGAGATCGTAAAATATGACACCTGTCAGCCCTTGGATGAAATTATCCGTACATTTTGACGTAGACCAGATCACCAACCAACTCGACTATAGTTTCACTTCCTGCGATGGTACGGCAGATCCACGCCATGGCCCTTACATGGGCGGCGTGCACTTCCAGCAAGGTCAGCATGTCTACCTCGACGTCACTTGCTGCGGCTCCAAGGAGAGCGGTTTCACATCGTTCCAGATCGTCGATTGCTGCATTATTACAGTTCCACAACTGACGCAAATCGGACCGAATGTCCCGACGGTCTATGCCCCCCCATCGCCATTCTTGCAAGCCGTCGGCGCCACCTATAACTTCCCGCTAGACTTCGAAGCCGAGGTGTTGCTGGGTGAGTCGGAAAACACGGCTCTGCCGCCATTGCGCCGCATACGCCAGCAATGGAAGCATAGTCTCGATGTGGGTTACGCAACGGGCCGCTGGGAACTATCCTTCGTTATCACCGTACGCATCATGCGCGGCGAAAGCGTGCAACCAGAACTGCGCGTCTTTTCCTTTGACCCTGAAAGCTCAGTAGGTGGATCGATCGGCCTAGGCTAATCCTGCAATGCATAGCGACGTCGTCATCGGTGTGCACCATGCTCCTGAACTTCATGAATTAACTTTCAACATTAAGATGAATAGCATGCAAGAATTAAACACACACGAAATCGAAGTAGTATCCGGTAGAAACATTCCTGAAAGCTCGTTCGGAGATTCATGGGGTTTGGGTTGATATTATCCAGCGCGAGCAATTTCCCATATGCATCAATCCACATAAAAACAACGTAATCAGCGAGGCTACAATATGCAAGAATTAGAAATCCATGAAATCGAAGTAGTATCCGGTGGGAACATGCCGGAAAGCTCGGTTGGCGGAACCACCACCCTGTAAAGTGGCTCCAGCAAGGCAGCACTTTGCTGCCGCAAGCTAGACTTCTATCCAGAGCCGCTCCGATATTTACCGGCGTGGCTCTTGTTTTATCACCTGGCAACAATGGCGAGAAGCTGCATCTGCGGCTGGAAGGAAACTCTTGCACTAGCACCTGCCACAATAAATCTATGCTTTTTTTTAACAATTGCTTTACGATGTTTTTTCAAAAAACGTAAATCTTATGACATTACCAAGGAGAAGAGCATGCAAGAATTAAACACGAACGAAATCGACGCAGTGGCAGGCGGCCCGCTGCCGGAAAGCTCTGTTGGCGGCTCCAGCGGCTTGTAAAGCCGAGGCCGAAGCCATACGCTCTGCAATCCCATGCTCAGGCAGATAACTGCGCTGGCGAACCGCAAGCCTGCCCATACCACGGCTGTCGTTATGACAGCCCTCATTCCCTGAAAAGTCCATCATCTTGCGTGATCAACCCAGCGTCCCTGCTGCCGCCACCAGCCGTGCCCCGCCCGTCCAGCCCCTGTTTCGCCAGCAAGCCATCGAGCATCTGGGCAATAAACAATACGGTACGGTATTGCTGGCGCGGCCCGTCAGCCATCTGTTCCTGACCTGGCTGTTCCTCGCCATCGCGCTGACCATCGTCGCTTTCTTCCTCTTCTTCAGCACCACGCGCAAGGCGCAATCGCAGGGCGTACTGTTGCCCACCAGCGGCGTGATCCGCGTCATGCCGGGCCAGGCGGGAATCATTGCCGCAGTGCGCGTCAAGGAGGGGCAGGCGGTGCGCGCGGGCGAGGTACTGTTCGTGCTGTCGGGCGAGCGCAGCAGCGCCAATGCGGGGGCGCCCCAGCAAGTCGTCTCGACCCTGCTGAAAAGCCGGCGCGACAGCTATGACGCGGAAATGCAGCAGTCGCGCCTGCAGGCGCGCCAGCGCATGGCGGCGGGCCAGCGCCGCGCCATCGACCTGGCGGCGGAAATCGGCCGCATGGACGATCAAATTTCATTGCAACAGCGCCGCATCACCCTGGAGGAACAATCGTACCAGCGCTACAGCGACCTGCACGCTACCCATTACATCTCGTCGGCGCAGCTGCAGGATAAGCAGGCCGAACTGCTGGACCAGCACCAGCGCCTGGCGGAATTGCAGCGTATCAAGTCGGCCAGCCAGCGCGACCTCGCCACCACGCAAGCGGACGTGCGCGACTTGCAGGTGCAGGCGCAGCGCGATACGCAAGACTTGCAGCGCAATGCAACGGAGATCGAGCAGGAACTCACCGAAAACGAAGCGCGCCGCGAAATCCTCGTGCGCGCGGCGCAGGACGGCATGGTCACGGCCATCACCACCGAGCTGGGCCAGACCGTGGCAGCCAACAGCGTGCTGGCCTCCGTGCTGCCGCAAGGCGCCCAGCTGGAGGCGGAAATCTATGCGCCGTCGCGCTCGGTCGGCTTCATCAAGCCTGGCATGACAGTGCTGCTGCGCTACCAGGCGTATCCGTACCAGAAATTCGGCCAGTATCCGGCGCTGGTACGCGAAGTGGCCAGCACCTCGCTGCGGCCCGAAGAGCTGGCGGTGCCGGGCGCCGTCAGCGGTACCGGCAATGAACCCTTGTACCGCATTCGCTTGAGCTTGCAGCGCCAGAGCGTGCAGGCGTATGGCGAAACCCTGCCCCTGAAGTCGGGCATGCTGGTCGACGCCAGCGTGCTGCTGGAACAGCGGCGCCTGTATGAATGGGTGCTTGAACCCCTGTTCAGCATTTCCGGGCGCCTGTAAGCCCCACATTGATCTTCCCCAATACTCATGCATCTTCCTGATCTCGCCCACCTGTCCTTCTGGCGCAGCCAGCGCCTGCCCGTCCTGCTGCAAACGGAAGCGGCCGAATGTGGCCTGGCCTGTTTGTCGATGGTGGCCAGCTACTGGGGCCACCAATCCGATATTTCCAGCATGCGCCGGCGCTTTTCCGTGTCCTTGAAAGGCGTGACTTTAAAAGGGTTGATGGCCATGGCACAGGGACTGGCCCTGCATGCGCGTCCCTTGAAACTCGACATGCAGCATTTGCCCGAGCTGAAACTGCCGGCCATCCTGCATTGGGACTTGAACCATTTTGTCGTGCTCAAATCCGTCTCCGGCAGCCATGCCGTGATCCACGACCCGGCCGTGGGCGAGCGCCGCCTGGCGTTGGCGGAAGTGGCGAAACACTTTACGGGCGTGGCGCTGGAACTGACGCCCACCGCCGAATTCAAGAAGGCCGAGGAAAAGCAGCAGTTTTCGCTGCTCTCGCTGATGGGCCGCGTGGTGGGTCTGAAGCGCGGGCTGCTGCAATTGCTGGTGCTGGGCCTGGCCCTGCAGGTATGCGCGCTGGTGGCGCCCTTCTACATGCAGTGGCTGGTCGATGAAGCCTTACTGGCCGCCGACCGCGACCTGATCACGGTGCTTGGCTGTGGCTTCCTGCTGCTGGTGCTGGTGCAGACGGCCATCGGCGCCGTGCGTTCCTGGATCACCACGGTGCTGGCCACGAATCTGAATTTACAATGGCTGGGCAACGCTTTCGCCCACTTGCTGAAGCTGCCGCTGCCGTATTTCGAGAAGCGCCACACGGGCGACATCGTCTCGCGCTTCAATTCCATCCAGACCATGCAGCGCAGCCTGACGACGCAATTCGTCGAAGGTGCCATCGACGGCGTGCTGGTGCTGGCCACCCTGGGCATGATGCTGGTCTACAGCCCTTTGCTGGCGGGCGTGGCCTGCATTGCCGTGCTGCTGTACGTGTTGCTGCGCTGGGTCCTGTTCAAGGCCATGCGCGAGGCGACGGCCGAGCAGATCATCCATGCCGCCAAACAACAAACGCACTTCCTGGAATCCGTGCGCGGCATCCAGAGCATCCGCCTGTTCGGCCGCGCCGCCGAGCGCCGCGCCAGTTGGACCAACGCGCTGGCCGACCAGTTCAATGCCGACCTGCGCATCGCCAAGTTATCGGTGTCCTACCAGACCGCCAATACCCTGCTGTTCAGCGCCGAGCGGGTGATCGTCATCTGGATGGCGGCGCTGGCCGTGCTGGATAACCGTTTTTCGGTCGGCATGCTGTTCGCCTTCGTCAGCTACAAGGACCAGTTCAGCCAGCGCATGGCCAGCCTGGTCGACAAACTGTTTGAATTGCGCATGCTGCGCCTGCATGGCGAGCGCGTCGCAGACATCGTCCTGACGGACGCGGAAGCCGATGGCAGCGACGTCGAGGTGGACATGGACGACATTTCGCCATCGATCGAGATCCGCAACCTCACCTTCCGCTACGCCGCCAGCGAACCCTATGTATTGAGCGGCCTCAATTTGCACATTCCCGCCGGCCAGTGCATCGCCATCACCGGCCCATCCGGCTGCGGCAAGACGACACTCATGAAATTGCTATTGGGCTTGCTGGAACCGACTGAAGGCGAAATCCTCGTCGGCGGTATCAAGCTGGGCAGCCTGGGCTTGGCGAACTACCGGCAATTGCTGGGCACGGTCATGCAGGAAGACACCCTGTTTGCCGGCTCCATCGCCGACAACATCAGCTTTTTTGCCCCCTCACCCAATTACCAGCAGGTGCAGGCTTGCGCGCACCTGGCAGCCGTGCATGCGGAAATCGCCGCCATGCCGATGGCCTTCAATACCCTGGTGGGCGACATCGGCAGCGGCCTGTCCGGCGGCCAGAAACAGCGCATCCTGCTGGCCCGTGCACTGTATAAAAACCCGAAACTGCTGGTGCTCGACGAAGCGACCAGCCACCTGGATACGCACAACGAGCAAGCCGTCAATGCGGCGATCCGGAAAATCCCCCTCACGCGCGTGATCGTCGCGCACCGCCCGGAAACCATCGCCATGGCGCAAAGGGTAGTCGTGCTTCGGCAGGGAAATATTGTGCAGGATGTGATGCAGGAAACGCAGGCAGCCGTATAAGTCTTGGCATGTTGCAATAAATGTTTTACGATAGATTTGGTTTGCAATTTCGCAAGTCTTAATTGTGAGGTGATAGCGATGCAAGAATTAAACGGCAGTGAAATCGAGGAAGTCTCTGGCGGGCTGATGCCGGAAAGCTCGGTCGGCGGCAACGGCAGCTTGTAAGAGATGACACGCCGATAGCCATCGGTGCGGCTTGTTAGTTTTAATCCTGAAAACTGAGATAGATACCATGCAAGAATTAAACGTCAACGAAATCGAGGAAGTATCGGGCGGCTTGCTGCCGGAAGCATCGGTGGGTGGCTCCATCGATATGTAATCCGTACGGGTACATAAAGACCCTGCCATGCATCCGATCGGTGCGACTTTTTCATCTTAATCTTCAAAACTGAGGTCAATACCATGCAAGAATTAAACATCAACGAAATCGAAGAAGTCTCTGGCGGCTTGATGCCGGAAGGCTCGGTGGGAGGCACGTTCGGCCTGGGCTAGGAATGTACCTGCAGATACTGGTGCGCTACCCAATGCCACCGACATACATCCACGTTGCGCCGATATTCATCGGTGCGGCTTGTCAGTCTTAATCTTGAAAACTGAGGTAAATGCCATGCAAGAATTGAACAGCAACGAAATCGAGGAAGTGTCTGGCGGCTTGATGCCGGAAAGCTCGGTGGGCGGCGATACAACGTTATAACATTTCTACTCGACGTTGCCATTCAACAGCGGATTACGTCCGTGAGCACATAAAGCCGCGCCACCTCCTCCGGCGCGGCTTTTTCACACCCGCACGCAATACGCCGCCCCGCCCGCCGAAAGCGGTAAAATGACGGCCTTAACCCGAGCTGCGCCCACTGGTGCGGCCTGGCACGCATACAGCACCACCCACAGCCCGGCAGGCATGCGTTTTCCTGCCGCCGGACCAACGACAAAGAACACATGACCACCGTCCCAAAAGAAATCAACGCCGCCGCGGCAAAGAAGAATTCGGCTGAAAAGCTCACGCCCATGATGCAACAATATATGGGCATCAAGGAAAACCACCCGACGATGCTGGTGTTTTACCGCATGGGCGATTTCTACGAGCTGTTTTTCGAGGATGCGGAAAAAGCGTCGCGCCTGCTGGGCATTACCCTGACGGCGCGCGGCGTGGCCAGCGGCAACCCGATTAAAATGTGCGGCGTGCCGTTTCATTCGCTGGACGGCTACCTGGCCAAGCTGGTCAAGCTGGGCGAGTCGGTGGCCATCTGCGAACAGATCGGCGACCCGGCCACCAGCAAGGGTCCGGTCGAGCGCAAGGTCATGCGCGTCGTCACGCCCGGCACCCTGACGGATGCGGACCTGCTGCCCGAGAAGGCCGAGCGCCCGCTGCTGGCCATGTGCAGCATCACGCAGCGCAAGACGGTGACCACGGGCCTGGCCTGGCTGTCGCTGGCCAGCGGCGCCTTGAAACTGATGGAGTTTTCCGGCGACAGCGCCACCGTGGCCGTGCGATTGCAGCAGGAGCTAGAGCGCATCGTGCCGGCGGAAATCCTCAGCGGCGACAATGGCAGCCTGTTCGACGATTATGCGGGCACGCACATCAACCGCGTGCCGGACTGGCATTTCGACGTGGTGGGCGGCCACAAGGCCCTGCTCGACCAGCTGGGCGTGGCGACCTTGACGGGCTTTGGCGCCGATGGCCTGGGCGCCGCGTTCGGCGCGGCCGGCGCGCTGCTGCGCTATGCGCAATCGACGCAGGGACGGGGCTTGCAGCACGTGCGCTCGCTGACAACCGAGACGGAAAGCGAATTCATCGGCCTGGATGCGGCCACGCGACGCAACCTGGAACTGACGGAAACCATCCGCGGCCAGGAGTCGCCCACCTTGTTCTCGCTGCTGGATCATTGCCGCACCGCCATGGGTTCGCGCATGCTGCGCCACTGGCTGCACCATGCGCGGCGCGACCAGAAGGTGGCCCGCGCACGCCATGAAGCCATCGCCGCGCTGGCGCAAAGCGAAGCGGCGGGGCCGCTGGCCGCCACCCTGGCGCAAGTGCCCGACATTGAACGCATCACCACGCGCATCGCCCTGCTGTCGGCCCGTCCGCGCGACCTGGCCGCCCTGCGCGACGGCTTGCTGCAACTGCCGGCCCTGCGCGGCGACGTGGTGCGCTGCTATGGCCATGGCCAGGGCGGCGAAAGCGGCTTGCTGGCCGCCATCCATACTGCCCTGGCGACGCCGATGGCCTGCCTGGACTTGCTGGTGCGCGCCGTGGCGCAGGAACCGGCCGCCATGGTGCGCGACGGCGGCGTGTTCGCCACCGGCTTCGACGCGGAACTGGACGAACTGCGCGCCCTGTCGGAAAACGCGGGCCAGTTCCTGCTCGACCTGGAAACGCGCGAACGGGCGCGCACGGGCATCGCCAACCTGCGCGTCGAATACAACAAGGTGCATGGCTTCTACATCGAAGTCACGCACGGCCAGACGGACAAGGTGCCGGACGACTACCGCCGCCGCCAGACCCTGAAAAACGCCGAGCGCTACATCACGCCGGAACTCAAGGTGTTCGAAGACAAGGCCCTGTCGGCGCAGGACAAGGCCCTCGTGCGCGAAAAACTGCTGTACGACCTGCTGCTGGCCGACCTGGCGCCGCACATCGGCACTTTGCAGACGATTGCGCAGGGCCTGGCCCAGCTCGACACCCTGAATGCGCTGACGGAACATGCGCAGCAGCACAACTGGGCTGCGCCGCAACTGGTCGACGAGCCGTGCATCAACATCGTCGAAGGCCGCCACCCGGTGGTGGAAAAGCAGATCGAGCGCTTCATCGCCAACGACTGCCGCTTCGTCAACGAGCGCCGGCTGCTGCTGATCACGGGCCCGAACATGGGCGGTAAATCGACCTTCATGCGCCAGGTGGCCCTGATCACCCTGCTGGCCTACGTGGGCAGCTACGTGCCGGCCGCTTCCGCGACGATCGGCCCCATCGACCGCATCTTCACGCGCATCGGCGCCACCGACGACCTGGCGGGCGGACGCTCGACCTTCATGGTGGAAATGACGGAATCGGCCGCCATCCTGAACGGCGCCACCGAGCACTCCCTGGTGCTGATGGATGAAGTTGGCCGCGGCACGTCCACCTTCGACGGCCTGGCCCTGGCCTGGGCCATCGCGCGCCACCTGATCGATACCAGCCGTAGTTTCACCCTGTTTGCCACGCACTACTTTGAGCTGACGCAACTGCCGGACAGTCATCCGAGCGCCGCCAACGTGCATTTGTCCGCCGTCGAACACAAGGACAGCATCGTCTTCCTGCACGCCGTGCAGGCCGGCCCCGCCTCGCAAAGCTACGGCTTGCAGGTGGCGCAGCTGGCCGGCGTGCCGCAGCCCGTGATCAAGGCGGCGCGCAAGCACCTGGCGCGCCTGGAAGCGCAGGCGCTCGACGCCACGCCGCAGCGCGACCTGTTCGCCATGCCGGCCGCCGATCCGTATGCGCAAGAGGACGAAGAAGAGGCGGCAGCGCCGCTGGCCGCGCTGAACGCGGCGCAGCAAGCCTTGCTCGACGCCATCGCCGACCTCGATCCGGATGCGCTCACGCCGCGCGATGCGCTGGAACAGCTGTACCAGTTGAAACGGCTGGCCGCCGCATGACGCTCCGGCGCAGCATCGCTCGCCTGCCCCTGCTGGCAGCCGGCCTGCTGGCCGCCAGCCTGGCGTGGCCAGGGGCGCTGGCCGCCCCTGGCGACCAGGCCGGCTTCGAGTTTGCCGTGCTGGGCCACTCCTTCAAGGCGGGGCCGGACGACGCGCCCCTGAAAAAGGCCATCGCCGAGACGAGCGCCTTCAATGCCGCCTTCGTCGTGGCGACGGGCATCAAGGCCGCCAGCGAGTCGTGCAGCGACAAGCTGTATGGCCAGCGCAAGGATTTGCTGGATGCCAGCGCCCCGCCGCTGATCGTCTCGCTGTCGGCCAGCGACTGGGCCAGCTGCCGCAATTCGCGCGGCCGCATCAACGCCATCGAACGCCTGAACCGCCTGCGCGACGTGTATTTTGCGGATGACCAGAGCCTGGGCCAGCGCAAGCTGACCCTGTCGCGATTGTCGTCGACGGCAAAATTCCGCAGCTATGCGGAAAATGCCCACTGGGAATACGGCGGCGTGCTGTTTGCCACCGTCAACTTGCCCGCGAACAACAACCACTTCCTGCCGGAAGCGGGCCGCAACAGCGAATTCGAAGACCGTCTCGTGGCCAACCGTTCCTGGCTGCAGCGCTTGTTCGCCATGGCGCAGCGCAAGCAGCTCGACGGCATCGTGCTGTTTTCCGATGGCGACGTGGGCGTGCTGGACGACGACGACAGTTCGCTGCTGCCCAGCTTCAGCTCGAAACAGGATGGCTTTGCCGGACCGCGCAAGCAGATCCGCACCCTGGCGAAGAAATTCAGCGGCAAGGTATTGCTGGTCGATACGGGCGGCATCGAAACGGAGGGCAAGGACGGCAAGGGCAAGAAAGCCGCCGCCAGGAGCGAGGGGCCGAAAATCCGCTGGAAAGGCAACTTGGGCCACGTCAGCATCGACAGCGACTGGTCCGCCATCGCCGTGCGTCCCGGAAAGACGCCGCTATTTGAGGTGCGTCAACGGGCCAGCCGGCCCTCGACGCAGGCACGGGCCAGGGCGTCGACGCTGCGCCGATAAACGTGCGCCGCAATCAATAAAGGCTGACGCAAAGCCAGCCTTTATCCAAGCAACAACAGGCGTCACGACGCCTGACAAAACCGCCACGAGCGGCAGTGCTTTGTAGCCGAGCAGCCCAACCGTACTGGAGTACGGGGCGCCGGGCCGGTGAGCATCGCCGGCCGCAACACGCGCCGCGCAGCAGGTTTGCTCAGGTATTAATGAATAGGATGGGTGCGGAAGTGGTCGCCCTCTTCGCCTTCATCATCTTCATCGCCATGGTCGTGGCCATGCGCGCCATGTACGTGGCCATGGGCGATTTCTTCGTCGGTGGCTGCGCGCACGTCGGCAACGGTCAGCGAGAAGCGCAGCGCGATGCCGGCCAGCGGATGGTTGCCGTCCAGCACGACTTTGTCGTCGGCGATATCGGTCACGGTGAAGATCATCGCTTCTTCGTCCGTCGAATCGCTTTCCGGCATGCCTTCGAACTGCATGCCCACTTCCAGCGGTTCCGGCAGGCGGTTGCGCGGCTCGACCTTGACCAGGGCGGGATCGTATTCACCGAAAGCATCATCCGGTTCGATCTGGATCGTGTTGGAATAGCCAACTTCCTTGCCGTCGAGCTCTTCTTCGATCTTCGGCAGGGTGTTTTCATAATCACCGTGCAGGTAGACCATCGGCTGGCGGCCATCTTCGATCAGATTGTCTTGCGCGTCTGACAGTTTGTAGTTGACAGTCACGACCGTATTCTTGGCAATCTTCATTATGCTTCCTTTCATTGTATAAGCTGGCAAATTATACCTTCACGCCGCCAACGGCAGGCGCATTCCTGCATTTCCGGTTGTTATAATGGGCGCATGAAAACATTAACTCTCCTCGGCGATATCACGCCTGCGCAATTCCTGCGCGACTACTGGCATAAAAAACCCTTGCTGATCCGGCAAGCCGTGCCAGGCTTCAAGGCCCTGTTCGATTTCAAGGCCCTGGCCGAGCTGGCCACCCTGGACCACGTCGAATCGCGCCTCGTCAGCCATGCCGACGGCCACTGGAACATGCAGCAAGGTCCGTTGACCAGCCTGCCTTCGCTGAAACAGAAGGAATGGACCCTGCTGGTACAGGGCGCCAACCTGCACAGCGCCAAGGCCGACGCCCTGCTGCGCCAGTTCCGCTTCCTGCCCGATGCGCGCCTCGACGACCTGATGGTCAGCTTCGCCACCGATGGCGGCGGCGTGGGTCCCCATTTCGATTCCTACGACGTGTTCCTGCTGCAAGGCCAGGGCAAGCGCCACTGGCGCATCGGCGCGCAGAAGGACCTGAGCCTGATCGACGGCCTGCCGCTGAAAATCCTCAGCAATTTCACGCCGGACGAGGAATTCACCCTGGAACCGGGCGACATGCTGTACCTGCCGCCCCACTACGCGCACGACGGCGTGGCCATCGGCGATTGCCAGACGTATTCGATCGGTTTCCGCTCGCCATCGTTCCAGGAACTGGGCGAAGCCTTTTTGCAGTTCATGGCCGACTCCATCGACTTGCCGGGCATTTACAGCGATCCTGACTTGAAAGCCTCCGCCAAGCCGGCCGAAATCCCCCGCGACATGCTCGCCACCATCACGGAAGAGATGAACAAGGTGCGCTTCACGGAAGAAGACGTCACCATCTTCCTGGGCGAGCACCTGTCGGAACCGAAGCACAATGTGTTCTTTACGCCACTGTCGAAGCCCCTGACGGTGGGCCGCTTCACGGACGCCGCACGGAAGAAGGGTGTCGTGTTGTCGCGCAAGACGTTGATGCTGTATCGTGGCAAGAATGTCTTTATCAATGGCGAATCGTTTGCCATTGGCAAGGCCGATAAAGCGGCCCTGGAAACCCTGGCAAACGAACGCGCGCTCGACGGCGCCGCCGTGGCCCTGGCTTCCGATGACGTGATGGATGCGTTATATACGTGGTATCAGGATGGCTGGATAGAACTGGCCTGAATGTGCGCCGCATAGCCGCATTGGTATTACCGCAACCAGGATAAGAGCTTCTGCGCTAGCGCAATAAAGCATAATATTTTTATATCGTTTTGTCGCGCTTTCGCAAAACACTTACACTTGCTTGCAATTTGCTTCGGCAATTATTGCGATATCACAAAATAGTTGCGTTTTTGCCTCTTGCTCCTATTGCGACGCACCAAAAATCGCTATAATATTCGGTTAGGAAGTTTCCGTTGTCTGGCAGGCACCACCTGGTACGAAAAGCCTTCGAAGACGACCTAACGAGCGATAATTACCGGTAATTATTCATCGCAACAATGTTGATTTATTTTTTGAAATAATTAAGGAAAACAAATGAAAAAATCCCTGCTGATCGCCTCCCTGATGGTTGTTGCTCTGGCTGCTTGCAGCAAAAAAGAAGAAGCTCCTGCACCAGCACCAGTAGTTGAAACCCCAGCACCAGCACCAGCAGTTGAAGCTGCTCCAGCTGCTGCTGCTGACGCTGCTGCTTCGGCCGCTACCGACGCTGCTGCTGCTGCTTCGGCTGCCGCTTCGGCCGCTACCGACGCTGCTTCGGCTGCTTCGGCTGCTGCATCGGCTGCTAAGTAATTTAGCACCCTGCACTAGAGAAAGCCGGCCTTCGGGCCGGCTTTTTTATTGGGTAAACGCCCAACCAAACCTGCTGCGCGCTGCGCCTTGCGGCCTGCGATGCGCACCGGCCCGGCGTCGGCGCCCTTGCACTCAAGTACGCTTGCGCCTCCTGGCCACAACTCATCGTCGCTCGCCAGGGTCTTGTTGGGCGTTGCTGCGCCCAGGTGCCTGCATAATAAAAAAGGCTGACCCCGTTTCCGGAGCCAGCCTTTTCTAATGCGCGGCAGGTTTTACACCCTGCCGCTATCACCTTGCTTATTTCAACTGGTCGTTCAGCAGGCCCAGGATCTTCTCGGCCACGGGCGAGACGTCCGGCTTGCCTTCGTTGCTGAGGATGCTGACCAGGCTGGTCGAGCCATTGCCGGCCTTGACGAGCACGCGGTAGCGCTGCGCTTCCTTGTCCTTGTCGGACGACGAGCCCCAGCTGAACAGTTTCGAGAAGAAACCGTCTTTCTTGGTCACGTCGGGATCGACGTAGCGCACGAAATACGTGCCTTGCGTACGGTCGCGGTCTTCCACGGTGAAGCCGACGCGGTCCAGCGCCAGGCCGACACGGCGCCAGGCGCGGTCGAAACCTTCGTCGACTTCGATGGCGCGCGCCGGCGTGGCGGCGTCGCCCACCAGCTTGGCGTGCTGCGGCTGCACGATGGCGGCATCGACGGCCGTCTTCGCCTGCGCGTCGTCGCTGGCCGCGCCCAGGCGCGTCATCAGCTTGGCCAGGAATTGCGCTTCCAGGCCCGGATCGTTGGGACGCGCCGTCCAGGTGGTGGTTTCCTTGTCGCGGCCAGTAACGACCTCTTCCACGCCGCGGTGGCTGATGTAGATTTCTGTCGAGCCGTCGGCCAGGCGTTCCACGCGGGTGCGGAACTTGTCTTTTTCACCCGTCGAGTACAGCGAATCGAAGGCTTTGCCGATGGTGCTGCGGATAAAGTCCTGCGGCACCTTGGCGCGGTTTTCGTTCCACTCGGTTTCCATGATGCCCGCCGTCGGCTGGTCCACGGCGATGGTGAAGCCCGAATCTTCCCAGAACTGCTTGAGTTGCGGCCACAGCACTTCAGGCGACTGCTTGACCACCAGCCAGCGCTGGTTGCCCGCGCGCTCGACCTTGACGCCGCCCGCCGTGACGGGCACCACGCCGACCGCGCCATCGGCACCCACGACGACGGGCGTACCCGCCACGGCATTGCGCTGGGCATTGTAGCCGGAAGCCGTGGCCACGCCGTTTTTCGAATCCGGCAGGGAGTAGCGGTTGTCCTGTTGCAATTGCGTCAGGTCAGGCGGCACGTCCAGGGTGCTGGCTTTCTTGACCGACTTGTAGTCGACCTTGTCGCCACCGACCACCGAACTGATCATGCCGCAGCCCGCGAGGCTGGCTGCGACGGCGCCGATGACGATGCCGCGGACGGCGATGGTGGCGGGCGCCGGTTTGGTTTTCTTGCAATTAGTCATGTCGTAACTGGATAAGAAGCTAAGTAGCAGCTGAAATCAGGGAAGGTCCGGACTGGTCGAGTCCGGGCATAAAGTCCGGGCTTAAGACAGGACACCCGCGTCGCGCAAGGCGTCGCGCACGGTGGCATGGCAATTCTCCGCCAGCGGCACCAGTGGCAAGCGTATGCCCGCAGGCATCATGCCCATTTCGGCCAGCGCCCATTTGACGGGCACCGGATTGGGCTCGACAAACAATTTCTGGTGCAGGGGGAAAACTTTGTTATTGATGGCAATGGCCTTGGCGCGCTCGCCCGCCATGGCTGCCACGCACAGTTCGTGCATGGCGCGCGGGGCGACGTTGGCCGTCACGGAAATGTTGCCGTGGCCGCCGCAGAACATCAGCGCCATGGCCGTCGGGTCATCGCCCGAGTACACGGCGAAGTCGGCCGGCACCAGACGCAGCAAATCGACGCCGCGGCCGATATTGCCCGTTGCATCTTTCACGCCGACGATATTCGGGATGGCCGACAGGCGCACGATGGTCTCGTTGCTCATGTCGGCAACCGTGCGGCCCGGCACGTTGTACAGGATCACGGGAATGTCGACGGCTTCGGCGATGGCCTTGAAGTGCTGGTACATGCCTTCCTGGGTAGGACGGTTGTAGTACGGCACCACTTGCAAGACAGCATCGGCGCCCGCTTCTTTCGCATAGCGCGTCAGTTTGATGGCTTCGGCCGTGGAATTGCCACCGGCGCCGGCGATGATAGGAATGCGTCCCTTGGCGTGCTCGACGGTCAACTGGATCAGTTCGCAGTGCTCTTCCACGCTCACTGTTGCCGATTCGCCCGTGGTGCCAACGATGACGATGCCGTCCGTCCCCTCGGCGATATGCCAGTCGATCAGCTTGCGCAGACCTGGAAAGTCCAGACTGCCGTCCGCGTGCATCGGGGTGACGATTGCTACAATGCTGCCCTTGATCATAGTAAGTTTATAGCGCCGATAAATAAAACAACGATTGTAGCGGATAGCCCGCGCCTGTGGTGCATTCTGACTTAGAAAGCCCGTTCAAAACGTCGGCAGCAGGGCTGCCAACCGTGGAAAATCTGGCCGGACGGCGCAAATTCGTTGCACCAGAGCAGCTTTTGGCTGTTCCACGCGTCCATCCTCGTACGCCACCACGCGCAAGCCCTGCTCCAGGGCCCAGGCCAGCAATTCGCCTTCCTTCAGCAGGAACTTCGGATTCGACGGCTTGCCGAACTGCTCATTGCCTTCGGCAAAGGTTTCATACAGCAGCACGCCATCGGGCGCCAGGCTGGCGATCATCGCCTCCAGCAGGGGCCGGTGCAGATAATTGGTGACGACGATGCCGGCAAAGCGCCCGGCCGCGAACGGCCAGACGGCGCCCGGCGCTTCCAGGTCCACCAGCGAGGTGACGATACCGGGGCCGGCCGCCTTTTCCAGCATTTCCGGATCGTGGTCCAGCGCGATCACGGGATGGCCCAGGGTCACCAGGTGGCGCGCATGGCGGCCGCTGCCGCAGGCCAGGTCCAGCACTTCGCCGCCGGGGATAAGGGGCGCCCAGCGGCGCACCCAGCCGGAAATCGTATCCATCTCTACTGCTTGTTCAGTTGCTTGCATCGGTACTTCCATCAGTTATTTACGTGCATCAGGTCAATATGGCGGTCAGGGGAGTGACCAGCGTGACAAAAATGCCAATGACAAATTCGATTGCCGCCAGCAAGACGCGATTCAAGATGCCCGTGTACATCAGCAGCACCAGGGCGCCGAAGACATACAGGCTGTAGCGTTCGATGCTGGCGTAGGGACGCGCCAGCTGCATCGGCAGCAGGCCCGTCATGATGCGCCCGCCGTCGAGCGGTGGCACGGGAATCAGGTTGAAGACGAACATGGCCGCATTGACGCTGACGCCGGCGCCGGCCATCTTGCGGAAAAACATGCCCATTTCCGTCGGCGGCAGCACGCTGAGGACGACGAAGGCGATCATCCAGCCCAGGCCCATGGCGAAATTGGCGCCGGGGCCGGCAAACGCCACCCAGGCCATCTGCTTCTTCGGATTGCGCAACCGGCTGAAATCGACGGGCACGGGCTTGGCATAGCCGAACGGCACCTGGATCGTAAAATACAGCATCAAGGGCAGCAATATCGTGCCGAAAGGATCGATATGCCGGATGGGATTGAGGCTCAGGCGGCCCTCGTTCGAGGCCGTGGGATCGCCGAAATAACGGGCGGCATAGCCATGCGCCGCCTCGTGCAGGGAAATGGCAAACAGCACCGGTACCAGGTACACCGCAACGGTCTGGACTATCGTATTGAAATCGCTCATGACCGCGATTCTACCAGAGGCACCGGAGCCTCTTTCTTATGTTGCCATTAAGAACACCTGTCAAAACCTGCTGCGTGCCGCGATCTGCGGCCTGCGATGTGCAGCGGCATGGCGCCCCCCGTACTGTACGCCGGCGCTTCCTGGCCACAACTTGCCTCCGCGCGCCACGGTTTTTTCAGGTGGTGTAAAGACAGGTAAATGCCATCGCCTACAGGCCCAGCGCGGCCGGGTCGCCGCGTCCCACGCGCACCACTTCCGGCTCCGGCCCCGTCAGGTCGATCACGGTGCTGGGGCCGTGCGCGCAGACGCCGCCGTCGATGATCAGGTCGACAAGCTTTTCCAGCCGTTCGCGGATGGTGTCCGCATCCGTCAGGCTCTCTTCGTCGCCCGGCAGGGTCAGGGTGGCGCCCAGCAGGGGCTGGCCCAGCTCTTCCAGCAGGCATTGCACGATGCGGTGCTGCGGCACGCGCAGGCCGATGGTCTTGCGCGAGGGGTGGCTGAGGCGGCGCGGCACTTCCTTCGTCGCTTCCAGAATGAAGGTGTAGGCGCCCGGCGTGGCCGCCTTGAGCAGGCGGAACTGGCGGTTGTCGACGCGCGCGTACACGCCCAGCTCGCTCAAGTCGCGGCACAGCAGGGTCAGGTGATGCTTTTCATCCACGCCACGGATGCGGCGCAGGCGTTCGACGGCGCCCTTGTCGTCCAGCTGGCACACGAGCGCGTAGCAGGAATCCGTGGGCAGGGCCACGACGCCGCCGGACTGGATGATCTGCGCCGCCTGCTTGATCAGGCGCAATTGCGGATTGTCGGGGTGGATCTGGAAAAATTGACTCATTTTATGCGTTCTGAATGATGGACACTGATTGTCATTATTGCACGCCGCGCAGGGCCGCGATGCGCTGCTCGATCGGCGGATGGGTGGCGAACAGGGCGCCCCAGCCGCCATTGCCGCCGCTGATGCCCAGCGCCTGCATCGATTGGGGCAGTTCGCCCGGCTGCACGCCGCCCAGGCGGGCCAGCGCATGCATCATCGGCGTGGGGCTGCCCAGCAGCTTGGCCGAGCCCGCGTCGGCGCGGAATTCGCGCTGGCGCGAGAACCAGGCCACGATGATGGAGGCGAGCAGGCCGAAGATCACTTCGCACACCATGACGGTCACGAAGTAGCCGATGCCGCGCCCGCCGCCTTCGCGGTTGTTATTTTTCAGCAATACATTATCCACAAAGAAACCCACCACGCGGGCCATGAAGACGACGAAGGTATTCACCACGCCCTGGATCAGGGTCAATGTCACCATGTCACCATTGGCGACGTGGGCGATCTCGTGGCCCAGCACGGCTTCCACTTCATCGCGGTTCATGCTTTGCAGCAAGCCGGTGGAGACGGCCACCAGCGCCGAATTCTTGAAGGCGCCCGTGGCAAACGCATTCGCATCGCCCTCGTAGACGGCCACTTCCGGCATGCCGATGCCGGCCCGCTCGGACAGGGCCCGCACGGTATTGACCAGCCACAACTCCGTCGACGAGGTCGGGTTGTCGATGACGCGCGCGCCCGTGCTCCACTTGGCCATCGGCTTGCTGATCAGCAGCGAAAAGATCGATCCCGTGAAACCGACCACCAGCGAAAACACCATCAGGCTGCCCAGATTCAAGGTACTGCCGCGCGCAGGATTACCCACGCCCAGCAGACTGAGGACGAGGGACAGCACCAGCATCACGGCCAGGTTGGTGGCGATAAAGAGGACGATACGTTTCATGGGCGATGGCTCCAGGTGACTATATATGACAAGAATAACGAAAAGATAAGTACCGGCAGGCACATTTTCAAGCCGCCATGGCGAAATGGCGACACTCCGGCGCATCGGCAGCCAGGAAAATCGTCGCGAGCGGATGTGAATTGTGGCCGAGAAGCGCAGCTGTGCTAAAGCACAGTGAGCATCGCCGGCCGCAAGTCGCGCCGCGCAGCAGATTTGCCTGGCTGCAGGCTAAAACCAGTCGTGCCAGATGGGCGTGACGTTGGCTGGCAATGGCGGCAGCATGGCAAAGTCCACGCGCGACTCGCCCGGCGCATGGAAGTCCGTGCCGCGCGAGGCGAGGAAGCCGTAGTCGTTCGCCAGGCGCGCGTATTCCGGGTACTGGTCGGGGCTGTGGCTGCCCGTGACGACTTCGATGGCCACGCCGCCGAGTTGCTTGAATTCATCGAACAGCACGCCCTGCGCCGTGTAGCTGAAGCGGTAGCGGCCCGGATGGGCGATGACGGCCACGCCGCCCGCGCCGCGTATCCAGCCCACGGCTTCGGCCAGGGTGGCCCAGCGGTGTTCCACGTAGCCCGGCTTGCCTTCCGACAGGTATTTCTTGAACACGTCGGGAATGTTCGCACATTTGCCCGTTTCCACGATGTAGCGGGCGAAGTGCGTGCGCGACATCAGGTCCGGGTTGCCGACGAATTTCAGCGCGCCCTCATAGGCGTCGGGAATGCCGGCCAGGTCCAGCTGGCGGGCGATCTCGCGGCCGCGCGCGTCGCGCCCGGAACGCGTCCGGTGCAAGCCTTGTACCAGGCCAGGATTGGCTTCATCGACCTGCAGGCCGACGATGTGCACGGTCTCGCCGGCCCAGGTGATGGAAATTTCCACGCCGGCCACGAAGCGCATGCCCAGGTCCAGCGCGGCCGTGCGCGCGGCGGCGATGCCCGACACTTCATCGTGGTCGGTCAGCGCCCACACGTCCACGCCCGCCTTGCGGGCGTGCGCGGCCACGGCGGCGGGAGACAGCACGCCGTCGGAGATATTCGAATGACAATGCAGGTCGACTTTAAGCATGTGAAAACAATACCCTGCACGGGCTCAGCATGGAAGAAGTTTTCATTGTACGCTGCCTGTCAAATAAGGAAGTCGCGTTAGCGATACAGTTGCGCTTGCGCAGTCAGGCCAGCAGGAAGGCTTCCACCAGGCGCGCCAGCGCGGCCGGCTGGTCGTGGTGCAGCATGTGGCCCGCGTCCTGCATCATTTCGCAACGCACATCCTTGATGCAGCGCAAGCGGCGGTCGATCTCGATGCGCGCCTCTTCCTTTGGCCCCATCCACTGCCACATATTCGTATCGTCGGCTTCCACCCACAGCACGGGCGCCGTGATGCGGCGCCAGCACGCCATGACTTCTTCCACCTGATACAGGATGGGATTGACGCGCTTGTGCTGCGGGTCGCCCAGGATATCCCACTCGCCCGCCTCGTTCTGCGCCGACCAGTGTTCGGCCAGGAAGGCGGCGCGCGCGTCGGGCAGGCGCGGATTGGTCTTTTGCAGGCGCTCGGCCACGGCCCGCTGCGAGGGATAGCTGCGCATGACGGGCGGCTCGCGCAATTCGTCCAGCCACTTGGCGTAACGCCCCGGCGCCTGCTCCGGCTGCGTTGCCATCATGCCGAAGCCTTCCAGGTTGATGAATCTGGCGATGCGCTCCGGGCGCACGCCCGCGTACAGGCCCGCCACGTTGGCGCCCATGCTGTGGCCCAGCAGGTTGACGGGAGCGTGCGGCGAATAGTGCTGCAGCATGGCATCGAGGTCGGCCAGGTAGTCGGGGAACCAGTAGGTGTCGGACTGCGTGTAGTCGCTCAGGCCAAAGCCGCGCCAGTCGGGCGCGATCACGTGCCAGTCGCCCGCCAGCTCGTCGACGACGAACTGGAACGACGCGGCCACGTCCATCCAGCCGTGCACCATGAACAGGATGGGTGCGCCTTCGCGGCCCCAGTGGCGCACGTGCGTGCGGGCGCCGCGGATGGTGATGAATTCGGAACGGGAAAGTTTCATGGGTTTCATCGGATGCCTGCCTTGAAAGTGGCGCCGATGGCGCCACATGCTGTGTCTGTGTTGCTGCGCCTGAATTAAGGCACAGATAAAAGTACGACCGTTCGATAATTATACCGGATCGGCGGTCGGCAGTAGGACTTGCCTCGCAACAGCGTAAAATAGCGCCGGTAACAAGGCAAAACAAAGCAATGCTTCCGCGTCCGGCCCTGCCCGGCGCTTCCACCACCGCCACGGGCTGACGATGACACTCTACCAATTGGGCGACCATGCGCCGCAGATTGATGCTTCCGCTTTTGTTGCCGACACGGCCAACGTGATCGGCAAGGTGACCCTGGGCGCCAACAGTTCCGTATGGTTCGGCGCCACCATCCGCGGCGACAATGAACGCATCACCGTGGGCGACAACAGCAATGTGCAGGAAGGCGCCGTGCTGCACACGGACCCGGGCTACCCGCTGGACATCGGATCGAACGTGACCATTGGCCATCAGGCAATGTTGCACGGATGCACCATCGGCGATGGCGCCCTCGTCGGCATCCAGGCCGTGATCCTGAATGGCGCGAAGATCGGCAAGGGCTGCCTCGTGGGCGCAGGCGCCCTGGTCACGGAAGGCAAGGAATTTCCCGACAATATGCTGATCCTCGGCTCGCCGGCAAAAGCCGTGCGGACCCTGACGGCAGACGATATCACCAGGCTACAAGGCAACGCCGTCACTTATGTGCAACGCGGCCAGCTATTTAATACGCAACTCAAGAAGATTGGATAAAAGAATGACGACTGAAACGACGGGCACCGTCAGCGCCGCCACCCCGGCCCAGGACACCCTGCAAAAATTTATTTTCGACAACGCCGCCGTGCGCGGCCAGTTCATCGACGTTTCCCACACGTGGCAGGAAGTGGTGTCGCGCCACGCCTACCCGCTGGCCGTGAAAAAAGTCCTGGGCGAAATGGTCGCCGCCGCCGCCCTGCTGTCGGCCAACCTGAAATTCAACGGTTCCATCATCATGCAGATCCACGGTGACGGTCCCGTGCGCCTGATGGTCGTCGAGTGCGATTCCGACCTGCGCCTGCGCGCCACGGCCAAGCTGGACCCGGACGCCGCCATCGCCGATGGCGCCACCGTGCCGCAGCTGCTCAACGCCACGGGCAAGGGCCGCTTCATCATCACCCTGGACCCGGCCGACAAGGTGCCGGGCCAGCAGCCCTACCAGGGCATCGTGCCGCTGGACGGCGACGACATGGCGACCGTCATCGAAAACTACATGCTGCGTTCGGAACAGCTCGACACGCGTTTGTGGCTGGCCACGGACGACACCGTCTCGCGCGGCCTGCTGCTGCAAAAGCTGCCCCACCATGGCGGCAAGGCAGAAGCGACGCCCGTCTCGGAAGAGGATGCGCTCGACACGTGGAACCGTGCCGTGATGCTGGCATCGACCCTGAAAGAGGAAGAAATCCTCGCCACGGACATCGACACCCTGATGCAGCGTTTGTTCTGGGAAGAAACGATCCGCGTCTTCGATCCCCTGCACCCGAGCTTCCACTGCACTTGCACCCGTGAAAAAGTGGGCAATATGCTCAAGATGCTGGGCGAGGAAGAAGTCAACAGCACCCTGGAAGAGATCGGCCACGTGGGCGTGAACTGCGATTTCTGCGGCCAGCACTATGATTTCGACAAGGTCGATTGCGCGCAGCTGTTCGTCACGGACGCGCCGGCCGAAGTGCTGATTCCGCCAGCCGCCAGCATCAACTGATCATTACACTTTCGCAATGAATCGTCCGCGCCGCCCTTGAGGCGGCGCAATTGTTTTTGCTGTCATCTTCCCGTCATCAGTTCGTCATCAGCCCGTCACGGCGCGCCGTTACGCTGCGCAGCTTGTATTTCTTCCCACTTTCCACAGGCTGATGATGACACCCCACTTGACGCTGGCCCTGCGCCGCCATTCCTTCCACGTTCTGCTGGGCGCCTGCGCCGCGGGCCTGTCGCTGCCCGCGCTGGCGCAAACGGCCGTGGCCGCCGCCGTGGCGTCCGCCGCCACCGACATGGCCGCACCCGCTCCTGCCGCCGACGACAATGCGCCGATGGCCACCGTGGAGATTTCCTCGCGCAAGACGCGCTCCTCGGTCGCCCTAAGCAAGAATGAAATCCAGAAAATCCTGCCCGGCACGAATCCCCTGAAAGCCCTGCAAACCTTGCCCGGCGTCAGCTTCCAGACGGCCGACCCATGGGGCAACAATGAACAGAACCTGTCGCTGTTCGTGCACGGATTTTCTGGCCAGCAACTCGGCTACACCATGGATGGCGTGCCGCTGGGCGACCAGCAGTACGGCAACTACAACGGCCTGTCGCCGCAGCGCGCCGTCATCAGCGAAAACGTGCGCAGCGTCGTGCTGTCCTCGGGCGCGGGCGACCTGGCCACGGCCTCGACGAGCAACCTGGGCGGCACCATCGAAACCTATTCCAGCGACCCGCTGGCCACGCAGGGCGCCAGCGTGCAGCAGACCGTGGGCAGCCACCGCACCTCGCGCACGTTTGCCCGCTATGACACGGGCGCCTTCGGCGACGGCAGCAGCGCCTATTTTTCCATCCTGCACCACGAAGCGCGCGCCTGGGACTTCGATGCGCGCCAGGGCGGCGACCAGTTCAACGCAAAATATGTCAACCGCAGCGAGGCGGGCAAGCTGACCCTGTTCTTCAATTACTCGGACAAGATCGAGCCGAACGAAGACAGCACCGTGCATGTGGCGGGCGAGACGAGCGCGCCGTACACGCGCCCCTTCCTGTATCCGGACTTCAAGGCGGCCCTGAATTACCTGTCGCCGACGGGCGCCACGCCGGCCGCGGATGGCAACAACTACCGCAATTACTACAGCGATGCGCAGCGCACGGATTACCTGGCCTACGCCAAGTTCGACGCCAACCTGGGCGAAGGCACGACGTGGTCCAACCAGGTGTATTACCACAAGGATGACGGCGCGGGCGTGGTGGCCGGCCCCATCGGCGTCGCCGGCTTGCCTGGCCTGTTTAGCGTGTACTACCCGAAGCAGAACCTGAAGCAGGTGTTCGGCAACTCGGGCTATGCCGTGCGCACGACGGAATACGACATCAAGCGCGGCGGCCTCCTTTCCACCTTGCGCAAGGAAATCGGCGAGCACCAGCTGGAAGCGGGCCTGTGGCTGGAACAGAACCGCTCGTCGGCCTACCGCCGCTGGTATGCGCTGGACGTGAACAACCCCACGTCGCCGTATGACCGCCCCAGCAATCCTTTGATCACGCAGTACGGCAGCGAGATCGACAACAAGGTGGTGCAGCTGCACCTGCAGGACGAGTGGCGCATCCGTCCCGACGTCGCCCTGCAGGCCGGTTTCAAGTCCAGCCTCCAGTTTGCCGACGGGCAATTCCCCGTGCAGCCGGCCCTGGGCGCCATCGCGGGCGGTTCGACGGCCTTGCCGGTCGGCACCATCAACACGAAAAAATGGTTCTTGCCGCAAGTGGGCGCGCGCTGGGATGTCACGCCACAGGACCAGCTGTACTTCAACATCCAGAAGAACATGCGCCAGTTCGTCACCTACGGCGGCGGCGGCGCCTCGCCGTGGAGTTTGTCGAGCCAGGCCGCTTTTGATTTGTTCAAGCGCGACGCCAAGCCGGAAACGGCCCTCACCTATGAAGTGGGCGTGCGCGGCAGCCATCCCTTGAATCTGGGCGCCATCACGGCCATCGATGGCCAGGTCAACGTCTACCACGTCGATTTCAGCAACCGCTTGCTGCAGATCAGCCCAACGCCGGTGATTTCCTCCATCATTGGCGGCAACCCCGTGCTGGCCAACGTGGGCAGCGTGCGCACGGATGGCATCGACATCGCCGGTACCGTGCACTTCGGCAATAACTTCTCGTTCTACAATGCCCTGTCGTACAACCGCTCGCAGTACGCGGACAATTACAACAATGGCGCCGCGCTGGTATTGACGGCGGGCAAGAACGTGCCCGGTTCGCCGGAATGGCTGAACAAGTTCGTGGCCTCGGCAACCTTTGGCGACGTGGAATTCCAGCTGATCGGAGACTATGTGGGCAAGCGCTACGCGACGTACACCAACGACCTGTCCGTGCCCAGCTATTTCCTCATGGGCCTGGGCGTGTCGGGCAAGCTGCCGGCCATGGCCCGCTGGCTGAAGAACCCGCGCTGGAGACTCAACGTCAGCAACCTGGCCAACCGCGAAGGCGCCTTGAACGTGGTGGTGGGCGCGGCCGACAAGACGTACAACACCTTCCCCATCGCCCCGCGCCAGGGCTTCCTCACCCTGACGGCGGACTTCTGATGCGCGCGCCCATCCTCCCGCAACGGCATTTTTCGCGCCGCAGCTTCGTCCAGGCGGCCGCCGGCGGCCTGGCCCTGGCCGCCGCGCCCGGCTTTGCCGCCGGCCTGCTGGCCACGCCCCCTTCGCGCCCGCTCGTCTTCGCCCACCGGGGCGCCAGCGCCCTGCGCCCCGAACACACGCTGGCGTCGTACGCCAAGGCCATCCTCGACGGCGCCGACTACGTGGAGCCGGACCTGGTCGCCACGCGCGACGGCATCCTGGTGGCGCGCCATGAAAGCAACCTGGTCGACACCACCGATGTGGCGCGCCGTGCCGAATTCGCCAGCCGGCGCGGCAGGAAGATGGTCGATGGCGAATGGCACGAAGGCTGGTTCGTCGACGACTTCACCCTGGCGGAACTGAAGACCCTGCGCGCCATCGAACGGCTGCCGAAAGTGCGTACCGGCAACACCTTGTACGATGGACAATTCCAGATCCCGACATGGGAAGAAATCATCGATTTTGTTGCAGCGCAATCAGCCGCCAGCGGCCGCGTCATCGGCCTCGTGCCGGAGCTGAAAAGCTCCACGTATTTCCGCGATGCGGGCCTGGCGCTGGAAGAACGTTTCCTCTCGACCATGCTGGCGCACGAGTACACGCGCCGCGCCCCCATCGAGATCCAGTCCTTCGAAGTGGCGAATTTAAAATATCTGCGCGAGAAGCTGGGACGGCGCGCCAACGTGCGGCTGATGCAGCTGGTGGTGGGCGGCGACGTGCGCCCCATGGACGTGGCCAAGGCGGGCGGCAAGCTGACCTTCGGCCAGATGACGACGCCAGCCGGCCTGCGCGACATCGCCGCCTACGCGGACGTGGTGGCGCCGCCCACGCGGGGCGTCATCCCGCTGGGCGCCGACCAGCGCCTGGCCGCGCCCTCTTCCATCGTCGACGATGCGCACCAGGCGGGCTTGCTGCTGCACACGTGGACCTTCCGCCCGGAAAACCGTTTCCTGGCGGCGGACTTCCGCGATGGCAATGGCGAAAACGCGCGCAACGAGGCCGGTTCCGTGGCGGAAATGCGCCGCTACATCGAGACGGGACTGGACGGTTTTTTCAGCGACGATCCCGGCCTGGGACGCATCGCCGCAGGATAAACATTTCGTAACAACTTTAATTTCGGGGCGTGGCCGGCGGCTACGCCCTTATTATGCGTTTCTTGAATTTCTGAAATTGGAATTTGAAATTAGACATATATCGCCAACTCCATTATTGTGCAATGCAACAACAGACCATACATGGAGGGCATATGTCCACTTTTACCAACACTTACCAGAACGACGATAACTATTTCAGCAACCTTGGCCGCGCTACGCGCGCCTTCCTGGGTGCCCTGCTCGCTTCCAAGCCGTACAGCGACCTGGCACAGAAGGAAGTCATCGCCAGCCGCACCGCCGACACCGACACGCGCCCCGTGCGCCCCAGCCAGCGCGATATCGCCCTGCTGAACTCGGAGGCGAACCGCTACGAGCACCTGATGCCGAACTTGGCCGCCGAGCTGCGCTTCCTGGCCTCGCGCGGTTAAAAAAACGCCCAGGGCGGCGTTGCCTGCGCCTCGCCGTACTGGCGTACTGTCTTCGGCTGGTCGCCTGGCCCTGGACGTTTTTTTAGGCCAACGGAACACCCGGCCAAGGCGGCGTTGCCTGCGCCTGGCCCTGGACATTTTTGCATCAGCGGCGCTGATGCAACAACAATTAACTTAAATACAAGGAAATCCCATGATGTTACTCGAATCCGGCCTGGTGGTCGTTGCTGTCGCCGTTACCGCTATCCGCTTTTACCTGATCACGACGGGCAAGGGCGAACGCTAAGCGGCAAGGCGGTCACGCAGCAAACGCGGCAGTGGCCGTGCAGCAGTAGAAGTACAGCAGTTGCAGGAACAGACTTGGCCAGCAGCGCGGCAGTGCGGCGCGCGGCCGGGGATGACAGGTCAGCCTGGCAATCGGTCCAGGCTGGCAAGGGGAAATGAAGTTGTTTAGTGTGGCGCGGCAGCGTCCACCGGCGTTTCCAGCAGTGGCGGGGTCTGGCCCTTGCGCACGATCTGCACGAAAATCTCATTCTGTTTGACCATGCCCAGCTCATAGCGGGCACGCTCCTCGACGGCGCCCGTGCCATCCTTCAGGTCGCGCACTTCGGACTCGAGCTTGGCGTTGCGCGCCTTCAATTCCACATTCTTCTTGTTGGCCACCGCCACTTGGGCTTCCATGTCGGCAACACGCAGCCAGCCGCCTTTGCCCAGCCAGAGGGGAAATTGAATCAACAGCAGCAGGGCTGCCAGGGCGAGCGTAATCAGGCGCATGGAGTAGTCAGTTAAAAAACCGGCCGGAACATCTCCGGCCGGCCAGTGGGTTTTACAACAGCTTACTTCAGATTATAGAACGCATCGCGTCCTGGATAGCTGGCGATGTCGCCCAGGTCTTCTTCGATGCGCAGCAGCTGGTTGTACTTGGCCATGCGGTCCGAACGCGACATCGAGCCCGTCTTGATCTGCAGGGCGTTGGTAGCCACGGCGATATCGGCGATGGTCGAGTCTTCCGTTTCGCCCGAGCGGTGCGAAATGACGGCCGTGTAGCCGGCGCGCTTGGCCATTTCGATGGCGGCGAAGGTTTCCGTCAGGGTACCGATCTGGTTGATCTTGATCAGGATCGAGTTGGCGATGCCTTTCGCGATGCCTTCTTTCAGGATCTTGGTGTTGGTGACATACAGGTCGTCGCCGACCAGTTGCACTTTCTTGCCCAGTTCCTGGGTGAGGATCGCCCAGCCGTCCCAGTCACCTTCGTGCATCGCGTCTTCGATCGAGATGATCGGGTACTTGTCGCACCAGGTCGCCAGCAGGTTGGTGAACTCGGTGGCCGTCAGGCTCAGGCCTTCGCCTTCCATTTCGTACTTGCCGTTCTTGTAGAACTCGGACGCGGCGCAATCGAGGCCGATGGCGATCTGCGTGCCTGGCTCGTAGCCCGCTTCTTCGATGGCCTGGATAATCAGCTTGATGGCTTCTTCATGGTTGGCCAGCGATGGCGCGAAACCGCCTTCGTCGCCCACGTTGGTGTTCAGGCCCTTCTTGTGCAGGATCTTTTTCAGCGTGTGGAACACTTCCGCGCCGTAGCGGACGGCTTCCTTGAACGACGGGGCGCCCACGGGAATGATCATGAATTCCTGGATGTCCAGGTTGTTGTCGGCGTGCGCGCCGCCGTTGATGACGTTCATCATCGGCACGGGCATCTGCATGGCGCCCGAACCGCCGAAATAGCGGTACAGCGGCAAGCCCGCTTCTTCAGCGGCAGCCTTGGCGACGGCCATGGAGACGGCCAGGATGGCGTTGGCGCCCAGGCGCGATTTGTTTTCCGTGCCGTCCAGGTCGATCAGGGTACGGTCCAGGAAAGCCTGTTCATTGGCGTCCAGGCCCATGATGGCTTCGGAGATTTCGGTATTGATGTTTTCGCATGCCTGCAGCACGCCCTTGCCGAAGTAGCGCTTGGCATCGCCATCGCGCAACTCCACGGCTTCGCGCGAACCGGTCGAGGCACCCGACGGCACGGCCGCACGGCCCATCACGCCCGATTCCAGCAACACGTCGCATTCGACGGTCGGGTTGCCGCGCGAGTCCAGGATCTCGCGACCGATAATATCAACAATAGCACTCATGTCATTCTCCAAAGTTAAGCGTAACAGGGCTGCACACTGCGTTCTGATGCGCAATTGCACAAAGTGGGTAAAGAAACTCCCGGCGCAGACTGACGGGCCGGGAGCTGTCTTTCAGGTAATGCTGTCGCTGTCGACCCGCGTTATTCCGCGGCCGCGTTGGCTTCCTTGTGCGCCAGCGCTGCCTTGATGAACGAGGTAAACAACGGATGGCCGGTGCGTGGCGTGGACTTGAACTCGGGATGGTATTGCACGCCCATATACCATGGGTGGGCATTTTCACCCGTGCGTGGCAATTCCATGATCTCGCACAAATCTTCGCTCGGCGTGCGGGCCGAGACGATCAGGCCAGCCGCTTCGACACGGGCCAGGTAGTGATTGTTGGCTTCGTAGCGATGGCGGTGACGCTCGGTCACCACGCTGCCGTAGATCTCGGCGGCGAGGGTGCCCGGATTGACGGCGCAGGTCTGCGCGCCCAGGCGCATGGTACCGCCCAGGTCCGAGTTTTCATCGCGCAACTCGACTTTACCATCGTGGTTTTGCCACTCATTGATCAGTGCAACGACAGGTTGATCCGTATCAAGGTCGAACTCGGTCGAATTCGCGTTCGGCATGCCAGCCTTGTTGCGCGCGTATTCGATCAGGGCCACTTGCATGCCCAGGCAGATGCCCAGGTAAGGGATCTTGTTTTCACGGGCAAACTGGGCCGCCTTGATCTTGCCTTCCACGCCGCGCTTGCCGAAGCCGCCCGGTACCAGGATGGCATCGTACTTGCCCAGGCCGTCGCAGCCCGTCGTTTCGATTTCTTCCGAATCGATGTACTCGATGTTGACGCGGCTTTCCGTGTGGATGCCGGCGTGGCGCAGCGCTTCGATCAGCGACTTGTACGATTCCGTCAGCTCGACATACTTGCCGACCATGCCGACGGTCACTTCCGCCTTCGGATGTTCCATCGTGTAGATCAGCTTGCTCCAGATCGACAGGTCGGCCGGTGCCGGATCGAGGTCCAGCGCGTCGCAGATGATCTTGTCGAGGCCCTGATCGTGCAGCATCTGCGGCACTTTGTAGATGGTGTCGACGTCCCACACGGAAATGACGGCGTCTTCCTCGATGTTCGAGAACAGCGAGATCTTCGCGCGCTCGTCTTCCGGGATGGCGCGGTCGGCGCGGCACAGCAGCGCATTCGGCAAGATGCCGATTTCGCGCAGCTTTTGCACCGAGTGCTGGGTCGGCTTGGTTTTCAGTTCACCGGCCGAGGCGATGTACGGCACCAGGGTCAGGTGGACGAAGGCCGTGTTCTTGCGGCCGGCGCGCAGGCTCAGCTGGCGTGCCGCTTCCAGGAAGGGCAGGGATTCGATATCGCCGACGGTGCCGCCGATTTCGCACAGGGCCACGTCGTAGCCTTCGGCGCCACGGCGGATGTAATCCTGGATTTCATTGGTGATATGCGGAATCACCTGCACGGTCTTGCCCAGATATTCGCCCCGGCGTTCCTTGCGGATCACCGATTCATAGATCTGGCCGGTGGTGAAGTTATTCACCTTTTTCATGCGGGTGGAGATGAAGCGCTCGTAGTGACCGAGGTCGAGGTCGGTTTCGGCCCCGTCGTCGGTGACGAATACTTCACCGTGTTGCATAGGGCTCATCGTGCCAGGATCGACGTTGATATACGGGTCGAGCTTGAGCATGGTGACTTTAAGGCCGCGCGATTCGAGGATCGCGGCGAGGGAGGCGGCGGCAATCCCTTTACCAAGGGAAGACACAACGCCACCAGTGACGAAGACAAATTTGGTCATTGCAGATGGTGCCGAACGGCACGTGCGGGAAATTGAAATTATACACTAAAGCCCGCCTTCGGCGCTCCCCGCGCGCGGAAATTTGCGCCAAATGACGACTATCCATCCCTCTCCTGCGGTCTACGCACAACAAAATTGCATGCTGGCAATAATTGAAATATTTCCAATTCCACATGTTGTGTGGGAGACCGAACAGACCCTGCCACGCCCTGGCCGCACACTGGGATTTTTCAACAGGAGGTCTATCATGAGCTACGAAGAACGCGACGCCTACGGCATGTATGTCAACCGCGGCCACAAAGGCCCCGGCCCCGAACTGATGGGTGCGGACACCCTGATCGGCGACCACGTGCACAACGCCAAGGATGAACACCTGGGCGAAATCAAGGAAATCATGATCGACATGCGCAGCGGCAAGATTGCCTACGCCGTCATGTCGCACGGCGGTGTCTTCACCATCGGCGAGAAACTGTTCGCCGTGCCATGGGAAGCGCTGCTGCTCGACACCGTCAACAAGCGCTTCACCCTCAACGTCGACAAGGAACGCATCGAAAACGCGCCCGGCTTCGACACGGACAACTGGCCGAACATGGCCGATACCACGTGGGTCAATACCATCCACAGCTACTACGGCACCACGCCGCGCGAGTATTAATTAACCCGAAGCGGAGGGCCGGGGTCGTACCCTCAGGGTACGACCCCAGTATTTGCACTTGGGTTTGCTTAAAAACGGTATTCCAGCCCCGCCACATACGTCCTGCCCCGCGCCGTGCTCATCGGCGTATTGTCGTTTGACTGCGAGGGCATGGAATTCAGGCGGTTCAGGGCTTCCGAGTAATCCTTGTCCATGGCATTCTGCACCGACAGGCGCAGGAACAGGTTTTTCGTCACCTGGTAGCTGGCGTACAGGTCGATCACGGCCGGAATCTTCGGGTTGTCCACCTTTGTCACTTCCCCCGTCACCGCATCGGCCTCGTTGTCCGGCGACAGGCGGCGGTTCGCGCCCGTGTGCTTGATGATGGCGCCGAGCTCCATCTTGTTATCCAGCAATCGGGTGCCCACGTCGAGGTTGTAATACGTGCTGGGCAGTTCGCTGATGTCGGACGCGCCAAACCACGCGCTGGCGATCGAGGTGGGCTGGCTGGTCTTTTCACGCGTGTACGACAGGCGCGCATAGGCCGGACCCAGCTGGTACTGCGCTTCCAGTTCCCAGCCGCGCGTGTGCACGGGCGTGGCCGAGTTAATGTAGATATACATGTTCGTCACGTACGCGTCGACGGTTTCCCAGTCCGTGGCGATCACTTCCGCCATATTGCACTTGCGGCCGTTGTCGCAGACGAGGAAGGACTGGCTGGTGATGTAGCCGTCGATCTTGCTCTTGAAATACAGGGCCTTGAAGTTCAGCGCGTCATTGGCGCCCAGCAAGCCGTGCAGGCTGCCATTCAAGCCCAGCTGGTACGTCGTCGCCTTCTCGCCCTTCAGAAACGGGTTCATCGACGCCCCGCCGTCGTTCGAGAAAAACACCTCCTGCGGGTTCGGCCCCCGCATGGTGCGCTCGGCGCTGGCGAAAGGCTGGAACCACGGCGCCACCTGGGCAGAGACGAGCAGCGAGGGATTGATGCCGTGCTCGTTGAGCGCGATATGCGCCGCCCCTTGCGGGAAACATTTCACGCGCTCGTCGCAGGCCGGCTTGTAGCCCGTCAGCTCGAAACGCGTGTAATTGAGGCCCCCGTTGAGCTGGTAGATGCCGCGGTTGTATTGCAGTCCCGCATACAGGCTGTCGACCTTTTGCTTGCCGGCGGGGCCAAAGGTATTGTTTTCGATCGATTGCTGGTTGGCATCCGGGTTGTCGGGATCGTCGACGAGGCTTTCCACATGCTTGCTGTATTCATTGCGCATCAGCTTGCCGCCCACCGTCACCAGCGCGTCGCCGCCCGCCAGCTTGAAGCTGCTGGTGTTGTTGATGTCCACCGCGTCGGCGCGGTTGGCCGCGTTGGTATTGATGAAATTGGTCAGCGCCTCGGGCATGTATTTCTGGTTGCCACGGCTGCTGCTGGCCATCACATTGAGGTCGATCAATTCGGAAAACGGCGTGTAATGGTATTTTACGTAGTAGTCATTGCTTTGCATGTCGCGGCGCGTAAACGTGTTGCGGTAATCGCGCGCCGACAATTCCAGCGCGTGGAAGTCGCTCAGTTTCAGGTCCAGCTTGAGCAGCTGCGACTTCGGTTTCTGCTTGTAATAACGGTTGTAGCCGAAGCCGAATTCCTCGCTGTCCGTGCCCTTGCCATTCTTGTAGTTGTTGCCGATCACGCTGGCGCTCGTGGCCGCCATGAAGCCCACGCTGCCGCCGTCGAAGGCGGAATGCTTCATGCCCACGGCCAGCATGGCGCTGCGTCCCATGCCATTGCTGCCGGCGGACAGCTTCGTGCGCGCCCCCACCTTCTCGCCCGCGAACACCACGTCATCGACGCCGATGGTGCGGAAGTTGGCGCTGCCGCCCAGCGCGTTGACGCCGTCGCCACCCACCGCATTGCCGCGCGACACATCCACGCCGATGATGAAGTTGGGGTCGATCAGGGCGCCGAACTGGCTGCCGGGCACGCCGCCATGGGCCACTTCCGATGGCGCGCTGCCATAGTAATTCTGCGTCACGCCATCGATCATGGTGTTGACCCGGCCAAAGCCGGACAGGCCGCGGATATTCACGCTGACGGCCCCCTGCGCCGGATCGATCTGGGTAAACGTGCCCGGCATGCCGCGCAGGATCTGGTCCACGGTCTGCAAGCGCGTATCCGGCCCGCGCGCGCTGACGGCGCCCGGTTTTTCCAGCGCCTGCTGTTCCACGGAAATGGTTTCACCCGATACATTGAGCGGCGAAAATTCCACCTTGCCTGCCGTACTTTCTTGCGCCTGCGCCTGCTGTGCCAGCAACGCCAGGCAAACACCCACGGCTTGCGCCATTGTCTTGATATGCATACACCCTCGATTTGTTATGGATAGATTTTTCTGATGAAAAACAATCGGCATCCTCATGCCTGGTCCTGTCCTGTTTCCAGCTTGAACGAGACGGGCAAGGTGACGGTCACCGTGCCCTGGTGCAGGACATTGCCGGGCGGCGCCGGCAACGGTTGCGCGCGCTGCAGCACTTGCAGCGCTTCGCGGTCCAGCAGCACCGTGCCCGACGACGTCACCAGCTCGCTGGCCAGCAGCTTGCCGTCGCGGTCCACCTGGAAGCGCACCCACGCGGCGCCGGCCCGCTTGCGCTGGCGCGCGTCGCCCGGATAGCGCTTGAAGCGGGCCAGATGGCTGAGCACGCGGCTTTGCCAGCTGGCGGGGGCCGCGCTGGCCGGCGGCGTGTCGCTGTCGAACGGCGCCGCCTGCGGCCCGCGCACGGGGCTGGGTGCCGGCGTGGCGCTGCTGCTGGCCTGGGCGGGCACGGAAGCTTCCTTGGCGGCATCCTGGCCCGGCTCCGCCGACGGACTGGCCGCCGCCTTTTCCTCTTTTTCCGCCGCGACGATCTCCGGCGCGGCGGCCCGCGCCAGCACGGGCACGGCTTCCTGCCGCGTCGCACTGTCGGGCGGTCGGGCGGCGCTGGCGGCGGCCGACCGGCGCGCCCCTGCCGCGGCCGCCTGCCGTGTTTCCGGCGACATCGCCTGCGCGGCAAACACCACCATCACGCTGGCGGCCGGATTGGCGGGCGCCACGGCGACAGGCTGCCAGCTGGCCCACAGCAGCAGCGCCAGGGCAACCGCCGCCACCAGCGACGTGGCGATGCCCCAGCTCAGGAAGGGACGGGGCGCCAGCGCCGGCAACGGCGCCGATGCCGATGCCGTTGCAGATGCCGGCACAAGGACGCGTGAAAATATCGGCGAACTCACCCGCCCTCCCGGCCGACCAGGCCCACTTTCAGATAACCGGCCTGGCGCAGCGCATCCATCACGCCCAGCACGTCTTCATACGCGGCCTGCTTGTCGGCCTGGAAAAACAGGGTGCGCTGGCGGTCGCCGCCCGTCTGCGCGTCCAGCAGGCGGCCCAGCTGCTCGCGCGCCACGGGCGATTCTCCCAGGTACAGGCTGCGGTCCGCCTTCAGGGAAACAAACAGAGGTTTTTCGGGACGGGGCTCGGGCCTGGCCGTGGCGGCAGGCAAGTCGATCTTCAGGTCGACGGTGGCCAGCGGCGAGACCACCATGAAGATAATCAGCAGCACCAGCATGACGTCGATGAAGGGCGTGACGTTGATCTCGCTCAACTCCGGCATGTCGGCCGTATCGTCGTCCGGCGTGGGAAAAAGACTGGCCATGGCTCAGGCCTGCTTGCGCGTGTCGAGGTCGCGGCTCAGCATCAGCAGCACTTGCGCGGAAGCGGCGCGCAGCTGCGCCTTGTACTGGTTGATGCCACGGCTCAAGACGTTGTAGATGACGACGGCGGGAATCGCCGCCACCAGGCCCAGGGCGGTGGCCAGCAAGGCTTCCGCGATGCCCGGCGCCACTGTCGCCAGGTTCGTGCTCTGGCTGGCGGCAATGCCGATGAAACTGTTCATGATGCCCCACACGGTGCCGAACAGGCCGACGAAGGGCGCCACGGCGCCTATGCTGGCGAGCAAGCCTATGCCCTGCGTCATGCCGCGCACCTGCTGCGCAATCCACTGTTCCTGGCGAAAGCCGGCCCGCTCCTTCAGGGCCGCCGCCGGCGCGCTGGCGTGCGACAAACTCAGCTCCTGCTGCACCTCGTCGAGCAATTGCCGCGCCACCGCGCTGCTTCCCGCGCCGGCGTCCGCCACCCTGGCCGCCGCGTCGGACAAGGACGTGGCCGGCTTGAGCACGGCGACGGCGCCTGCCGCCGCCCGCCGCGCCGCCAGCAGGCTGGCGCCCTTCACCAGCAAGACCACCCAGGTGGCCAGCGCGGCGATCAATAAACCGACGAGCACGCTTTTGACGACCTGGTCGGCGGCGAAAAACATGCCCAGGGGCGACATGTCGTGCGGCAGCGCGGACGCGTGCACGGCGGCTGGCAACAGGGAAAGAGCGGCGCCAGCGGCGACGGCTTTGATACGGAACAAGGGGACTGGCATGGAAGCTTCTACAGTTAACAGGCATGGCTGCGCCAACGGCGCGCACGCGCATGCAAAAAAGTCGGACGGACTACCTGGCTGCTACGGAAGAGCTTGCTGGGGGGAGAGTGCCGGGCTGAACGCCCGGCGGTATCAAACGGGTGACGTCAGGGACAGCGGAGCGACGTCAAGCGCATTACTTGGCGCTGGCGACGGCGGGTGCCACGACCGGCGTGTACCACACGAAATCCGCCTGCGGTGCCTGCACGGCGGCGCCCTGCTGCGCCAGGACGAGAACCAGCGGCGCGGGGCCGCCCGTCAAGTCCTGCACGTGCAGCGGCACGCCCAGGTCCTTGTGCGCATGGTAGGCGCCGGCGATCAGCACGGCCGGCGCGGGCGCGGCCAGCAGGCGCTCGGCCATGCGGCGGTCGCGCTGCTGCTGCACCGACAGCATGGCGGCCAGGCGCGGCGCGTCGATCTGGTTGTCATGCATGACGCGGATGATGTCCTTCAATTTCTCGTGCACCTTGCCGTCGTTGGCCAGGTTGCTGTGCTTGCCCTGCACGGCCGGCTGGTCGATGAACAGTTGCTTGATCTCGCTGCGGTCCAGATTGGCCGACCAGACGGGATACGGCGCGCGCATCACGGTCATCACCAGGTCGCCATATTGCTCCCACTTCCAGTTCGGCTGCCAGGCCAGCAGCTCGGCCACGTGTTCGGGACGCACGACGGGGTCCGTCTGCAGCCATGGCTTGACCTTGTCCACCTTGGCTTGCTGGTCGGGATTCAGCATTTCCAGCAGCACGCTGCCTTGCGGGCGCTGGCCCTGCAATTGCTGCAGCAGCCACTGCTCGATCTGGTGATGGCTGAGCTGGTCATGCTGTTCGCCGATGATGACGCGGGGCGCGGCGGCCAGCCGGGCCAGCAATTGCTCGGCGCTGACGCGCTGGCCGCTGCGCAGGTCGACGATCTCGCCCAGCTGGCGCACGTCTTGCGCAGTGGCAGTGGCCGTCGTGGCGGCGCCGCCTGCCGGCGCTACGCTGCTGCAGGCGCTCAGGGCCAGCACGCAGGCGGGCAGGACGGTGGCGAGGGACAGGGGGAATTTCATGGGCGGGGCCTTTCGGGTCAACGCTGCGGGTCAGATGATACATTGCAAAATAACTACTGGCGGGCATTCTAATAGAAATGATTCTCATTTACAACCAATGCACGCCTATCCAGGGAAATTTTTTTGCCACTGGTAAAAATCAACGGTGACGGCCCCGGCGCAATCGCCGGGCGCGGAGTAGAATAAAAAAAACGGAGGACTTGCGTGAATCAAACTGACCAGTTGGCGGTGCTGAAAAAACCGCTGCCAGTATCCCTTGCTGCCGTACTTTCCCTGATCTTTGCCGACCGCTTTTCCATGACGCAAGCCATGCGCGACCACCATGGCCGCGACGAGTCGAGCTATCCCCCCATGCTGCCCGATGCCGTCATTTTCGCTCATTCCACCGAGGAAGTCGCGGCCGCCGTCAAGCTGTGCAGCGCGCACGACGTGCCCGTCATCGCCTACGGCAGCGGCACCTCGCTCGAAGGTCACGTGCTGGCCCTGCATGGCGGCGTGACGATAGACCTGTCGCACATGAACCAGATGGTCGCCGTGCATGCTGAGGACTTGACGGCCACCGTGCAGGCGGGCGTGACGCGCAAGCAGCTGAACGAGGAGCTCCGCGACACGGGCCTGTTCTTCCCCATCGACCCGGGCGCCAATGCGTCCCTCGGCGGCATGGCCGCCACGCGCGCCTCGGGCACGAACGCCGTGCGCTACGGCACCATGCGCGAAAACGTGCTGGCCCTGACGGTGGTGACGGCGGACGGGCGCATCATCAAGACGGGGACGCGGGCGAAAAAATCCTCGGCCGGCTACGACCTGACGCGCCTGTTCGTCGGCAGCGAAGGCACCTTGGGCATCATCACGGAAGTGACGGTGAAACTGTATCCGCTGCCGGAAGCGATCTCGGCGGCCGTGTGCTCGTTCCCCGGCACGGGCGAAGCCGTCAATGCCGTGATCCAGACCATCCAGATGGGTATTCCCGTGGCACGGGTCGAGTTTCTCGACGAGAACGGCGTCAAAGCCATCAATGCCTACGACAAGATGGCCCTGCCGCAAAAGCCATTATTGCTGTTCGAGTTCCACGGCACGCCGGCCGGCGTGAGCGAGCAGGCGCAGCTGGTGCAAGCCATCACGGCGGAACATGGCGCCAGCGATTTCGCCTGGGCCAGCCGCCCCGAAGAGCGCTCGCGCCTGTGGGCCGCGCGCCACAACGCATACTTTGCCCTGCTGCAGATGCGCCCCGGCAGCCGCGCCATTTCCACCGATTGCTGCGTGCCCATTTCGCGCCTGGCCGAATGCATTCTCGCCACCCAGGCCGATTGCGAGGCGCAGGGCCTCGTCTATGCCATCATCGGCCACGTGGGCGACGGCAACTTCCACGTGCAGATGCTGGTCGATCCCGATGACCCGTCCGACATCGCCCGCGCGGAGAAGGTCAACAGCGACATGGTCACGCGCGCCATCGGCATGGACGGCACGTGCACGGGCGAGCATGGCGTGGGCATGCACAAGATGGCCTTCCTCGTGGAAGAACATGGCGAAGGCGCCATCGACACCATGCGCGCCGTCAAGCACGCGCTGGACCCGAAGAACATCATGAATCCAGGCAAGATCGTCAGGTGGTAATGCGTCAGACAGGTCAAACGCATGCAGGGGGCGTAGCCTGGCCGGCGGTCCCTTGCTGCCATCGCTAGGCTCTGGTCGCTTGATGGTGTAATGTGGCGCGTCTGGTATTAAAACCAACCTTTTCAGGATCAACGATGAGCATCTCAAAAGCCCTTGCCGCCGCTATCTGGATATGCGGTATGGCCTATTATTCCGTCCATACCTTCCCGGACAAGCTGCTTCACGGTTTTGATTTATCGCGCGATTATTGGCTTTTACTGGCACAAATCCTGGCCGCCGCGCTGTTCGCCAGCAAAGTCAGCGGATATCCATTCCAGGTGCCGTCGCTGGCCGCCAAAGTGGACGCACGATGTGGCCCCGGCGCCTATGCGAACTTCATCGCCGATGTGAAGCCATTATTGCTGTTTGGCGTCAGCGGTCTTGTGTGCGGATGCAGCCATTTATTTCGACACTATCAGGAACCGGATGGCCGGACACTGTTCCTTGCCGCTGCCATGTTCAGCTGGGGAATCGCCTTCCTTGTTGGCAGAATCATTCTGCAAAAGCGCGGGCTATTGATGGAAGTGCGCACAGATATGCGACGGGCACCAGGTCGCTGAGGTCCCCGCTCCTGGGTGGAAAGTCAATCCAGTGCCATGCACATCGGCACGAAGGCGATGCCATCCATCTCCACCTTCGGCCCGGTGGCGACAAAGCCCAGGCGCGCATACAGGGGCAAGGCATACAGGGAGGCGTTCACCGTAAAGCCCGTCGTATTGCCGGCGGCGATGGAAGCGTCACGCGCCGCCTGCCACAGCCGGCGCGCCATGCCGCGCCGGTGCAGCGCGCGCGGCACGAACATGTGGAACAGATGCGTGTTGTCGCGCATGGCCACCACACCGGCCAGTTCGCCATCGATATGCGCGAGCTGGTAGGCGTAGCGGCTCTGCGACAGATAGCCTTCGATGGCCGGCTGGCGGCAATGCTCGATGAACTTTTCCGCTCCCGCACCGTCCGGGTGCAGGGTTAAAAAAGGCATCAGGTCGTCGATCAGGGCGACGATGGCGGGCGCGTCCGCCACCAGGGCGGGACGCAGAGTCGGTTCGGGCAAGGGTGTCATGCGTAAATCATGCCATGCCGGCATCCTTTTATACAACACTCAGCAAAAATCGCGGCTGCTGGTGCGCAAGCGTCCCAGCAAATGCGACATGTCGACCAGGCGCTTGGCCACCAGGTTGCGCACGATGCCTTCCTGCTGCCACACGCCGTACACGCCCAGCAGCGGCGCGCTGAGCACTTCGCGCCGCTGGCTTTCCACGAGGTCCGGCCAGACGATGACGTTCACCGTGCCCGTCTCGTCTTCCAGGGTCATGAAGACGACACCCTTGGCCGTGCCCGGGCGCTGGCGCACGGTGACGATGCCGCAGGCGCGCGCCACTTGCCCGTTGGTATAACAGCTCAGCGTGGAAGCGGGCAGGAAGCGCTGCGCCAGCAACTGCGTGCGCAGCAGCGCCAGCGGGTGGCGGCCCAGGGTCAGCCCCTGGCTGCGGTAGTCGCTGACGATGCTCTCGCCTTCCGAGGGGGCGGCCAGCACGGGCGCGTCTTCCTCTGGCGTGGTGGCGCGCAGCAAGTCCCTGTCGGGCACGGCGCCGGCCGCCTGCCACAGCGCCGCGCGCCGGTGGCCGGCCAGCGCGTGCAGCGCGTTGCCGGCCGCCAGCACCTGCAAGTCATGGCGGTCCAGGCCGCCACGACGCGCCAGGTCGGCCACGTCGGCAAAAGCGGCGATGGCGCGCGCATCCTCGATGCGCTGGGCCGCCTCCGCGCGCATGCCGAACAGGCTGTTCAAGCCCAGGCGCACGGCGGGCGCGGCGCCCTGCCCTCCCTGCCCTCCCGGCGCTTCCAGCGCCGCCTCCCAGCCGCTGACGGCCACGTCGACGGGCAACACGGGCACGCCATGGCGGCGCGCGTCCTGCACCAGCTGCGAGGGGCTGTAAAAGCCCATGGGCTGGCTGTTCAGCAAGGCGCACAGGAAGGCGGCCGGTTCGTGGCATTTCAGCCAGGAACTGGCATAGGTCAGCAAGGCGAAGCTGGCCGCGTGCGACTCGGGAAAGCCGTATTCGCCGAAGCCCTCGATCTGGCTGAAGATGGCCTTGGCAAACGCTTCTTCATAGCCATTGTCCACCATGGCATCGACGATGCGGGCCTCGTAATTATTCATGCCGCCCTTGCGTTTCCAGGCTGCCATGGCGCGCCGCAGCTGGTCCGCCTCGCCGGGCGTGAAATCGGCGGCGATGACGGCCACCTGCATCACCTGCTCCTGGAAGATGGGGATGCCCAGGGTGCGCCCCAGCGCCTTTTCCAGCCCCTTGGGATAGTCGACCGGCTCCTTCCGCTGGCGCCGCTGCAGATACGGATGCACCATGCCGCCCTGGATGGGGCCGGGACGCACGAGCGCCACTTCGATGACGAGGTCGTAGAATTCGCGCGGGCGCAGGCGGGGCAGCATGCTCATCTGCGCGCGCGACTCGATCTGGAACACGCCGATGGTGTCGGCCTCGCACATCATGTCGTAGGTGGCGGGGTCTTCGCAGGGAATGTCCTGCATGCGGAATTCTTCGCCGCGCCGCGCGCCGACCAGCTCCAGGGCGCGGCGCAGGGCCGACAGCATGCCCAGCGCCAGCACGTCCACCTTCATCAGGCCCAGTTCTTCCAGGTCATCCTTGTCCCACTCGATGACGCTGCGCCCGGCCATGGCCGCGTTTTCGATGGGCACCAGGCGCGACAATTTCCCCTGGGCGATGACAAAGCCGCCCGGATGCTGCGACAGGTGGCGGGGAAAGCCCAGCAGCTGCTGCGCCAGGGAGGCCCACTGCTGCGACAGCTCCGCTTCCGGGTCCAGTCCGCATTCGGCCAGGCGGTTCAACAGGTCGTGCTTGCCGTCGAACCAGCGGTGCGCCTTGGCCACTTTTTCCACGATGGCCAGGTCCACGCCCAGCGCCCGGCCGCTGTCGCGCAAGGCGCTCTTCGGCCGGTAGCTGATCACCACGGCCGCCAGCGCGGCCCGCTCGCGCCCATATTTGCCGTAGATATACTGGATGACTTCTTCGCGCCGCTGGTGCTCGAAATCCACGTCGATGTCGGGCGGCTCGTTGCGCTCGCGCGACATGAAGCGCCCCACCAGGCAATTGCCGCGCGCCGGGTCCACTTCCGTGATGTGCAGGCAATAGCAGACGGCCGAATTGGCAGCCGAGCCCCTGCCCTGGCACAGGATGTTTTGCGCGCGCGCAAAGCGCACGATGTCGTAGACGGTCAAAAAATAGGCTTCATACGACAGCTCGGCGATCAGCGCCAGTTCCTGCTCGATCTGCTCCTGCACGTTGGCAGGAATGCCCAGCGGAAAACGCACGCGCGCGCCCGCATACGTTTCCTCGCGCAAATACGTCGCCGTCGTGTGGCCATGCGGCACCAGCTCGTCCGGATAGTCATAGCGCAGGCTGTCGAGCGAGAAGGTGCACTGCCTGGCGATGCGCAGGGTTTCCGCCAGCGCTGGCGGCGGATACACATTGGCCAGGCGCAAGCGGGCGCGCAGATGCTGCTCCGCATTTTGCGTCAGCGCATAGCCGCACTCGCCCACGGGCTTGCCCACGCGGATGGCGCACAGGGTGTCGAGCAGGGGCTTGCGCGAGCGCACGTGCATGCACACGTGGCCCACGGCCACCACGGGCAAGCCCTGCGCCTGCGCGGCTTCCTGCACCACCAGGCGGTGGGCGTCATCCTGCGCCCGCTGCAACAGATTCAGGCCTACCCAGCTGCGCTCGCCGCCAAAGGTGGCCGCCATCCACGCGCCGTGCGCGCGCAGCGTCTCCGGCCGGGCCGGATAGCCGGGCAGCAAGATCATCAGGCAGCCGGGCAGCCCCCGCAAATGGGCAAACTCGGCCGACGGCGCGGCGAAATCGTCCGGCGTCAGCAGGTAGCGCCCCTTGGCCGCCCGCGTGCGCGCCATGGTGATCAGTTCCGACAGGTTGCCATACCCTTCGCAATCCCGCACCAGCGCCAGCAGGGACGGCCCCGGGCTGCCATCGGCCTGCGTCAGGTGAAAATGCGCGCCGATGATCAGCGGGAAACCGGCCCGCTTGGCCACGGCATGGGCGCGCACGACGCCGGCCAGCGAACACTCGTCCGTGATGGCCAGCGCGTGGTAGCCCAGCTGGACGGCGCGCGCCACCAGCTCCTGCGCATGCGAGGCGCCCTGCAAAAAGCTGAAATTGGTCAGGCAATACAACTCAGCATACTCGGGTAAGACTGCGCCCCACATGATCTACCTCAATACTGTATATAAACACAGTATATTATACTCATCCGGACACTCCCTTCTCGGTTATGCTGATGTTTTACCTTTGCCGCGACTGCCATGATCGTCCACCTGTTGAAATGCTTCGGCGCCGAACCCGGCGGCGGCAATGCCGCCCTCGTCGTGGAAAACCACCACGGCAGCGAAGCCGAGCGCCAGGCCTTTGCCCGCGCGCGCCAGGTCAGCGCCTGCGTCTTCATCGACCGCCAAACGGACGGCAGCATCGTGCTCGACTATTTTTACCCGCACACGCGCAGCCCCCTGTGCCTGCATGCCACCCTGGCGGCCGCGCATGTGCTGCTGGCGGCGCCCGGCGGCCCGGCCACCTTGACGGTTGCCACCGCCATGCGCGGGCAAGCCTTGCAGCTGCTGCGCAGCGAAGAAGGACTCTTCATCGGCCTGGCGCCGCAGCCGGCGCCTGCCGTCATGGTGGAAAAGCACGTGCCGTCGGAACTCATGGGCCAGCACATGCACCTGCTGTCGCCGCCCGTGATCGCCTCCGTCGGCAGCCCGAAGCTGCTGCTGGAAGTGGCCGACCGCACCACCCTGCGCGCGCTGCGGCCGAACCTGGAACTGATCGCCGACTGGAGCACCCTGCACCAGGTCAGCGGCTGCTATGCGTATTGCCGCGTCGGCGAAAACGCATATGAGGGACGCAACTTCAACCACCTGGACCCGGCGCTGGAAGACAGCGCCACGGGCGTGGCGGCGGGCGCGCTGGCACTGCATTTGCAACAGTCGCTGCGCCTGCACCAGGGCCACGTCACGCAGCAGCCCTGCCTGATCCAGGTGCAATACCACCAAGGGGAAATCCGGGTAGGCGGCATGGTGCAAATGAGCACCTGAACGGGGCGTCGCGCACCAGCGCAAGGCAAGCCTGCCGATGAGCAAAAGATAAACAACCAGGAAACAACAGTTACAGCAAATTTGTAATAACAAAACAAAGTATCGCTGGTGAATGATGAAATGATGGCACTAGAATCAAATCACGAATCTTGCTCATCAGCCACTTGGAGATACTGCGTGCCGACCCTCACCACCTTGCGTCAAGCCATCCTCGCCAGCCTGTACGGCAGCGCCGCCCTGGCCGCCTTCAGCCCCGCCGCCATGGCGCAGAGCAACGATCCGGCGGCCACGGACGGCCCCGTGCAAACGGTCAGCGTGGTCGGCTCGCGCCGGGTCGCCAGTTCCGCCACGGACACCATGGTGCCGGTCGATATCATCCCCATTTCCAAGGTGGCCGAGCAAGGCGGACAGTTTGACCTCGCGCAAACCCTGCAATACATTTCCCCCTCGTTCAACTCCACGCGCCAGACGGGCGCGGACGGGGCCGACCTGATCGATTCGGCCGCCCTGCGCGGTCTCGGCTCGGACCAGACCCTCGTGCTGGTGAACGGCAAGCGGCGCCACACGACGGCCCTCGTCAACCTGTTCGGCGCGCGCAACCGCGGCAACACGGGCACGGACATGAATGCCATTCCTTTGCTGGCGATCAAGAACGTGCAAGTGCTGCGCGACGGTGCCGCCGCCCAGTACGGCTCGGACGCCATCGCCGGCGTGATCGACATCGAACTGAAGAAAAGCCTGGGCTGCGAAGCGGTGGCCGGCTACAGCCAGTATTCGGCCGGCGACGGCAAGAATTACCTGACGTCCGCCTACTGCGGCATCGCCCTGGGCGACAAGGGCACCATCGCGATTACCGGCGAATACCTGGACCGGGGCCGCTCGAACCGGGCGGACGCGGACAGCATGCGCATCATCGGCGACACCAAGTCGCAGAACAAGACCCTGTACGTGAATGGCGACTACGCCACCAGTGCCACGGGCAAGCTGTACTTCACGGCCGGCGCGCAAACGCGCGACGCCTCCAGCGCCGCGTTCGGCAGGGGCGGCATCGGCAGCGACGACATCCCGTCGCGCAATTCGGCCGCCATGTATCCGGACGGCTTCGTGCCTTTCATCAATGGCAAGATCGACGACCAGTACGCCACCATCGGCCACCGCAGCCAGATCGGCGAATGGCATGCGGACTTTTCGCAAACCTATGGCTACAACAAGATGCGCTACGACATCAGCCATACCCTGAACGCCTCCATCGCCAACCTCGACCTGTTAAAAGGCGGCAAGGGTGTCAGCGCCAGCAGCTTTGACGCGGGCGGCTTCTCCTTCCAGCAGCTGACCAGCAACGCCGATTTCAGCCGCTACTACGACACGGTGATGCGCGGCATGAACGTGGCCTTCGGCGCCGAATACCGCAGCGAGGAATACAGGATCATGGCGGGCGAGCCGGGCTCCTACATCGACGCGGACGGCGTGGGCGTGGGCGGCAACGCGGGCAGCCAGGGCTTCCCCGGCTTCCAGCCCGGCGACGCCACCAAGGCCAGGCGCCACAGCATCGCCGCGTATGGCGACGTGGAACTGGACTGGACGGAACGCCTGAAGACCCAGGCCGCCCTGCGCTATGAAAAATTCAGCGATTTCGGCTCCACCGTGACGGGCAAGCTGGCCGCCAGCTATAAAGTGGCGCCGGACGTGCTGCTGCGCGGCTCGGCCAGCACGGGCTTCCGCGCCCCGTCCTTGCAGCAAGTGTATTTCTCGTCCACCTTCACGGACTTCATCGGCGGCGTGCCCACGGACGTGGTGCTGGCGCCGAACGGCGGCGCCGTCGCCAACGCGGCCGGCATCCCGAAACTGAAGGAAGAAAAATCCACCAGTTTTACGTTTGGCACCACCTGGACGCCGACGCAAGCCCTCTCCATCACGGCCGACTTGTACAACATCAAGATCAAGGACCGCATCGTGCTGTCGGGCCGCTTCAATGCGGACAACTACCCGGACCTGGCGGCGCGCCTGGCCCTCCTGGGCGTGGGCGAGGCGCAATTTTTCGTCAATTCCATCGACACGCGCACGCGCGGCCTGGACCTGACGGCTGCGCACAAGGGCGAACTGGCCGGCAACCGCCTGAACACCTTCCTGGCCTTGAACCTGAGCAAGACGGAAGTGACGAAAGTCAAGACGCCGGACTCGCTGAAAGGCTATGCAGACGTGCTGCTGTCCGAGCGCGAGCGCCTGTTCATCGAACAGGGCGGTCCCCGTTCGAAAGCCACCCTGGGCTTCGACTACTTCACGGGCAAGCTGGAATCGGACTTGCGCATCATCTATTTTGGCCCGCAAACCCTGGGCACCTTCAGCGGCACGGCCGCCGGCGTGCCGAACGCCCATTATGCGGCCAAGACCTCGGCCGACCTGAGCTTCACCTACAGCATCAGCAAGAACACCAAGCTGACCTTTGGCGGCAACAACATCTTCAACGTCAAGCCCACCGCGCAGAATCCGGACGAAACGGACAACGGCTTCAAGTACGACAGCGTGCAGTTCGGCCTGAACGGCGCCTCCTACTTTGGGCGCCTGTGGGTGAAGTTCTGATCCGCATCCAGCTGGCAAGCGTGCGGCTGCGCCAGCAGGGGCAGCCGCTGTTTTTCCCCGGTCTTTTCAGCGCGCCTCCGATGCGCCCGCCGCCGGCAGCGGCGCCGCCGGCTCCGGCGGGGGCACGTCGCCGCTGCGCTCAGGGCCGGGAACCGCGGCAAGCGCAGCGTTTTCAAAAGTCAAGTCGATCACGCTGTCGTCGTCCCAGTCCCGGTCCCGCAAGGGCGGCGTAAACGACGACGCGTTGAAGGGCACGGGCGCGGTTTTCCCGCCAAAGCTGATCGTCGCGCCGCTGATGGGCCGCGCTTCGGCAAAGCTGTAGGTTCCCTTGGCGGAAACGAAATTGCAAGGGCCGCCCAATGCGCTCATGGCGGTGCGCATCGCGAACGGCAGGGTTTCCTTGTCGATGGCCCAGTGCACCTCGCACGCCAGTCTCAGGTCGCCCAGGCGGCGGCGGGTATCGCTCGTCCCCGCGCTCCTCACGTAGGGTATCCATCTGACGGAACCGGCTTTCCGGTTCAGCGCCAGTTCCGCCGTCGCATACAGCGGGCCTTGCCCGACGGGCAAGGTAAAGATATTCCTCTCCCCCAGCGGTATCGCCAGACCCGCCTCGTCACTCTCCAGCCTGAGCTGGAGTGCGCTCATGTCGACATCGGGACGGCGAGGCTCCAGGATGAATTTCAGCTCTGCCGCAGGTGCCAGGGCATGCTTTTCCTCGAACCTTGCCACGCCTTTCAGCATGGCGCTGTAAGGTTTCCAGTCCGGGTCCCGCATGCCCGCCACATTGACCGACGCCGCCGCCTCCTGCGCGGACAAGGCCGTGGGCGGCGGCGTATCGGCGCCGGCCTGCAGCGAAACGCTGCACAGGCCCAGCAGAAGACCAGCGGTGTGGAAGACCGGCATATTCATCATATTATTTTGCATCTCACCTAAGTGGCAATGACGCCAGAGGCGGCATCGCGCTGTCCATATCGGCGGCAGGCGTCCTGGCCCGGGCGGGCTGCACCGGGAGCGGGCCTGCCAGGAAGAGGGTCGGCATCGACCTCCCGGCTTGTCCTGCATATCCTTTCCTGCGCCGCGCAACATATCTTGCTGTCCTGCGCATCCAGGAAAACATGAGTGTAGAAAAAAGCACGGCGGACAGGCGTTTTTTAAGACAGAGTGCCGATTGGGATGAATGGAATGCCCAAAACCGCTGTCGAACTGGCAGCGCCAGCCGCCATGCGGGAAAATGCCATGGCCGGCCGGCGGCGTTTCCCGGCCCCTGGACGCGTGCGGCATTCCATGTAAGATGCCATCCGAGTCCACCACCATCGAGAGAGATGCCATGCCCCCGGCCACACTGGAATTCTGGTTCGATTTCGGCAGCAACTACAGCTACCTGAGCGTCATGCGCATCGAGGCGCTGGCGCGCGAACGCCATGTGGCAGTGGCCTGGAAGCCCTTCCTGCTGGGCGTCGTCTTCCAGGCCCTGGGCTGGGAAACGTCGCCGTTTGTCTTGCAAAAAATCAAGGGAGACTACGCGTGGCGCGACATGGCGCGCCAGTGCGACAAATACGGCTTGCCGTGGCGCCAGCCTGCCACCTTTCCCCGCACGGCCCTGCTGCCCATGCGCGTGGCCCTCGTCGGCGCGGACCAGGGCTGGATCGCGCCATTTGCCCAGCGCATGATGACGATGAATTTTGCCGCGGACCGCGATATCGACAACGCCGAAGCCGTCGGCGAGGTGTTGCAAGAACTGGGCCTCGATGCAGGCGCCATCCTCGCGCTGGCTTTGACGCAGGACAACAAGCTGCGCCTGCGCCGCCAGACGCAGCAGGCACAGGCCTTGAACCTGTTCGGCGCGCCCAGCTTCATCAGCGGCGGCGAACTCTTCTGGGGCAACGACCGGCTCGAGGATGCGCTGGCGCATGCCGCCGCCCGCGCCTGAGTTCAGCCGCCCGCCAGCGCCGCGATCTCTTTCTGCATGTTGTCGATCGCCCGCTCGTTGTACTGGCTGGCAAAATAAGGATCGCCGAACAGCTGGCCTGCCTGCGCCTTGGCGCACAGGTGCTGCAAAGCCAGGCCCCGCTGCTGCTGGAAGCGCGCGGGCTCCACGTGCGCGTATTCGCGGCCGATGGCGCGCGCATAGGCTTGATACACTTCCTCGTCCTGGCCCAGGATGGCCAGGTCGGCGCTGAGCATGGCATCCTTCAGCGTGTGAGCGATACCCGGCCCCTGGAAGTGGTCCGTGGCGCGGATCAATTGCGCTACATCAAGGTTATCGCCCACGTCGAGGCCGCTGCCCAGCCACAGCTGGGCACTCGCTTCTTCGCTGGAATACAGGGCATCCTCGTCGTGGCCATAGACGGCGTCGTGGAACCAGAAGGCTTTCTTCACCAGCGCGCTGTCGCGCTTGGGCGCATAGGTGTTGTCCGCCCACACGCGGATTTCGGACAGGCCGTGCACCAGGTGGTCGAGGTTGTGATAGTGGCGGTCAGGGCCGCCATACGCCTGCGGCCCCGTCAGGTGCGCGAACCAGTGGTCCGCCAGCGCGATGTCGGCCTGCGACGCGGTGGCGTAGTTCCACAGCGCTTCCCACTCCTTGCGCAGGCAGTCGAGTATCCACGCGTGGTAGGCGGGACCGGGGACGAATTTCTTCATGGTCCAGTTCCAGCCGACGGGGCCTTCCAGCGCCTTGACGAAGCTGGAACTGACGGAACCGAGGTCGCGCGGCGGCATCACGAAGATGGTCTTGGCACCCTGCAGCACGTCCACATTGGTTTGCTGGATCAGGTTTTCATAGTCGAAATCGGCCGTCGTGCGGATGCCGCGGATCAGGTAGTCGCAGCCGTGCTTTTTCGCCGCGCGCGCCGTGTAGTCGCCCTTCACGATGACCACCTGCACATTGTCCCAGCCGCACTCGCGCGCACTCTGCTCGATGATGCGCTTGCGGTCTTCGGCGGGGAACTGCGGTTTCTTGGCGGGGTTTTGCGACAGGAAGACGATCACCTCGTCGGCGAGCGAGCGCGCTTCCCCGATCACCCACATGTGGCCGTTGGTGATGGGGTCGAGGGTGCCTGAAAAGCCGATCTTCTGCATGCTGCGCTCCGTTTGCTTGAATGCTTATTGCGCAGACAATATAGGCCGGCGGCGCGTACGTCAATGCGACATGCCAAAGATACTGGTTAAAACGCTATTTTTTCACGGCTTGCGGGAACTCCACGCGCACGCACAGGCCGCCCAGGCGCTCGGACTTGTCCAGCACCAGGCGCGCGCCATGGCGCTCGGCGATGGCCTTGATGATGGCCAGTCCCAGGCCGCTGCCGTTGGCGTCCGTGCCGGGCACGCGGTAGAAGCGGCTGAAGACGCGCTCGCGCTCCTCGGGCGGGATGCCGGGACCGCTGTCTTCCACGGACAGGGTCACGCCGACGGGGCTGGCGCGCAGGTCGATGTCCACCGTGCCGCCCTGCGGCGTGTACTTGATGGCGTTGTCGACCAGGTTGCGCAGCATGATGTTGAGCGCGTCGGCCTGGCCGGCCACCTTGGCCGGGTCCATATGATGCAGGCCCAGGTCGATCTTGCGCGCCTGCGCGATGCCGGCCATGTCGCCCAGCGCGCGCTTGACGACGTCGTTCAAGTCCACCGCCTGCAGCTGGTCGCCGCTGGCGGCGCTCGCCTCCTGGCGCGCCAGCACCAGCAGTTGCTCGACCAGGCGCGTGGCCCGCTCGATGCCGGCGCTGACGCGGGAAATGGCCAGGCTGCGCTTTTCTTCCGATTCGGCCCGCTCCAGGCTCAATACCTGCAGCTTCAGCGCCGCCAGCGGCGTGCGCAGTTCATGCGCGGCGTCGGCGACGAAGTGCTGCTGCGCGTCGAACGCCGTCTTCACGCGTCCGAACAGCAGATTGAGTTCATGCACGAGGGGCCGCACTTCGTCGGGCAGGCCCGCTTCCGAGACGGGCGACAGGTCGTCCGCCTGGCGCGCCGCCACCTGCTTGCGCACGCGCGAGACGGGCGCCAGCGAACCGCTGACGACCCACCAGACGACGAGCATCAGGATAGGCGCCATCAGCGCGATGGGGCCCACCGTGCGCAGCGCCAGGCTGCCGGCCATGCGCTTCCTGACGGCCATGTCCTGGGCGATCTGCACGGTCTGGGAACTGGTCTGCACGGAAAAGATGCGGTAGGTGGTGCCGTTGGCCTTCACGTTGGAAAAGCCCAGCACGGCGCGCTGCGGCAGTTCCGCGCGCGTGATCGAACGGAACACCTGCACGCCGTCCGGGGTCCACACCTGCACCACCATGTCGTTGTTGACGGGGTCAGCCGGCAAGGCTTCCGCGTGATTGGCCAGCGGCGCGCCCGAGCGCAACGACAGGGCCATCTGCTGCATGTGGTAGTCGAAGATCTGGTCGGCGTCGTACAGCGCGCTGCGGTAGGCGATCGAGGCCTGCGCCAGGGCCGCCATGATGATGGCCGCCAGCAGGAACCACAGCAGGCGGCCCCGCAGCGAGTGCGTCACCGTGACCTTCATCCTCATGCCTTGGGCACCATGTAGCCGAGGCCGCGCACGTTCTGGATCAAGTCGCTGCCCAGCTTCTTGCGCAAGCCATGGATATACACTTCCACGGCATTGCTGTTGACTTCATCCTTCCAGCTGTACAGCTTTTCTTCCAGCTGCGCGCGCGACAGCACGATGCCGGGGCGCGCGATCAAGGCTTCCAGCACGGCCCACTCGCGCGCCGACAGGTTGACGGGATGGCCATCGGCGATCACTTCGCGCGTCAGCGGATTGATGGACACGCCCTGGTGCTCGAAAACGGGTTCCGGGCGGCCCGAGGCGCGCCGCAGCAGGGCGCGGATACGCGCCAGCAGCTCGTCGAGGTCGTATGGTTTCAGGACGTAGTCGTCGGCGCCCGCGTCCAGGCCGGCGATGCGCTGCTCGACGGCGTCGCGCGCCGTGGCGACGAGCACCGGCGTGTCGAGCTTGCGCAAGCGCATCGAGCGCAGCACGTCGAGGCCATCCTTGCGCGGCAAGCCCAGGTCCAGCAGCACCAGGTCATAGGTCTGCGTCTGCAGGGCCGTATCGGCCATGTCGCCATCCTTGACCCAGTCCACCGCGTAGTGCTCGGCGCGCAGCAGGTCGAGCACCACCTCGCCGATCATCGTATCGTCTTCTACCAGCAATAAGCGCATGGCTTGCCTTTCTATTTTGTTATGCTTGCTTTCACCCCAAAAGATGAAAAGCTGGGGTCGGCCCCGACGGGGGAATGTGTCCCGATGGGACACATTCCGCTCACGAAGTGACTGACTCCGGTACTCATTACCCCAGCCGCACGGGAATGAAAATCTTGTCCGGTCCCCGCTGGATCAGCAAGGCCACCGACTTGGCGGACTTGTCGACCACGTCGCGCACCTGCTCGACGGTGTTGACGGGACGGCCATTGACCGACAATAACACGTCGCCCGGCTGCACCCCGGCATTCGCGGCGGCGCCGCCGGCGTCTTCCACCAGCAGGCCGGCGCTGATGCCCGCCTCGCGTTTTTCATCCGATTGTAACGGACGCAGGGCCAGGCCCAGCTTTACCTTGCCCGCGGCGCCATCGCTCTTCGCCACTTCGGCCACCTTGTCGGCGGCATTGCCCAGGGTGGCCGTCAGGCTGACGATCTTGCCGTCACGCCAGACATCCATGCTGATCTTGTCGCCTGGCAAGGACGTGCCCACCAGGGCCGGCAAGTCGGCCGAGCCGATGATGCGCTGGCCATTCACCTTGCGCACCACGTCGCCGGACTTCAGGCCCGCCTTGTCGGCCGGGCTGCCCCGCTCCACGTTGGCCACCAGCGCGCCTTCCGGCGTGGCCAGCTTGAACGAGTCGGCAAAGCCCTGGTTCACTTCCTGCACCGTCACGCCCAGCTTGGCGTGGCTGGCCTTGCCCGTGGCGACGATCTGGTCCTTGATGCGGCCGGCTAGGTCGATGGGAATGGCGAAGGACAGGCCCTGGAAGCCGCCCGTCTGGCTGTAGATCTGCGAATTGATGCCGACCACTTCGCCGCGCGTGTTGAACAGGGGGCCGCCCGAGTTGCCGGGATTCACCGCCACGTCCGTCTGGATGAAGGGCACGTTGCTGTCGTCGGGCAAGGAACGTCCCTTGGCGCTGACGACGCCGGCCGTCACCGTGCTGTCAAAGCCATAAGGAGAACCGATGGCCAGTACCCACTCGCCCACTTTCAAGTCGCTCGAATGACCCAGCGGCACGACGGGCAGGTTGTTGGCGTCGATCTTCAGCACGGCGATGTCCGTCTTCGGATCCGAGCCCAGCACCTTGGCGCGGAATTCGCGGCGGTCGTTCAGTTTAACCGTCACCTCGCGCGCATCGCGCACCACGTGGGCGTTGGTCATGATGATGCCGTCCGGGCTGACGATGAAGCCGGAACCGAGGCCGTGCGTAGGCACGTCGCGGCCGCCCCGCTGTCCGCCCTGCGGCCCCTGGAAGCGGCGGAAGAACTCGAAGAAGGGGTCGTTGCCGAAGTCGTCGTTGCCGGCCTGGGCCGATGGGTCGTAGCCGACCTTGGTGCTGCCCGTGACGCTGATATTGACGACGGCCGGGCTGTTGCGCGCGGCGATCTCGCTAAAGTCGGGCAAGGCCACCAGCGGCGCGGCAGCGGCAGGCGCGACGGCGGCGGCCACGGGGGCGGCGGCACCGGCGGCGGCGTTCGCGCCGGCATTGTTCTGATGTACCACCATGGCGCCGCCGGCGCCCAGCACACCGATCGCGGCCAGCGCGGCTACGGTGCGTTTGATTTTAAGAGATGCGGTATTCGTTTGCTGTTCCATGAATTGCTCCTCATTCAATGAGATTTTGATGTATGCAATAGTGGGCCAGGAGTCTTAGGCGGTGCTTAACATTTTTCCATTTGGAAACAGGCGTTTGCGCCTTTAAGCATCGCTTAATCCTGCCCGCCGCACGCACATCGCATGGCGATCGATGGAGAGTCCGGACGCAGGCCGAACGGTGAGCCGGACGGAGCCTGGACGTGACACTGGCCGGATGAACCGGCCAGTATTTTACTGCATGGGGGGAGAGCTGCCGCGAGCTGGCCGGGCGCCGCAGGGACGCCGCGACCAGCCTGGGCCTGGCCGCTTAAGCGGCCTGGCGCTGTTCCAGCGCGCTGAACGCGGCAGGGCTGCCGGTGCTGGTGCCGATCTCGATCTTGCGCGGTTTCAGCGCTTCCGGCACTTCACGCACCAGGTCGATGGTCAGCATGCCGTTTTCAAACGTGGCGCCCGTGACCTTCACGTGGTTGGCCAGCTGGAAGCGCTGTTCGAAATCGCGGGCAGCGATGCCACGGTGCAAGAAAGTACGCTCGACGCCATCTTTCTGCTTGCGGCCCGTGACGTGCAGCGAATCGCGTTCGGTGATGATATCGATCTCTTCGCGCGAGAAGCCCGCCAATGCCATCACGATGCGGTATTTGTCTTCCGACACCAGTTCGATGTTGTAAGGTGGATAGCTGGGCTGTGCATCGGCGCGCTGTTCATTGAGCAGCTGTGCCAGGCGGTCAAAGCCGATGGCGGAGCGGCGATAGGGCGTAAAATCAAACATGGTGCGCATCTTGAATGTCCTTTCATAAGCAACATTTAGTTTGGGCGGGGGCGCGAGAGGGGGATGGCCCCCGCCCAGCCGGACCCAATGCGGCATCCGGTCCACCCGAGATGGGGGCGCGTCTGAGATTTACAAGTATTATGTTAAATAAAGAGGTCGGCGCAGGCGGGGCTGCGCGCGGTGCCAATCGTCATGCGTGTGGAAATGCCCTGAGCCTGTCGGGCCTTTGCGGGGTGCTGAAGAACCCGCAGGGCCATATCGACAGGCTCATTCCGAACAGGACAGGGCTGTTACGCGCTCGGAACCCAATTGCCGTGGAACCCCGGTGGGATGCGATGCGGTATATGGACCGATGCGACCGGGCGGCCTTCAAATTTCTGTGCATCGAGGATCACGAGATCCGTCGTGTCAGCGGCGGTGTCGATGACATAGCCCATCAGCCAGCCATCATCCTCGGCGCTTGCCTGCGCGCGCGGGACAAAGACGAACTCGCCGGGCACGCGGCCGGGGCCGAAATCATGCACCTCACGGGCGCGATCGACCAGATCCTGCTTGAAGATGCGGGTGCTGCTGACGAAGGACGGGACACCGCCGGCGGGCAGCGCAAGAGTGTAGAGGTAGCGATAAGGCTGCCCCATCAGCTGTTCGTTGGGGCGCGGAAACTCCTGCGCGTCGCT
>NZ_RFSK01000028.1 GCF_009923995.1 Janthinobacterium sp. | reverse complement strand
CCTGGCCGTGGGCGGCGACATCTACATGCAGACGAGCGCCGATGGCGCCGTCGTGCTCGACGTGACGCCGGACGCGGCCTGGGTGTCGCCCTTGATCAGCGCCGCCACGGGCTGCGGGACGCCGGAGTCGTCGCTGTGGATCTTGCCGGACGATAAGCTGATCCAGCTGATTGTGGGCCTGTCCAGCCTGGTGGCCAGCACCTTGCTGGTGGTCGGCCACGACTTCGGCCTGCGCCGGCGCGGCATGGGGCGCTGAAGGCCGTCCGTCCTGTTGCAGAATCGTTATCCGCCGCGCGCATGGCTCGACACTGCGCACGGCGCGTGCTAGTCTCGGGACAGCATCCGCCTGGCTGACTGGGCGGTGGTGCAAAGGATAGCCATGGACAACACGCCGCCTGCGGTACCTGCTCCGGATTCCTCCCGGCACGGCCACGTGCCGTGGCCAGCCGCGCCGCTGCTCGACGATGGCGTCTTCAGCCCGCAGCGCGTGAAGGCCGAACGCGAACAGGCGTATTTCAACGATCTGTACCTGCTGGCGCCCGTCGCCTATTTCGTGCTGGGACTCGACGGCGCCATCGTGCAGATGAACCTGGTGGCGGCCGAGCTGTTCGGCCTGCCCCGGGCGCGGCCCGGCCACGTGCTGTTCCGCGCCTATGTGCATGAAGCCTTCCGCCACGATTACGAGCAGTTCGTCCAGCGCGTGCTCAATAGCAGCGAACCGGAGCGCATCCAGCTGCAGGTGCGGCTGCGCCCCGGCGCGCAGGAGGCGGGCTTGCCCGTCAGCTTGCTGGGCAGCGCCGACCCGAATGGCCAGGCGCTGCGCCTGGTGCTGGAGCAGGCGGAAGGCAAGCTGGCCGCGCTCGAACGCAGCGAGGAGCGCTTCCGGCGCATCGTGCACAGCGCCGAGGAGGGCATCTGGGAAATCGACGCGCAGGCGCTGACCAGCTTTGTCAATCCGAAGATGGCGCACATGCTGGGCTGCCAGATCGAGGACATGCTGGGCCGCCCGCTGGCCTCTTTCATGGACGAGGAAGGGCGCGCCATCCTGGAGCGCAACATCGCCCGGCGCCAGGACGGCATCGCCGAGCGCCATGAGTTCAAGTTCGTGCGCCGCGACGGCAGCGCCCTGTGGGCCACGCTGGCCACCAATCCCATCTTCGATGCGGCAGGCGCCTACCTGGGCGCGCTGGCGCTGGTGAGCGACATCACGGCGCAGCGCGAGGCGTCCGGGCGCATCTGGCAGCAAGCCAATTTCGACCAGGTGACGGGCTTGCCGAACCGCCACATGTTTCTCGACCGCCTGCACAACGAGGCGCGCCGCGCCCGGCGCGAGGGGACGTGCCTGGTCCTGCTGTTCATCGACCTCGACCATTTCAAGCAGGTGAACGACCGCTACGGCCACGAAAAGGGCGACTTGCTGCTGCGCCAGGCGGCGCGGCGCATCAGCGAGCGCGTGCGTGCCACGGATACGGTGGCGCGCCTGGGCGGCGATGAATTCACCGTCATCCTGGCCGGCGTGGCACAGCTGGGCGGCATCGAGCGCGTGGTGCAGGAACTCGTCGCCGCGCTGGCCATGCCGTTCGCGCTCGACGACGACAGCGCGCAGGTGTCCGCCAGCGTGGGCGTGGCGCTGTACCCGGCCGACGCCGACTCGGTGGATACCCTGCTGCGCCATGCCGACCAGGCCATGTATGCGGCCAAGAATGGCGGGCGCAACGGCTACCGCTATTTCACGCCGGCCCTGCAGCAGGCGGCGGAACTGCGCCGCAACACGGTGCGCGACATGCGCCTGGCGCTGGCGCAGGACCAGTTCGAACTGCATTACCAGCCCATCGTCAGCCTGCACGACGGGGGTATCGCGCGGGCCGAGGCGCTGCTGCGCTGGCGCCACCCGCTGCGCGGCCTGCTGGCGCCCGCCGAATTCATCGGCTTCGCGGAGGCGAACGGCCTGATCACCGATATCGGCGACTGGGTCTTCCGCCAGGCCGTGCGCCAGGCGCAGCAGTGGCAAGCGGCGTACGGGGCCAGCTTCCAGATCAGCATCAACAAGTCGCCGGTGGAATTCCGCGGCGATGCCGCCCTCTACCAGGGCTGGCCCGAGCATTTGCGGCGCGAAGGCTTGCCGCCGGGCGCCATCGCCATCGAAATGACGGAAGGCGTGCTGCTCGACGAGGCGCGCCAGGTGAACGAGCGGCTGCGCCAGTTCCGCGCCATGGGCCTGGCGCTGGCGCTCGACGATTTCGGCAGCGGCCAGACGTCGCTGGCATGCCTGAAGAAGTTCGATATCGACGTTCTCAAGCTCGACCGCTCGCTGGTGGGCGCGCTGGGGCAGGGCGATGCGGAACTGGCCCTGTGCGAGGCGATCATCGCGCTGGCGCAAAGGCTGGGGCTGAAGGTCGTGGCCGAAGGCGTGGAGACGGCGGCGCAGCGCGACCTGCTGCGCGCGGCCGGCTGCGACTATGCCCAGGGCTATTTCTTTTCCGGCGCGCTGCCGGCAGGGCAGCTGGAGCGGCTGCTGGGCGCTCAGCCGGCGGCGTGAAGTGCCGCCGGCGCGTCGCCCTCCATCAGCGCCGTCACGGCGGCCAGCGTGTCGTCGGCGCTCACCTCGGCCAGGGTCAGCCCCGGCGCGAGGATGACGCGGTAGTGGCGGCTGGCCGGATAGAACCAGCGGTAGTTGTCGGTGCGGATGTAGTAGCCGACGATCTTCTTGTCATACGCCGAGGCGAGGTGGATCACCGACGTGTCGGGCGAGAGCACCAGTGCGCAGCGGCGTATCAGGGCCGCCAGCGCCAGGATGTGGCCGGTGGGCGGCGCGGCCATCACGTTGGCGTGGCCGGCGCCGCGCACGATCTCGGCGGCGCGCGCCTCGGTGCCGGGCGCGGCGATCACCAGCAGGGCATGGCGCGGGTAGCGCGCGGCCAGGGCGGCGCAGCAGCGCTGGGCGTCGGCCACGCTGACCGTGCGCTGCGCATTGCTGCCCTGGAAATTCAGGCAGAACAGGCCCTCGTGCGTGCGCAGCAGGGCGTCGCAGGCCGCGTCGACGGAGGCTGCATGGGCGTCCACGCCGAACAGTTCGTAGCGCAGGTCGATGTCGCGCAGCTTGAATTGCGCGAACGTGGCGAAGTAGCTGTGCAGGATGTGGCGGCTGCGGTCGCACGGCACCGTGTGGTCGAACATGCCCAGGCTGGCCGTCGACGTGCCGTACTTGGGAATGGCAAAGCCCGTCAGGTAGCGCGCGCCCAGCCATTTGATGCGCAGCAGCAAGGGGATCGAAAAGCGGTTGTAGGGGTTGAAGATGACGTCGTAGCGGCGCCGGCGCAGGTCGGCGATGGTGGTGCGCAAGTCGCGCAGCAGCGGCTGCTTGTCCCAGATGAGGATATCGCTGACGTGGGGATTGTCGGCGATCACGTCGCGGTTGGCGCTGCTGGCGGCCACGTCGATCTGCCAGTGGGGATAGTTTTTCTTGAGTTCGCGCAGCAGGGCCGTGGTGACGATCATGTCGCCGATCTTGTCGTTGCGCAAAATCAATACCTTGCGCACCGTGGCGATATCGAGGGGCTGCTTGTCGGATTTGCCCAGCAGGGCATAGCTGATCAGCCGGGCGGCGGTCTTTATCAAGGGAACTCCGGAGGTGGATGACGGGGATGCGCTGGCGTACTTGTCAATATGCAAGCGTACCAGCAGCATCTTACGGATTTCCACTCCCCGCAGCTAGGGGCGCCGCGGATTTTATTGCCGCGTGCGCCAGCCCAGGGCGCACGGGAAAGAGGCGTTAACGCAAGCCCAGCAGGGCCACGACGCGCTCGCGGCTGATGCCGACTAGTGCCGAGCTGATCGCCAGCAGCGATTCATAGCCCGGCTTGCTGGCTTTTTCCGTGAAACTTTCCGCCAGGGTATCCATGCTGACATTGGCTTGCACGGGCTGCGCCTTGGCCACGCGCCCCGTGGCCTGCGCCAGCGCCAGGCTGACGGAGCTGCGCGCCGCCTGCAGCTGGGCCAGGGCCTGCACCACTTGCTGCAAGGTGGCGCGCAGGGCTTCCACGTCGCTGGTATCCCATTCTTCCGGGGCGATGGCGGCCGGTTCCGCATCCGTGCGCACGCGGTTCATCTGGCCCGTCGGGAAACGGATGCCGCCGCCCCGCACGGACAGGCTGTCGCGTACGTTGGCCCAGGCACCTTCCGGCGTGCTGAACACCAGTTCGCCGCTTTCCCCCTGCTTGACGCGTATGCCCGACGGCATCAGCGCCTGGTCGAAGCGGGCGACGATCTGCTCTGCGCTCAGGCCCGGCTCGATGTTGACCGAGCGGATGGCCTGGTTGGCGCCGCCGACGGAAAAGGCCAGGGTTTCCTGCGGCCCGTCCTGCAGGCTGGCCATGGTCAGGCCGCGGATGCTGAAATTCTGCTGCGCCACCTGCGGGCTGGTATAGCCGAGCTGTGCGTCCAGGCTGCCGCCCGAGGCGCTGGCGCGCTGGCGCCACGTATTGCTGAACTGGCGTACCCGCGCCTCGACCTGGCCGTCACGGCCCTGGCGCGCGGCCAGCTTGGCCGCCAGCTCGCTTTTCAGCGCCTGCAGCTGGCTGCTGCTGCGTTCCAGGTAATCCAGCGTTTGCTGCGCATTGGAAATTTCTCCCTGCAACTGGTGGTCCCAGTTGCTCAGGCCACGCTTCAGGCTTGCCGCCGAACTCTTCCCCGCCGTGCCTTCGGCGCGCGCGCCGGCGCTGCCGTCGATGGCGGTGGACGCATCATCGGCGACGCGGGTCGTGCCGGTGCCTTTGGTGCTGACGCCGGATGGGGAGGAAGTCTGAACGATTTGCATGATGGTCAGAGAAGGTCAAACAGGGAAAGGTTGCCCACTTTTGAGTAAGCCTTGTAGGTTGCCTGCAACGCTGTCTGGTAACCGGTCAGCTCGATGGCGGCGGCGCCGATGTCGGCCTTTTTCAGGTCCGTCAGCGCGGTCTGGTTCGACAGCGACACGTTGGCCAGGTTGCTGTCGAGGGTGGTCAGGATATTTTGCGCACCGCCGAAAATGGCGATTTTGCCCGAAAGCAAGTTCATGCCGTCATCCGTGCCGTCGAGGCCCGCCATGACGATGGCGCGCGTGGCCGGGTCAGCCGGATTGACATCAGCCGCGCTCAGCGCTTCGATGGTGGTGTCCATCTTGTTGAGCCAGGTTTCCAGGTTCTTCACGTCGACGTTCGCCGCCTGCGTCACGCCATTGCCCACCACCACGGTCTGGGTTTCCGTATTGCCCGTGTAGCTGTAGCGCGAACCGACGGGCTGGGTGCTGTCGTACTTGAGGGCTGGCGTGTCCGTGGCGGTGCCCGAAAACATGTAGCGGCCTTCCTGGTCCTTCAGGTTCGACGTGTAGAACACGCTGTCGCGCATGGCGCGCAGCGATTCGGTCATCGCATTGAGGTCGGTAGGCGCATTGCTGCCGTCGGCGGCCCAGACAAGCAGGTCGCGTGCCTGCCCCATGTCCGTCACCATGCTCGACAGGTAGTTTTCATTTTTCAGCAGGCGCGTCTTCACGGACGCGATATTTTCCTGATACTGGGTCACCATCGCCTGCTCGCGCGTCAGGCGCGAAATGCGCACGTTGCCGACCGGATCGTCCGATGGCAGCTGGATGCGCAAGCCCGACGACATTTGCTGCGTGAGGAAATTGATGCGATCCTGGTTTTGTTGAATCGAAATATTAATCAGTGACTGGTACTGGCTGCTGGCGACGCGCATATTCTTCTCCTTAGCCCATCATTTGCAGGGTGGCATCAAACAGGGTGTTGGCCACCGAGATGACTTTCATGTTGGCCTGGTACATATTCTGGAATTCCACCAGGTTCATCGCTTCCTCGTCCTTGTTCACGGCGCTGGTGGACTTCCAGTCATTGATGGCCTGGGTGCGCACGGTATCGGCGGTTTTCAGCAGCGACTGGTTCTGCTGGCTGTAAATGCCCAGCTTGCCCACCAGCTGCGTGTCCGCATCGCTGATCAGCACGGTGCCCACCCAGCTGACGCTGGCGGACTGGTTCTTGATGTCGATCAAGCTTTGCAAGTTCTGGCTGTCGCCGGCCGCACCCGTGGGCGATGCCAGCGCCAGGTCGGCGGCGGTGAAATTCTTGCTGATGGACAAGCTACCGTTGGCGTAGACGAGCAGCGGTCCGCCCACGCTGCCGCTCATGGTCTTGCCGGCCGCCAGCTGCGTATTGACCTTGCTGGCCAACGTGCTGGCCAGGTCGCGCACGGATTGCTGCATGGGCTTCAAGGTGTTTTCTTCAAACTCGCCCAGGCCGCCCAGCTGGCCGCCGACGGCAACATTGTCGAGCTGGAAGATCGAGTTGCCGAACTTCAAGTCCAGGGTCTGGTCGCCCGTGGCCGACATTTTGCTGCTGAGTGTGCTGCTCATCGAGCCGAGCACCAGCGGCTGGCCTGACTTGAGCGAGATATCGCGCGAGCCGTCCGGCTGGTCCGTCACTTCGATGGCCATTTGCGAGGCCAGTCCGTCGATCAGCTGGTCGCGCGCATCCATCAGTGCCGAGACGTTGGTGCCGGAGGCCGTCGAGGTACTGATGCGTTCGTTCAACTTGGCGATGTTGGCCAGCGCGGTATTGGCCTGCGGCATGATCGCTTCGCGTTGCTGGTGCACGGACAGCAGCTGGTTGTTCATCACATTGCTGATGCTGTTGAAATTCTGCGACATGGCATCGGCGGCGGTAATGATCTGCTGGCGCAGCGGCGTCGAGGTGGGGTCGACGGCCGCCGCGTTCAGGGCCTTGAAGAAACCGTCGATGCCATTGCTGATGCTGGACGTGTCATCGCCCATGATGCGTTCGAGCTGGGTGATGTAGGGCTGCGTCTGCGAGCGGAAACCCTGGTCCGAGGCGGCGCGCCACATCTGCTGGCTCTTGTACGCGTCGGCAAAGCGCAGCAGCGACGACACTTCCACGCCATTTCCGGACGAGCGCACGCCGGCGCCGGCGCCCAGCGAGGCCAGCAGCACACCCTGGCGCGTATAGCCGGCCGTCTGCAGGTTGGCGATATTCTGGCTGGCGGCGCCGAGGGCGGCCTGGGCGGCGATGCTGCCTGACAATGCATTGCTGATGATGCTCATTGGGCAAGTTTCTTTCGTAAACAGTGTGGCGCGTGCGACGGTGCAGGCTGTGTATCGTTCTTAACTTGAACAGGCGACACTTCAGGCGGATTTATTAAGCGGCGCTGCAATATTGTCGGTTTTGACAGCGCTGCCTGCCTTGGCGGGGGCGCTGGCCGGGGGCAGCAGCTGGCGCAGGATGGCGTCGGCGATGCCGAAGGCGCGCTGGCCGGCCATCTTGTCGGCCACCAGGTTGTCGGCCATTTCCAGCATGTCGCTGTTGATGGGGTCCTTGAAGACGCTGTCCTCGCCCGCCATCTCGCGCGTGCCCGAGCGCATCTGGCGCAGCATGTGCGAGATGAAGAAGGCTTCGAACTTGACGGCTGCCTCGGTGGCCTTGGCCGCGTAGCGCGGGTCGGCCGGCGTGGCTGCCGCGGGAGAGCGGTCGTCGAGTGCCGAGGGCAGGGCGCTGCTGCTGTCGTTGATATTCATTTCCATTCAGCTTTCAGTGCCGCGTTAGATGACGACCAGTTCGCCTTCGATGGCGCCAGCCTGGTCGAGGGCTTGCAGAATTGCCATGATGTCATCGGGCGAGGCGCCCAGGCTGTTGACGACGTCGATGATGGCTTGCAGCTTGGCGCCGGCCGGCCATTTGAACATATTGCCGTTGCCCTGGTCGACGGAGACTTTCGACTGCGGCGTGACGGTGGTCTGGCCGCGGCCGAACGGTGCCGGCTGGCTGACGGCGGAACTTTCCGAAATGACCACCTTCAGCGAGCCGTGCGTGACGGCGGCCGCCTTCACGCGCAAGCCTTCGGCGATGACGACGGTGCCCGTGCGCGAATTGAAGACCACTTTCGGCGTATCGGCGCCCACGTCGACGGTCAAGGCTTCCAGCTTGGCCATGAAGGCCACGCGCTGGGTCGGGTTTTCCGGCGCCAGCACGTCCACGCTGGTGGCGTCGCGCGTGGTGGCGACGGCGCCGAAGCGGCGGTTGACGGCTTCGACGATATTGATGGCCGTCTCGAAATGCGGATGGCGCAGGTTCAGCGTGACGGATGGCTTGGTGGAAAAGTCGCTGAGAATTTCGCGCTCGATGTTGGCGCCGTTGGGAATGCGGCCCGAGGTGGGCGTGTTGACGGTGACGGACGAGCCGCTCTTGCCGGTGGCGTTGAGGCCGCCCACCACCACGTTGCCTTGCGCCAGCGCATAGATTTCATTGTCGGCCGCGCGCAGCTGCGTCAGCAGCAGGGTGCCGCCGCGCAAGCTTTTCGCATCGCCCAGGGACGACACGGTGACGTCGATGGCCTGGCCACGGCGGTAGCCTGGTGGAAATACGGCGCTGACCATGACGGTGGCGACGTTCTTGCTTTTCGCCTCGGCGCCATCGGGCATCTTCACGCCGAACTGCTTGAGCATGTTGACCACGGACTGGCTGGAAAACTTCACCTGGGTGGTGTCGCCGCTGCCGTTCAGGCCCACGACGAGGCCATAGCCGACCAGCGGATTGTCGCGCACGCCCTCGATGCTGACCAGGTTGCGCAGCACTTGTGCGGCGGTGGCGGGCAGGGCAAGGCCGGACAGCGCGGCCAGCATGGCTGCCAGGGGCAGGGCGGAGCGGAATTTCATGATGTCACCTTAAAACGGCATCCATGGGCCGACGAAAAAGCGCGTCAGCCAGCCTGGTGTATTGGCTTCGGCCAGGGTGCCCTGGCCGGAATAGGCGATCTGCGCATTGGCGATGCGCAAGGAAGACACCTGGTTGTTCGAATCGATGTCGGACGAGCGCAGGTAGCCGCGCAGGCGCACGAATTCCTCGCCCTGGTTCAGGGTCAGGGTTTTTTCGCCCTGCACGCGCAGCAAGCCGTTCGGCAGCACTTCCTGCACGATCACGGTGATGGCGCCGGACAGCGCGTTTTGCTGCGTGCTGGTCGAGTCGCCGGCGAAATTGCGGTCGGCCGACAGGTCTATGCCCGTCTTGGGCAAGGTCTTGCCAAGGACGTTGGCCGCCTTCACGCCGACGGTGGAACCCTTGTTGAACGAGGTGCCGGCCTTCTTGCTGGCCTGCGTGGTTTCCTGCAGGGCCACCGTGACGACGTCGCCCACGCGGAAGGCGCGGCTGTCCGAGATCAGGTCCAGGCCCGCGTCGGGATTGAAGACGCCGCCGGAAACGCCGCCGCGCGCCACGCTGCGCGGCGCCACCGGCAGCGGCGTGTCGGAAAAGCTGGGCGCCACGGGCGCGGGCGGCCGGCTGGCGCAGCCGGCAGTGAGCACCAGCAGCAGGACTGCCGTGGCTTTCATGGTGACTGTCATCAGCGTGCCGCTTGCGCCAGGTATTGCAGCATATTGTCGGCGGCCGACAGCACCTTGGTGTTCATTTCGTAGGTGCGCTGGGCCGCGATCATGTCGACCATTTCCTCGACCACCTGCACGTTCGAACCTTCCAGGGCGAATTGCTTGATTTTGCCCAGGGCGCCTTCGCCCGGACGGCCTTCCGTCGGCGTGCCGCTCGATGCCGTTTCCTGGAACAGGTTCTCGCCCAGTGCCAGCAGGCCCGTCGGGTTGACAAAGCTCGACAGGTTCAGCTGGCCCAGCTGGGTGCCGTTGACGTTGCCCGGCACGGTGGCCGTGACCATGCCGTTTTCGCCGATGGTGATGGCCGTGGCATTGTTCGGCACGGTGATCTGCGGCACCAGGGGCAAGCCCTGGGCGTTGACCATCACGCCGTTTTCATTGATGCCCAGCTGGCCGGCGCGCGTGTAGGCCGCTTCGCCGTTCGGGCGCAGCACCTGCAGGAAGCCGTTGCCCGTGATGGCGACGTCGAATTCGCGGCTCGTCGTCTGCAGGCTGCCGGTGGTAAACACCTTTTGCGTGCCGACCATGTGCGTGCCGTTGCCCAGCTGCACGCCCGATGGCGACAGGGTGTTGTCGGCGCGCTGCGTGCCCGGCTGCTGCTCGACCTGGTAGAACAGGTCTTCGAAGACGACGCGGTCGCGCTTGAAGCCCACCGTGTTGACGTTGGCCAGGTTATTCGCGATGGCTTGCAGTTTTGCATCTTGCGCCTGCACGCCCGTCTTGCTGATCCACATTGCTGGATTCATGGTTTACTCCTCGTAATTTGATTGGCGTTGGGCTTAAGCACCCAGCAGGCGGTTACCCGATTCCGTCATGGAATCGCTGGCCTTGAACACTTTCATCTGCATCTCGAAACTGCGGTTCAGGCTCATGGTGGCGACCATTTCCTCCACGGCCGAGACGTTGCTGCCTTCCAGGTGGCGGTCGCGCACGCGTACCGTGGGATCGGCCTGCAAGTCTTCGCCGCTGCGCGCCACGATCAGGCCCGCCTCGTTCTTCGTCAGTTCGCCCGCTTCCGCGTTGACCAGCTTGAGCTTGTCGACGGTCTGCATCTGCGCCGTACCCGGCACCTGGATGGAAATCGTGCCATCGGCGCCGATAGCCAGGCTGGTGTGCTCGGGAATCGTGATGGGACCGCCTTCGCCCAGCACGGGCCGGCCGTTGATGGTCAGGGCGCCCGTTTCATCGAGGTCCATGGCGCCGGCGCGCGTGTAGGCTTCGCCGTTCTGCCATTGCACCGCGAGAAAGCCGTTGCCCGTGATGGCCACGTCGAGCTCGCGGCCCGTTTCCTTGATGGCGCCCGTGCGCGTGCCGACGGCGCTCGACTGCGTCTGCGTCATGTGGCGGTCGTCGTAGCCGTAGCCGTTCTGCAGCGGCTGGGCGGTCGACACCTCGAGGTTGGCGCGGAAGCCGCCCGTCTCGATGTTGGCCAGGTTGTTGGCGTGTACCTGCTGTGCCCGCAGGGCCCGGTCGGCCCCGCTCATGGCCGTATAAATCAGCGCATCCATTTTGCTTTACCCTTGCGTCGTGGCGATTACAGCGCTTGCATCAGCGATTGCAGCATGGCGCTCTCGGTCGAGATGACCTTCGAGTTCGCCTGATAGTTGCGCTGCGACGTCATCAGGCCCACCAGTTCGGTGGTGATGTCGACGTTCGACTGTTCCAGCGAGCTCGTGGCCAGTTTGCCGGCCATGCCCACGCCAGGACGCTCGTACAGCGGCGTGCCCGAACCGGTCGAGGCGATCCAGCTGGTATCGTTGACGGCCGTCAGCGCGCCTTCGTCGGCGAAGGTCGCCAGGGCAATGGTGCCGATATTCTGCTTTTCGCCGTTGGTGTACTTGGCCACCAGCGAGCCGTCGTCCGCCAGTTCCACGCCCGTGTAGGTGCCCGAGGCATAGCCGTCGGCCTTGTTGATCGAGGTCGTCGCTTCGCCGGCGTACTGGGTGGTGTCGTTGTAGTCGACGGCGAAGGCCAGCGCATCGGCGCCGGCAATCGTCGCGCCCATGCTGACGGTGGCGAAGATCGGCTTCCAGTCGGCGGGCTTGACGGCCGGCGGCACGGGGATGTTCGTGGCCGTCGCGCCATTGATCGATTCGAGCTGGCCATTCGTGCCGAATTTCAGGATCGTCGCCGTGGCCGGCGCCGCGAGTGGCTTGTCGTCCAGCAAGTATTCGATCTTGACCGTATTGTCGTCCGTCTTGATGAAGTACTGGTTCAAGGGGTGCTTGGCGCCCAGCGAGTCATACACCACCGAGCCCTTGACGGCGTTGTAGCTTTGCAGGTTGCCCTTGTCGAAAGGAATGGTCTTGGCGACCCAGTCCGAGGACAGGTTGCCCGTGTACGTCAATTTTTCCGATGCCTTGGCAGGAATCTGGCCGGTAGGAATCTTGATGTCGCCCATCGGGCCCAGGGTATTGAGGCCGGGAACGGTGGCATAGCCTTGCACCAGCTTGCCGTTCGAGTCCGTCAGGTAGCCGCTGTTGCTTGCCGAGAAGATACCAACCCGGCTGTACGTGAGGGTGTTCTGCGCATCGCGGCTGACGAAGTAGCCACGGCCGTCGATGGCCGCGTCGAGCGTGCGGCCCGTGTTGAGCACGCCGCCATTGAGCGACATGCTCTGGGTCACCGAACCGACTTCCACGCCCGTGGCGCGCGCACCCGCATACATGGACGAGAAGTTGGCGCGGCTGCTGCGGAAACCGTAGGTGCCGGCATTGGCGATATTGTTACTGCTGGTGTTCAGCTGCTGGTTGATGGCCTGGATGCCGGACAGTGCGATGTCGAAACTCATGGTCGTTTCCTTAAATGAAGGACAGGATTAATTGGTCAGGAAGCAGGGGGGATGGCTGTATCAGCTGGTCTTGCCGTTAAAGCCGGTAATGGCGCCGGGGTTGATCTCGCCCAGGTTGGCGACGCTGAGTATCATGCTGCCCGTGGCGGACAGGCGAACACTGTTGAGCTTGCCAGCGATATCGACCGTCGGTTTTTCGGCGCTGCTGGTGGTGACATCCATGGTGTACGTGCCTGCCGGCAAGCCCAGTGCCACGGGATCGATGGTGAAGGCCACGCTGCCGGCCGCCTTGGCGCCCAGTTCGATCTTGTATTCCTTGTCGTCGGCGCCCTTCAGGGTCACCGTCGTGCTGCTGCTGTTGGCCGCCAGCGAAATGCTGCCGTTGACCTTGCTGCTGTCGAGTTGCACGGTGGTGCTGTTGACCATCACTTCCGAACCCACCTGCGCGCCCAGTGCCAGCACCTGCATGGTTTGCAGCACGCTGGCATTGGCGCTCGTCAGCGCGGACAGGTTCTGCATCGCTTCCGTCTGCGCCTGCTGCGTCAGCTGGTTGACGAACTGGCTCGGGTCGGTCGGCGAGAGCGGGTCCTGGTTCTTGATCTGCGCCACCAGCAGCTTGGTGAACATGTCCTGGGTGGCATTGTTTTGCGATGCCACGGCATTGCTGGAACTGCCCGAGCCGCTGCTGTTGTTATTTGTAAAGAGAGTGGTTTCCATGACTTATGCTTCACCTAATTTGAGGAGCGATTGCTGCATCGACTTGATGCGGCCCAGAACTTCGACGTTCGTTTCAAACGCGCGCGAGGCCGACATCATGTCGGTCATCTCGGCCACCTGATTGACGTTGGGGTAGAACACCATGCCATCGGCATTGGCCATCGGGTGGCCCGGCTCGTAGACCTTGCGCAGCGGTTCATCGCTCTGCACCACGTCGAGCACCTGCACGCGGCCGCCCGCGCCGCTGGCGCCAGGGCCATCCATCACGGCGGAAAACACGGGCTTGCGCGCGCGGTAGGTTTCGCCTTCGGAACCGGCAACGGAATCGGCATTGGCCAGGTTGCTGGCGATGGTATTGAGGCGCACGGTCTGCGCCGCCATCGCCGAACCGGCGATCTTGGAAATATCCTGGAAGCTCATGCTGGTCCTTATTGTCCGGAAATGGCCTTGGCCAGACCCTTCAGTTTCATGTTGACGAAAGTGAGGCTGGTCTGGAAATCGGTGGCATTCTGCGAGAAGGCCGCCTGTTCGACGCCGATTTCGACGGTGTTGCCGTCGCGGCTGGGGTGGTAGGGTACGCGGTACAGGGCGCTGGCATCGTCATCGGTCGACAGCAGGCCGGCTTCGTTGTCCTGCAGTTGCTGCAGGGCGCTGCCGAAATCCATGTCCATGGCCTGGAAGCCGGGCGTGTTTTCATTGGCAATGTTGGCCGCCAGCACGCGGGTACGGTCGGCACGCAGCGCCAGTGCATCGGCATGCACGCCAAGCGCATCCTTGAAATTAATCCCCATGGTCATCCTTTGTATTGAATTCGATCGTGCTTTTTGCGGTTCGGGCTAGAAAATAGTGACTGCAGAGGTAAAATCCCAGCCTGGTCATGTTGACGCATGGTAAGGTCATGCCGCTTCAGTATCTTTGATTAAGGTTAGCAATGATTCATTTCAACAGTATTTCCATGATCCGAAACAAGCTGCCACATCCTCACATACTGCTCCCGGGCCTATTTTTACTGACCAGCCTATATAGTAGTGCAGGACGCGCAGAATTGCCAGCCGACAATATATTTTCGCGTGCGGAACAATTGGCGCGCGAGCAATTGGCGCAGCAGGCCGCCGCGGCCGGACTGCAGGAACCGCAGTTCCAGGTCGCCGTGGTGAAAAGCACGCGCCCCGTGCCGGCCTGCGCGGCGCCTGTCGCGCTCGAAACGGCGGACAGCCGTTCGGCGCAGCGCATGCGCTTCGTGGCAGTGTGTCCTGGGAGCAACGGTTGGCGTTACGAAATGCTGGTGCGCGGCAGCGTCACGGCCCAGGTCGTCGTGACGGGCGTGCCCGTGACGGCGAACACGCCCCTGCAGGCAGGCGACGTGGCGCTGGCGCGGCGCGACGTGACGATGGTGCCGGACAGCATTGCTGCGCCGGCCGATGCCGTGGGCCTGACGAGCCGACGCAGCCTGCGCGCGGGCGAAGTGCTGCGCCAGGGCCAGCTGGCCGCGCCCGTGCTGGTCAAGCGGGGCAGTGCCGTCAGCATCGTCGCGCGCAAGGAGCAGGTGGAAGTGAGCATGGCCGGCGAAGCCATGGACCCGGGCGCGCTGGGGCAGGTGATTCGCGTGCGCAACGCCGCCAGCGGCACGGTGATACGGGCCAGGGTGGTCGATGAGGACGTGGTGGAACCGGCCGAGATTCCCGGCCGGTAAGGGAATTACTCGGCGGCGGCCGTGCGCTGCAGGCGCGTCGCCAGCTGGGTCAGCTTGGCGGCGTAATGGGGATCGGTGGCATAGCCGCCGCGCGCCAGGCCTTGCGCGAAGGCGCCCGCGTCGCTGCCCGTGTTCAGGGCGGCGCGGTAGCGGGGATTGTCCAGCAGCACTTGCGCATAGTCGCGGAAGGCGCTGGCCTGGTCCGGGTAGCTGCGGAAGCGTTCCGTCTTCTTCAGCGCCGTGCCGCTGCCCGCCTCGTATTCGGTGGTGACGTTGCTGGCCACGTCGCCCTGCCATTTGCCGCTTGCCTTGATGCCGAACAGATTATTCGTGTCGGCCCCCGTGCCCTGGCGCAGGGGGCGCTGGCCCCAGCCCGATTCCAGCGCCGCGTGGGCGGCGACGATTTCCGGCGCCACGCCCAGGCGCGCGCCCGTTTCTTCCGTCCACGGCTTGATCGAGGCAAGGAACTGCTGCTGCACTTCGCCGATCTCGCCGCCCTGGTTGATGCTGCCCAGCACGTTTACGGGCTGGCTCTGCTCCAGGTAGGCGCGGCCTTGCGGATTCAGGGTGGTGGCGCTGCCGCCGCCCTGTTCGATGAAGCGGGCCACTTCGCCCTGTACCTGCCGGAACACGCTGCCGAAGCTGCCGCCGGAACCCGTGGCATCGGTAGCGCGCATATTGCTTTGCACCGGCGTGGCGGCCATCGTCGATGGCGTCGCCGCCGTGGCGCGGAGGGTCGGGAAATCAGCCTGGCGCATACGTATCTTCCTCGCCATGCAGCACGCGCTGCATGATGCTGTATTGTTCTGTTAATAATTCGCTGTTGCGGGCATTCAGGCGCTTGCATTCGAGCACCATCTGTTCCAGCGCGGTCCAGTCGCGCTGCGCCGTGGCGCGCGCGTCTTCCGGCAGCAATGCAAATAATTTCGGCATGTCGCCTTCCGGCCCCAGCAGGGCAGTGACGAGGCTGACGCGCTGGCGCCGGCGCGCATCGAGCGACTCGACGGCGGCGATGACCTGGTCGGCCAGCGCCGCCAGCTGCGCGTTCTGATGGCGCAAGGTGGCGTGGAATTGTTCTTCCAGCAAGGCCAGCAGGGCCGCATAGCCTTGATGATCGTCGGCGATGCCCTGCAGCACGCGGCGCACGGCTTCCTGGCGCGTGATGCCCTTGCGCGGCGCGGTCACGATTCACCGCCGTGGAAGCGCTGGATCAGGCCCGCCAGCTTCGACGGGTCGAACGGCAGTTCGCCCTTGGCCAGCGCGTCGCGCAGCATGGCGACCCTGTCGTGGTCGATCTCGGGCATGGCGCGCAGGGCGGCCATGGCCGGCTGCAGCACGGCCGACTGCAGTTCCGCCCCGGCCGACGAGCCGGCCATGGCGGCGCCCGCAGCCCCGTTCTCGGCGATCGCCTCGGCGGGCGCCACGGCGCCGCTGCGCACGGTGGCGCCCGTATTGCCGGAGGAGATTTTCATTCGTTGTCCCTTGCCCTTAATTTGCATGCTCATCCCGTTCTTTCTTTGCGGGCAAGCCCAGCTTGTCGCGCAGGCGTTGCAAGGTTCCCGCGTCCGGTTCACCCACTTGCAGCTCGTCGCCCTGCACCTTTTGCCCGGCCATGCCGAACATGGCGGCGATGCTGTCGGCCTGGCCACGCGTCAATATTAACAGTTCGATGCGGCGGTTGATGCCGGCACTGGCATTTTTCACGTCCAGCGGCGCGCGGTCGGCCATGCCCACCACTTGCAGCACGCTTTCCGGACTCATGCTGCCGATCAACAATTGCGCCCGTGCCGACATGGCGCGGTTGGCCGACAGGGTCCAGTTGGAATAGCCTTCATAGCCGGTATTGGCGTATTGCATCGAGTCGGTATGGCCGACGATCAGCATCTGGTTCTCCATCTGGGCAAAGACCGGGCCCATCTGGCGCAGCAGCTTGCGGAAGCGGTCCGTCGGCACGGCGCTGCCGCGCACGAACATGCCTTGCTTGTCCGTATCGTGCAGCATGACGCGCAGGCCGTAGGGCGTGATCACGGATTGCAGGTTGCTTTTCAGCCCTGCTTCATCGCTGAGCTTGTCGAGCGCGCGCGACAGGGCCAGCAAGTCTTCCGGCGACTGGTAGCTGACCTTGGTCTGGTTGGGCGGGGCCGTACCGGCCTTGCCGTCCTGCGACTGCTTGCCTTCCGTGCGCGTGTCGCCCGTGCCCTTGCGGGGCATGGGGAATCGCTCGATCAGGCTGCCGCGCGGACCGCCTTTCTGTTCCGGCATGACGCCCTGGCCTTCGCCCTGGCGGCTGCCCGCCGTCGCGTCCATCATGATTTCCTTCATCGCCTGCTGCTCACGCGCGGCCATCAGCCACAGCACGAGGAACAGCGACAGCAGGGCCAGGCAAAAGTCGGCGAACGCCACTTTCCAGGCGCCGCCGTGGGCATCGTCGTCATGCTTGCGTCCGGAGCGCTTGATGATGGCCTGTTCATGTTTCTCATGCGGCTTTAGCACGGCGGCCTCCCCGGCCTTGGCCTTGCTCTTGTTCCGCGCCGCCATCTTCCAGCGCATTGATCCAGCTTTCCAGCTGCGCGAAGCTCGGCTTGATGTTCAGCTGCACCAGGCGGCGGCCCGCATCGATGGCCAGCAGGGGCGGTTTGCCGGCCACGTGCGTGACGAGCACGACTTTCACGCATTCCATGGTCGAGCCTTCCTCGCCCACCAGCTGTTTCATCATGTTGCACATCGGATCGAGCACGCCGTAGCAGAAGAAGATGCCGATGAAGGTGCCGACCATGGCGGCACCCACTTTTTCCGAGATTTCCGCCGCATCGGCACCGTCTGCCACGGAATTCATGGCCATCACGATGCCGAGCACGGCCGCCAGGATGCCGAAGCCGGGCATGGCTTCGGCGATCTTGTGCAAGGACTTCGACGGTTGCAGCAATTCGTCGTGGATGGCTTCCAGTTCCTGCTCCAGCACGCCTTCGAGCTCGTGCGCGTTGATCTTGCCCATCGCCATCAAACGGAAGTTGTCGACGATGAAGGCCAGCAGTTTCGGCTCTTCCAGCACCAGCGGATAGCGCTGGAACAGGGCGCTCTCGCGCGGCGCCTCGACGTGGGCGTCGAGGGCCTTCAGGCCGCCGGCGGCCGTCTGCAGCAGTTCATACATCAGCAGCAGCAACTGGCGCTGGAATTCCGAGCCTTGTTTCTTGTGCGTAACGATCTTGCGCATCTGGTGCAGCATTTCACCGAGTACATGCTTGGGGTTGCCCAGCACCAGGGCGCCAACGGCGGCGCCGATGATGATGATCAACTCGACCGGTTGCCAGATCGCGTGGACGGTGCCGCCCATCAGGGCGAAGCCTCCGAATACACACCCCATCACGATTAAGATACCGATAATTACCATGTCAACTGCCTTTCTGCGTCATTGTGCTGCGTCAATTTGATGGATCTTGCTGAAACTATTGCTTAATTCTCATGCGTCTTGCAGCATGGCTTTCATCTTGCCCAGTGCCGTCTTGTTCAGCTGGCAGACGCGGGCGTCGCTCAGGTCCAGCACGGCGGCAATTTCCTTATAGCTCAGTTCGAATTCGTAATACATCTGCACCACGCGCTGTTCGCGCTCGTCCAGCGCGCGCAGGGCCTGCTCCAGGCTGCGCCGCACCATCAATTGCTCTTCCGGACTCGGTGCGCTGTCGGCCTGTCCCAGGCTTTCCTGCAGCACTTCGTCGAAACTGGCGATCAGCTCGGCGTTTTCCGCCAGCTGGTACTCCTGGTAGGCTTCCGGCGTCAGCTTCAGGGCGGCCATGATTTCCCCTTCCTGCGGCTCGCGCCCCAGGCGCCGGGTCAGGGCGCGCACGCTGTCGCGCAGGCGGTGGCTTTCCTGGCGCACGGCGCGCGGGCGCCAGTCCTGGCGCCGCAATTCGTCGAGGATGGCGCCGCGGATGCGCAGGCTGGCATAGCTGCCGAAGGACTGGTCCGGCACGCCGTAGCGGCGCAAGGCTTCGAGCAGGCCCATCAGGCCGATCTGTTCCATGTCGTCGCGGTCGATGGCGCCCGACACCTGCGAATTGAGCTGGCGCACGATGCGCTTGACCAGCGGTGCGTACGCCACCAGATGTTGTTGCTCTTCAGCAACGCTGAGCACGGCCGCGCAAGCGCTGGCGGCCGCATATTCGCCGGCGCCGTACGCTTCCTGGTATTGCTCTACATAGGCCACGGGATCTCCCACTAGGTCGGCTGGCGTGTCGGCTTATTCAATGATCAGCTTGCCCACCATGACTTCGGTGAAGGGCTTTTCCATCTGTTCGCGCTCATAGCTGACATTGAAGGCCTTGTTGATCTGTTCCGCATACTGTTCCACGGTCATGGTCTGTGCCTTGTCCACCGGGAAGCTCGACAGGGTGCTGACGGCGATCGAGCGCATCAGGGGCAGGTGGTCCTTGGTCAGCTTTTCCTTTTCTTCCGTGGTGGCGATCACCAGGTCGGCCGACAGGTAGTGCGTGTCCGTGTCGCCGGGGCCGCGGCGCAGCATCACGATGACCTTGTCGAGCGTGATGAACTTGCGCGCCTTCTTGCCTGTGGCGGGCGGCGGCGGGGCTTTCGCTTCGGCGGCATCGGCATGGCCGGCGACCGGCTTGGCCAGGTACCACATGGCGCCACCGGCCGCGCCGGCGGCCAGCACGGCCACGGCGATGAAGCCGGCGATCAGTTTCATTTTCATATTCATCAGGCAGTCTCTCGCTCATGCATGGCGTAAGTGGTGGGGGCAGTGCTGCCGTCGGACAGGGCGCGTCCCGGTTCCGCATCGTCATCCTGGCGGCCCGGCTGACGCTGGCCGCGCGCATCGCCCTCGGCGAAGGCCTGGGCGGCGGGGCTGCGCGGGGTGGCGCCGATGTTCACGGCCACCTCGGTGTACTGGCGCTGCGCCAGGTCGTTGCGCATGTTGTCGCCGATGCCCTGCAGCTGGCGCAGCACTTCCGGGTTCGACGCCGTGACGTTGACCTGCAGCGTGCCGGCCGCGTGGCGGATGGAAATGTCGATGCGTCCCAGCATCGGCGGCTCGAGGCGGATCGTCGCGTGCTCGCTGTTGCGTCCGATCTGCGTCTGCAGGCGCTCGCCCAGCGCTTCGCGCAGCGGTTCCTGCCATTGCTGGGCAGGGCCGCTGAGCTTGACGGTATCGCCGGCCGGGGCCGCCGTCGTCGCACTGGCCAGCGTGCCCGTCAGGCTTACGCCGGTCGCGGCCGGCGCGACAGGCGTGGCCGGCCGTTCGGCGTCGCGCCCGGCGAGCGCCGCGGTCATGGCGGCCGGCGCGGCGGCAGCGGCCGTCTTGCCTGCGCCGGCGTCGCCGTCGGCGGAGGGCGCCGGAAACGCGGCCGCCAGCGGCTCGCGCGCGTCGCGACCCGGTGCCGCCGGTGCATTGAGCGTCACGGCGGCCGGATGCAGGCTGATGTTCAGGGCGGGATTCTGCTGCACGCTGATTTGTTGTGTGGAAATGACGGCGAGGCGCGGCGCGGCCGCTTCCGCGTCCGCCGCGCTGCCGTCCGGTGCCGGCGTGGCGGCCGGCAGGGCCGGCGGCACGGGCATGGCCGTCGGCGGCATCAGGGGCGGCGCCATGGCGGCCAGCCCGGCATCGGGCGTGGCGCCGGCCTGGGCGATGTCAGCCGGAACACTGTCGACGGCCTCGGCCGGTTTAACAGGGGCGTCGGTCTCGGTGCCGGCCGGCGGCGGCAGGGCCGTCGCCGCGTCATTCATGGCCACGCCCAGCGCCTGCGCGAACAGCGGCAAGCCCGACGGCAGCGCCGCGTACTGGGCGGGCAGGTCAGGCGGCGCGCTGGTGGCGGCATCGGCCGGCGGATTGACTGCCGCGCCAGCAATGATGCCGGCGCCGGCATTCGCGCCGGCGCCGGCTGGAGTAGGGGCGGCCATGGTGGCTGTCATGTTAAAACTGATGTTCATGCTTGATTTCCATCCTGGTACATATCGCTTTCCAGCGCATATGCAACCCAGCCTTCCTGTTTCGAGTGTATCTCGCCCATGTGCAGGCCCAGGCGCTGTTTTTCGTTGATGCAGATTTGCAATGCCTGCCCATGCACGCGGCGCAGGGTGAGCAGGGCGGTGTGTTCGCTGTCGCTGAGCGCGCCCTGGCCCGCCAGCAGGGGCAATTGCTGCGCCAGCTTGCGTTCCAGCTGCTCGAGCGCGTTCCAGTCCTGCTGGCCGGCGGCGGCGTGCAGTTCGCGCGTCAGTTGCTGCAAGGCCGGTGTCCTATCCATTCTTGGCCTGGACGCCGAGCCAGCCTTGCTTGATGGTCGTCAACAAGGTCGTCACTTCATCGATGAGGGCAGGGTCGAGGGTGATGCCGGCCATGTACAGGCGGCCCGTGCAATATTCGTACAGGCGGCCCAGGTTGGCCACGACCTCGCCGCCATTCTCGAAATCGAGCGAGCTCGACAGGCCATTGATGATTTCCGTGCATTTGTCCAGGCTGATGGCCTTTTGTTCGTAGCGCTTGCCGACGATATGTCCGCGCGCGCGCGCCAGTTCTTCCAGCAAGCCGTCGGTGAGCAGCAAGACCAGTTCGACTGGGGTGGCGCGCGACGTCTGCGCATCCAGGTTGACGGCGTGGTAATTACTGTATGCATCTTGATTCATCATTTTTTCTCACTCTAAAAGCTGGGTGTTGCTGGCAGGGTCCGCGCACGGACGGCGACTGCCTCTATTTAGTCTTGTCGCTGCCGAACAGGGCATCGAACATATCCGTCGTTTGCGACATGCGCGCCTGCAAGGATTGCAGTTGGGTAAATTGCGCCTTGTAGCGGTTGTACATGGCCGTGTAGTCGGCTTCGAACTTGGTCTGGCGTTCGTCGAGCGACTTTTGCAGCTTGGCCGCCGAGGTTTCGCGCTGCGACAGCTGGCCATTGGTGGTGGTCCAGGTCTGGATGAACTTGTCCAGCTTGCCGGCGATGCCGCTCGAGGTGCCGGCCGTGCTGCTGCCGATTGCCTTGTCCAGGCCGCCAGGATTGGTTTTCAGGGCCGCTTCCAGCTTGGTGGCATCGAGCGCCAGGGTGCCGTTGCGTTGCGCCGTGATGCCGAAGGTGGCCAGGGCGCCCGTGGCCGTTTCGCGCAGGGTGCGCACCAGCTGATCGCGCAGCACGCGCACGCCGCTGTCGGTGGAAAACACGCCGGCAGCCTTCGACGAGGCGGGATCGCCCGGGTCGGTGAGGGCATCCAGGGTTGCCTTGAGCTTGTTGTAGGCGGTGACAAAGCTCTGCGCATTGGTGGTGGTAGCGGCCGTGTCCAGCGCCACGGTCAGGGTGATCGGCGCATCGCCGCTCGCCTGCGCCTTGGTAAAGGTCATCTTCACGCCTTCGATGTTGCTGAAGGTATTCGAGGACTGCTTCACCCGGTTGCTGGTGTCGAGCGGATCGGCAGGCTTGCCGCCCACCCACATGATGGCATCCTGGGCCGTGACCAGCTGCTTGGGGGTGGTATCGAGGGCATCCTTGAGCGTGCCGGCGGCCATCGCGCTCGTATCGAGCGACAGCGCGCCTTCCTCGCCGCTGACGTTCGACGTCAGCACGAGCTGGGCGATGCCGCCGATGGTGATGACGGACGCCGTTACGCGCGAGTTGTTTTTCGGCTCGGCATTGATGGCGGCGGCGATTTCCTTGGCCGACAGGGTGCTCGTGTCGGCATCCGTATTGGCCTTGCTCAGGTCCACGGTGAAATCGGTGTTGTTGGCCAGCTTGATCTTCAGGGTGCCATCGCCGTCGGCGGGGACGGGCGTGCCGGTCAGGCCGCCCAGCGAAATTTGGTTATTGGTGGCAATTTTTTCCACGAACACGGAATACGTGCCTGCCGCGGCCGTTGACGAGGCGGTGGCAGTGCCCACGGCCGTATTGCTCAGCGTGGCACCCTGCACCAGCATGGTCTTGCCGGTGGTCATGGTCAACAGGCTGGAGCTGAAGGTGGTCAAGGCCATCTTCAGGTTCGCCAGGCCGGCCGTCGTCGCTGCAGCCGCCTTGGTCTGGGCGGTGATGCGGGCCTGCAGGTCGGCCGTGTACTTGTCGGTCAATGCCTGGGCGGATGCCGTCGGATCGTATGTATTCGTAGCGTTGGTGGAAAGGGCCATGTCAAACTCCTAAAATTAGCATGCAGGATATACCCAATGACAAGGCGACCAAATATCCACTTTTCTGAAATTATTTCTGCAAAACATTATTTTACCTGCCCGCGGAACCAGAATTGCGTTGCCAGTTCATCCTGCCGCTTGGCATCCACTCGTTGTTGCTCATTTGCAACATGCTTCTGTTTTTGCGTCAGCACCTGGTCCAGCACTTCGCGCTTGGCCCAGGCCGTGTTCAGGGCGCGCTGCGAGATGGCCATGTTGGCCTCGTGCAGGTGCAGGTCGGTACGGTGCTGGTCGGCCATCTGCATGACGGCCTGCTTGAAGTTGCCGCAGTTGACGGACAGGGCCAGGGGCAGGGCACCGCTGGGGCCGCTATCCGTGTACAGGCCCGTCAGGCGCTCCAGGTTCTTCTGGTAGCGCTCGCGCACGGCCGTCTGTGCCGCCATTTCGCCTTGCAGGCGTTCCACCTCGGTGCTGCGCAGGCCGACCAGCGTGGTCAGGTTGCGGATGGTATGCGCGTCGCTCACAAATACTCCTAGGCCATGATGTGTTCAAGTTGTTCGATGCACGGCCCCATCGGCGCCTCTTCCTTGGTGCCCTGGCACAGGAAGGCCTCGATCGGCCCATGCAGCTGCACGGCGCGGTCGGTGATGGGGTCGGCGCCGGGCACGTAGGCGCCCAGCGGGATCAGGTCGCGCACGCGGGCATGGCGCGCCATCGACGCTTTCAGCGCGCGCGCCGCCTGCATGTGCTCGGGCGTGATGACTTGCGCCATGCAGCGGCTGATCGAGGCGGCGATGTCGATGGCGGGGTAGTGGCCCCGCTCGGCCAGTTCACGCGTGAGCACGATGTGGCCGTCGAGAATCGCGCGCGCCGTGTCGACGACCGGGTCCTGCTGGTCGTCGCCTTCGGCCAGCACGGTGTAGATGGCGCTCATGCTGCCGTCCTGGTGGGCGCCGTTGCCGGCGCTCTCCACCAGCTGCGGCAGGTTCGAAAAGACGGACGGCGGATAGCCGCGCGTGGCCGGCGGCTCGCCCAGGGCCAGCGCCACTTCGCGCAAGGCCATCGCATAGCGCGTGAGCGAATCGACGAGCAGCAGCACGTGCTTGCCCTGGTCGCGGTAATGGGCGGCGATCGAATGGCACAGTTCGGTGGCCATGATGCGCATCAAGGGCGATTCATCGGCCGGGGCGATCACCAGCACGGCTTTCTTCAAGCCTTCGGCGCCCAGCGACTTTTCGACGAATTCGCGCACTTCGCGGCCCCGCTCGCCGATCAGGCCGACGACGACGACGTCGGCCACCGTCTGGCGCGTGATCAGGCCCAGCAGCACGCTCTTGCCGACGCCGGAGCCGGCCATCAGGCCCACGCGCTGGCCCTTGCCCAGGGTCAGCATGCTGTTGATGGCGCGCACGCCCACGTCCAGGGGCTCGACCACGGGTTGTTTCTTCAGGGGATTGATCTTCGGCGGCGTCACTTCCAGGATGTGGTCGCCGCCGAGGCGGCCCAGGTCGTCGATGGGCTCGCCCAGGCCATTGACCATGCGGCCCAGCCACGAGGGGCCGATCTGCAGGCTGGCCTTGTCGGGCAGGGGCAGCACGCGCGCGCCCGTCGTCAGGCCCGTGGCCTTCTTGAACGGCATCAGGTAGGACAGCTTTTCGCGGAAACCCACCACTTGCGCGTCGAGCCACTCGCCATTCACAGTTTCAATTTGACAACGCTGGCCCGTGTGCAGCCGGCAGCCGGCGCTTTCCAGCAGCAGGCCGGAGGCGCCGACCAGGCGGCCGGTGGGTGTCGCGACCGGAATATCGCCGATCTCGAAGCTGCGCAGCGTGTCGGCGATCATGCAGGCGCGCCCTGGTCCGCGTGTTCGGCCGCCAGCGCCAGGTGGCTGCTGACCTGTTCCATGCAGGCCGACAGGCGCTGGTGGCAGCCCGCGTCGACTTCGTTGTCGCCCGCCTTGATGCGGCACTCGCCCGCGTCGAGGCGGGCGTCGGCGATCAGGTTCCAGCGCTTGGCGCGCTTCGGATCAAGTTCGCTGATGCGTTTGAGTTCTTCCGGATTGAGGAAGACGTCGATTTCCTCGCGCGTGGGCGGCATCGAGGCCAGGGTCTCGTCGACGAGGGCCAGCAATTGCACGGGCTGCAGCGCCAGTTCGGCGCGGATCACCTGGCGCGCCACCTTGGCCACCAGGTCGACCACTTCCTTGCGCTGCGCGGCGCGGTAGTCGGCGCGCACCTTTTTCAGGTCGCGCAGGATGGCGTCGACGGGGCGCGCCAGGCGGTCCAGGGCCACCAGGGTTTCATTGCGGCCTTCTTCGCGGCCATGCGCGATGCCATCGCTGCGCCCGGCATCGTAGCCATCCTGCTGGCCCTGCACGAGGCCCACTTCGTAGCCGTCGCGCTGGCCCTGCTCGAAGCCTTCCGAGACGGACGCCTGCCACTGGCCGTCCGTGTCCTCGGCGGAGGCGCGCTGGCCGGCGGCGATGAATTGCGACAGGGGCGGGAAACGATACGCGCGAAAGTGTTTCATTCGATCACCGCTTCGGCAAACAGCTGCACCTCGATCTCGCCCGCATCGGCGAGGCCCTTGACGGTGGCCATGATTTCCTGGCGCGTCTGTTCGATGCGCGACAGCGGCACGGGGCCGGAACGGCGCATCATGTCCTCGAAGCTCTGCGCCTGGCGGCGCGGCATGGTTTTCAGCACGGCTTCGCGGATCGACGGTTCCGCGCCCTTCAGGGCGATGGCCCACTGTTCCATCGGCACGTCTTCCAGGATGCGCGTGAGCGTGACATCGCTCTGCGTGGCGAGGATCAGGAAGTCGTACATGCTCAGTTCGATCTCGGATACCACCTCCGGATCGTGCGCGCGCAGCAGCTCGACGAGCGCGGCGCGGTTGCCCGGCATGCGGTTGAGGATCTCGGCCGCCTGGCGGATGCCTTCCACGCTGGTGCTCTGCGTGTCGAGCGTGCCCAGGCAGCGGCCCACGAGTTCGTCGAGCTCGACCAGCAGGTCGCGGTCGATCTCGTCCAGGCGGGCCAGGTTCAGCAGGACCAGGTCGCGGCCTTCGGCGGGCAGGGCGTCGAGGATCTGGCCGGCCAGCGCGGGCGGCAGGAAGGCGAGGAACACGGCTTGCATCTGCACGTGCTCGTTGACGATGTATTCGGCCAGCCATTTCGGCGAAGCCCACTGCAGGCGTGCCATCTTGGGGCGGATGGCATCGCCGTAAATGTTGTTCAGCACGCTGTTCGCGATATCGCTGCCCAGCGCCATGTCCAGCGAGCGCTTCAGGTAGCTGCGCGAGGCGCCGTGCACGCCGCTTTGCTGGCGGTAATCATCGAAAAAGGTCTGCATGGCCGTTTTCACGGCCTCGACCTTGATGCCGCTCATGCGCGACATCACTTGCGTGACTTCCAGCAATTCTTCGCGCGACAGGCAGCGCAGCACGTTGGCGGCCTGCTCTTCGCCCATGCTCAGCAGCACGATGGCGGCTTGTTCCACGGGACTCAGGCTGACGTTCTCGACTTCTGCGTCGTCAGGGAAATTATTGTTGTTGAGTTCGGCCATTTTTCTGCATCCATTGTTTGACGACTTCGGCGACACGCTCGGGTTCTTTTTCAGCCAGCACTTTCAGGTGGTCGACCATCACGTCGACCGCCGAGCCAGGCGGCGGCAAGTCATAGTTTTCCAGCAGCGGCACGACCGGCATGCTGCCCGCCGCGGCCGCTTCACCTTCGAGGGCCGGCAGGCCATTGAGGCCCAGGGCCGGCGTACCGGCCGCGGCCGCGCCAGTCGCGCCGGCGGCGGCGGTGCTGCTGCCGGCCAGGACCGGGGCAGGATCGAGCTGTTTCAGGACGGGCGGCGCCAGGCGCGCCGTCAGCAGGCGCAGCAGCGGACGCAGGATCAGGAAGTAGCCGAGCACGGCGCCGAGCGCATACAGCAGCCAGCTGCTGAAGTCGACGACGGTGTCGCGTTCTTCCCACCACTGGGCCACGGGCGCCTTGGCAGGGAAGGCGAGGGCCGTCAGGCTCAGGCTGTCGCCGCGCTGGGCGTTGATGCCCAGGCCGCTGCGCAGCATTTTTTCGATATTGCCCAGTTCGGCAGGCGTCCAGCCCGTCTTGGGGTTCGGTGCGGCGGCGCTGTTGAGCACGACGGCGACGCTGAGTTTTTCCAGGCGGCCACGGCTGCGCTTGATCTGCGTGATGCTGCGGTCGTAGGCGTACTGGCGCGTGGTGGCGTTCTTGCGGGCCGTGCCGTCGTCGGACGGCTTCGGCGCGCCATCGGCGGGCGCGGCGCCGGCCGCATCGGCAGGGGCGGGCACGGCGGCGGCGGGCGGACGGTTCGACAGGCTGCCGGGAATGCCGGCCACGGTGCGGTTGCGCTCCTGCTCTTCGCGCATCGCTTCGCTCGTCACTTTCGGGGCTTCGCCGTATTTTTCCAGCGTTTCGTCCACGCGGTCGTTGTTCACGGCGGCCGTCACGCTGAGCTTGAAGTTGTCTTCGCCGATGACGGGGCCGAGCAGGCCCGTGACGTTGCGGCGGATGTCATCCTGGAAACGTTTTGCGCCTTCATTGCCGGCCGCGGAAGCGTCGAAGCCATCGCTCAGGTCGACGTGCGAGGACAGCAGGTTGCCGCCCTGGTCGACCAGGCTCACGCGCGTGGGCGCCAGGCTGGCGACGCTGCCGGCCACCATGTTGATGACGGCGGCGATCTGTTCCGGCGCCAGGGTGCGGCCCGGTTTCAGGGCCACCACCACGGAGGCGGACGATTTGTCGCCATCGCTGGCAACGAAGGAGGTGGACTTGGCAATCGACAGGTGGACGCGCGCCGAAGCGATGGCGTCCATCGTCATGATGCTTTGCGCCAGCTCGCCTTCCAGGCCGCGGCGGAAGCGCACGTCCTGCACGAACTGCGACACGCCCAGCGGGTCGTTCTTGTCCATCAGTTCCAGGCCGGCCGGCAGCTGCGCCGTCACGCCCTTCGAGGCGAGCAGCATGCGCACCTTGCCCAGCATGGCGTCGGGCACCAGCACCTGGCCGCTGTCCGGATGCAAACGGTAGGGGATGTGTTCCGCGTCCAGCGTCGCCATCATGTCCGTCACGGCCACTTTTTCGCGCGCGCCGAAGACCGGCTTGTAGTTGGCCTGGTCGCGCCAGGCATACATGGTCACCATGGCGGTGATGCCGACGGCCAGCGCGACGATGGGAACCAGGTTTTTCAGCAGGGCGGGCGGGATGGCGGGCTGGGCGCCAAGGCGCCAGCGCGCAAATGCGGACTTCATGGGGGTAATCACTTGGAGTAACTTTCGCTGGGAGGCAGGGCGTGGATCTGGGCGTGGATCTTACAGGGGCAGTTTGATGAGTTCGTCGACGGCGCCCATGACCTTGTTGCGTACCTGCATCAACATGGAGAAGGACAGGCTCGCTTCCTGGCTGGCCAGCATGGCACCGACGAGGTCATCGCTCTTGCCGCTGTCGACGTCGCCCATTTTCTGCGCGGCCATGCGGTCATCGTTGTTGACCTTGCCGACGGCGTCTTTCATGCTTTGCGCGAACGAGAAGCCGGAGGCTTCCCCTGTGCCGAACTGGGCGGCCGGCGCGATGCTGGCGCCCAGGGCGCGCGCGTCGTTGCTCAGTGCTGCCAGATCGGCCTTGATCAGACCTGCGAGTTCATTGCTCATCTTGCCCTCTACTTTCAATATGCGGTGACGTATCAATCAGAAATACTGGTGTTGCCATGCCAGCGGAAGGCCATCGTCCTGCCACCCGCCCGGCCCGATTCCCAGGGCCCATCAGTCTTATCAGTTGCCACACCATCCGCTGCAAGCAGATCGAAACAAATCCAGCAAACCCGCGCCGACGCGATTTACATGGCCATGACAACCAATATAGAGCTGATAAAAGTTTCTACAGGTGGCAATAAGAGGGACTGGAAACTGCCATAAAAACCGGAATCAGGTAAGCGGAATGGCGCACTGCAAATCTAATTTTTGTCGCTATAAGCTTACCTCGCGGCAACTATAAAGTAAAGAGAGGATTGGCTCAAGAAATATTGATACATGGCAATATTTAGGTTTTTCCTGTATTGTTCAGCACCGTAATCATGCAGCATGCGATACGATGCGCAATCGTTTGCCGGCCTTGCCATCGGCAAGGCCAAGATGATGCTGTATTTAATTTCGGGCGATCCGTATAATTTGTTCTGCCACCGCAATACCGACATGACTACTACATGACAACCATTACCAAGACAGATCAAACGACGCGCCATCAAGTCCTGGATTCCTGTCTGCTCGGACGTCCTGTCCATTTGCTGCATGTCTTCGGCGCCCAGCTGCGCGACGACCTGGCCGCGGCCTTGCGTCAGCCCATGAGCCGCCGCTACTGGGGCAATTTCCAGATCGACGCCGTCGCCTTGTCGCGCGTCGAGAGCGAAGACAGCGTGAATCGCTGGCTGAGTTTCTCCACGCCCGCCGGCCAGGCCGGCTTCACGCTCGAGCGCCAGATACTCTTGAGCGTGCTGAACTATCGTTACGGTAGTGCTGGCGCCAAGGGCGCGCCGCCCGATCCGGCCCGCGTGCGCGTGACAGCGACGGAAGAGCGCCTGGCTGTGGTGCTGGGACAACAGCTCGTTTCCAGCCTGTTCGCGCGCATCCACAAGAACCTGCAAGCGCTGGGCAAGAACAGCGCCATCGATGCCAGCGCCGAGGTCGCCGTGCAGTCGGGCGTGCATCCGGCCCGCGGCAGCTGGATCGTCACCGTCTCGCTCAGCGATGTCGAGGCGGGGCAGAGCGGCAGCTTCTGGTTTTCGCTGGACAAGCGCCTGATGGCCGACGTGCTGCGCGGCCTGCTGCCCGAGCGCGCGCAGGCGAAGAAAGCCCTGCGCAGCGTGCGCCCGCTGGCGTCGCGCCTGCAGGTGACCCTCGAAGGCCGTCTCGTCAGCAAGCAGGTGCAGCTGGGCGCCCTGTTCGACCTGCGCGTGGGCGACGTGATTCCCGTCAGCCTGAGCCGCACGGACGTGATGCTCGACGATTCCCGTTTATTTACAGCAGCCGTTTCCGAACACAAGGGCAAGCTCTGTTTAACCTCATTTGAAGATGTCGAATAATATGAATATGACCGATACCAACCAGAGCGAAACCCTGCTGGAAGACCTGGGCGACGATATGATCATCGACCAGGGCGACGTCGCCGACGTGGCCAGCACCCGCGCGCGGCGCGACATTCCGCAAATGATGCGCAAGATTCCCGTGACCCTCACGCTGGAAGTGGGCTCGGCGCGCATCTCGCTGGAGGAATTGATGGCTATCGGCCCGGAAAGCGTGATCGAACTCGACATGCTGGCCGGCGAGCCGCTGGTGATCAAGGTCAATGGCACGCCCATCGGCCGCGCCGAAGTGGTGGTGGCGGGTGAAAACTATGGCTTGAAAGTCATCGACCTCGACGGCCTCAATCTCGACCTGATGACAGCATGAAGCTGGCGGTACCCGGTATGACCCGGCGCCACGGCCCGCTGGCCGCGGCGCTTGCCTTGCCCGTTCTGCTGCTGTGCTGCAGCGCCGCCGGCGCCCAGGACCTGCTGTCCGGCGTGGTGCCGGGCGCGAAGACCGACCTGTCGGTGAAGATGCAGATCCTCGTCGTCATGACCCTGCTCGGGCTGCTGCCCGTGATGGTCATGATGATGACCAGCTTTACCCGCTTCGTCATCGTGCTGTCCCTGCTGCGCCAGGCCCTGGGCCTGCAGCAGGGCTTGCCCAACCGCATCGTCACCGGCATCGCCCTGATCCTGACCCTGCTCGTCATGCGTCCCATCGGCGACCAGGTGTGGAAGGAAGCCTTCGTGCCCTACGACCGCGACCAGATCGGCATGCAGGAAGCCCTGAAGATCGCCGAAGTGCCGATTTCGCGCTTCATGCTGGCGCAGACGAGCAAGGCGGCCCTGGCGCAGATCGCCCACCTGGCCGGCGAACCGTCGACCATGCGCCCGCAGGACCACAGCTTCACGGTCAAGCTGGCCGCGTTTGTCTTGTCCGAACTCAAGACGGCTTTCCAGATCGGGTGCATGCTGTTCATACCGTTCCTCATCATCGATCTGGTGGTGGCGTCCGTGCTGATGGCGATGGGCATGATGATGCTGTCGCCGCTGGTCATTTCGCTGCCGTTCAAGCTGCTGCTGTTCGTGCTCGTCGACGGCTGGACCCTGACCGTCAACACTTTAGTTACCAGCATACAGGCGTATTGATCCATGTTGACCCCTGAAGTCGCCGTCGACCTGATCATCGAAGCGCTGCACGTCGTGATGCTGCTGGTGGTCATCCTCGTCGTGCCCGGCCTGCTCATGGGCTTGCTGGTCGCGCTGGTACAGGCGGCCACGTCCATCAATGAGCAGACCATGAGTTTCCTGCCGCGCCTGCTGGTCACCCTGCTGGCCCTGATCCTGGCCGGACGCTGGATGGCCGGCTACCTGATGGATTATTGCGTGTCCATTTTTCAGCGCGCCGCCACCCTGGTCGGATAGCGCCGCGCGCCATGGACCAGATTTTCAACCAGGTGCTGCCGTTTCTGCTGGCCGTGTGGTGGCCGTTCTGCCGCATTCTGGCCATGCTCAGCGCCTCGCCCGTGATCGGCGACGGCGCCGTGCCGGCCACCGTGCGCATCCTGCTGTCGCTGGTGCTGGCCATCCTCATGCTGCCCGTCATGCAGGCGTCGGGCGCCTCGCAGGAGCTGCTGAAGATCGATCCGTTTTCGCTGCATGCCGTCGTCGCCACGCTGGAACAGGCCGTCATCGGCTTCATCCTGGGCCTGGCCTTCCATTTCGCCATGTCGGTGATGTCCGTGCTCGGCTACCTGGTGTCGAGCCAGGTGGGCTTTTCCATGGCCGTCATGAACGACCCGCTGAACGGCACCTCGTCGGACGTCATCACGGGCTTGCTCACCATCATGTGCATGATCGTTTTCTTTTCCGTCGACGGCCACCTGGTGCTGACGGGCGTGATCGGCGCCAGTTTCAAGGCCTGGCCCGTGGGACAGGGCTATGCCCCGCTGCTGCTGCAGACGGTGGCCTACAACGTGGCGTGGATTTTCGCCGCCGCCATGCTGCTGGCCTTGCCGATCGTGTTTTCCACCATGGTGGTGCAGCTGGGCTTTGGCTTCCTGAACCGCGTGGCGCCGTCGCTGAACCTGTTTTCGCTGGGCTTTTCCATGATCACCGTGTTCGGCCTGCTGATGCTGGCGCAGATCGTGCGCTTCATTCCCGAACACTATATCGCCATGACGAATCGCGTGCTCGACATGATCGCCGAACAGATGCGGGTGGCCCATGGATAGCGCACGCACCATGCGCAGTCCGCTTGCAGGCATCCGGTGCTCGCCGTGCCTCCGCACGGCTGCGCTACTCGACCCGGCATTGAACTTGCTCGCCACGCTTGCAGGGCACCTGCGGAAAGGTGTGGCGCATGGCCGATAGCAGCACGGGCGACAAGACAGAAAAGGCGTCACAGCAAAAGCTGAAGAAGTCGCGCCAGGAAGGGCAGGTGGTGCGCTCGCGCGACCTGTCGACGGCGCTGGGCATCCTGATCAGCATGAAGCTGTTCGTCTTCCTGCTGCCCGGCTACCTGGACACCTTCCGCCAGCTGTTCGCCATGTCCTTCATGCCGCTCGACAGCAAGGGCGCGCTCGACAATGCCATGTCGATGGCCTTCACCACTTCGGTGGGCCTGCTGATCAAGATGATCGTGCCCCTGTTCTGCGTGCCCCTGTTCGTCGTGCTCGGCTCCTTGATCCCCGGCGGCTGGGTCATCAGCACGAAGAACTGGATGCCGAAGATGGAGCGCCTGAGCCCGGCCAAGAACCTGGGACGGCTGGTGTCGCCCAAGCATGGCTTTGAATTCGGCCTGTCCATCGCCAAGGCGGCCGTGCTGGGCATGGTGCTCGTGCACGTGAGCCGCTCCAGCCTGACGCAGTACGTGGACCTGCAGCACCGGCCCTTGCAGCAGGCCATGCTGGACGGTTCGGCCCTGATGCTCGACGGCCTGATGGCCCTCGTGGCCGTGTTCGTGCTGTTCGCCGTCATCGACGTGCCGGCGCAGGCCTTTTTCTTTGCCCGCAACCAGCGCATGAGCAAGCAGGACGTCAAGGAAGAGCACAAGAGCAGCGAAGGGCGGCCCGAAGTGCGCCAGCGCATCCGCCAGCTGCAGCAGCAGATCGGCCGGCGCAGCGTGCGCAAGACCGTGCCGGACGCCGACGTGGTGATCGTCAACCCCGAGCATTACGCCGTGGCGCTGAAGTATGACCAGGACCGCGCCGAGGCGCCGTTCGTCGTTGCCAAGGGCGTCGACGAGATGGCCCTGTACATCCGCCAGGTGGCGCAGGAGCACCATATCGAAACGCTGGAGCTGCCGCCGCTGGCGCGCGCCATCTACAACACCAGCCAGGTGCAGCAGCAGATTCCCGTGCAGCTGTACCAGGCCGTCTCGCAGGTGCTGAACTACATCCTGCAGCTGAAAGCATTCCGTTCTGGGCAGCGTGCTGCCCAGCCCCCATTTCCCACCGAGGTGGTCGTGCCATCTCATTTGAGCGAGGTAGTACCTTCATGAATTTCCTGAACCGGTTGGTTGCCGAAATGCGCCGCCACAAGTTCGCCACGCCGCTGTTCCTGCTGGTGATCCTGGCGATGATCATCCTGCCGCTGCCGCCCGTGCTGCTCGATATCCTGTTCACGTTCAATATCGTGCTGGCACTGATCGTCATCCTCGTCAGCGTCTCGGCCAAGCGGCCGCTCGACTTCTCCGTCTTCCCGACGGTGATCCTGGCCACCACCATGCTCAGGCTGACCCTCAACGTGGCGTCCACGCGCGTGGTGCTGCTGCATGGCCACACGGGCGCGGACGCGGCCGGTAAAGTCATCGAGGCCTTCGGTAACGTGGTGATTGGCGGCAATTTCGTCGTCGGCATCGTCGTCTTCGTGATCTTGATGATCATCAACTTCGCCGTTGTCACCAAGGGCGCCGAGCGCATCTCGGAAGTGTCCGCGCGCTTCACCCTGGACGCCTTGCCGGGCAAGCAGATGGCCATCGACGCCGACCTGAACGCCGGCCTGATCAACCAGGAAAAAGCCCAGCTGCGCCGCAAGGACGTGGCCGCCGAAGCGGACTTCTATGGCGCCATGGACGGCGCCTCGAAGTTCGTGCGGGGCGACGCCGTCGCCAGTATCCTGATCCTGATCATCAACATGGTGGGCGGCGTGGCCATCGGCTCGCTGATGCACGACCTGTCGTTCGGCGATGCCTTCCGCCAGTACGCGCTGCTCACCATCGGTGACGGCCTGGTGGCGCAGATCCCCGCGCTGCTGCTGTCGGCCGCCGCCGCCATCCTCGTCACGCGCATCAGCGATTCGGGCGATTTCGAGCAGCAGGTGGCGGGCCAGGTACTGACGTCGCCCACGGTGATCTTCAGCGCGGCCGGCATGATGGTGGCGCTGGCCTTGATCCCGGGCATGCCGTGGTTCATGTTCATGACCTTTGCCGCCGTGCTGGGCTTCGTCGCCTGGCGCCTGACCAAGCGCGTGAAGGCGCCCGACGCGGCCGGCATGGCGGCCATCGAGGCGGCCCTGCGCGAGGAAAAGCCGGCCGAACTGGAATGGCAGCAGCTGCCCGCCGTGCAGCCGCTGATGGTCATGCTGGGCTATAAGCTGGTCGGCATGGTGGACAAGACGCAGGGCGAACCTTTGAATAAGCGCGTCAAGGGCGTGCGGCAGAGCCTGTCCGAATCCATGGGCTTGCTGTTGCCGAATATCGGCGTGCGCGACGACCTGGCGCTGAAGCCGTCGCAATACGCGATCGTGCTGTCCGGCACCGTGGTGGCGCAGGCGGAAGTGCAGGCCGACCGCCTGATGGCGATCCCGTCGCCGAATGTGTATGGCCAGCTCGACGGCATTCCCGGCATCGAACCGGCCTACGGCATGCCCGTCACGTGGATCGAGCCGGGCGACAAGGCGCATGCGCTGGGCCTGGGCTACCAGGTCATCGAGGCGCCCAGCGTGATCGCCACGCACTTGTCGAAGATGGTGCGCGAATACCTGCCGGAACTGTTCCGCCACGAAGACGTCTCGGCCATGATGGAACGCCTGACGGCCCTGTCGCCCAAGCTCGCCGGCGCGCTGGACAAGGCCCTGACGCACACGCAGATGCTGCGCGTGTTCCGCGTCTTGCTGGCCGAAAACGTATCCCTGAAGGATATCGTGCCCATCGCCACCACCTTGCTCGACAGCTCCGAGACGACCAAGGACCCGATCCTGCTGGCGGCCGAAGTGCGCTGCGCCCTGCGGCGCCAGATCGTCAGCGGCCTGTTCGGCCAGAAGATGGAAATGCAGGCGTTCAATCTGGGCGGCGAGCTGGAAAACATGTTGCTGGGATCGTTGAACCAGGCGCGCCAGGCGGGCAAGGTGACCCTGGATAACTATCCGATCGACCCGCACCTGCTGTCGCAGCTGCAGGTGAACATGCCGGTGGCGCGCGAGCAGATGAAGCAGCAGGCGACGCCGCCGCTGCTGCTCGTGCTGCCGCAGATCCGTCCGCTGCTGGCCCGCTACGCGCGCCTGTTCGCGCCGGGGCTGCATGTGCTGTCGTACAACGAAATCCCGGAAAACCGCGAAGTGAGCATCATCGGCACGGTGGGGTAAGGTGTGCATCAGCAAAAAAAACGGCGCCGCGGGCGCCGTTTTTTTATGCTGCGTCAATCCTGCTCGTCGATGGGCGGCAGCAGGTCCGGCTGCGGCTCGGGTTCGCCGGCCAGCAGCAAGACTTCCTCTTGCGGCAGATCAATGTTATCGCCGTAGTCATAGCCCAGCGGCGCCGCCACTTCGCGCGAGACGATGGGCGCTTCCTCCTGCTGCGCGGGCGGGGCGGGCGTCTCGGGATCGGCGGCCGCTTCCGCTTCCGGCTGCGTCAGCAGCAGCGCCACTTCGGCCATGGCGCGGAACAGGGGCAGCGACAATGCGGCGGCGGCTGCCTGCATGGGATAGTTGCCGTGCACGCGCTGGGCGTGCAGCTGGCGGTTCAGGCGGCAGCGCACGACGCGCAGGCCGGCGCGGCGCACGGCGTCGGCGATCGCGGGCAGGGCCAGGCGCAGGTGGCGCAGGGCCGGCTCTTCATCGGCGGCCAGTTCCAGCAGCACGCCGTCGGCCACCGGCTCCATCTGCACCAGGACGCGGCCGATGCCGAAGATGACCAGTTCGACGCGCAGGGCCACCTTGGCCTGGCGCCGGCGCGGCGCATGTTCCTCGTCGCCGTCGCTGGCCAGCACGCGTAGCAGCAGGCGCTGTCCGCCCCAGCCGTAGACGGCAAAGCGCCATGCTTCGCCATCCATGGCCAGCGGCGGCCGGGCGCCTTCGCGCAGCAGCGCCGGCTGCTGTTCGGCCATGAACAGCTTGCCCGGCAGGTGCTGGCCGCGGGCCTGCTCCTGCAGCGCGGCGTACTGTTCGCCATACGTCCTGACCATCACGCGCCAGGAAGCGGCCAGCTGCGCCGGGTCGGGCGGCTGCCACACCAGCTGGCGCGTAAAAAACAGTTGATTGACCTGCATGGCGCTGCTGTCGCGCGCCGTCGCGCCGCTGCCGGCGCCATCCGCGTTCGGCTTGATCAGCGCGGCCAGGCCATCCTGCGCCTGCTGCAATTGCGCGGGCAGGGTGCCGGCGTCGGGGGCGGGCGCCATGAAGGGGCCGACGGGCACCAGCGGCTGCACCACGCCCGGCGTCATCGGCGTAGCGGGGCTGACGTCGAGGCGCTGGGTAATCAGGGGCAGGGGATTGCCTGCGGACACACGCTCTATCGCCATTGCTCGCTCCGCGTGGGATGAATAAAAAAAAGCCAACTGCTTGCGCAGTTGGCTCTGGTCGGCCTGACCTGAGCCAGGTCAGGACGCGGGGACTATTATTGCAGCAGGGACATGACCATCGAGGACATGCTGTTGCTTTGTTTCAACATTGCGGTACCAGCTTGCAGCAGCATTTGCGAAGCGGTCATGTTCGAGCTTTCGGTCGCGAAGTCGGTGTCCATGATACGGCCCGTTGCTGCCTGGGTGTTGGTGCTGATGTTGGCCAGGTTGGTGGCAACGTGGTCCAGACGGTTGCCCGCTGCACCCAGTGCCGAACGTACCGAACCGACTGCATCGATAGCTGCTTGCAGCTTGTCGATGGTTTGCGATGCGCCGCCTGCAGCGGTCAGTTCTGCACCGCCACCTGCGATCGGCGCGCCGAACGAGTTGTATTCAGCGCTGGCGCTAGCCAGTGCCGAGTGCATCGCGCCCAGTTGGCCGGACAGGTCCAGACCCATGGTTTCCGAGGTCGACGAGCCGATCTGGAAGTTCAGTGCGCTTGCCATTTTGCCATCGACCGACGATGCGGCGGCGGCAGCGGAGTAGCTGGCCGTCGTGGTTTTTGCCAGCTGGGCAGCTGCGTCGGTTGCTTTTGCTGCGGTCAGCGCGGATTCGGCCAGGGCCAGGGCGGAGACGGTAGCTGGGGTCGACGAGGCATTCGCTGCCAGTGCCGAAGCGTAGCTGGCGTTGGCCGAAGCCAGGGCGGTGGTCGAGGTGGCTGCTGCGGAAGCGGCTGCAGCGGCGGCGGTCACGGCGTTGGTTTGTTGTGCTGCGGTTGCTTTGCTGGTCAGCAGTTTCGCGCCACCGAACGAGGTGTTGCCCAGAACGTTGCTCAATTCAGCCGTCAGGGTGTCGAATTCAGCTTGCATTGCGGTTTTGTCAGCGTCGGTTGCCGAAGCATCCGCGCCTTGCGTTGCCAGATCCTTCATGCGGACCAGGATGTTGACGGTTTCGTTCAGCGCGCCGTCGGCGGTCTGGATCATCGAGGTGGCGTTTTGCGTGTTGCGCATTGCCATGGCCATGCCGCTCGTTTGTGCCTTCAGGCGGGTTGCAATTTGCAGGCCTGCAGCGTCATCCATTGCCGAGTTGATGCGGAAGCCGGTGGACAGGCGGGTCATCGAGGTCGACAGCGACGATTGGGTTTTCGAGATCGAATTTTGTGCGGACAGGGCCGCTGCATTGGTGTGAAGGCTCAGCATGAAGATGCTCCAGTTAGGTGGTTACGGTGCGGAGCAGCAGTGTTTGCGCTCTCCCTAGTACAAGACGACCGTTGCTCTACATAAATTAAATGCTTATGAGAATTTTTTTAAATTATTTTTCGGCGCTGGCGGAAAGTGCCGCCTGCGCCTGCTGCAAGGCCGCGTTTTTTTGCCGCGCCAGGTCGTGGGACGGCTCCAGCGCCAGCGCCATGCGGTAGCTTTCCGCCGCCTCGGCCGCCTGGCCCAGGGCTGCCTGGGCGCTGCCCATGTTGCAGTAGGCATCGGCAAAGCCGACGTCCAGGGCCAGTGCCCGGGCATAGCATTCGATGGCGCGCGCGTGCTGCCCCTGTTCCTGCCAGGCGTTGCCCAGGTTGCCGTGGGTCTGCGCGTCGTCCGGCGCCAGCGCCACGGCCGTTTGCAAGGTGGCCAGCGCGTCCTTGCCCTGTGCCTGCAGCGCCGTGCCCAGCACGCTCCAGGCAAAGCCGGATTCCGGATAGCGCGCCACCAGGGTGTGCGCGGCCGCTTCCAGTTCGGCATGCTGGCCGGCTTGGTACAGGGCGACGACGTAGTCGGCCTCGTCCTGCGTCGGCGTCGTCAGGGCCACGACGGCCTGCTGCAGCAGGGCTGGCAATGCGTCATCGTCGAGTCCCCGCGCGATGGCGGCCGCCAGCACGTTGTGCGCCTGCCGGGCCTGGCCTGCCCGCAGCAGCCCTTGTGCATAGGAAAGACAAAACTCCGCTTGTTGCGGCGCCGCATCATGTGCCGCGGACAAATAGGGCAGGGCTTCGTGCGGGAAACCCAGCTGCGTTGCCAGCAAGCCCATATTATGGTTGGCGATCACGTGGCGGGGCTGGCTGTGGATGATCGCCAGGTACAGCGTTTCGGCCTCGACGAAGCGGCTGGACTGGTGATGCTCGATGGCCAGCAGCAGGGCGGCGTCGACGTTGACGTCATGCAGCGATTGCAGGCTGGTGGCGCGCTGGTGCAGCGAGCTTTGCGCCGGCTCGGCGTCGAACGAGGCGGGCGGCAGGCCGGCGCAATGGCGCTGCCACATGCCGCGCAGCGCATTGTCGAGGCCAGCGGCGATCAGCGCCGGCTGGCCGGAGGGCGCGTTGCTCATGCGCGCGCGCATGCCCGTGCGCAGCTGCGCAAGATGTGCCGGGTCGCCGGCGATGGCGATGCCTTTTTGCAGGAAGTCGTCGTCGTCGCTGGCGATGAACTCGGCCAGACTGACTTGCTCGAGGATGGCCGCGCCTACCCTGCCGGGCAAGGTGGGGCCCGTCATGGTGAGCGTCGGCACGCCCATCCACAGCGCGTGGCAGGTGGTGGTGCCGCCGTTGTAGGGCGAGGTATCGAGGCAGACGTCGACCTGGCTGTGCAGGGCCAGGTAGTCGCGCGTGTTGGTGTGCGGGTGAAAACTGAGGCGTTCCGCGGCGATGCCTTCCTTGACAAAGGCGGCGCGCAAGGTATCGCTGATCTGTTCGCTCGGCATGGCCGCCAGCAGCATTTTCGCCGTCGGCACGGCGCGCAGCAGCCGCGACCAGCGCGCGATGACGGCGGCGCTCAGCTTGCCCGGACGGTTGAAGCTGCCGAACGTGATGTAGCCGTGCACGCTTGCGGGGGCGGCGCTGACCGGCGGCGAGACGGCCGAGGGCATGAAGGGCGCGGTGGCGGGCAGGCGCAGCAGCTTTTCCGTGAACTGCTCGTCGAGCAGGCCGGGGGGCGAGAAGAAGCGGTCCGTCAGGTAGTAATCCATCGACTGCAGGCCCGTGCTCAGCGGATAGCCTATCCACGTGGCCTGCAGCGGCGCAGGCTTGCGGGCAAAGGTCTGCAGGCGGTTGTGGCCCGTGTGGCCGGACAGGTCGACGAGGATGTCGATGCCGTCGGCCTGGATGTTCAGCGCCAGCTGTTCGTCCGACAGCGCCTGCACGTCGTGCCAGTGGCGCACGACGTCGCGCAACTGCGTGGTCACGGCATCGTTGATGATGTTGTTGCAATAGATGTGCAGTTCCAGCCCCTCCGCATGCACCAGGTGTTCCAGCACGGGCGCAATGAAGTTGGCCACGGCATGATTGTTCAGGTCGGCGGAGACAAAGCCCACGCGCAGCCGGCGGGCGGGATCGCGCACGTTGGCATGGCGGGGCCAGGCGGCGCGCAGCGGCGTCTCGAACTGTTCGCCGAAGTGCCGGTGCTCGGCAAACAGGGCTGCGGGACCGAGCTGGGCGCTGTGGCTGAGGGTGAACAGCAGGTTGCTATGCATGTCGGCCCACGCCGGATTGACGGCAAGCGCGCGCCGGCACGTCGCGATCGTGTCATCCAGATGGCCCAGTTTGCCCTGGATGGCGCTGAGGTTGATATGCGCCAGGTGAAAACCCGCGTCGAGCCGGATGGTTTCGACGAAGCAGGCCTGGGCTTCCTCGAAGCGTTCCAGCCGCATCAGGCAGGTGCCCGCATTGAAATGGGCGTACTGAAAATACGGCGCGGCGAGCTGGGCCTGCCGGTAGTGCTCCAGCGCCTCTTCCAGCTGGTCCTGGGCCTGCAGGACGGAACCGATATTGTTGTAGGCCAAGGCGTTGCCCGGCAGGTGGTGTAGCATTTTCCGGTAGGCATCGAGCGCCTGCTGCAGCTGGCCGCTGGCCTGGAAGGACAGGCCCAGGCAATTGTAGGTTGCCGCATTGCCGGGTTCATGCCGCAGCGCGGCCTGATAGGCCTCGATCGCCAGCGCATGGCGCTGCGTCAGGGCCAGCAGTTCGCCGTGGTCGCACAGTAGCGCGGCGCCGGGCGCCAGTGCTATCGCCTGCTGGAACGCTGCCTCTGCAGCGTCGTACTGTGTCAGTGCAACGAGGCTCTTGGCCAGTTGATGATGCAGCTGCGCATCATCCGGACGGCTGGCAAGCGCTGCCCGGCAGGCGTCCGCATCCGCTTGCGCCGCCGCCTGTTGCTGGGCAGGGCTGGGTTGTACCGGTGCCGGCAGTGGCAAATGGGGTCGGGCTGTAGCGCGCATGGGGAGGAATGAAAGGATTTTGCCAGCCCGGATTTTAACCGCTAAAGATGCCTTGAGGAAATTTTCCGCGCCACTGCCGGCATGCAAGCCTCGGCGATTGTTGCGCGCTCAGCTCATGGCGTCCGCGCGCGGCGATTCGCATAGCAAAAAGATGCTGGAGCACAGGTCCGGGTATTGCTGGCCCAGCTGATAGCAACCGTCCAGGTAGGCGGGAGAGATGATATCGGTCTGCAGCAGCCTGTCCCACTGGAAATTGGCCAGCGCCTTGAAAAAGATGCCCGAACGGTGCACTACCGACAAGCCGGCACTGACCGCATCGCGTTCCAGCGTGTCGAGCGTATAGGTGCAGCGGTGGCCGTGCTCCGCCTCGGCCGGGGTCACCGCCGTATTGTGGCTGATGAGTCCCATCTTCACGGCGATCTGGCGCGACGGCGCATGCGCATTCGGGCAGACGAGAAACAGGCGTCCGCCTGGCGCCAGCCATTCCTCGCCTATGCGCCTGAGCACGGCGACGGGATCGTCGAGGTGCTCCAGCACGTGCGTGAGGACGATGTTGTCGTATTGTCGGGGCAGCGTGGCGTGCTCGAACATGGAATGCACGAACTGCACGCGATCGCCCAGGCGCCGCCTGGCTTCGGCCAGCGCTTCGTCGGACGCTTCCACGCAGGTGATGTCGGTAAAGTAGGGCAGGAAACGCCGCGTGAAATCGCCCTTGTAGCTCCCCAGTTCGAGCAGGCTGCCCTGCTTGAAGAAGGGCAGGAACGAGCGGATCATGTACGGGTGCATGACGTCGAAATCAAAGCCGTAGGAATACTTTTCGTTTGCCTGATTGGCGGAATCGTCGAGTTCCTGGTTATAGTTTCTTGCGGTACTCATGGTTGATTCTCCGGGGAAGTCGGAACGGAAGGGGGGCCAGCGTGCGCAGGGGCATCGAGCAGGCGGGCCAGGCCGAATCCTGCGCGGCCGAAGGCATTGCCGTTGTACAGCATGTAGATCTCGCCATCCAGCGCAAAGGTGTGCGGATAGCATTGCATTTGGGAATCCCAGCCGTCCGCCGCGACATCGATGCCGGCCAGGCTGTCGTCGCGCGTCCACTCCAGCATGTCGCGCGACCAGGCATAGCCGATGCGGTAGGCGCTATTGCTATCCGTGCGGAAACCATGCGCTTGCCGATAGCAAAAATACATGTGATGCAAGCCGTTGCGTTCAAATACCGTGGGCAGCGCCTGGCATTCGTCTTCGTTCAGCCGGTCCGCGATGATGGCCTTGCCGTCGCGCCGCCAGTGGATGCCGTCCGCCGAGGTGGCATGGGCGATCTTGTAGACGCGGTCAGGCGGCTGTGCCGGGTCGAACTTTTTCCATGCCGTGCCGTAGATGTACCACATATGGTACGTTTCGGCATGGATCGCAACGTAGGCATCGGCCACCAGAAACGGTTCGTGCAGCGAGGCGGACATGACCGGCCCCGTGCCATGCTTCTGGAACGTCAAGCCATCGTCGTGGCTGATGGCCAGCCCGATGCTGGCGTCGACGGAGACGGATACCTTGCGGTTCCAGCCGGTGGTATAGGCCAGCACCCGTTCGCCATCACGCACCATGTTGACCGGAAAGATGCCGTGTTCATCGAAACAGCCGAGGCCGCCGAGGGGAATGACCGTGCCGCTGGAGGTGCCGATGATGTTGCGCAGCGAGCGGTCGACATCCACGAAGGCGACATGGCTCAGGTATTTGCCCGTGCTGTCGCGTTCGCGCGTCGAAAAATAGATGCGTACCCGGTCCGGCAGCACCAGCGTTTGCGGCGATTGGGCAAAATCGACGCAGTTGTTTGGCAATGCATGCTCGGACGGATCGAACAGCTTGCCCAGTTTTTCCCATTTCATCGCGCGCTCCAGTCTTGTGATGCCGGCAACCTGGCCAGGCCGATGCCGGCGCGTCCCATTTCATTGCCTTGATAAACCATATACGTTGTGCCATCGACAACGAAAACGTGCGGGTAATTGACCATTTCCCCATCCCAGCCGCCGTCCGAGACTTGCATGCCGGCAAGGTCGTCGTTGCGTTGCCAGTGCAGCAGGTCAGTGGAGCTGGCATAGCCGATGCGATAGCCGCCCTGCGGGCCCTTGTAGTCGCGGATGTCGCGGTAGGAAAAGAACATATGGTAGGCGCCGTCACGGAAAATGACGTCCGGGCACGCCTGGCATTCGTGTTCCCCGAGCTTGTCCTCGATCAGGTCGCGACCATGCGTGACCCACTCGATTCCGTCGGCAGAGCTTGCCATGCGGATTTTATAGATGGGTTCGGGCTTGCCATCCGTTTCGCGCCATTCCTTGCCGGCGACATACCACATATGCCATTGCCCGCCGTACTGGCGCACGCGCGGACTGCCCAGCAGGAAGGGTTCATCGGGGCTGTAGCCCAGCACGGGTCCCGGCCCCAGGCGGCGGAAGGTATCGCCGTTATCGTCGCTGACGGCGATGCCGATGGCGGCGTTGAAGCGCACCGATTCGCAGCGCGTCCAGCCGCCGTAGTACACGCGCACCTGCTGCGCATCGCGAATCACGGTGAGGGGATTGATGCCGAATTCGTCGAACGTGCCATAGCCGCCCAGGTCCAGCGGCGGGGCCTGGCAAACGTGGGTGACCTGCAGCAGGTTGTGCCTGTCCAGGTCGATATATGCCATGTAACTGACGTATTGACCGTCGACGGGCGCAGGCCTGGAGCAGAAATACACGCGCACGCGGTCGTCGTCGACCAATACGGTTGGCGACTGGGCAAAATCATGCATCCAGCTGCCGCCATTCAGATCCTTGGGGTCGAACAGCTTCCCCATCTTTTCCCACTTGAACATTACCTTGATCCTTTGCCAAATTCTGCCGTCACGTACCGGCCATTTACTCGTCGAGGCGCCGCAGCACCTTGGAACCCGTTTTCAAGCCGCCATAGTAATAGTCGTTGAAGCCCGCAGCCTGCATCAGGTCGAAGACGGGCTGCATGTCGTAGGCCACGCGGTGCAGCGTGAAACGGCCATCCCCGTACAAGGCGAACGCGGCGCGCGGATCGCCATCCCGGGGCTGGCCGACGGAACCCGGATTGCAGTAGGTCTTGCCGTCATAGGTCTCCAGCCGCTGGACATGGGTGTGGCCCGAGACGAAGATGCGCCCCTCCACCTGCGCGAAATAGTCCGCGCTGGGCTTCAGGTATTCGTCGATGGGGTCGCCCCAGCCGCCATGCACCATGCGGACCTCTCCGACCTGCAACTGCAGCGGCAGGGTTTTCAGCCACGCCAGATTGTCCTCGCTGATCACCTTGCGCTGGTACACGAGGCAGTCGTTGACGCTGCGCGAGCGGGGGCAGAAGCCGCCGCCCGCCATATACCAGTCGTGGTTGCCCATGACGCAGGCAATGGCGCGCGCGCGCAGCATGTCGCAGCACTCGTTGACTTGCGAATAGTAGCCAACGACGTCGCCGGCACAATAAATGGCTTCCACGCCGAGCCGGTCAATTTCCGCCAGCACGGCCTTCAGCGCTTCAAAATTGCCGTGGATGTCAGAGATGAAGGCTATCGTCATAAAATATATGCTCCTCTATGTAACGGACGGCATGGCCACGCCGGATGGCGGGCGCGGCAGGCGTCTGCCCGTGCAGGAAAAAGTCGGCCGCCATGGCGCTCTCGTTATAGCCGAATGCGGTGCGGATGGCTGTAGACGAGGAAATGCGGGGATTGATCTCCAGCAATTTGACGCCGTCGCTGCACGTCCTGAACTGGAAATTGGTCGGCCCGACGGGCGAAAACTGCCGGCATAGGCCAGTCAGGGCAGCGTTAAATTGCTCGCCAGAAACGACTTCGGCCTTGTCCGTAAAGCCATCCCTGGAGAGCTTCCTGCGCAGCGCGATGCTGGCGTGATAGCCGCCGCGGCCGTCGCCGAACGCCGCCAGCGTGAATTCGTTGTCGTCGTCGCCGATGATGGGCTGGGCCATCAGCACGGGGCCGATATCCTGGCGGTGCCGCTCGAAGGTGGCCGCGCTGTCGACCCTGACGATGCCCTTGGAACCGAAGCCGCGGCGCGGCTTCAGCAGGAAGGGCAGGCCGAACGTACTGGCCAGGAAGTCGAATCCGTCATGCAGGCTGCTGTCGATCGCCCATGGCATGTCCGCCGCGCGCAGCGTCTCGTAGAAGGCCCATTTGTCCTTGCACAGGCGCACCAGCCCGGGCTGGTTCATGACGGCCTTCGCGCCATGCCGCTCTATCTGCGCCAGATGCTCTATCCAGTGGTACAGGTCGATTTCGATGCCTGGGATGAGCAGGTCGACCTGATGCTTGTCGATGGTGGCGCACAGCCAGTCGAGATAGCCGGCCTGGCTCGTGGGCGGCGCCAGTTCGAAGACGTCGCAGAAACCCTGGGCGACCGAGTCGCGGTACATGGAGGTGCCGATCAGGCGCAGCGCGGGATCGGCTTTTTTCAGGGAGCGCAGGATGCCATAGCCGACGATGCCGCTGGCGCCGGAGACGAGGATTGTTTTCATTGCTTGCCCTTTCTGTGCGCCGCTTCCCTGGCCATCCCCGCCGCGAAGGAAATCCGCGGTGTGTAGCCCAGCAGGCGGAACAGGCGGTCGTCGGCGGGGAAGACATTGTCGGCAATGTCCGGCTGCTGCGGGACGAAATGCAGCTGGCTGCTGCTGTGGAAGGCCAGGGCCGCGGCGCGGAAAATGTCCGAGTAGCTGACGTCCTGGGGGTGGGCACAGGCATAGCTGCCGGTCAGCCGGCGTTGGATGGCCAGGGCGATCAGGTGCGCGACGTCTTCCACGTGGATGAAATTGCGGCGCGCGTCGCGGCGGCCGTAAATGGCCACGTCTTCGTTGTTCGCCACCTTGTCGATGATGGAAAACAGGAAGGGCTGGTGCTGGCGGTAGGCCTGGCCGACGCCATAGAATTGCGAGGGCTTGATGATCGTCAAGGCCAGGCCGGCATTCTTGCAGTAAAGCTGGGCCAATTCATCCGCATGGCGCTTGGACAGGGAGTAGGCGGTGTAGAACGGCGACGCCGCATCCAGGCTGGCGAAGATGCTGGAAACCTGCAGCATATGGGGAATCGACGCGGCCGTGCACAGCTGGCACAGCTTGAGCGTGCCGAGCGCATTGACCTGTTCCGTCACGTACACGGCAGACGGATCGGTGCCGCCAAAGCTTGCGGCGGCGTTGACGAGTACGTCGATGCCCGGTGGCAGCTGGCGCGGGTCGAGCTCGTCGCTCAGGTCCAGGTGGATATCGCCATCCGCGCGGCCGGCGCGGAATACCTGCGCAAACTGCGACAGGATGGGTATCAGCGCCTGCGCCAGCGACGAACTCGCTCCGACGATCAGTATGCGCATGCGCTTCCTTTCAATGTGGGGGCCGCCTTGCATGGTTGCTCAGGGTGCCGTGGCATCGGTGTCTTCCAGGCGCCGCGACAATTGCAGGAACAGGGCGCTGCCCATGACGAACGCCGTGCCGATGCCGTGCCGGTATTGCGCAATGAATTCGTCGCCCGCACGCTGCGGGCCATCGCCGTACGGCCAGATATAATCATCGACGATGATCCAGCCGCCTGCGGCGACGAGGGGACTCCAGCTCGCCAGGTCGGACCGGGCTGCGGCATAGCTGTGATTGCCGTCGATATGCAGCAAGGCAATTTCACCGTGGTAGTGCGTGCTGCCGAACGCCTCCGTCCGGACCTCGCGCCGCTGGCGGTAGTGCTGTGCGCCTTCGTCGGAAGGCAGGCGCAGGTAGTTGACGTGGTCGTGGCTGTAGGGCAGCAGATTCATCTCGAACACGGTCAGCGCTTCGCTGGCATCGAATTGCGCCGAAACCTGGTCCACCAATCCTTTTTCGTCATGCTGCACCAGGTGCGCATTCGACCAGGGATCGACGCACAGCAGCTTGCCGATTTGATAGCAGCGTGCAAGCCAGGCCAGCAGGAAAGCGGATTTGCCCCACCAGCTGCCGATTTCCACGATGTCGCCACGCACGGCATGGCGCGCGACTTCCGCCAGGGCAAACATTTTTTCGTGGTCGCACATGCCCGGTATGAGTTCGGCATGGCGGAACAGGGCGGCCAGTTCGATCGCGCTGGCGCCTGGACGGGCAGGTACCCCGGTGCAGAACTGCAGCGGCCGGGCCTGCCAAGCCGCCACCTGCGCGCGTGCCTCGCGGTAGGCGGCCAGTTCGGCATTTGCCGGCGACGCGTTGAGCAGCGTCACGCCGGGCGCCAGTTCGTGCAACGTCCGGTGCAGATGGTCCCAGATGACGGGGTTGGGCGTGTATATGCCGCCGATGCCGGCGCTGGCGATGCAGTCCTGCAAGGCGGCATCAAAATTGGCGTCCGTGATGTAGGGCAGGTGCCGCCAGGCCGGGTACTTGTCGCGCGACGGATCATGCAGCAGCGAGGACGCGCCCACCACGGCCTTGCCGTCCGCCAGGCATTTTTGAAGGAATTCCAGCGACCTGGGCGTTCCGCCAGGAAAAATCAGGATGGAGCGCTTGCTGCTGTCTGTTGTTTGCATGATATGTCCAGGATAGGGAAGTGTGCGCCGCAATGCGTTCGCCTGGCGCCAGCCGTGGGCGAACCCGTGCACGGTCAGAGCAGTGCGTACTTGTCCTCGATGGCCTGCCGTACGCTGGCGGCCGGATTAAACATCAGCACGTCGATGATCGAGAGCCAGGGCACGAAAGGCAAGCCGAACTGTGGGTAGCTGAACGGCTGCGACTGGATGAAGCGCAAGTCGATGCCTGCTTGCCGGAATGTCTCCGTCGAATACAGTGCCTGCCCGCCGATGGCATTGACATAGGTGTCGGCCGCGAGCGCCTGGCAGATGGCCAGCACCTTGTCCTGGCTTTTCAGCCCGTGGTCGATGGCGATGCCGGAGGACACCCGTATCGGCGTGCCTATGCCCAGGTGTGCGCATGTCTGCCGCAGGCTGTGGTGCAGGAAGTCGAACAGGTTGTGCGGCACATACTGCAGAATCGATTCGATCAAGGCCATGGTGTGCGCAAAATAGGGAGCCTTGCGGTAGGCGCCGGCGAACTGCGCCAGCAGCTTGGCCGCCTTGAAATCGCCGGCGAGCATGCGCTCACGCACGTGCAGGGTGTCGCTGTCTTTCTTGAGCGGCAGCGAAAACATGGCATCTTTGCCATTTAGCAGCATTCTATTACGGTTGATCCAGCCTTTTTTCGTGTATTCAATATTGTCATACAAGACAAAGACGTCCGCCGCCGCAATGAGCTGGAAATAGCCGATGTACGGAAAAAAGTACGGCTGCATGATGGCCACCTTCATACGGCGATGGCCGCTACGGCGGCGGGCGGCATGGCATGCGTCGCGTCAGTGATGAGACTGACGATGAAATCGATCTGCTCGAACGTCAGTCCCGGATACTGCGGCAGGCAAATGATCTGTTCGGCTGCCTGGCGGGCCGCCGGCAGATTGGCCGGGGCTGCCGAGGCCATTCCCCGGTACATGGGGAAATCGCTGATCAAGGGGTAGAAATAGCGGCGCGCATAGATATTGTTGTCGCGCAGGTGCTGGAACAGCTGGTCGCGGCTGAGGGGGAAGGCGGGCGTGACCAGCACGGGAAAGTAGGCGTGGTTGGTGATGCCGTCCGCTGCCGGCTGGCAGCGTATGCCCGGGACCCGCGCCAGGCGCTGGCGATAGTAGGCATCCACCTCGGCGCGCCGCTGCAAGGCCTGGTCGATGCCTTTCAGCTGCAGCAGGCCGAAGGCGGCATTGATTTCGCTCATCTTGCCGTTGATCCCCGGGGCCACGACGGTGGTCTCGCCGACTATGCCGAAGTTTTTCAGGTGGTCGATGCGCGTCTTGGTCTTGGCGTCCGGACACACGATGGCGCCACCCTCAAAAGTATTGAAGACTTTGGTGGCGTGAAAACTCAGTACCGAAAGGTCTCCATGGTTCAGTACGCTTGCGCCCTTGTGCTGCACGGCAAAGGCATGCGCGGCATCATAGATGACCTTCAGTCCATAGTTGTCGGCAATACGCTGGATGCGCTCGACGTCGCAAGGTTGCCCATAGCAATGGACAGGCATGATGGCCGTCGTTTGCGGCGTGATGGCCGCTTCGATCTTGTCCGGGTCCATGTTGAAGGTAAGCGGATCAATGTCGACAAAGACCGGCTTGATGCCATTCCACAGCAGGGAATGGGCCGTCGCCACGAAGGAATAGGGAGTGGTGATGACCTCGCCGGTGATGCGCAGCGCCTGCAATGCGGTGATCAATGCCAGGGTGCCGTTGGTGAACAGGCAAATATGCTTGACACCCAGATAGTCGCACAGTGCTTCTTCCAGCTGGTGGTGGAAGGGCCCGCCATTGGTGAGAATGTTGTGCTTCCAGATTTCCTCCAGATACGGAATGAAATCTTCCAGCGCTGGCAGCAGCGACTGGGTTACATAGATCGGCGTTGCTGGTTTTGCCGGTGCGGTCATCATAGTGCCTCTTGTTGGGTCATTTTTTCTGCTTGTCCGCCAGCCCGGCGCGGACATATACAGGCAGAGGCGTCAGGGCGCGGGCAGCGCGTGGGCCGCTGCTCCGCAGTGGCTCTGCAGCAACAAGAGAGGGGCATGTTCCAGTGCGGCGCGGGCGGTTGCGTACATAAGAAAATCGGTGATGGAGTAGGCCAGAGCGGATTGTAACTGCTGGTGGAGGTAAAAGAAACTTTCCACAAGGAATTTTTTCTCAAGGTGTTTTTTTGCCTATTGCGGCCTTGCGCCGCTCCCCCCCGGGGGCCTGGCAGCGCGGCGGCATCATGTCGGTGCGCCATCCCCGCCGGCAGGCCGGGGTGCCTGAAGCAGCCAGTGTCCGGCTTGCTGGTAGAACGCCGGCGCCAGGTGGAAGCGGTCCAGGTGCCAGCGGCCATTGCCCAGCCTGTCCTGTCCGGCAGTCGCGCCATGCACGTCCAGGAAGTGCCAGTGCCGCTCCTGCGCACCTGCCTTCAGCAGGGTATTGACGCTGTCTATCATGTCGAGGAAACCGCGCTTGTCGCCGGGGTCGCGCCGGTCCGTCAGGTCGTAGCCGGGGGCCGGCACGCCTTGCAGCGTAATGGATGGCCATGGGCGCTGGCGCAAGGCCTGGTCGAGGAAGGCCAGGTAGCCAGCCACGGTCGAGCCGATCAGCGCGTCGAGCGGGCCGTGGCCGCGCTGCGCCGCCCGCCACATGCCTTCGACGGGACGGCAATCGATTTCGCCCATGGTGAGCAGCAATGCACCTTCGCCGATGGCATCGAGATGGCTCTGCAAATGTTGTTTGTAGGTATTTTGCCCCGCTTGGGCAAGGTGGTGCATCTGGATGCCCATGATAAACCTGCTGCGCGCCTGCACCTGGCGTCCCTGCCATGCAAACACTGTGTTGCCGGGCGATAAACTGTGCGATTCGCCGATGACATGCAGCAGCGCCAGGGGGCGCGACGCATCCGCCGCCGTCGCCGGACACGCCGCTGCCAACTGGCGCAGGTAGCGGTAAAACACGCGCATGGCGCGATCCTCGTCGATATCGGCCATGTCCGCGAAGTCGGCATGCAACTCAGCAATGCGCACGACTTCCGCGCGGTCGGCATGCAGCCACGCGCCGATCATGGCATAGGCGGCGAGCAGGCCCTGGTAGCGCCGGTCATCGCTCAGGTGGGCGGAAAAGCGGGCTACCTGCGCGGGGAAGTGCGCGAGGCCTTGCGCGCCGGACAGGCAGGAGGTCAGCCATTGGTTGATCAGCCGCAAGTCAAAAGTGCGCAGCGCAACGGTATCGGCGACGCTGGCGTCCAGCACCTGCCGGGCGGCATCGAATTGCCCCGAGCGGTTGAGCAGGCTGACCCTGGCGTGCGCCATGGCCGGATCCGCGCAAACGGCGGGCGGCAGCGTGCGCAGAAACTGCAGGGCGTCGTCGTCGCGCTCCAGCCTCAGCAGCAGGTCGATACGGCGGGCGCAAAGAGCTGCCGTGCCGGGCCGCCTGGCTAGGCCCAGCTGCGTCGCCCGCAGGGCGCCTTCCCAGTCGCGTGCATTTGTCAGCAGTGTGCCCAGCTCGATGCACGCCTCGATGTCGGACGGATGCCTGTCGATGATGTGCCCGTATGTGGCGATCGCCCTGGATGGCTCGCCCTGCAGTATCTCGCACGAGGCCCTGAGCAGGAGGGCGGACAGGCAGTCTGGCTCCAGCCCGAGTGCCGTGGCCAGCCAGTCGCGGGCAAGTTCGGCATGGCCTTGCCGCAGCAGGCCCGCCGCCACGGCGCTGGCCGCCGCTGCCGTCGGCCCTGCCGCCAGCGCGGCATGCAGGGTATCCGCCACGGCGGCATCCTGGTCGTCCGCCGCAGCCTGCAAGACCGTCATGGTGCGCGCGCGGAGCGCCGCGATGTCGTCCACGGCTGGCCGGGCCTGCGGCAGTTGCTGTGCGTCAGGGCGGGGCGGTGCAGGGCGGGTGTTGGCGCACATGGGAGCAGGGAACGGACGTGCCAGTCGGAAAGACTGGAATTGTAACGGTAAGAAGTGCTTTAGAGAAACTTCTTCGTCTGAACTTCCCGGAAATGTGGTGCCGCGCGCCACCGTGAGGGCGGCGTTGCCGGCAACCATGGTTGTTTTGGCAAAAAAACGGCGTGGAGACCGTCCGGTGTCCACGCCGCGCTGCTTTCCCTTGCGGGAAGTGCCGTTCTTACATGTTCGGATAATTCGGTCCGCCGCCACCTTCCGGCGTCACCCAGACGATGTTCTGCGTCGGGTCCTTGATGTCGCAGGTCTTGCAGTGCACGCAGTTCTGCGCATTGATCTGCAGGCGCTCGGCGCCGTCGTCGTTCTTCACGAACTCGTACACGCCGGCGGGACAGTAGCGCGCTTCCGGACCCGCGTACGTGGCCAGGTTGACGTCGACGGGCACGCTGGCGTTTTTCAAGGTCAGGTGGATGGGCTGGTCTTCCGCGTGGTTCGTGTTCGAGATGAAGACGGAGGACATCTTGTCGAAGGTCAGCTTGCCATCCGGTTTCGGATACACGATCACTTTCGACTGGGCCGCCGGCTTCAGGCATTCGTGGTCGCCATGCGTGTGGTGCAGGGTCCATGGCGCCTTGCCGCGGAAGATGATCTGGTCGATGCCCGTCATCAGGCTGCCCAGATACAGGCCTTTCGACAGCCATGGCTTGACGTTGCGCGCCACGTGCAGCTCTTCGTGCAGCCAGGATTGCTCAAAGGCAACCGGGTAGCTGGACAGCTCGTCGTGCTGACGCGCTTCGCCCAGCGCGCCGAAGGCCGCCTCGGCCGCCAGCATGCCGCTCTTGATGGCCGCGTGGCTGCCCTTGATGCGGCTCATGTTCAGGAAGCCCGCGTCGCAGCCGATCAGCGCGCCGCCCGCGAATACCAGTTTCGGCAAGGATTGCAGGCCGCCGGCCGTGATCGCCCGCGCGCCGTACGAGATGCGCTTGCCGCCTTCGAAGAACTTGCGGATTTCCGGATGCGTCTTGTAGCGCTGGAATTCCTCGTACGGCGACAGGTAGGGGTTTTCATAGGCCAGGCCGACGACGTAGCCGACCATCACCTGGTTGTTTTCCAGGTGGTACAGGAAGGAGCCGCCGTAGGTTTTCGCGTCCAGCGGCCAGCCCGTCGAGTGGATCACCAGGCCCGGCTGGTGCAGGGCAGGGTCGATTTCCCACAGTTCCTTGATGCCGATGCCGTACGATTGCGGGTCCTTGCCGGCGTTCAAGTCATACTTGGCCATCAGCTGCTTGCCCAGGTGGCCGCGCGCGCCTTCCGCGAACAGGGTGTACTTGGCGTGCAATTCCATGCCCAGCTGGAAGTCGGGGCCGGCCTGGCCGTCGCGCTTGACGCCCATGTTGCCGGTCGCCACGCCCTTCACGGAGCCGTCGTCGTTGTACAGGATTTCCGCGGCAGGAAAGCCCGGGAAGATTTCCACGCCCAGGTTTTCCGCCTGCTGGCCCATCCAGCGCACGACGTTGCCCAGCGAGACGATGTAGTTGCCGTGGTTTTCAAAGCAGGCCGGCACGGCGAAGTTCGGCGTCTTGTAGGCCTTGGTTTCCGTCAGGAACAGGATGCGGTCTTCCGTCACGGCCGTGTTCAGGGGAGCGCCCAGCTCCTTCCAGTTCGGGATCAGTTCCGTCAGCGCTTTCGGGTCCATGATGGCGCCCGACAGGATGTGCGCGCCCAGTTCGCCGCCTTTTTCCAGTACGCAGACGGACACTTCCTGGTTCTTTTCAGCGGCCAGCTGCTTCAGGCGGATCGCGGCCGCCAGGCCCGCGGGGCCGCCGCCCACGATGACCACGTCATACTCCATGGTCTCGCGCGGTCCGTACTGTTCAACTAAGTTATTAGGCTGTGTCATGGTCTCGATTTATAGTCACTAAATGGGTGGGTGAGGAATCTTCGAAGAAATTTAAGCACGAGTGTGCTTGTTTTTGGCGAGGATTGCAACTTTGGCGCCATTTTGCGTGACATTGCCCCTCGCCGCAATCTAAATCCAGCCATTTTGTGTAATGATGGCGTTTCACTTGGCTCAAGTGCGCCGCCGGGGATTTTGCCCGCATGCCACAGGCACGGCGTAAAGTGTTATCTAAAATAAAACAGGAGTAGCTCGTGGGCATAGAAGTCAATTTCGAGGGCAAGATTGCCCTGATTACCGGCGCATCGAGCGGCCTCGGCGCGCGCTTTGCGAAAGTGCTGGCCCAGGCCGGCGCCCAGGTCGTGCTGGCCTCGCGCCGCACCGAACGGCTGAAGGAGTTGCGCGCCGAAATCGAGGCGGACGGCGGCGCCGCGCACGTGGTGTCGCTCGACGTGACGGACTTCGCCAGCATCAAGTCGGCCATCGCGCATGCGGAAACGGAAGCCGGCCCCATCGATATCCTCGTCAACAATTCAGGTGTGTCCACCACGCAACGCCTGGTCGACGTCACGCCCGAGGATTACTCCTTCGTGATGGACACCAATCTGCGCGGATCGTTCTTCGTGGCCCAGCAGACGGCCAAGCGCATGATCGCGCGCGCCAAGGGCGACCCGAAGAAACAGCACCGCATCATCAATATCGCCTCGATGGCGGGCTTGCAGGTGCTGCCGCAGATCGGCGTGTATTGCATGAGCAAGGCGGGCATGGTGCACATGACGCGCGCCATGGCCGTGGAGTGGGGCAAGTACGGCATCAACACCAACGCCATCTGCCCCGGCTATATTTCCACGGAAATCAACGAGGATTACTTTGCCACCGAGCAGGGCAAGAAACTGATCGAGATGCTGCCCAATAAGCGCCCGGGCAAGCCGGAAGACCTCGACGGCCTGCTGCTGTTGCTGGCGGGCGAGGATTCGCATTTCATCAACGGCGCCATCATTTCCGCCGATGGCGGCATGAGCACGTTTTAACGCCATACAAGCTGCTGCGCGTCGCGCTTTGCGGCACGCTGCGGGTTTGTCTTGCGTCAAAGCAGCCCTAGCGCGGCAGCTGCAGTCCCACCAGCTTGTGCACCAGCTCCGATGATGTCGAGGCGGCAAACTTGCGCATCAGCTTGGCGCGGTGCATTTCCACCGTGCGGGGGCTGAGGTCGATCTGGCGGGCGATCAGCTTGCTCGTCTTGCCTTCCACCAGCAGCGCGGCGATTTCGCGCTCGCGCGGCGTCAGTTCCGCCGTCACGGGACGTTTCTCGCTGACATCCTCGAACGTCCAGATGCCCGCTCCCAGCGGCTGCGCGGACAGCATGGCGTGGCCCGTCACGTGGCACCAGAATAATTCCCCATTACTGCGCCGCATGATGCGCTCGTCCGAATAGCGGCCCTTGGCATTCATGATGGGAATGATGCGTTCACCCGTGCGCAGGAATTCGTCGTGCGTGGGGTAGAGTACTTCGAAGGACTGGCCATCGAGCTCGGGGCGCGCATAGCCGAACATGCCGGCCAGCGCCTCGTTGCAGCTGCGCATGATGCGGTTTTCCGACATGCACATGCCCACGGGCGCGTGCAGGAAGATACTTTCATAATCGATGGCTGACGCGGCGTTCATCTGATGCGTATCACTCTCACAGGGGATGGCCGGCACGGCGCCGGTAGTTCTACGGTATTGTACTTTCCACTCGCGTATTTTATGCTGAGTAGCTGCCTGAGTCATGGACTCAAGACCAAAGCTTAACAAAAGATAGAGGGACACCCATGAATAAAGTTTATCCTGACGCCGCCTCGGCGCTGGCCGGTATCGTCCAAGATGGCCAGACCATCGCCGTCGGCGGCTTCGGCCTGTGCGGCATCCCTGAAGCCCTGATCGGCGCCTTGCGCGATTCGGGCGTGACGGGCCTGACGGCCATCTCCAACAACGCGGGCGTGGACGGCTTCGGCCTGGGCCAGCTGCTCACCACGCGCCAGATCAAGAAAATGATCGCCTCCTACGTGGGTGAAAACAAGGAATTCGCGCGCCAGTACCTGGCCGGCGAACTGGAACTGGAATTCACGCCGCAAGGCACGCTGGCCGAAAAACTGCGCGCCGGCGGCGCCGGCATCCCCGCCTTCTTCACCAAGACGGGCGTGGGCACCATCGTTGCCGATGGCAAGGAACTGCGTGAATTCGACGGCGAACAGTACGTGATGGAGCGCAGCCTCGTGGCCGACGTGTCGCTGGTGAAAGCCTACATGGCGGACCGCGCGGGCAATTTGGTCTACCGCAAGACGGCGCGCAATTTCAACCCGAACGTGGCCATGGCCGGCAAGATCACCATCGTCGAAGTGGAAAAACTGGTCGAAGTGGGCGAGATCGACCCGGACCAGGTGCACACCCCCAGCATCTTCGTGCACCGCATCGTGGTCAACGCGCACCCGGAAAAACGCATCGAGCAGCGCACCGTGCGCACCGACTAATAAATAGAAGATTTACGCATGGCAAAACCGTAGCGAGCGGCAGTGATGTGTGGCCAAGAAGCGCCACCGTACTTGAGTACGGTGAGCATCGCCGGCCGCAAAGCGCGCCGCACAGCAGGTTTGGACAGGCGTTCCACGAAAATTGAGGGAGATGATAATGGCTTGGACACGTGATGAAATGGCCGCGCGCGCGGCGAAGGAATTGCAGGACGGTTTTTATGTGAACCTGGGCATCGGCTTGCCGACCCTGGTGGCGAACTATGTGCCGGAAAATATCGAAGTGTTCCTGCAGTCGGAAAACGGCTTGCTGGGCATCGGCCCGTTCCCCACGGACGACGAAGTCGACGCTGACCTGATCAACGCGGGCAAGCAGACGGTGACGGCCTTGCCCGGCGCTGCCTACTTCAGCTCGGCCGACTCCTTCGGCATGATCCGCGGCGGCAAGATCAACCTGGCCATCCTCGGCGCCATGCAGGTGTCGGAAAAGGGCGACCTGGCGAACTGGATGATTCCAGGCAAGATGGTCAAGGGCATGGGCGGCGCGATGGACCTCGTCGCCGGCGTCAAGCGCGTCGTCGTGCTGATGGAACACGTGGCCACGGCCAAGGATGGCACGACGTCGCACAAGCTGCTGAAACAGTGCGACCTGCCGCTGACGGGCGTGGGCGTGGTCGACGTCATCATCAGCGACCTGGGCGTCATCGACGTGACGGAAAACGGCCTGAAGCTGGTGGAACTGGCGCCGGGCGTGACCAAGGAACAGGTGCAGGCGGCCACGGGCGCGGAACTGGACGTTTCCGCCGTGTAAGCCACGCGGCGTGTCGCAGGGAAGCAGGGCGGACAGCGATGTCCGCCCTTTTTTTTATGCGCCGGCCTTGCCGCGCACGGCGTCGAGGCTGTAGGCGCCGCCGCCCGCCGCCGCGAGATACAGGAAGGTGAAGCAGTACATGACGGCCATTTCGCCGCCGTTCAGGATGGGCAGGAAGGCGGCTGGCGCATGCATCAGAAAATAGGCCACGGCCATCTGGCCCGACAGGATGAAGGCGACGGGACGCGTGAACAGGCCGATCAGCAGCAGGGCGCCGCCCACCAGCTCCAGCACGCCGGCCGCGCCCATCAGGGAAAACAGTTGCAGGCCGTCGAACATGGCGACGTGGGGCACGCCGAACAGCTTGGCCGTGCCGTGCTGGATGTAGAGGAAGCCGAGGATGATGCGAAGCAGGCCCAGCAGGCGTGGGGACCAGGTGGCGTAGAAGGCGGGCGTGAGGGACATGGGATACTCCATTCAAAAGGTGGATGGTTCGCTGTCAGGCTTGCATTAACGCAATGTCATTATGCGCGAGCCTGCTGGCGAACAGGTGATCGTACTGTAATGGTTTTTCATTCATTGATCATCACGATAAATATTGATGCATCATTTACTGATTGTTGATGATGGCGCCATCGCCGCCGGAAATGAAAAAAGCCCCGCGGATCGCTCCGCGGGGCCTTGCCGGGGTGCAGCCTGTTCGGTGCTGCTTACTTGACGATATTCACCGTCGGGGCGACGTAGGCGTCGTCGGTCGGGTGGGTTGGATGGGCCAGTTCGCTGTGCAGCTTGTCCATGTCCAGTTCCTTTTCCCATTTCGACACGACGATGGTGGCCACGCCGTTGCCGACGAAGTTGGTCAGCGCGCGGCATTCGCTCATGAAGCGGTCGATGCCCAGGATCAGCGCCATGCCCGCCACGGGGATGGTCGGCACCACGGCCAGGGTGGCGGCCAGGGTGATGAAGCCGGCGCCCGTGATGCCGGACGCGCCTTTCGAGGTCAGCATTGCCACGCCCAGGATGGTGAGTTCCTGCCAGATCGTCAGGTCCGTGTTGGTGGCCTGTGCCACGAACAGGGCGGCCATGGTCATGTAGATGTTGGTGCCGTCCAGGTTGAACGAGTAGCCGGTAGGCACGACCAGGCCGACGACTGGCTTGGAGCAGCCCAGGCGCTCGAGTTTCTTCATCAGGGCCGGCAGGGCCGATTCCGACGAGCTCGTGCCCAGCACGATCAGCAGTTCTTCCTTGATGTACAGCAGGAAGCGGCCGATGGAGAAGCCCGTGTACTTGGCGATAGCGCCCAGCACGACGAAGACGAACAGGAAGCAGGTCAGGTAGAACGAACCCATCAGTTTTGCCAGCGGGATCAGCGATGCCAGGCCGTATTTGCCGATGGTGAAGGCCATCGCACCGAAGGCGCCGATGGGAGCGACTTTCATGATGATGTTGACCATGCCGAAGATGGCATGCGACAGTTCGTCGATCAGTTTGGTGACAGGACGGCCGCGCTCGCCCAGCAGGGACAGCGAGAAGCCGAACAGGATGGCGATCAGCAGCACTTGCAGGATGTCGCCCTTGGCGAAGGCGTCAACGAAGGTCTTCGGGATGATATTCATCAGGAAGTCGACGGTGCTCATGCCTTCGGCGTGCGTGTATTGCGCGATCGACTTGGCATCCAGGTGGGCAGGATCGGCGTTGAAGCCGGCGCCCGGTTTCAGGATGTTCGCCACCAGCAGGCCGATGGCCAGCGCGAAGGTGGAGACGATTTCAAAGTACAGCAGGGCCTTGCCGCCCACGCGGCCGATTTTCTTGACGTCCTGCATGCCGGCGATGCCGGAGACCACGGTACAGAAGATCACCGGGGCGATGATCATCTTGATCAGTTTGATAAAGCCGTCGCCCAGCGGTTTCATGTCGACGGCGTTGGAAGGGTAGAACACCCCCAGCAGCACGCCAGCCACGATGGCGAACAGCACCTGCACGTACAGGATTTTATAAAATGGTTTTTTCACGAGTGGTCTCCTCTTGCGGGTTGATGCTGCGATCATCCGCCCATTGGCAGGCAGGCTCAATTGTGGATAACCGCAGATATGCATTTTCGCTATATCGGGTATTGCGCCATGGCGGGCGTGCTGCGGCGCAGCATTTCAGCCGTGCGCTTGGAGCATTGCCCGCGCTGCGCTACACTGCCGAAGAGTCACGCGCGGGGCAGCCGGCAAATCGCCGGTTTCTTTGTTTTTTACTACCAAATAACGACGCCTCACAAAATCGGCGCGCAGCAGGTTTTGTCCGGCGTTATAAGGAATCGCATGATCGAAGCCAGCATCAAGTCAGTGCAATGCATTTCGCCGGCGGGCCTGCACCGCATGTCGTACAAGGAGTGGGGCGCGCCCGACAATCCGAACGTGCTCGTCTGCGCCCATGGCGTGACGCGCGTGGCCGACGACTTCGACAGCCTGGCGCGCGCCATGGCCAGCGATTACCGCGTGATCTGCCCCGACGTGGTGGGACGCGGCCGCTCGGACTGGCTGGCCAATCCGCAGTTTTACCGCGTGCCGCAGTATGTGAGCGACATGGTGACCCTGCTGGCGCGCGTGCTGGCCAACGGCGAGCGCCAGACGGTGGACTGGTTCGGCACGTCGATGGGCGGCTTGATCGGCCTGGGCCTGGCCTCGCTGCCCGGCAGCCCGATCAGCAAGCTGGTGCTGAACGACATCGGCCCGACCCTGGCGCCTGAAGCCCTGCAGCGCATCGGCGACTACATCGGCCAGGACCTGCGCTTCGAAACGTTCGAGCAGGGTGCCAAGTTTGTGCGCGACGTGTCCGCCAGCTTCGGCCCGCACACGGATGCCGAATGGCATAAACTGGCGGTGGATGTCTTGCGCCAGGATAAGGACGGCCATTGGCGCCGCCACTATGATATGGGACTGGCCCTGCCGTTCCGCTCGGCCACGCCCGAATCGGCGGCCAGCGATGAAGCCATGCTGTGGGCCGCGTATGATGCCGTGCGCTGTCCCACCTTGCTGGTGCGCGGCGCGGAATCGGATTTGCTGTCGCATGAAACGGCCACGCGCATGCTGGGCCGCGGCCCGAAGGCGCAACTGGTGGAAATCGCCGGCGTGGGCCATGCGCCCACCTTCATCCACGACGACCAGATCGCCATCGCCCGCCAGTTTTTGCTGGGCAAGTAATCAGGAATAACGCTGTACCGATTTTGAAACAACCGAAAGTAAAAGCATGGAAATCACACGACTGCACGTAGGCAAACGCCTCTCCGAAGTAGCCATACACAACAACACCATCTACCTGGCGGGCCAGATCGCGGAAGACACGACGCAGGGCATCGTCGGCCAGACGCGCGAAGTGCTGGGCCACGTCGACCGCCTGCTGATGGAAGCGGGCAGCGACAAGACCTGCATCCTGTCCTGCCAGATCTATATCGCCGACATGAAGGATTTTGCCGGCATGAATGAAGTATGGGATGACTGGGTCGCCTCCGGCCACACGCCGCCGCGCGCCACGGTGGAAGCCAAGCTGGCCAATCCGGCTTGCCTGGTGGAAATCGTCATCATCGCTGCAGAGCGCTAAGTCATTCAGTTATTGAGTTGTTAAGTTTATAAGGTATCACATGGTTTCCATCTCGGCCCCGAATAGCGCCACCTCGGAACAACTGGTAGAGGGCCTGAGTGCGCCGGACAGCGCGCGCGTGCTGGACGCGCTCGCGTATGCCACCGACGCGTATGGCGACAAGCTGACCTTTGCCGGCCGCTCCGCGCTGGACTTCGCCGTCGGCGTGGCCACCACCCTGGCCTTCCTGCGCAGCGATGCGGAAACGCGCATCGCCGGCCTGATGTTCGAGCTGACCCTGCTCGAGCCGGACACCGCGGCCGATATCGAGCCGCGCTTCGGCAAGCAGGTGTGCGACCTGGCCACGGGCGTGCGCCAGCTGATCCGCTTGCGCGCGCTGACCCAGGCGCAGCATGGCGGCAGCGCCGGCCGGGGCAAGAATGCGGCGCAGCAAGCCGTGGCCCAGGTGGAAACCCTGCGCAAGATGCTGCTGGCGATGGCCTCCGACATGCGTGTCGTGCTGGTGCGCCTGGCAGCGTGCGTGACGACCTTGCGCTATTTCGCTGAATTGAAACTGTTCAACGAAATGACGCGCGAGTACGGCAAGGAAACGCTGGACTTGTACGCGCCGCTGGCCAACCGCCTCGGCATCTGGCAGCTGAAGTGGGAACTGGAAGATCTGTCCTTCCGCTTCATCGAGCCGGAAGCGTATAAACGCATCGCCAAGATGCTGGAAGAAAAGCGCATGATGCGCGAGGGCTTCGTATCCTCGGCCATTTTGCGCCTGCAGACGGAGCTGGCTTCGGCCGGCATCCAGGCGGAAGTGTTTGGCCGCCCGAAACATATCTACAGCATCTGGAACAAGATGCGCGGCAAGGAACTGGACTTCACGGCCCTGTACGACGTACGCGCCTTCCGCGTCATCGTCGCCGACGTGAAGACCTGCTACACGGTGCTGGGCGTGGTGCACAATATCTGGACCCCCATCCCGAAGGAATTCGACGATTACATTTCGCGGCCAAAACCCAACGGTTACCAGTCGCTGCACACGGTGGTGACGGCCGAGGACGGCCGGCCGCTGGAAGTGCAAATCCGCACGAATGAAATGCACAGCTTTGCCGAATACGGCGTGGCGGCGCACTGGCGCTACAAGGAAGAGGGCGGTTCGAACTTTGCCGGCCAGAAATACGACGAGAAGATCGCCTGGCTGCGCCAGCTGCTGGCGTGGAAGACGGAGGTGGCCGACGCCGTCGTGGGCCAGGAAGAAATCCAGCGCGAATGGGTGGAAAAGCTCAAGTCCGCCACCCTGGATGACCGCATCTTCGTCATGACGCCGCAGGCGCGCGTGCTGGAATTGCCCGTGGGCGCCACGCCCGTCGATTTTGCGTATCACCTGCACACGGACGTGGGCCACCGCTGCCGCGGCGCCAAGGTCGACGGCATCATGGTGCCCCTGAATACGCAATTAAAGAATGGCCAGACGTGCGAAATCATCACGGCCAAGGGCGCGCCGGGCACGGCCGGGCCGTCGCGCGACTGGCTCAGCGCGGGCTACGCCGTCAGCACGCGCACGCGGTCAAAAATCCGCGCCTGGTTCCACGCCATCGACATGCAGGAAACCCTGGCCCATGGCCGCGCGCTGGTGGAAAAATCGTTGCAGCGCGAAGGCAAGACGGCCGTCAACCTCGAGGCGCTGGCGCAAAAGCTGGGCTTTGCCAAGGTCGACGAGCTGTTCCTGTCGGTGGGCAAGGATGAATTCAGCCTGCGCCACGTGGAGCAGGCGCTGCACGACAATGGCGAAGTGGTGGTGCCGGAAGACGCCGTACTGGTGGGCAAGAGCCGCGCTTCCAGCGTGGAGCAGGGCGCCAAGTCCGGCGTGCTGGTGGTGGGTACGGAAGGCCTCATGACGGTGCTGGCCAAGTGCTGCAAGCCGGCGCCGCCGGACAGCATCGTGGGGTTTGTGACGCGTGGCAAGGGCGTCTCCATCCACCGCGCCACCTGCAAGAATTTCGAGGAAATGCGCGCCAAGGCACCCGAGCGCGTCATCTTCACGGAGTGGGGCAGCACGGGCGGGCACGACACGGTGTACCCGGTCGATATTTTCATCCTCGCCGGCGACCGCCAGGGCTTGTTGCGCGACATCTCCGAAATTTTTTCGCGCGAAAAGATCAACGTGATCGGCGTCAACACCCAAAGCGCCAAGGGCCAGGCCCGCATGACCTTTACGGCCGAGATCAGCTCGACGGCGCAGTTGTTGAAGGCGCTGAATGTGATCAAGGATGTGAGCGGGGTGCTGGAGGCACGCCGAAGTTAGCGTATCTTGGGGTCTGACCCGCCGGGTCAGACCCCGGTTTTAATGCGTCTTGTCACCCGCATGCAATCCCGCCATGGCAGCCGTCTCCGGCTGCAGGGTGATATGGTCGATGCCATGCTTGGCTAACAACATCTTCTTGATCGCGCGCAAGACCTTCGGCCAGTGGTCCAGGTGCTCGATTTCCACGTGGCCGATCAGGGCCGGCTGGCCCGGCGACATGTCCCACACGTGCAGGTCGTGCACGGCGATCACGCCTTCCACCTGTTCCACGTCCGTGCCTACCTCGATGTAGTCGATATGCTGCGGCACGCCTTCCATCAGGAAGTGGTAGGACTCGCGCAGCACGCCGAACGTCGATTTCAGGATCAGCAGGGAGACGAGCACGGACAGCAGCGGGTCGATCTGCATCCAGCCCGTGAAGTAGATCACGGCGCCGGCGACGATGGCGGCGACGGAGCCGAGCAAGTCGCCCATCACGTGCACGAGGGCGGCGCGCGTATTCACGCTTTGTTTGTCCTTGGACAATACCCACGCCACCACCAGGTTGATCAGCAGGCCGATGAAGGCGACGATGAAGACCATGCCGCCTTGCACGGTTTGCGGGGCGGAAAAGCGCAGCACGGCTTCATAGCAGATCCAGCCCACCACGCACAGCATGGCCAGGCCGTTGACGAAGGCGGCCAGCGCCTCGGCGCGGCCGAAGCCGAACGAGTGGCGCGGCGACGGCGGGCGGCGCGCGATGATCTGCGCCAGCAGGGCCAGGCCCAGCGCGGCCGCGTCCGTGACCATGTGGCCCGCGTCGGAAATCAGTGCCAGCGAATTGGACAGGAAGCCGGCGATCACCTCGATGCCGGCAAACGACAGGGTCAGGCCCAGCGCCCACGCGAGGATGCTCTGGCTGCGCCCCTCGAACGAATGGGTATGCTTGGCGTCGCCTTTGCGGTGCGCGTGCAGGTGGGTGGCGTCGTGTTCGGTGGTGTCGTGCATGGCAGTGAGCGGCTGATGATAGTTGCGCTAGTGTAAAGGAATTGGCGCGGCGATGTACCCGGCGCGGCTGCCGTGCCGTCGCAGGGTGGGAAATGGAGAGAATTGGCGCCGCTTTGTTCTGCATAATGGCCGGGCCATGCCAGCCTCTCCGTGCTGGCGGCGCACCGGGAGGATACGATGAAACGATGGATATTACTGGCCCTGGCCGCCAGCCTGGCTCCGGCCGCGGCCCTGGCCGAACCGGCCGTGCTGGCGGAAAATGCCGTCATGCACTCGCAGCATGCGGTGATGGACCCTGCCCGCCGCAGCAGCACCTTGACGGGCAATGTCAGGCTGGATACGGAAACCCTGCACATGCGGGGCGATACCCTGCACATGCACAGCGATGCCGACGGTTTCAAGACCTATACCTTGACGGCGGCCGCCGGCAAGACGGCGACCGTGCGCAAGAAGCTGCCGGGGCAGGGCGCGGGCTGGATCGATGGTGAAGGCGGGAAAATTATCTACGAAGAAAAGCTGCAGCGCCTGTTTGTCGACGGCAAGGTGCGCCTGCCCGCTGCGTCCCAGCCGCAGCCGGAGGCGGATGGCCGCCTGCTGGCGCAGCACGCCGTACCCTGAGCCATTCCATGCTGCCGCAAGGCAGGCAAGCGCGCCCGGCCCCAGGCCCGGCGCGCTTTTTATTTCAGGGCGGCAATGCGCTTACTGCGCCGCCGTCTCGCCGAACTTGCCTTCGCGGAAGTCCTGCACGGCCTGGAACACTTCCGCCTGGGTATTCATGACGAAAGGGCCGTACTGGGCGATGGGTTCATTCAGCGGCTTGCCGGCGATCAGGATCACGCGGCCGCCTTGCGGCGCCTCGATGCGCACGCCGTCGCTGCCCGGCGTGTTGGCGAAGATGGCCATGCGCAGGGCAGGCACGGCCTTGCCGTCCACCTGCACTTCGCCGCGGAAGGTGTACAGGAAGGCGTTATGGCCTTCCGGCAAGGGCTGCTCGAAACTGCTGCCCGCCGGCAAATCGATATCGAGGTACAGCGGCTCCGTCAGCTCGCGCTGCACGGCACCCGTCACGCCATGGCTGGCGCCGGCGATCACTTGCACGGCCACGCCCCCGTCCGTCGTGTAGCGGGGGATTTCCTCGCTCGTGAAATCGCGGTACCACGGCGTGCGCATCTTGTCGCGCGCGGGCAGGTTCAGCCACAACTGGAAACCTTCCATCACGCCTTCTTCCTGTTCCGGCATTTCCGAGTGGATCACGCCGCTGCCGGCCGTCATCCATTGCACGCCGCCCGACGTCAGCAAGCCTTCATGGCCCGCGCTGTCCTTGTGGCGCATGCGGCCCGTGATCATGTACGACACCGTCTCGAAACCGCGGTGCGGATGCTCGGGGAAGCCGGCGATGTAATCGTTCGGCTGGTCGCTGGCGAAGTTGTCCAGCATCAAAAACGGGTCGAGCCGGCGCTGCAGCTGCTGCGTCAGCACGCGGTTGATCTTCACGCCGGCGCCATCCATGACGGCCTGGCCGGCGATCACGCGCTCGACGGCGCGTGGCTTGTTGACAGCGGTGGTATCGCTCATTGTTCTCTCCTCTAGGCCAGGGCGGCGCCAGTGCGCCGTCCCTTTCACTGCTGGGGATTACACCAGAATCGCGTTGATCTCGGCGTCCGCCTGGGCTTGCGCCTTGGCCACGGCTTCCGGACCCATGCCCATGCCTTCGGAATACACGTATTGCACGTCCGTCATGCCCAGGAAACCGAACATGGTGTTCAGGTAAGGCACCTGGCTGTCGTGCGCGCTATCGCGGTGCAGGCCGCCGCGGGACAGGCCCACGTAGACTTTCTTGCCGGTCAACAGGCCCACGGGGCCGGTTTCCGTGTACTTGAAGGTGACGTTGGCGCGGGCAATCGCGTCGAACCAGCTCTTCAGCTGCACGGTGATGCCGAAGTTGTACATGGGCGCGCCGATGACGATGACGTCGGCCGCTTGTACCTGGGCAATCAGGGCGTCGTCCAGGGCGATGCGGGCTGCCTGTTCCGGCGTGCGCTGGTCGGCTGGCGTGAACAGCGCCTGCAGAGTCGGCTCGTCGAGCACAGGATGCGGTTCGGCGGCCAGGTCGCGGCGTGCCAGGGTGGCTTCAGGGTTGGCTGCTTGCACGCGGGCAACGATGGCATCGGCCAAGCGGGTCGAGGCGGAACCGGTGCTGCGGGCGCTGGAATTGATTTGCAGGATGTTCATCTTGTTTCTCCGTTGTGAGGTGTCTTGCGATGGATGAACTATAGCAATTCCAAAATCGATGCGGAAGCCGTTAAAATGGATAACATTAATCCATCAGTGGAACAATCGAGTGTAAAGGTAAGGATATGGATATCGATCCCGGAGATTTGCTGCTGTTTGCCCGCGTCGTCGAATGCGGCAGTTTCTCGCGCGCCGCCGTGCGCGTGGACTTGCCCAAGTCGACCCTGTCGCGGCGCATCTCGCAGCTGGAAGCGCGGCTGGGCGAACGGCTGCTGCTGCGCACCACGCGCAAGCTGGCGCTGACGGAATTTGGCGCCAGCCTGCTCGAGCATGCGCGCAAGGTGGTGGAAGAAACGGAGGCGGCCGGCGCGCTGGCGCAGCACCGCCAGGCGGGACCGAGCGGCCTGCTGCGCATTTCCATGCCGGCCGACTTCGGCGATACCCTGATGCGCCAGGTGCTGGCCGAGTTCGTGCGCCGCTATCCGGCCATTTCGCTGGAACTGGACTTGTCGGCGCGCCGCGTGGATTTGCTGGAAGAGAACTTCGACCTGGCCATCCGCATGGGCAACCTGCCCGACGACGCCAGCCTGGCCGCGCGCCGCGTGGCCTTCAGCACCCTGGCGCTGTATGCCTCGCCGCAATACACGAGCGTGCACGGCTTGCCCGAGCATCCCGACGATTTATATGGCCATGATTTGCTCAGCCTGCCACGTTCCGTGCATGGTCTCGTGCACTGGACTTTGATCCGCGGCAAGACGACGTGGGAGCGCGACTTGCCCGTGCGCCTGCTGGCGAATTCTCCGGAATTGCTGGTGCGCATGGCCTGCACGGGCGTGGGCATCGCGGCCAGCACGGACCGCTTTGCCAAGGCCTACGTGGCGACGGGGGAGCTGGTGCGGGTGCTGCCGGAATGGAGTTTCCCGCTGGTCACGGGCTGGGCCGTGTTTCCCGGCCGGCGCCTGATGCCGGCCAAGACGCGGGCGTTCCTGGACTTGATGGAAGAAATGTACCGGACGGACGCGCCCGTGTAGGCGCGCGTCAGGATACTTTACTTGGGCAGGTTGCCCATGACTTCGCCCAGCTGCACGGGGCCGGCCGGCTGCCAGCCGCCATTGAATGTCACGGTGTCTTTCGGGAACAGCATGACGACGGTGGAGCCGAGCAGGAAGCGGCCCAGTTCTTCGCCCTGTTTCAGCACGACATTGTCGTTCGCATAGCTCCAGTCGCGCACCTGGCCCGTGCGGGGCGGGTTGACGACGCCGTGCCAGACGGTGGCCATGCTGCCGACGATGGTGGCGCCGACCAAGGTCATGACGAAGGGGCCATTGGCTGTGTCGAAGACGCAGACGACGCGTTCGTTGCGGGCGAACAGGCCGGGAATGCCGCGCGCCGTCGTCGGGTTGACGGAGAACAGTTCACCGGGCACATAGATCATGCGCGTCAGGCGGCCGTCGCACGGCATGTGGATGCGGTGGTAGTCGCGCGGGCTCAGGTACAGGTTGGCGAAGCTGCCGTGTTCGAACCGGGCCGCCAGGGCCGCGTCGCCGCCCACCAGGGCCGTGGTGCTGAAGTGGTGGCCCTTGGCCTGGAAGATCTGGTCCTTGTCGATCGTGCCGAACTGGCTGATGCGGCCATCGACGGGGCAGACGTAGTCGGCCTTGGCGAGGGGACGGGCATCGGGGCGCAGGGCGCGCGTGAAAAAGTCGTTGAAGCTGGCGTAGTGCGTGATGTCCGGGTCCAGCGCCTCATCCATGTTGACGTTGTAGCGACCGACGAACCAGCGGATCAACCGGGTGGTCATGGCGCCGCCCTTGGCGCCGGCGATGCGGCCGGCGAAGTTGGTCAACGCTCCCTTGGGAAGCAGATATTGGGGCAGGACGGCAAGACGGTCAGACACGATGGGAAGCCTTTGACGGGGGGATGGGAACAATGATGAAAACGCATTATAGCGGCGATGTGGCGCGCAATGATACGGGCTGCGCGGCACGGTGGCTTTCCTGGGCTTGCACCGAATTTAATTTGCTATAGGAAATATTTTCGAGAAACTGTGCCATAAGAGCAAAATTGCCGCAAAATACGGCTGCCTGTTTTTTAGCATTTAGCCATTTTTATTCAGCCAACTTTTTCAGCCCAGTCATGATGCCACGCCGTACCCTGCGCCTCACCGTTGTTGCCTCCGCCGTCCTGTTTGCCTGCCATGTCCAGGCCCAGCAATCCGAAGCATCCGCCGCCGATCCCGTCGCCGCCACGCCGCCGAAGGCGGAAAAGCCTGCGGCGCCCGCCATGCAGACGGTGGAAGTCAAGGGCAGCGGCTATGATCCGCGCCGCGATGATACGGCCAGCAAGATGATCGTCAGCAGCGAGGAAATCCTCAAGTATGGCGACACGAATGTCACCGACGTGCTCAAGCGCCTGCCCGGCATTACGGTTTCCGGCGCGGCGGGACGTTCGGGCGGCGAGATCCGCATGCGGGGCCTGGGCAGCGGCTACACGCAGATCCTCCTCAATGGCGAACGGGCGCCGGCCGGCTTTTCGCTCGATACCCTGTCGCCCGACGTCATCGAGCGCATCGAAATCCTGCACGCGGCCAGCGCCGAATACAGCACGCAGTCGATCGCCGGCACCATCAACGTGGTGCTGAAGAAGGCCGTCAAGACGGCGCAGCGCGAAGTGAAGCTGGGCGTGCAGGGCAGCAATGTGAGTTTCTCGCCGACCTTGAATGTGCAGTTGTCCGACCGCGACGGTAATTTTTCGTATTCGCTGGCAGGCGCGCTGTACCGCTTCGATTACCACTACGACAATCCGGGCATGGATCTCGCCTATTTGCCCGATGGCGCGCAGAGCTTGCTGCGCCGTGTGAATGGCACGGGCGACGGCCGCTCCCAGGGCGTCAACCTGTCGCCCAGGCTGAACTGGACGCTGGCCGGCGGCGACACCCTGACGGCGCAGTTTTTCCTCAGTGCGGGGCGCAGCGAAAACCGCAGCCACAGCCGCAGTGAAACCGAGCTGGGCATGCGCCCCGATTACGATACCACCGATAGCCAGAATGACAATGACTTCCGTTACGGGCGTGCCGACCTGACCTGGGTGCACAAGCTGGAAGGGGGCGCCAAGCTCGAACTCAAGTTCGGCGCATCGGGCAGCGGCAGCACGGCCGATGGCCGCCCCGTGGGCGACATCGACGGCGTGGGGCTGGCGCTGGACCGCACCGTGCGGGTGGAAGCGTCGGAGCGGGGACTGTCTTCGACGGGCAAGTATTCGGCGCCCTGGGTCCCTGGCCATGCCTTGTCCATGGGCTGGGACGGCGCCTTCACGCGGCGCGAGGAAGACCGCTGGCAGCGCGAGCTGGCCCTGCCTGGCGGCCGCCCGCCCGTCAACAGCGACGAGGATTACAACGCCGACATCAAGCGCCTGGCCCTGTATGCGCAGGACGAGTGGGAAATCACGCCGCGCTGGTCCATGTATGCGGGCGTGCGCTGGGAAGGCATCGACACGCGCAGCGATGGCGACAGCTTCGATGCCGTGCAGCAGCGCAGCAGCGTCTGGAGCCCGCTGCTGCAAACCCTGTGGAAGTTGCCCGATACCAAGGGCGACCAGGTGCGCCTGGCCCTCACGCGCACCTACAAGGCGCCGCAGACGGGCAATCTGATTCCGCGCCGCAGCCTGTCCACGAACAATAGCCAGAGCGAGCCCGACCGCGAGGGCAATCCGAACCTGAAGCCGGAGCTGGCGCTGGGCATCGATGCCTCGTACGAGCATTACTGGGCGGAAGGCGCCTTGCTCAGCGCCCGCGCCTCGGCCCGCCGCATCGACGGCTACACGCGCCAGGGCTTGCTGTTCATCAATGACCGCTGGGTCTCCACGCCCGTCAACGACGGCCGCGCGAATACGCAGACGGTAGAGCTGGAAGCGAAGTTCCCCCTGCGCGCCGTGCTGGCCGCGCCCGTGCCCGCGCTGGACTTGCGCGCCAGCATCAGCCGCAACTGGTCGCAGGTGGACCAGGTACCGGGGCCGAATAACCGGCTCGACCAGCAAACCCCCGTCAGCGGCAACTTTGGCCTCGACTACAAGACCCCCGATGGCATGCTGACGACGGGCGGCAGCTTCAATTTCCGCAACGGCGGCCCCGTGCGCATCACCGAGCGCCAGAGCGCCTATACGACGCCGCGGCGCGACCTCGACATCTATGCGCTGTGGAAATTCGATGCGAAGAACCAGCTGCGCCTGGCCATGTCGAACCTGCTGGCGCAGGATTTTGAAAGCAGCAGCAGTTATACGGACCCCAGCGGTACCATCATCCGCAACAGCATTTCGCCCAGCTCGCCGCAGGCGCGCGCCACGATGGAAATGAAGTTCTGACGGACACGTTTTATCGGTGAAAACCGTGGCCGGCAGCCCCGCTGGCCTATAATCTCGGCAATCGCGCGCAGGGCCCGTCCGTGTGCGCCGCCTTTTCCTTTGCCAAGATTGCCTTTCCCATGACGTTTTCCTCCCTCGGCCTGATCGATCCCCTCGTCCGCAAACTTGATGAGCTCGGCTATGCCCAGCCCACGCCCGTGCAGGCGCAAGCCATTCCGGCCGTGCTGGCGGGCCGCGATTTGATGGCCGCCGCGCAGACGGGCACGGGCAAGACGGCCGGCTTTGCCGTGCCCCTGCTGCAGCGCCTGACCCTGGAAGGCGTGGTGGCGCCCCAGTGCGTGCGCGTGCTCGTGCTCGTGCCCACGCGCGAACTGGCCGAACAGGTCTATGCCAGCTTCCGCAGCTATGGCGGCAACTTGCCGCTGCGCAGCTTTGTCGCCTATGGCGGCGTGCCCATCGAGCCGCAGATCAGCAAGCTGCGCAAGGGCCTGGACGTGCTGGTGGCCACGCCGGGCCGCTTGCTGGACTTGCAGACGCAGGGCGCCGTCAAGTTCGAGCAGGTGCAGACCCTGGTGCTGGACGAGGCCGACCGCATGCTGGACCTGGGCTTCGAGCGCGAGCTGGACTTGTTGCTGATGAGCATGCCCAAGCAGCGCCAGACCCTGCTGTTCTCGGCCACCTTCTCGGACGCCATCCGCGCCATGGCCAAGACCATGCTGAAGGACCCCGTCTCGGTGGAGGTGAGCGCGCGCAACAGCACGGTGAAGGCCGTGAAGCAATCCGTCATCGTGTGCGACAAGAAGCGCAAGCCGGAACTGTTCCTGCACCTGCTGAAGAAAAAGCGCTGGGGCCAGGTGCTGGTCTTCGTCAAGACGCGCAAAGGCGTGGAACAACTGGTCAACACCTTGCTGGAGCAGGGCGTGCGCGCCGACTCCATCCACGGCGACAAGACGCAGCCGAACCGCCTGCGTGCACTGGCCCGTTTCAAATCGGCCGAGGTGCAGGTGCTGGTGGCCACCGACGTGGCTGCCCGCGGCCTGGACATCGACCAGCTGCCCGTCGTCGTCAATTTCGACTTGCCGACGGTCGCGGAAGATTACATTCACCGCATCGGCCGCACGGGCCGCGCGGGCGCCTCGGGCGAGGCGATTTCCCTCGTCTGCGCCGATGAAGTGGAATTGCTGTCGGCCGTGGAAGCGCTGACCCGGCAAACCCTGAAACGCAGCGAGGAAGGGGGCTTCGAGGCGGAGCACCGCGTGCCGGGCACGTCCGCCGGCGGCACCATCCAGAAAAAGGTCGTCAAAGTGCTGGCGCCGAAGGCGGCCGAGCGGGCGAAAAAACGCCGCTTCTACAAGTAAGCGGGAACGCTGGCCAGGCAGGGCAAGGCGCGCTGCACGGATATGCCATTCGTGCCATCATGCGCCTATGACCTCGATACCTTTGTTCCCGCTCAATACGGTGCTGTATCCCGATGGCTATCTGCCCCTGCAGATCTTTGAGGTGCGCTACCTGGACATGATACGCCAGTGCATCATGGGCGAGCAGCCCTTCGGCGTGGTGCAGCTGCTGGACGGCACGGAAGTGCGCAAGCCGGGCCAGCGGGAAACCCTGGCCCCCGTGGGCACCCTGGCGCGCGTCATCGACTGGGCCGCGCCCCTGTCCGGCTTGCTGCAAATCAAATGCATGGGCCAGCAGCGCTTTCACATCGTGGCCAGCGAACAGCTGAAACACGGCTTGTGGACGGCGCGGATTGAAACCTTGCCGCCCGATAAGATCATTCCCATCCCGCAGGAACAGCAGAACGTGGCCGATGCGCTGGGCGCGCTGATACGCACCTTGCAGGAACAAAAGATCCCGCCCGAGCAGATGCCGCTGCAGCCGCCTTACCGGCTCGATGAGTGCGGCTGGGTGGCGAACCGCTGGTGCGAACTGCTGTCGCTGAGCGCCATGCAGAAACAGCTCCTGCTGAGCCAGGACAATCCCGTGCTGCGCCTGGAACTGGTGCAGGACATGCTGACCGAAAACGGCCTGCTCGAAGAATGAGGCGCCGGGCCGCATGCTTGCACGCGATTCCGTTGTGCAATTGCAATTTCTATTGAGAAATACTTTACGCTTTGCCGCCGCTGGCATAAGATGATGCCCCTGGGAAAGATAGTCCCAGATGACCCTGAGCAACATTCAAGAGTGGACGACATGGCAAAAGTAAGCGCGGAACAGATCAATGCGGCAATGGAAGCGCTGGCGGGAGAAGGCCAGGCCGTCACCGTGCGCGCCTTGCGCGAGCGGCTGGGCAATGGTGCCTGCCTGGGCACCATCAGCAAGCTGCTGCAGCGCCGCAAGGCCGGCGCCCAGCGCCAGATCGCCGCTGCCGCCGAGCTGTCGCCCGTGCTGCAAAAGGCCATCCTCGATTTTGTAGGACAGGAGTTGAGCGCCAGCCACAGCGCGCATGAAGCCGAGATGAACGACAATCAACAGGAATTGATGGACCTGGCTAGCGAGAACGAACGCCAGCAGGAATTGCTCGACCTGCAGGCAGGCGAGCTGGCCACCCTGCGCGAGGAACTCGAGCGCGAGCGCCAGGTGGCGAACCAGGCCCGCACGGACCTGGCCAAGGCGCAGCTGCGCCTGGAAGGCTTGCCGCGCCTGGAAGAGGCGGCCGAGCAGGCGCGCATGGACCTGGCCAAGGCACAGTTCAAGCTCGAAGGCATCCCCCGCCTGGAAGAGGCGGCCGAAGCGGCCCGCGCGGAACTGATCCAGGCCCAGCTGAAGCTGGAAAGCCTGACCCGCGTGGAAACGGAACTGGCCACGGTGCGCCTGGAACTGGAAGCGGAGCGCGAAGAGCTGGGCGAGACGCGCGCCGAGCTGGACGAAGAGCGCACCCTGCGCATCAAGGCGCAGCAGTTCATCGTCGATCCCATCTTCAAAACGCCGGTCTGAGAACGCCTGGCCGAAGCTGCTGCGCGTCGGTATCGGTAGCTTGCGATGCTCACCGCACTTGAGTGCGGTAGCGCTTCTCGGCCACCTCTCCCTTCCGCTCGCGACGCTTTTTCCAGGCGTCGATGCGTCGTAGTGCCCTCGGTTATACAGCGCACGGAATCGTGCTTCAAGCCACAGCAGAATGACTGCTGGACCTGGGCGCGAAAGGGGCTGGCATGGAGGTGTTGATACTCATCGGTGCTTCCGTGGGCGGCATGGAAGCCTTGTCCGCCATTTTTTCCGCGCTGCCCGCCAGCATGCCGGCCCCCGTGCTGGCCGTCGCGCACCTGGGGGCGCGCCATAGCGTCTTGCCCGAGATCCTCGGCAAGACTTCCGCCTTGCCCGTGCGCTTTGCCGAGGAGCGCGAGCCCGTGCGGCCCGGGCGCATCCTGCTGGCGCCACCGGACCGGCACATGCTGGTCGTCAGCGCGGCCGGCCAGCCCTGCATCGAACTGACGCGGGGACCGAAGGAAAACCACACGCGTCCCGCCATCGATCCCCTGTTCCGCAGCGCGGCGGCCGCGTATGGGCGCAAGGTCGTGGGCGTGATCCTCAGCGGCTACCTGGACGACGGCACGGCGGGCCTGCAAGCCATCAAGGCCTGCGGCGGCAAGGTGCTGGTGCAGGAGCCGTCGGAGGCCGTGGCGCCATCGATGCCGCAAAGCGCCATCGACCATGTGGACGTGGACTGGCGCCTGCCGGTGGCGCAGATCGCGCCGGCCCTGCTGGCGCTGGCCAGCGGCAAGCCGGCATCGGCCCAGCCGGCCCAGCCGCAGCAGCCTGCGCCCCACTGGATCGCCATGGAAAACCGTTTTGCCCGGGGAGTGGGAAACATGGAACAACTGGAAAAGATCGCCTCGCCATCGACGTTTACCTGCCCGGAATGCCAGGGCACGCTATGGGAATTGCACGGCCAGCAGCCGCAGCGCTTCCGCTGCCATACGGGGCACGGTTTCACGGCGAAAATCCTCGGCGAAGTGCAGCACGACAAGGCGGAAGCGGCCATCTGGGCCGCCGTGCGGGCCTTGCAGGAAAAGGAAAGACTGTACCTGGACCTGGCCGCCAAGGCACATGCCTGGCTGCATCCGGGCGCGGCCAGCGAGTACGGCGCCCGGGCGCGCCAGGCGCGCGAGCAGGCCGATGTGCTCAGGCGAACCTTGCTGGCTTAAAATAGCGCCCTGTCGCGCCGTGTCGCGCACGCGTCTATCGTAAAGAAGGTCTATGTCAGCAGAGAAAAATTTGCCGCCCC